>JAVBYJ010000085.1 GCA_030824075.1 Geothrix sp.
GCCCAGCCCGACCACTCAAGCCTCCGACGGCTTCGTCCTCCCTATCCCGGCATTCATCGCGGCCTACCTGCCCTCTATGCCCGACGACGCCCTGCCCACGGGGGAACGGGGCGATTTCTTCACGCGGCTGGTGGCCGTCCTGATTGACGCGGTTCCCTTCATCGCCCTCTACATCGTAGGGTTCATCCTGGCCTTCATCCCCTTCCTGGGCTGCCTGATCTTCCCGTTGCTGAGCGTCGGCGGACTCGCCTACGGATTCCTGTTCATCCCATATTGCGAGAGCAAGTTCGGCGGGTCCTTCGGCAAGAAGGCCATGAAGCTGCGCATCGTTCCCGAGGACAATCCGATGGGACGCATCGATTTCGGCACCGCAGTCCTGCGCCGCGTGGGCCATCTCCTGAACTTCACCATCGGCTACCTCCTCGTGCTCGGCGGTGAGCGCAAGCATGTCGGCGATATGATCAGCAAATCGGTCTGCATCAAGGTCGACCGCTGATGGGAAGCGGATCACCGGAACCGGCATGATCCTCACGGGCAGGCAGATCCTCGAAGCCAAGGCTCAGGGCAAGCTCCGCATCGATCCCTGGCGGGACAGCCAGCTGAATCCCAACAGCTACAACCTGCGCCTGGGCGAGGATCTGGCGGTCTACACCGAACCAGAACTCGATATGGCAAAACCCAACGGCATCGAGTTTCTCAAGATCCCCGCCGAAGGCCTGCTGCTGAAGCCAGGGACACTCTACCTGGGCCGCACGGAGGAATACACCGAGACCCACGGCATGGTGCCCATGCTGGAAGGGCGCAGCAGCGTGGGGCGCCTGGGCCTCTTTGTCCATGTCACCGCGGGCTTCGGCGACATCGGCTTCTGCGGCTACTGGACACTGGAGATCAGCTGCATCCAGCCCGTTCGCATCTACGCCGGCGTGGCCATCTGCCAGATCTTCTACCACACCGTCAGCGGCGAGTACGACAGCTACAACTCCGGCAAGTACCAGCGGAACTCCGGCATCCAGCCGTCGATGCTGTGGAAAGACTTCGTGAAAAGCCCCGATCAGGCTTGAGTGCGGAGCACCCAGACCCAGTTCGCAAGCAGGGCTCCCATGCCAAGGATCAGTGCCAGCCGGCGTTCAACCGGGGACAGGTCCAGTTGGATCGAGCGGCCAAAGACCAGCCGGAACCCGAACCACAGGCCGCCCAGGACCAGGCCGAAAGCGACCAGCGGGTTCATCAGAAAGGCCTCCGTCCAGGCCCCGCTGAAGAAGCCCAACACCACCCGGGTGCTGCCGCAGGTGGGACAGGGATGGCCTGTCAGGCGATGCAGTAGGCAGGTTTCATGCGGGGAGGCGCCCCGCGATTCCAGCAGGACGCCCCCCAACACCAGCAGCAGCCAAAATCCAACCAGGATCACGGCCCACGCCGGGGGCCGCGGCACCCGGGGGGCTTGCACCCAATGGAAATTCACCGATCAGCGGCCGCCCAGTGCACTCATGGCCGCAAGGCCACCGAAGAGAACCACCCAGAGGATGGACAGAATCGCCAGAGCGCAGCCGATGATGCCGAGGATCTTTGCCGCCTTGGTGAGCCCCTCCCCGCTGGGGTCCATTTTCCCTTCCGCCATCGCCTTCAAATCACCGCTGGCCATGACCCAGGAAACGATTCCGAAGATGAAGCAGCAGATGATGCTGAGGATGCCGAAGATCAGGAGCATCACGCCCCGGTGGGCCTTGACCGGTGCGGCGGACTGGAAGTCGTTCATGGGTGGCTCCCGAGAGCGGGTTCTGCCGGGTTTCGACCCGGAAAGGTGGAAGATGAAGCCCAGTGTAAGAGCACCTGGCGGCGAGGGATAGGGGATGAAACCGTCTACTTAAGTTCGTGCACCGCCGTCGGTGCATCGTGGGTCCAGAGCACCTCGAAGGGCCGCACCTCCTGCTCGATGCCCTTCAGGGCGAATCCCTCAAGCTGGCGGAGGTGAGCCATGCCGACGAGCTCTGCCGTCCGGGGCCCGACCACGATCTGGCCAGGCTTCGCCACACCGCTTTCCAGTCGGGAGGCCAGATTCACGGTGCTGCCCATCACCGTGTAGTCCATGCGCTTCTCGCAGCCGATGTCGCCGGCGAAGGCCTCCCCGCTGTTGATGCCGATGCGCATCCTCAGCTCAGGGTAGCCCTCGGGCCGCGCCGCGTTCAGATCCGACAGGGCTTCCTGCATGGCCACGGCGGCTTCAACTGCGTGCCGCGCATGATCAGGATCGGGATTCGGCGCACCGAAGAAGGCCATGATGGCGTCGCCGATGTACTTATCCAGCGTCCCGCCACGGCTGAAGATCTGGTCGATCATGGCCTCGAAGGTCCGGTTCAGGATGCTCGCCAACACCAGCGGTTCCATGCCCTCGCTCATACGGGTGAAGCCGGAGATATCGGCAAAGAGCACGCTGATCTCGCAGCGCTGCGCCTGCAGTGCGGGCGCCTCCTTGTTCTGGCTGGACTTGAGGATCTGGTCCACCACCTGCGGGCTGTGGTACCGCTCCAGGCGCTGCCGGAATTTGGCCTCGCGTTCGCGCTGAATGCCCACGGCCGCAAAGTTCGCCATGGCGCTGAGGAGGTGCTCGTCCTCGCGCTTGAAGCCGCCCTTGTTGAGGCTGGTTTCGAGGTAGATCACGCCCAGGGCCTGGTCCTCCACGATGAGCGGCGCGCAGAGTGCCGAGGTGATGCCATGGATCTTGATGCTTTCCCCCGCGCTGAAGCGGGGATCCATGCGCGCGTCCGTGGTGAGGATGGCCACCCGGTCCTTCATGGCCGTGCGGGCGATGGTGCGGCTGATGGGGTTCGCGTGCTGCCCGGGATGCTCCTCCCAGAGCAGCTCTGGTACCAGTTCTCCATTTGCGTCGGCCAGCAGGATGAAGCCGCGCTGGCAGGGAATCTGGGTCGTCACCAGACCCATCACGGATTCCAGCAGTTCAGCCAAGCCCGCCGCCCGCAGCAGGGTGCCGGCCATGCTGGCCAGACGCTGGAACAGCGTGACCGCCTCGCCCGCCGGATGCTGGCCGCTGGCCTGGGCCAGCATGGCTTCCAGACTGGCGTGGGGCACCAGGATCGAGCCAGAGGCATCGAAGGCTCGGTCTTCCAGCGAGATCCGAGAGGCCACCGCCTTGGGGGCCAGGGCCAGGTTCAGACCTGCCACCGGAGCACTCAGCCCATCTTCCGCAAGCCAGATCACCATGGCCTCACCCAGCAGCACCGTATCGCCAGGATGCAGCGGCGCCGGCCCGGTCAACGTCACCCCGTTGAGCGAAGTGCCGTTGAGCGACTTCATGTCCATGACGTGCGGCTGCCCGTCCTTGAGAAAAATCCTTGCGTGGACGCGGCTGACGGCATTCGTCTGAAGCTTGATGGTGGCCTGGTCGCCCCGACCGATGGTCACGCCCTCTTCCGTGAGGGTCACGGGGTGCAGGGCACCGTCAACCTGGAGGGTGAGCTTCATGGGCAATCCGGAGGGGCATTGAGTTTAACACGCGCTGCTGACGTCATCGGCCGCCCGTTGTATTCTATGAGGTTCACCCCATGGGGGGGCTGGAGCGCCGTTGACCAAAGTCGGATTCATGTCCCTGGGCTGTCCCAAGAACCTCGTGGATTCCGAGGTCATGCTGGGCCATCTGCGCCTGAAGGGCTACCAGATCACCCCCGTGCTGGAGGAGGCCCAGATCTTGGTGGTGAATACCTGCGGCTTCATCGATGCCGCCAAACAGGAAAGCGTCGAAGCCATCCTCCAGGCTGCGTCCATGAAGCAGGAGGGCGCCTGCAAGAAGCTCATCGTGGCGGGCTGCCTGGTGGAGCGGTACCGGGATGAGCTGATGGCCGACATACCGGAAATCGACGCCTGCCTCGGCACCCGCGACATCGAGCAGATTGCCGAAATCATCGGCGCGGACGCGGCCTTCGCGCTGGATCCGAATCCCGACTACCTCTACACCGAGGCCAGCCCTCGGATGCTCACCACACCCAAGGCCAGCGCCTATCTCAAGATCAGCGAGGGCTGCGATCACGCCTGCGCCTTCTGCGTGATTCCCCAGCTGCGGGGTGCCCAGCGCAGCCGCAGCATCGAGAGCGTGGTGGCCGAGGCCAGGAACCTCGTGGCCCAGGGTGTGCTGGAGATCAGCCTGGTGGGCCAGGACACCACAGACTACGGTCGCGACTTCGGCGATCCGGATGCGCTGGAGAAGTTGGTGCGCGCACTCGGTCAGGTGGACGGTCTCCGTTGGTTCCGCATCCACTACGCCTACCCCAACCGCCTCACGGACGGCCTGCTCCACGCCATGGCGGAGACGCCGAACTGTGCGCGCTACCTGGACATGCCCCTCCAGCACGCGGACGCCGCCATCCTCAAGGCCATGGCCCGGGGCGGCAGCCGTGCTTCTTTCCTGAAGCTTCTCGAAAAAGTGCGCCGCATTGTGCCGGGGATCGCCATCCGCTCGAACTTCATCGTGGGCTTTCCCGGCGAGGACGAGGCCGCCTTCGACGAGCTGAAGGCCTTTGTGAAGGAAGCCCGTTTTGATCATGTGGGCGTCTTCACCTACAGCCCCGAGGAGGGCACCTCCGCCTACGCCTCGGGCGATCCGATCCCCAAGCGCACCAAGGAGGCCCGCAAGCGCCGCATCCTGGAGCTGCAGCAGAAGATCGCCCGGGAGAAGAACCAGGAGAAGGTGGGCCAGGTCATCGATGTGCTGGTGGAAGGCGCCCACGAGGAAACCGACCTCATCGTGAAGGGCCGGCACGCCGGCCAGGCCCCGGAGATCGACGGCAACGTGCTGCTGGTGGACGGCGCGCCCCAAATAAACACCATCCAGCGGGTGCGGATCGTGAAGGCCCACGCCTATGACCTCATCGGCGAAGTCGAAGAGGGCGGCCTGGAGGCCAGCACCGCGGCCTATGAGGCGGGATTCAAGGCCAGGAAGGCCTTTCCCAAATAGGCGTTCAACCCGAAAGGACAAGGATCTTTCACCACAAAGACACCCAGATCCCCAAGCAGGGCATGAATAGGGGAACCTTCATCCGTCATCCAGTTCTGAGGGCACGGCTACACTGATCCGATGCTGGAACTTCGGAATCTGACCCGCGCCTACGAACTCGGCGGCGAGCGCGCTGGGGTGTTTGGCGTGTCGCTGGACATTCCGAAGGGGTGTCTGGCGGTGCTGGCCGGTCCCAGCGGCAGTGGCAAGACCACCCTGCTCCAGCTGGCGGGATTGCTGGATACGCCGGATGAGGGCGAAGTCATCCTGGATGGCGAGGCCGTATCCGGCCTGCCCGAAAAAGCCCGCTGCGACCTGCGCCTGAAGCGGCTGGGCTTCGTCTTCCAGGCCTTCAACCTGGTGCCAGTGCTGTCCGCGCTGGAGAACGTGATGCTGCCCTTGCAGCTTCAAGGTGTGACCGAGGAAGACGCCCGGGGCCGCGCTGAAGCCGCCCTGGCTCGCGTGGGCCTTGCAGATCGCAGGCACCACCGCCCAGGTCAACTCAGCGGCGGTCAGCAGCAGCGCGCCGCCATCGCCCGCGCCTTGGCGCCAGATCCCCTGCTGGTCCTCGCGGATGAACCCACCGCCAGCCTCGACCACGCTCACGGCGGCCCGCTCATGGATCTCATGGCCGAGCTGGCCTCCGAGCGTGGCGTCACCTTCGTCGTCGCCAGCCACGATCCCTCCGTCATCGCACGTGCTCACCGCGTCTTCCGCCTCGCCGACGGGCGGCTCGTGCCACAGGACTGAAAAGATGAATCCACAGATTGCACCGATTCAGCGCGCTGATCGCGCCCCCACTCGCCCATTCCCTGGCCTGATCCGTTTTATTTTCAATCGGTGTGAATCTGTGAAATCTGTGGACCTGGTTCTTTCAGTGGGAAACCTTGCATGATTCTCGCGCGGCTGGCCCTGCGGAACCTGCTGCGCCAGCGGCGGCGTACGGCGCTGACGCTGATGGTGGTCGTCGCCGGGTTCCTGGCCCTCAGCCTGGCGGGGGGGTTCATGGCCCAGACCTTCCAAGGACTCTCCGACGCGGCCATCCGCGGCGGCCTCGGGCATCTCCAAGTCATGCCTCCCGGAGCCATGGAGGGCGATGAGGCCCAGAGCCTGGAAAAGGCCCTGCCGGATGGCGAGGCGCTGGCCGCGCGGCTGCGCCAGGATCCGGCCGTGGCGGAGGTACTGCCGCGCATCCAGTTCATGGGCCTGCTCTCCAGCGGCCCCAGGAGCGTGGCCTTTCTCGGCACGGCCGTGGACCCCGCGCTCGAGCCGAAGTACATGGCCAGTGCCGAGGCCTTGAAGGACGGTGCCAAGGCCGCCGGTGGCGAAGGCTCCCGGTGGATCTCCGCCGATCCGGCGGCCCGTGAAGTGATCCTCGGCGTGGGGTTGGCCCGCGCCCTGGGCGCCTCCGTCGGCAGCTCCCTCACCCTGATGTCCACCACCCGCGATGGTGCGCTGAACGCCGTGGATGTGGACGTGGCGGGCCTTCAGGACCTGGGGCTTCGGGAGTTGAACGACCGGTTCCTCACCGTCAGCCTGGCCACCGCCAGCCAGCTTCTGGACGCCGGTCCAGCCCGATCGCGGTTATCCGTGGTGCTCAGGCGGCCCCAGGACACCGCCGCCGAACAGGCGCGAATCCAGGCTCTGCTGCCAGAGACCTCCGTGAAGCCCTGGTTCGAGCTGGCCTCCTTCTACCGCCAGGTGAAGATGCTCTACTTCGCCATCTTCGGCTTCATGGGCCTGGTGCTGTTCCTCGTGGTGCTCCTGGCCACGGCCAACACGCTGCTCATGTCCGTCATGGAGCGGGTGCGCGAGTTCGGCGTGCTGCGGGCCATGGGCCTCCAGCCCAGGCAATTGCTGGTGCTGCTCCAGTGGGAAGGCGCCTTCCTGGGGCTCATGGGCAGCGTCCTGGGCCTGACCGCCACGCTGCTGCTCCGCGCCGGGTTGAACGCCCTGCACCTCCAGATGCCCGCCCCACCCGGCACCAGCCATGGCTACGAACTGAACATCCACCTCGTGCCCGCCGTCTACGCCCTGGTGGCCCTCGGTTTGCAGGCGACGATCCAGGTGAGTGCCCTGTTCCCGGGGCTGAAGGCCGCGCAGCTGCGCATCGTGGAGGCGCTGAGGCATGTCTGACCATCAGCCCTCAGGCTTCAGGCCTCTGTCTTCAGGAAAGAAGGCCCCCCGGATCGCCTGGTGGCTCGCCACGGGCTTCGGCAGCGGCTACCTGCTACCCGCCCCGGGCACCTGGGGGAGCCTTGCAGGACTGGCGGCTTGGCTATTGCTGCTGGGTGGAACGCGGGCCATCGGTGGGGAGGTGAGACCCTGGGTTCTGCTGCCGGCCCCGGTGGTGCTCACCCTCCTGGCAGCGTGGGCTGCGGATCGCGTGGTGAAAGATACCGGTCAGAAGGATCCGTCCTTCATCGTGGTGGATGAGTGGGCCGGGATGTGGTTCGCCCTGACGCCTCTCTTGTTCACGGTCACCGCGCAGCCACAGCCCTGGCTGCTCTGGGCGGTGCGCCTTGGGGCGCCCTTCCTGCTCTTCCGCCTCTTCGACATCTGGAAGCCCGGCATCGTGGACACGGCCCAGCGCCTGCCCGGCGGCTGGGGCGTGGTCCTGGACGATGTCCTGGCGGGCCTCCTCGCGGGTCTCATCGTTTGGCCACTGGACCAGTGGCTGGGCACCCAGTCGCTGCTGCACCCGGGCGCCTGGGGACACTAAAGCTTTTAATCCCCCTTCGTGCCCCGCCCCAACAGCTATCCTTGGGCACAACCATCCGGGTGCCGCATGCGTCTCCTTTCGATTGCCCTCATCCTGATCACCTCTGTCGCGGCCTGGGCCGCTGCGCCCCTGAAAGTCATCGTCGAATCCGCGACCATCCTGTCCGGACCGGGGAAGGAACCCCCGCCGGGCTCGGCTCCCTTTGAGCCACGGCTCCAGGCCCAGGTCACCGTGACGGGACTGAACTCGGCCGCGGTGCCCGAATTCCGCCTGTGGCGGGCTTCGGAGGCCGCGGTGAAGACCCTCCGCCGGGGTCGGTTGATCCGCAAGGGGGCCGCCGGATTCACGCGCATCGAGGGCCCGGTCCGCCCCCTGGGAACCAAAGGCACCTACCAGGTAATGGCCCCCGTGGGCACGGCCTGGGTTCCCAAGGAGTGCCTCATCGTGGAAGTCCTCCTCCGAGGCCGGTGGGCTGGCCGTGGAGCGGCCCATCTCATGGAGATGAACCTGCCCCAGGCCTCCCGGCCCGGCGGGACGGAGATCCAGCCTTAGCCCGAGGTGGCCATCAGGCACCGAGACGTCTCACCCGGCCCCCAGCTCAGCTGAGACACCAGGTCCTAGTCTGCGGTTTCTTCAAGCAGCCGCTTCCAGACGATGGGATCGCTGAGGCGGCCGGTCTCATCGAAGTGGCGGCTTTCGATCAGGTAGCGGTAGCCCTGCTCCGTGAGGAACAGCTGGCGGTTCCGGGCGAACTCCTGCTCGGTGGTATCGCGGCTGATGAGGCTGTAGAAATAGCTCACATTCCGAGTCCCCTTCGGACGCAGGATGCGGCCCAGGCGTTGAGCCTCTTCCTGGCGGGATCCGAAGGTACCGCTCACCTGGATGGCCACGCTGGCATCCGGGAGGTCGATGGCGAAATTGGCGACCTTGCTCACGATGAGCACCCGCAGCTCGCCCTCGCGGAACTGCCGAAACAGCACCTCGCGCTCCTTCTCCGGGGTTTGCCCGGTCAGCACCGGCACCCCCAGCCGCTCGCCGATGAGGCGAAGCTGCTCGAGGTACTGCCCGATGATGAGGATGTTGTCGTTGGGATGCCCCGCCAACAGTTCATCCATCACCGCCATCTTCAGGCTGTTCTCCGAGGCGATGCGGAAGCGCTGGCGCTGGTCGGCCACGGCATAGTCCATGCGCTCATCCATGGGCAGAGGCACGCGGATTTCCAGGCAGTGGGCCGTGGCGATGAAACCGTCCTTCTCCAGCATCTTCCAGGGCACGTCCACTCGCTTGGGACCGATCAGGCTGAAGACGTCCTCTTCTTTGCCATCCTCGCGGACCAGGGTGGCGGTGAGACCCAACCGGCGCTTGGCCTGCAGCTCGGCCACCGCCCGGAAGATCGGCGCTGGCAGCATGTGCACCTCGTCGTAGATCACCAGACCCCAGTTGGCCGCTTCGAAAATCTTGAAGTGTTCAAAGGGGCCCGCCTTGCTCCGGCGGTAGGTGAGGATCTGGTAGGTGGCGATGGTGACGGGCTTGATCTCCTTGGTATCGCCGGTGTAGAGCCCCACCTGGTCCTCGGTGAGCGAGGTCTTGTCGAGCAGCTCCTGCTTCCATTGCTTCACAGCCGTGACGTTGGTCGTCAGGACCAGCGTGTGCGTCTGCAGGCTACCCATACAGCCGATGGCGATGACGGTCTTGCCGGCCCCGCAGGGCAGGACCAGCACACCGGCGCCGCCGTCGGGTCCGCCGCCCGCATGGAACACATCCACTGCGGCCTTCTGGTAGGGGCGCAAACCAAAGGGCTTGCCATTCTGCTTCAGGGTGGTCGCCAGCTCGAAGGGCAGCGGGTCCCCGGGCTTGTAGCCCGCCATGTCCTGCACGGGATGACCCAGGCGGATGAGCTGCAGCTTCACCTCGCCGCGCATGCCCGTGTTCAGGTAGATGCCCGTTTCGTCCGGGTAGGGCTCGGCCAGCAGACCCTGCAGGGATTTCTGGTTCTCCAGCTCCCAGAAGAGGCCTCGGTCGTCCATCTCCAGGGCCAGCCGATCCCCCTTGGCCACCAGGCGGAGCTTGCCGTAGCGCGTGCCGTGGTCCTCAATCTCCTGCAGCAGGTTCTGAGGCACAGGGTATTTCGACCAGGTATTCAGGGTCTCGATCATCTCCGCGCAGGCCACGCCCGAAGCCGAAGCGTTCCAGAGACTCAGAGGGGTGATGCGGTAGGTGTGGATGTGCTCAGGGCTCTTCACCAGCTCCGCGAACCGCGCCAGCTCGTCTCGCACCTGCTCGAACGCCGGATGCGCCACCTCAAGGAGCAGCGTGCGGTCGCTCTGGACGATCAGCGGATTGTCAGGACGGAGGGCGATCACGGTGGCGGCAGACCCAAACCTTTGAGCGTAGATGGCCAGGTAGGGGTGGGTCAACGAAAGTGGCCAACAGGCCCCCTGGCCAGGGTCGGACTTGCCGGATCCAGGGGCTGTCCCAAAGCCCATCCCCACCTCAGGCCACGTTAAGAAAAGGTAAGTCTCCTTGAACCCTGAAGGAGAATATAGTCGTGGATTCCCCGAGATCAGCCACGCCCCACTTCACCTCGCGGGATCAAGCTTTGGAGCCACCATGGGCCTATCATCCACCCGCATCCTAACCGCCCTCTCGCTCATCCTCGCCCTGCCGGTGGGGGCCCAGGATGATGCCTATAAGGGGCGCTACGAAATCAACTACAAGCGCTTCACCCGGGGCGATGACGCCAAGGTGATTGACGAGGCCTGGGGCCGACTCGAATGGTTCCGCGAGCGCATGGGCGGCGACCTGGGGGCCGATTTTACCCAGCACCTCCTTCGCGAGGCTGAGAAGGAACGGGCGAAATATCCCTCGATCTTTCGCACCCCTGGCGGGCCGGAGATGCCCGTGGCGGTCAACGGGAGCGCCTGGGTGAACCTGGGGCCCACCACCTCCGACTTCACCCAGAACGGCTATACCCTCACCAAGGTGGATAGCGGCCGCCTGCGCGTGATCCTGCCCGACCCTGCGGATGCGACCGGCAACACGGTTTATGTCTTGGCCAGCGGTGGCGGTCTATGGAAGACCACGACCTTCCTCAACGCCGCGCCCACGTGGACACCGCTCACCGATTTCATCGGCAGCAACCTTTCCGGTTCCATGGCCTTCGGGAGTCTCACCAGCACCCTCTATGTGGGCGCAGGCGATCCCTTCGACGCCGGCATCGGTGGTTTCGTGGCCAAGTCCACGAATGGCGGCAGCACTTGGCCCGTGTCTGTTCAGCTGGGCACTGCCAGCAAGATCTATGACCTCAAGGTGGACACCACCCAGGCCCAGGACGTCGTGCTGGTGGGGACCAATACCGGTCTCTATCGCTCGGTGGATGCCGGAGCAACCTACACCGCCGTGGGCACCATCCCCGCAGCGGCGAAGGTTTGGAGCCTCGCGAAAACCAGCGCGGGATGGTTGGCCGCCGTCACCACAACCAGTGGGACCACAACCTCCGGAAGCCTCTATCTCAGTACCAACCAGGGCGCCACCTGGACGCTGGTTTCTCCGGGTATCTCTGGGGCCGGTCGCATCACCCTGGGGATCGGTCTGCCGGGCGACGCCGTGGTCTACGCCTTCGCTGCGAGCACCAACAGTGCAGCCCAGTTGGACCTCTTCCGGTCCCCTGATGGTGGCTCCACCTGGACGGCTCTCAACACCACCAGCAAGGTCCCGACCAATTCAAACGCCGATAACGGCACCATGGATCTGATGGCCGATCAGGCCTTCTACAACCACATGATCCTGGTGGATCCAGCGGACAGCACCCGGAATACGGTGCACCTTGGCGGCCAGCTGGGTTCAGCCAAGACCACCAATGGTGGCTCTACCTGGACCCTCACCAGCAACTGGCTGGCCCAATATGGCCTTCCCTACATCCACGCCGACTTCCACTGCGCCGCCTACTCCAACTTTGGTGGCACCTCCCGGCTGTATTTCGGCACCGATGGCGGCATCTTCGTCAGCGACAATGGCGGCGCCACCTGGGATGACACCAAGAACAAGGGCCTGGTGAACCACCTCATCTACGCCCTGGCCGCCAATCCGGGCGTACCCGGTAGCGCCCTTGTCGGATTGCAGGACAACGGCACCCGCATCCGCAGCGGCCTGACCTCCACCTTCAACCAGGTGCGGGGCGGCGACGGCTTTGGCGTGGGCTGGGCTCAGGATGTGACCACCGCCAGCGCCGTGTCCATGAGCTCCTATGTCTATAACGCCATCCGGCGCTCCACGGTCAGTCCTGTGGTGGATCAGACGAACTGGATTGCCTTCACCACCGGCCTCGCCACCCCAGGCAGTTCGAGCGTCTACAACTTCGTCACGCCCATCGTCACGCCACCCGCCGGAGCTGATCCCACGGGCCAGGTCTTCTTCACTTACAGCAAGACCGGCGTGATCTACCAAAGCAACGCCACGGGCTGGGCGGCCATCGGCACCGCCGGAACGGGCGGCATCACCGCCGGTCGCACGGTCCGCTCCGTCAGCTTCGGCATCGGGGCGAGCCCCACAGATCTGCAGCACATCGCAGCCGCGGGCAGCAGCGGATACCTCCTCCTCACGGCCAATGGCGGGGTTTCCTGGAACGAGGTGTTCCTCGGCGCGGCTCCGGCCACCCCCGGCCTGGTGACCGGCTGGCAGGGATACAACGCCAATGCTGCTTGGGCGAACAATAATGTCCTTTACGTCTGCTCGGAGGCCCCCGGGGCCGGGGCCGTTCGCGTGGCCAAGTCCACCAACGGCGGTGGCACCTGGACAGCAGCGGCTACCGGCCTGCCGGATGTCCCCGTGACCAAGCTGGCCGTGGATCCAGGCGACGGCACCGGCAACACCGTTTATGCGGCCACCTGGCTAGGCGTCTACCGCACCACGGACGGTGGCGCGACCTGGAGCGTCTTCGGCACTGGCCTGCCCCAGGGCCGGGCCACCGACATCTGGGTGGCCCCGGACAGTTCCAGCATCCGCGTCTCCACCTGGGGCCGTGGCGTGTGGGAGATGGCCAACGTCCCCGTGACCGGCACCGTCAGCATCACCCCGGCCACTGGCTTCTTCTACACCGGGGATACCGCCACCTTCCTGGGCACAGTGAATGGTGGGGGTTCCGTCACCTACAGCACGAACGGGGGCACGATCACCACCGGTGGTGTCTTCACCGCCGGCAATACCTCCGGCGAATTCACGGTCACGGCCACCAGTGTCGCTGACACCAACCAGAAGGCCGTAGCAAACGTCACCGTCATGGTTCCGGTGCCCGTCTCCTTCACCACGCAGCCCGCGAGCGTGACTGCCGCCGTGGGTCATAAGGCCACCTTCTCCGTGGTGGCCTCCGGGAGCGGCACCCTGACCTACCAGTGGAAGAAGGGCGGCACCGCCCTCGCCGGCGCCACCTCCGCTTCCTACACCACGCCCACCCTCGCCCTATCCGATTCAGGATCCGCGTATACGTGTGACGTCACGGGCAGAGCGGGCACCGTGGCCTCCAACCCGGCCACCCTCACCGTCCAAGCCCTCGGCACCGCCGTGACCATCAGCAGCACCACCGTCACCGCCATTCCGGATGCCACCACCGCGGCACCGGGAACTCCCGTGGAAATCCCCTTTGTGGTCTCCGGGGTGACCGGCAATGTCGGAGAACTGCAGATCGCTGTCTACCTGACCCACACCTGGGTCGGCGATCTGGATGTGACCTTGGTCGCGCCCGATCTCAGCACCGTGTCCCTGGCCCGCCTCATCAATGGCGGCAATGCCGGAAGCACTGCCGGAGCCGCCTTCGGAACCTCCTGCGGAACTTACACCTCCTTCTCAGACCTGGGTACTTCCTCCATCCAGACCCAGACTTCCGCAAGCCTGCCGCTCACGGGAATCTACATCCCGAACCAGCTGCTGGATCGGTTCAACGGGAAATCCTCCAACGGCACCTGGAAGCTCCGAATCCAGGATCTCGGACCTGCGGATACCGGTTCCTTCCTTTGCGGCGTTCTCACTGTGAAGCCCCTTGCCGGTGGTCCCTCGTTGGACCTGAACGGGGACGGCACCACGGACCTTCGCGATCTGCTCTATTTCTCCAAGTTCTACGGCACCACCACCGCGACCTGCGACCTGAACAGTGACGGCAGCGTGAACGATGCTGACCTCACCATCCTCCTCGCCGGCTTGTGACGGAGATAACCATGACCTTCATGAACAAGATCCTCTCCGCCGCCTCCCTCGTGACCCTCACCCTCCTCCTCGCATGCGGCGGAGGAGGCGGCAGCACACCGCCACCGCCTCCCGCTCCCACCGCCACCACCATGGCCTACACCGACCCCACCTCGGGCACGTGGCAACTGAAGAAGAACACCACGCTCTCCACGGCCACCCACCTCGTCCTGGAGCTCGTGGGCCCGGCGGCCATTACCGGCACAGGCGTCGCAGCCACCTTCAGCGCAGACACCACCAAGGTGACCTGGGCCAATGTGGCCACCGGCGATCCCGTCCCCCTTGTTCAGAATGGCACCGCATTCGCCCTCGGCACCGCGCCCCTGATCCTGAAGGGCTCGGCCACCGGCAACGTCCTTCAAGCCGCTGCAGCCCAGAAGGGCATCAGCAGCCCCGTGGCGCTGAACGTCCCGGTGCTGCGCGTGGCCCTCGACCTCAAGGCCTCTCGGCCCGTTGGCGCCATCACCTTCAGCGCTGATTCGGCCAAGTGCCAAGTCATTGATGGCACAGGCACCATCTCCGGCATCACGGTCACCGTGGGTACCCTCACCGCCCAGTAAAGGGTTTGCCAGACATCGGAGCTGGGCCAGTCAGGCTAAGGTAGGTGTTCTGGGTGCCCTTTTTGGCTCGGATCCACAGGGCCACCTTACTGGAGCTGCCATGGGCTTCTTTCATCGATGCATGACCTTCATCGCTCTGCTGGGCCTCGTTGCCTGTGGCGGAGGCGGGGGAGGGTCCTCAGCAACCCCTCCCGCCCCTGCGACACCGACCATCAGCGCCATCAGTCCAAACCACGGCAGCGCCGGTTCCTCGGTGACCCTCACGGGGACCAACCTCACGGGCGCGACTTCGGTCTCCTTCAATGGGCACGTGGCGTTTTCCTTCTCCGTCGCCAGCGCCACCCAGATCGATGCCGTGGTTCCTGGCAATGCCACCACAGGGACCATCCAGGTCACCACCCCCAACGGGTCGACCACCTCTCCCACCTTCACGGTGGATCCAGCCTTGCCGCCGACCATCGCCTCCTTCACTCCCGGCACCCTCTCTTCCGGTGCGGTCGTCACTCTGACGGGCACGAACTTCGTGGGCGCCAGTCAGGTGCAGTTCAACGGGGTCCAGGCCACCAGCTTCTCCGTGGACAGCAACACCCAGATCCGGGCCACAGCGCCGGCGACCGTAAGCGCCGGCGTCCTCACGGTGACCACACCCGGAGGCACTGCCACCAGCACGAACTACGCCGTGAACCTGTCAGTCCAGGCGCAGGTGCTGATGAACACGGGCTTCGAGAATGCCTCCCCCCTTATCTGGAAGGGCGATACGGGGATCATCTCCCCGGCCAACGGCACCAGCATGGTGCCTCACAGCGGGACCCATTACGCCTGGGTCGGCGGTTATGGTTCCGTAAATTCGGATCAGATCACTCAGGACCTCTATGTTCCCCCGACGGCCCTGACCGCGACCGTCACCTTCTACGTGAAGATTCTGACGAGTGAGACCGGCACGACGGCCACAGACACCTTCACCGTCTCGGCTCTCAGCACCAGCGACGCCGTGCTGGCGACCCTGCTCACCAAGTCCAACCTGAATGCCGCCGACTACACCGCTTACACAGTGGATCTGCTGCCCTACAAGGGGCAGGTCGTTCGCCTCTCCTTCAAGAGTCTGGAAGATGCCCAGAATGCCACCAGCTTCCTGCTCGACGACGTCACCGCCGCCATCTCGGTCCCGTCTGCGGCGGATCTCAAGCCGATCATCTCCAGCTTCACCCCCACCTCGGGTGTCGCGGGCGAGGCCAGCATCCAGATCTCAGGCCGGAACTTCTTCGGGCTGACGGCCGTCACCGTAGGTGGCGCCAGCGCCACCTACACGCTGACCGACGGCACGGGCCTGACGGCCATCGCACCCACCGCTGCCGCCACTGGTAGCGCCCCCATCAGCATCACCAATGCGCAGGGCACCGGCACCTCCAGCACGAACTTCTCCATTATCTATGGGATTCCCACGGTTACCTCGATCAACCCCACCCAGGGTCCAGTGGGATCGACCGTGGTGATTACCGGGACCTACCTCGGCTACCCAGGTACCACCGTCACGTTGAATGGCTCACCCATCGCGCTCGCCACCCAGGGCACCACCCAACTCACCTTCATGGTGCCCGTGGGTGCCACCACGGGAAACCTGGTCATCACCACGCCGGGCGGATCGCAGACCCTGACCTTCACCGTCAACACCGCCAGCGCCACCCTGGACCTCCATGTCGACAAGGTGCAACTCACCCAGAGCACCCAGACCCTTGCCAACACCGTACCCATCGTGGCCGGCAAGAACGGATTGATCCGGGTGTTCGTGTTGGCCAACCAGACCAACACAGCGACGCCCACGGTGCAGGTCACTCTCCTGAATAACAACGTCCCCGTGGCTGGCTATCCGAAGACCATCACAGCCCCGGCAGCCAGCGTTTCCATGGCCGTGGACGAAAGCACCCTTGCCATCAGCTGGAACCAAGAGGTGCCCGGCACGGAACTGACCACGCCCACCGGCACCGGCTACAGCGTTCTGGCCGAAGTGGACCCCACACATGTCGTGGCGGAAGCGGACGAAACGAACAACTCGACCACGGCCACGTACAGTGGCACCACAGTTCCCACCTTCAAGACCACGATCTTCCCGGTGGTGCTCTCCAGTGGTACCGGCAACATCACCGAGGCCAACAAACCCGAGTGGGTGGCCCGGCTCGCCAAGATGTATCCAGTCGCCAGTCTGGAGGTCGCTGTCGGCGCCCCCTTCACCGGTTCGGTTCCCGCCCTTACATCGGATAACTCGGACGGCAGCTGGAGCACCCTGCTGAACGACCTCACGGCCAAACATCTTGCCGATTCTGCCACCGCCAGTGACCGCTATTACTACGGGGCATTGAATGTAAGTTACACCTCTGGCATTGCCGGTCTCGGCTGGGTTCCAAGCACCTCAACGGCCTCCTCGAAATACCGCACCGCCATCGGCTGGGACAAATCAAGCGGATACAGCGATGGTGGCCTGTTCCCCGAAGTCTTCGCCCACGAGACCGGCCACAATATGGGGCGGAACCACAGCCCCTGCGGGGGCGCAGGCAGCCCTGATCCTGCCTACCCCTATGCGGGCGGACTCATCGGCGTCTGGGGCTACGACAGCGTTACGGGCCTGCTGAAATCCCCAGCCACCTACAAAGACATCATGGGCTACTGCACACCCAACTGGGTGAGCGACTACGTCTACAAGAGCATCCTCGACTTCCGGGGCGGCACGGGTGGGTTCCTCAACCTTGGCGCCGAAGACGCGCCTCTGCCCAAGGCTCAGGCCTTGGCCAGGGAATGCCTCATCGTCCGGGGTATCGTCCACGCCGATGGCAAGGTGGCCTTGTTGCCCTCCTTCCGCACCAAGGCCCTGCCTTCGGACCTTCCCTCACAAGGGGAGTACACCTTGGAGTGCCTGGACCAGAAGGGGGCTTCCCTCTTCACCACCCGCCTTGAGTTGATGGAGGTTGGCTGCTCACCCAAGGGACTTGAACGCCATTTCGTCATGGCCCTGCCTCTGGATGCGGCCGTACTGGATTCGCTTGCCGCACTTCAGATCCTGAGGGGTGGACAGACGGTGACCAGCCTGCGATCCGTCTCCACCGACGCTCTGATCGTAGGGGCCGCTCCTGATCTCCAGCGCCTGACGGAGAGCAAGATCCAGCTCACCTGGGACGCGACGGTCCACCCCGCCGCCATGGTGCGGGACGCGGATACCGGCGAAGTCATCGCCATCCTCTCCGGCGGTCGGCAAACCATCCCAGCCACTGGCAAACGCTTCGATCTGGTGGTTAGCAACGGCGTGACCAGCCGAACGCACCGCCAGGAACTCAGCCGCTAGACTCAACCGCTTCGTTCGTCCAAGCGCCCGGCCGTGCCGGGCGCTTTTTGCGCGTGAGCGAATCGCCCTTCCGTGAGATACTGGTCGATCGTCTGTACCCGGGTGCCCATGCCGCACACGCACTTCCAGCTCCTCTCGAACTGCTCGGATGAACAGCTCCGAACCATCTGCGAGCGGCGTCGCCTGCCGATCCCCATCCGCTGGGATGACGGGGCCGAAGGCCGGATGCGCCTGCTCAAGACCATGGTTTTCCACCTGGAGGACCACAAGCGGCTGTCCGATACCCTCGCGGATCTGGATAGCGATTCCCTGGTGGCACTGAAACACCTCGTCGGCGAAAGTGCTGCGCCCGATCCCCAGGTGCTCGAGGTCCTGCGGGATCTGGGCCTGATCCTTCCGACGGGAACCGGCTGGGCCGTGGCCGAACGAGTGACCGATGCCCTGGAGGATTTCGACGACGGCGCCCTGTGCTTCCAGACCCCCACAGAGGTGAAGCTGAAGGCCGCCGAGCCTTTCCGGTTCTCCTTGGCCCTCACGAGCGTCCTGCTGCGCTGCGTGGCCGGCCTGCGGGTGCTCAAGGGCGGCCTGCCCGCCAAGAAGGAGCTGGGCCTGCTCATGCAGCGCAACGCCATGCTCCAGGAGGAGCAGGACGCTACGCTGCTCTTCACCCTGCTGCATCGGCTGGGCCTGCTGTGGAACCGCGACGGGCGCGTGGAAACGCTGTTGCCGGCCGTGACCAGCCATCCGCCCCGCTGGGTGGCGGAGCGGGCCTTCGCCAGCCTGCTCGAACACGATCTGAAGGCCTGGGGGATGCCCCCTGCCGAAGACCGCCACTTCCTCATGCAGCATCTGCTGGAACGCCGGGGGCAGGCCCTGGCCGTCCAGCCTTTCCTGGCCTTCCTGAAGACCCTGCATCCCCTGGACGAGGAGCGCACCCGCGCGGTGTTCCTCCCCTTCCTGGGTCGCATGGGCATCCTCCAGGCCGATGAGGGGTTCGCCCATCTCCGGCTCACGGAACACGGCGAGGCCCTGGCCCACGAGTACTTGCTGCGCGACCTCAAGGGCACGGCGGCCCACTGGCAACCCCTGGACATCGATCAGCCGATGATCCTGCAGCCCACCCTCGAGCTGCTGACCCCGCTGCTTCAGAATCCTCACCGCCTGCTCCAGCTCGCCCAGCTGGCAGACGTGGAATCCCTCGATGCCATGGGCAGCTTCCGGGTGAGCCATGCCACCCTGGTCCGCGCCCTTGATGCCGGCGTGCCCCTCGAAGAGTTGGGGCAGCGCCTCGGTGCGGCCACCCAGACCCTGCCGCAGCCCCTGCTCCAGCTGCTGGAGGACCTCTCCCGCCGCGTGGGCGAAGTGGAGGTCCATCAGGGCGTGCGACTCGTGCGGGCCCGCACAGCCCACTTGGCCGACGAACTGAAGCTGCGGCCCGAGCTGGCGCCCCTGAAGCTGGGGTCGCTCTCGGACACCGTGCTTGAGGTCCGCGGTGACGGCAATGCCCACGCCCTGCTCAAGCAGGCGGGGTTCATGCCCAAGCCCGGCCGCTTCCTGGCCCTCAGCGTGGACTCCGATGAAAAGCTCTACCTTTGGGCGCTCGCGGCCCTGGCCTTCGTGGATGAGAAGGGCATGAACCATCACCTGGAGCCGGTCCAGCAGATGGTGCGTTCGGCGCTCCAGCGGCTCCATGACGAGGATCCCTCCCTCTACCAGGAGGTGCAGCGGCGCATTCCCATGCTGCACCTGGGTGGCGAGGACCAGCTGGCCGAGGAGGTGCAGCGCATCCTCGAATACGCCGCCGGCCACACCCTCATGGTGGAACTCACCTACCTGCCTCCCGCGGCCCACCGGACGCAGCTGCGGCGCGTCTCGCCCCGCACCATCCAGGAGGACCACCTGCTGGCCTTCTGCCACCTCCACCAGGAGGAAATGGCCTTCCGCCTCACCCGCATCCAGGGCGTGAAGCTGCTCAATGAACGCGGCTGGACCCCAGCCAACCACAGCCAGGCGGGGTGATTCTTTCAGGGGGTTCTCCCCGGAAGGGCTATCCGACCTGATCCACCCTCCAGCTGATGGCTAACCCACCAGCTCCTTCAGGCGCTTGTCGATCACTTCGGCCAGCTTTTCGACCACTTCCCGCGTTTCGGTCCGGGAGGCCTGGATTTCCTTTTCCAGCTTGCGCTCCGTCTGCAGAACAGACTTCTGGATCTGGGACAACACGCCCTTGATGTCGTCCAGATCATTGAGCAGAGAGTTGAGCCTCGGATCGGGCGGACGGCTGTTGCCAAAGACACCCATCCCCGCCAACACCGTGGCAAGGGCCGAAAGCAGGAGAATAAGGAGAAGCAGGGGATTGCTGGCCATGGGCACACCTTGCCCTTGATCATGCCAGGACCGTGCCGGTGACGCCGCGAAAGGCTGCCGCTAAGGCTTCTGCTTCACCCGCTGGTAATCGTCGCCCATGACCCTGAAGGGCTTCTCTACGGGGATCACCAGATAGGGTTCGGCCTTCCGGTCCCCCTTACGGGCGACCAACTGAAGCTGTTGCTGGGCTTCCTCTTTGGCCTGACGCTCCCTGGCCACTTCCATGGCGTGGGTGGAGGCAAGGCGGGTGAGTTCCTGTTCCTGACGCTGCGCCTGGGCGGCCAGCCCATCGGCCCGCTGCTTCTGCTGGAAACCCCAGGTGCCAAGGCCCGCCAAGGTGACCAGCAGGGGCAGGGCCGCCGCGGCCAGCAGACCCCAGGTGGGGCGCTTGCGTTCGGTGCGGCTGCGGCGCTGGGCTTCCCGTCGGAGATCGTCGGCCAAGGCCCTCAATTCGACGGTGGGTTCCGTGGCCTTGGTGGCCACCGCAGGGCCCAGACCCAGAAGGTCGCGGAGCTCGGCCCGCAGCTGGACATCCTCGGCGGGTTCGAAGCGCCGGGCGGGATCAGACCAGGACATGCACGCCTCCTGAAGGGTTGAGCTGTTCTTTGAGCTGGGCCTTGGCCCGGTGGATGCGGGTCTTCACGGTGGCCTCGGGAATGCTGAGGATGTCCGAGATCTCCCGGATGGACAGGCCCTCGACCACGAAGAGCCACAGAGCCTCGCGGAAGGTGGGCGAAAGCAGTCGCATGCGCTCTCGCACTTCCTGATTCAACACCAGATCGTCGGCCCCACCGGCCAGGCCTGGTTCGGCGACGACTTCCAGGCTGATGTTCTGGTTCTTCATGGGACGGCGCTCGGTGAGGGACAGGGTTCGCACGGTGCCATACAGAAAGGCGGTGGGATGCTCCACCCGCTCTTCCCGCTGCATGAGGATGACGAAGGCCTCCTGGGCGATGTCTTCGGGGAAGGTGGCCCCATAACGCCGGCCGTAGCTCACCAGCCTTGGATAAAGCTCGGCAAAGGCGGCATGGAAGGCCTCCTGGGTCCCAAACGGGGTTTCTGTGGGGGACTGCACCATGCATGGGCTCCGACGCCTTAGGATGCCCGATCTGGAGTGGAAGTTCCGGGATAGGCTGGAAGCCATGGACGCACCCCTCCGAGCCTGGCGGGACACCCTCGACGATCTGGGGGTGATGGGACTCGTCCGTGAACCCGTGGTGGCTGTTCCAGAGGCGGTGGCCGCCCGGCCCTCCGCCGCCGTTCCAACC
>JAVBYJ010000009.1 GCA_030824075.1 Geothrix sp.
TCTGCGTCTGCACAAGCAGGCCATCGAGGTACATGTCGCCGCGCTCGGGGCGGAAGAGCACGACGATGGAACCTGGGGCCATGCCCTCGTGCTGCAGGGCAGTGATGACCCGCTCACCAATCCTCGCCTTCTGATCCGCTGATAGGTTGGGGGATTCGATAACAACGACAGCCATGATTGCTCCACTATGTATACAGGATATCTATAATGCACCCGGCATATGTATTTGTAAAACAGGATTTCCGGGTAGATCGGTTAAACTTCCGGCCGAGGACTCCATGCGAAAGCCCAAGATTGAACGGCCTGAAGAACAGCAACGCTTTGAGAGCTTTCTTCGGTCCCGCCAGCTGAAACTGACCGACGAGCGTCTGGAGCTCGTCGAAGAGATTTTCGGCCAGCCCCACCACTTCGACGCGGACCAGTTGCACATGGCGTTGAAGCAGAAGGGCAAGGCCATCAGCCGGGCCACGGTCTACCGCACTCTGGATCTGTTGGTGCAGTGCGGCCTGGTCCGCAAGAGCAGTTTCGGCGACCAGCACGCGCACTATGAGGCCGTTCACAGCAACGAGCACCACGACCACCTGATCTGCCTGAACTGCGATGCCATCATTGAATTTTTCCGGCCCGACCTGGAGGCGCTCCAGGAGCAGATCTGCCGGGAGTTCAGTTTCAAGCCCATGCATCACAGCCACCAGATCTTCGGTCTGTGTCAGGCCTGTCAGAGCAGGACCACCGACGATTCTGTCCTCGCCCACCGGCTGAGCCAGCTGAACACCTGATGCTCTCCGGGGGTTCCGCGCTTCGCGCCTCCGCCTGACGCACGCTTTGCGTGCTCCCGCTCGTGTCACTCGCGGAGGCGGAGCCTCCCCCCGGGCCCCCTCGCGAAGCCCGGCGGAGCCGGGCCTCGCTGGCTGTTCTCCGGGGGGGGGCCACGCGGCGCGGCGGATCTTCCGATGGGCAGGCGATGGGGGGATCGCCTTTCGTAGCCCGGGGCGGCGCATGGCGCTAGGCTAGGCCATGGCCAAACTGACCCTTCAAGACCTCCAACGCCTTCCCAAGACGGATCTGCATGTCCACCTCGACGGCAGTCTCCGCATCCCCACCATCCTCGAATTGGCGGAACAGCAGAAGGTGAAGCTCCCCGTTGACTCCATCGAGGGCCTGCGCCCCTTCGTGGAGGTGGGGGATGACTGCAAGTCCCTGGTGGAGTACCTGCGGGCTTTCGATGTGACGCTTTCGGTGATGCAGACTTACGAAAGTCTGGTCCGGACATCCTTCGAGCTGGCAGAGGACGCGGCCAAGGAGAATGTCCGCTACCTGGAGGTGCGCTACAGTCCCATCCTCCATCAACAGAAGGGACTCACGCTGCACGCCATTGTGCAGGCCGTGCTGGAGGGCCTGGCTCAGGCCGAGCGCCAATACAACATCAAGACCGGCGTCATTCTCTGCGGCATGCGCCACATCTCCCCCGACATTTCGCTGCGCCTGGCGGATCTCACCGTGGCCTTCAAGAACAAGGGCGTGGTGGGTTTCGATCTGGCCGGTGCTGAGGAAAATTTCCCCGCCAAGCGCCACAAGGACGCCTTCGGCCGCGTGCTCCAGAACAACATCAACTGCACCCTGCACGCGGGCGAAGCCTATGGCCCTGAGAGCATCCATCAGGCCATCCACCTTTGCGGCGCCCATCGGATCGGCCACGGCGTGCGCCTCATCGAGGATGGTGACCTGCTGAACTACGTGAACGACCATCGCATTCCGCTGGAATGCTGCCCGTCGAGCAATGTGCAAACCAAGGCCGTGAAAAAGATGGCTGACCATCCCATCCGCCTCTTTTACGATCTGGGCCTGCGCGTCACGGTGAACACCGACAACCGCATGGTGACGAACACCACCGTGAGCCGCGAATTCCAGGTCATCCATGAGGAACTGGGCTTCAACCTCGAGGAAATCAAGGAAGTCATCATCATGGGTTTCAAGAGTGCCTTCCTGCCCTACGCCCTCAAGCGCGCGTTGCTGGCGGAAGTGGTGCATGAGCTGAAGGCCTTCAAGCCCGGCAGCCTGGAGAGCAAACGGGAGCAACTGTGATGCTGCTATCCTGACCTCCGAGGTCAGGATTCATGCTGGATCGCTTCTCCGCCTTTCTTGATGGCCACACTCAGGTCCTTCTCACCACGCATGAGAACCCCGATGGGGATGGCGTGGGGGCGGCCATCGCCCTGGCTGTCCACCTCAAGACCGGAGGGAAGGAGGCGCGGATCGTGGTGACGCCCGCGTTGCCTGAGAACCTGCGATTCCTGGACCCCGAAGGCTGGATTGAGGCCTTTGAACCCGATGGTGCTCACCGGGATCTCGCTGCCTGGCCGGATGCGTGGCTGCTCATCGATGCTTCGGAACCTCACCGCATGGGTCCGCTCTTCGCGGCGTTCGAGGGGACCAAGGCTCATCGCGCCTGCCTTGACCATCACCTGAAGGACGCGCCCAAGGGCTTCGACGCGGAGTTTACGGATCCGACGGCCAGTGCCAGTACTGAGCTGGTCTACGACTTGGTTCGGCCCCGCATCGGAGGGGACCTGCCGCCTGTCATGGCCCAGGCCCTGTATGCGGGTCTGGTGAGCGACACGGGCAACTTCCGACACTCCAACAGCACGCCCAAAATCCATCACGCGGCAGCGGATCTCATCGCGCAGGGCGTCCATCCGGCGCGCACCTTCAATGCCCTCTACCAGACCGCCACGCCAGCCAAGCTCAAGCTCTTCGGACGCTCCATGGGTGGGCTCCAGCTGCGCGATGAGGGCCGCTTCGCCTATGTGGCGGTCACGCTGGCGGACCTTCTGGCCTGCGGCGCCACCCATGAGGATATGGACGAGCTCGTCGAGGAACCCCGGAAGCTGAAGGGGGTGGAGGTGGCCGCGCTCTTCTCAGAGACCACCGACGGTCGCGCCAAGGTGAGCCTCCGATCCCGGGAGCGGGTGGATGTGAATGCCGTCTGCCGTCAGTTCGGTGGGGGCGGTCATCGCCTTGCCTCCGGCGCGAAGGTATCCCAGCCGCTGGAGGTCTTCATCGCGCAGGTGGAGGCTGCCGTCCTCAGGCAGATCAAGTTAGACATTGTCTAAAATATTAATTAGACAGTAGGGGTTGCCCCGATGGGACCCTCGCCTCAGACTTCAAGTTCCCCCGGGCGGCATCCAATGGGATGCCCGCACTCATCCCTGGATCCCCATGTCGCCCAAAGAACCCAGCAGCGCCCCGAAGCTCGAGCTCTTCTGCAAACTCCAGGCGGAGAAGGTCCCCTTCATCGCCAAGGCCAATGTCCCGTCGATTTTCGGGAAGTTCATGGTCTACGGATTCCTGGAGCATGCCACTGGAAAGGAGCATCTGGCTGTTGTCTCGGGCGAGATTGATGCCCGTCGCCGCATCCCGGTGCGCATCCACTCGGAGTGCTGGACCGGTGACGTGCTGGGCAGTCTGAAGTGCGACTGCCGCCAGCAGCTGGAAGAGGGTCTTCGCCATGTGGCTGAGCACGGCGGCATGGTGCTGTACCTGCGCCAGGAGGGCCGTGGGATCGGGCTCCTGAACAAGCTCAAGGCCTATGCTCTGCAGGAACAGGGGCTCGACACGGTGGAAGCCAACCACTCGCTGGGTTTTCCGGATGATCTCCGGACCTATGACTGCGCCGTGGAGATGCTGAAGTTCTTCGGCATCACCCATGTGAAGCTGCTCACCAACAACCCGCGGAAGATCGGTGCGCTGGAATCCGCCGGCATCGAGGTCGAACGGGAGCGCCACCAGCTGGCCTCCAATCCGCACAATCTGAAGTACCTCAAGACCAAGGCCCGCAAGAGCGGGCACATGCTGGATTTCGAGGAGGAATCGCTGTAGCGGCGGTTCGCGCTCAGGGCTTCATTATCGGCGAGTTGGGACATCTTTTTGCTGACAGGCGATCGCCGATAGCTGATAGCTATAGATATGCCTGTTCCTGTTTCCGATCAGACCATCTACGACATCACCCACGTCATCCAGCTGTCGGTGGCGCCGGTGTTTCTGCTCACGGCCCTCGGCACCATCCTCGGGGTGCTGTCCTCCCGGCTGGCCCGCATCGTTGACCGGGCCCGGGCGCTGAATGACCGCCTGGAGACGGCCACGGAGGAGCGGATCCCGCCCATCCACGCTGAAATGCGCACCCTGGCCAGCCGGCGCCGCCTGGTGAACCTGGCCATCACCTCGGGAACCACGGCGGCGCTGCTGGTCTGCGTCAGCATCGCCACCGTATTCCTTGGCGCCGTGATGAAGGTGAACATCGCGGTGGCCGTGGCCCTGCTGTTCATCCTCGCCATGGGTGCCTTCGTCGCCGCCCTGGTGTTCTTCCTGCGGGAGGTGCTCCTCGCCGTGAGGAGCCTCCACCTGGCCTGAACTTCCTACAGGCTCTTGATCGCCGCGATCTCCTGGGGACTGAGGAAGCGCCAGGCGCCAGGCTTCAGAAGCGGGTCGGCCAGAGGGCCGAACTGCACACGCCGCAGTTTGCTGACGGGATGGCCCACGGCGGCGAACATGCGGCGGATCTGCTGGTTCTTGCCCTCGGTGAGGGTCACCTTCAGCCAGGGGTTGTCACCCTTCTCCGCGATCTCAATGTGGCAGGGTTTCAGCCGTCGGCCGCTGAGGAGAAAACCCTCCTGGAATTCCTTCAGGAGCTCGGGCCGGGGATTGCGGTGCACCTTCACCAGGTAGACCTTGGGGATCTCGTGCTCGGGCCCCATGAGCACCTGGGCCAGGGCTCCGTCGTTGGTCATGAGCAGCAGGCCCTCGGAATTGAAGTCCAGGCGGCCCACCGGGTAGAGGCGGCTTTCTACACCCTTCAGGAGGGCCATCACGGTGGGACGGCCCTGGTCGTCCTTCACGGTGGTGACATAGCCTTTGGGTTTGTTCATGAGGATGTAAACGGGTGCCTCTCGCTCGATGGCGATCAGGTCCACCGTGATCTCATCCCGGCGCGGATCGGCGCAGCTGCCCAGTTCGGTGATGGTCTTGCCGTTCACCTGCACCCGGCCATCGAGGATGATCTGCTCACAGGCCCGGCGGCTGGCGATGCCCGCCGCGGCGAGGATCTTCTGGAGGCGATCCTGCCCGGCGCCTCCGGGTCGGGGTCCGGTCTTGCGAGGGGTTGCTGGGGTGGCGGGCTTGGCCTTGGCGGCAGCTGCCGGACGGTCCGCAGGCCGCCGGGCTGGGCGGACATGGGACCGATCCACGGGACGGCGGGTGGGGCGATCCTCGGGAGACACAGGTGTGCGGCGGAGGGGTCGATCTTCGGAGGGCGAAGCGGATCGTTCGGCGGTTCGACCGCTGGGACGGCGGGTTGGGCGCTCCTCTGACCGGGTGGCCGTGCGGCGGGTAGGACGCCCCTCGGACGGTGCTGCGGATTGGCTGGTGCCCCGATCTGCCGGCCTACGCACGGGGCGTTCTTCCGAACGGGTCGCCGTGCGTCGGGCTGGGCGCTCCTCGGGCACGGCCGCAGCACGAGCCGTGGTTCGGTCACTGGGACGTCGAGCGGGCCGCTCCTCTGGGCGGGCCGCAGCCCGGACAGTCGGACGACTGGAGGCGGTTTTCCTGGCGGTGGGCGCAGTTCCAGACCCCTTGGGGGTGAACTTTCTCATGGCGGCTCCTTCGGCGTCTCCCGACGCGGAAGAACCAGTCTATCAGGCTGCGTCTCCAAACCAGGGATGGGCCTTGTAGTCTGCCAACACCTCTTCGAGCACGACCTTCAGCACCACCGCCAATGGCACCGCGAAGATCAGCCCGAGTACGCCGAACCAGAATCCGAAGGCCGTCAAGGCCAGCAGCACTTCCAGGGGATGGAGGCGGCTGGCGCGGCCCACCCAGACCGGTGTGAAGTAGAAGCTTTCAACCTTCTGCACCGCGATGAACACGGCCGCAATAGACAGGAGGTGGCCACCGCGACTGGCATCGAGATAGGCAAGGATCAGGGCCGGCGGCAGGGCGGTGAGATAGGGGGAATAGGGAACGACATTCGAGATGCCCGCGACCAGGCCCAGCAGCCAGGCGTAGGGCACGCCCAGGATCGTGAAGGCCAGGCCGTGGAACACACCCATGGCGGCGGCTACGGCGGCCTGGCCTCGGATGTAGCCGCCCAGGCGCTGATGGATGGCCGCAGCCATGCGGTCCAGGCGCTCCCGGTGGCGGGGGGGCGCCAAATCCCTCAGCGTATGCACGAGGCCGGACCCTTCCAGGAGCAGGTAGTAGAGGATCAAGGGCACCAGGATCAGGGCCAGCAGATCGAGGAAACAGCCCAGGACGCCCCCGCCGGTCGCCTGCAGGCCCCGGAACAGCAGCGCGGGATCCAGGCCGTCCAGGCCCTGTTCCAGGCGCACCTGCCAGGCGGGGTGGGCCTGGAACCAGGGGAGGAACCGCGCGTCCAATGCCTGCTTCCAGCGGGGCAGGGAGGCGACCAGGCGTTCGCCCTGATCCACCAGCCAGGGACCCAGCGCCATCAGGATGCCCGTGATCACGGCCACGAAGCCGATCATGACTGCCACCACGCTCCAGGACCGGCCCAGCCTGCGGGATAGACGATCCACCAGCGGGCCCAACAGGTAGGCCAGCACCATGGCCACGAAGAAGGGGGCCAAGGCCCGGCGGAGCAGCCATAGCGCCAGGAGGGCCGCGGCCGCGACCAGCGCGAATCGAAGCGGAACCCGGCCCCGGTTTTCCATCAGGTGGCCACGCTCCGGGTGGCACGCATGAAGTAGTGGATGCCCGAGGCCAGCACCAGGGCGGCGACCATCCAATACATTTCCGGAAGGAAGGGATCCATCCAGGGCCGATACCTGAGGGCGTTGAAGAACAGGCCCAGGGATACCGCGATCAACTGCATGGCGGTGCTGAGCTTCCCCAGGAAACTCGGGTGGAACTTGCTGTCACTCAGGCGATCCACCGAGGCGAAGGCATAGAACGAGATCACCAGGTCCCGCGTGATGGCCAGGATGGCCACCCACACGGGGATGGGGGCAGTCATGCCCTGGGTTCGCCAGGCAAGGAGGACAAAAGCCGTGGTCATCAGCAGTTTGTCGGCGGCCGGGTCCAGCACGGCGCCCAGAGCGGACCCCTGATTGAAGGTCCTGGCAATGAATCCGTCCAGAAGGTCCGTGAAACCTGCGGCTGCGAACAGGAGGAAGGCCTGCCAATGGTGGCCATACCAGACGGCTATGGCGAAGAATGGGATCGCGAGGATCCGCAACAAGGTCAATGCATTGGGTAGGGTCAGGGGGCTGGAGGGGGTCATTGCCCTTCAGTTTAGACGGAGATCACATCCTGCGAACGAGCCCTTGTTGCACTCTGGAGCTGAGATACACTGAATGACGGAGTTGAGACTATGACTCAAAATCTACCAATCCCTTTAAGTCTTCTCCAGCCCGGGGATCAGGGGGAAGTGGTAGAGGTCCAGGCCCAGGGTCAGGTCCGTCAACGGCTGCTGGAGATGGGTTTCATCCGGGGGGCCCGGCTGAGGGTCGAAAAGCTCGCGCCGTTGGGTGATCCCATGGAACTGGTAATCAAGGGGTACCACCTCTCCCTGAGGCGGGACGAAAGCTCCTGCATCCTCGTGCACCGGGTGGCCTGATGACGCTGACCATTGCCCTGGCGGGCAACCCCAACTGCGGGAAGACCACGCTGTTCAATGCGCTGACCGGCTCACGCCACCATGTCGGCAACTGGCCGGGCGTCACGGTGGAGCGCCGCAGCGGCACCTTCGAGCAGGGCGGGACCACGATGGAGGTGGTGGATCTGCCGGGCACCTACTCGCTGTCTGCCCGCAGCGAAGACGAGCGGGTGGCCTCGCAGTTCCTGGCTTCTCCCGAGGTGGACCTGGTCCTGAACGTGCTCGACGCTTCGAACCTGGAGCGCAACCTCTACCTCAGCACCCAGCTGCTGGAACTTGGCAAGCCCGTGGCCTTCGTGTTGAACATGGTGGACGACGCAGAGAACCGGGGCGTCCGCGTTGATGTACCGGCCCTGGAGTTGCTGCTCGGCGGCCCCGTGATCCCCACCGTGGGAAACCGGGAGCAGGGCATCACGGAACTCAAGACCCTCCTGGCCGCCATGGCCCGGGGCGAATCCAACCGCTGCCGGCGAATCACCGTGAACTACGGCCACGATATCGAAGGCGAACTCACCAAGCTTCAGACCGAGATCTGCCGGGATGAGCAGCTTGAGGCCACCATGCCACCGCGCTGGCTGGCCCTGCAACTGCTGGAGAACAATGTCGAGGCCAAGCGCATGGTGGCCGAAAGCCATGCCAGCGAAGCGATCGGACAGCAGCTGTCCAAGAGCTTCGCCTTTCTGGAGCCGCACCTCGGTGCCGACGGCGCCACCCTCGTGGCAGAGCGTCGGTACGGGTTCGCTCACGGACTGGTGACGGAAGTCGCCACGGCGCCGGATGAAAAAAGGACACCCACCTCCCGGCTGGATGCGGTCCTCACCCATCGGGTGCTCGGGATCCCCATCTTCCTGGGCATTCTGGCCCTGATGTACTCCCTGGCCTTCATCCTTGGCAAGATTCCCCAGGACTGGATTGCGGAGGGATTCAAGGCCGTGGCTGGCTTTGCCGAAGCCCGCCTGCCCGCGGGTGAGCTGACCAGCCTGCTGGTGGACGGGGTCATCCCCGGCGTGAGCGCGGTCATCGTCTTCGTCCCCGTGATCATGATCCTCATGGGCTGCATCGCCTTCCTGGAGGACACGGGTTACATGGCCCGGGCGGCCTTCATCATGGACCGGCTCATGCACGTCATGGGTCTTCATGGGAAAAGCTTCATCCCCCTCATCATGGGCAGCGGCTGCAACGTGCCGGCCATCCAGGCGGCGCGCACCATCGAAAGCCGGCAGGACCGGCTCATCACGATGCTCGTCACCCCCCTGGTGAGCTGTTCGGCGCGCCTGCAGGTCTACATCGTCATCGCCGGAACCTTCTTCACGCCCTTCAAGGCGGCGCTGGCCATCATCGCCATGCATTTCCTGGGCCTGGCCCTGGCGGTGCTCATGGGCCGGATGCTCCGCAGCGCCCTGTTCAGCGGACCCAGTTCCCCCTTCGTGATGGAACTGCCGCCCTATCGCCTGCCGGTGCTGAAGGCCACGCTCATCCACATGTGGGAGAAGGGGTCCATCTTTCTCACCCGCGCCGGAACGACCATTTTCGCGGGTGCCACCTTGATCTGGTTCTTGTCCCGCTATCCGGGCATCGCCAACCGCGAGTGGACCCTCGAATACCAGCAGCAGCGGCAGTCCGTGGCGGGGTTGAACCTGCCTGCCGCCGAATCCGAGGAGCGGCTGCGGGCCATCCAACTCGCGCATGAGAGCCGGATCGTCAACACGAGCCTGGCCGCGCGGCTGGGCCAGAAAGTGGAACCCATCCTGCGGCCCATCCTGGATCCCGACCACAAACGCCCCGAGGCCTGGAAGGATGTCATCGCCCTGACCGCAGGTTTTGTGGCGAAAGAGATCGTGGTCTCCACCATGGCGGTCATCCATCAGGCGAGCGACGAGCCCAAGGTGGGCGAACGCCTAAGCCCTCTGCAAGTGGCCCTGCGCGACCATTCGGGCCTGAGTCCCCTCACGGCCCTGGCCTTCATGGTCTTCACCCTCATCTACACGCCCTGCATCGGGACCATCGCCATGATCCGCCGTGAGGCCGGCAGCTGGGGCTGGGCGGCCTTCACGGTGGGCTACGGTCTCGTCCTCGGGTGGGGTTTGGCCTGGCTGACGGTGGTCACAGGCCGCGCCCTTGGGTTCGCGTGAGGTGGTCATGAATCCTCAACTTTTCATCGCCATGACGGCTGCCGGGTTGGCGGCCCTCTATTTCATCCATGGTGCCGTTCAGGAGGTGCGTGGGGGAGGCACCCCGAATTCGGGAGGCAGCACCTGCGGAAAATGCAGCGCGGGAGGATGCCCGGTCGCGCGAAAGGGGTGATCGAGCGGACGAAGCTCGGTGATGCGATCCTGAAGAAGCCTTGGGGGAACCGATGCGCTTCATTTTCGAGCAGATCCGGGTCGGCGGCGACCGCAACTTCGGCTACCTCCTGGGCGACCGGGAAGCGGGTGCGGGTGTGCTCATCGACCCCTCCTACACCCCGGAGGCCGTGGTCGAGCGGGCCCAGGTCCAGGGGCTGAAGGTCACCCACATCCTCAACACCCATGGCCATGCGGACCACGCCAATGGCAATGAAGGGGCGAAGGCCCTGACGGGGGCCTTGGTCGCGGGCGGTCCGGGGCATCCTGGCCCGCTCGACCTCACGCTCCAGGATGGGGACCGCATCCCATTCGGGGCCTTTTCGATCCGGGTCTGGCATGTTCCCGGCCACTACCCTGACCACCTGGCCTTCCTGGTGGAGGGCCAGGACGCCGGTTTCACGGGCGACCTGCTCTTCGTGGGCAAGGTGGGGGGCACCCAGACCGAAGCCGATGGCCGCACCGAATGGAACAGCCTTCAGCGGCTGCTCCGCGAGTGGCCCTCCCACACCACGATCTGGCCCGGCCACGACTACGGCGCCCGGCCCAGTTCCACCCTCGCCTGGGAGCGAAGCAGCAATCCCTTCCTGCTCTGCCCTGATGTCGAGGCCTTCCTGAAGGCCAAGCAGGAATGGGCCGGATTCAAGGCGAAGCATGGACTGCGCTGAGCGCTGAAAGGAAGGGCACCATGAGCCTGTACGACCCGCCCAGCGAGGCGCAGACCGCCGCGGTCGACGCGGCCATCACCAGCCGCCATTCGATGCGGGCCTTTCTGCCGGCGCCGGTGTCGCGCGAGACGGTGGAAGACATCCTGCGGGTCGCCTCCCGGGCGCCCTCCGGCACCAACACCCAGCCCTGGCAGGTCCATGTGCTGACGGGCGCCGCCAGGAAGCGGCTCTGCGACCGCATCGGCGCGATCTACGAGAACCCTGCCGAGCTGGCCCAGCATGAGCGGGAGTACGACTACTACCCCAAGGAGTGGACCTCGCCCTATATCGAGCGTCGTCGCAAGGTGGGCTGGGACCTCTACGCCCTGCTCGGCCTCGCCAAGACCGACAAGGCGGGCATGCACCGCCAGCATGGTCGCAACTACCGCTTCTTCGACGCGCCGGTGGGTCTGATCTTCAGCATCGACCGGGCCATGCAGCAGGGCAGTTGGCTGGACTACGGCATGTTCCTGCAAAACATCATGGTGGCTGCCCGCGCCCGGGGCCTGCATACCTGTCCCCAGGCCGCCTTCACCCAATTCCACCGCGTCATCGCAGAAGAACTATCCTTCAGGCCCGAGCAGATGCTCGTCTGCGGCATGGCGCTGGGCTACGCGGATCCGGAAGCCGTGGAGAACAGCCTGGGGACCGAGCGGGCAGCCGTGAGCGAGTTTGCGCGGTTCATGGACGAGTAGGGCGATCGGGCCCAAATCCCAACCGCCTGTCATCAAGTATCCAGGCGCGATCAGCGCTCAGTGCCCACCCTCGCCCGCCAGCTTTCGCGCCAGTTCTCCCACCACGCTTTTGGCGTCGCCGAAGAGCATGAAGGTCTTGTCCAGGAAGTAGAGCTCGTTGTCGATGCCTGCGAAACCGGGGGCCTTGGAGCGCTTGATGGCGTAGATGGTCTTGGCCTTGTCGGCGTCGATGATGGGCATGCCGTAGATGGGGCTGGTCTTGTCGGAGCGGGCCGCGGGGTTCACCACGTCGTTGGCGCCGATGATGAGTGCCACGTCGGCCTGGGGCAGGTCACCGTTGATCTCGTCCATTTCCACCAGATCGGTATAGGGGATTTCCGCTTCGGCCAGCAGCACGTTCATGTGGCCCGGCATGCGGCCCGCCACAGGATGGATGGCGAACTTCACGGTGACGCCCCGCTTCTTCAGCAGGTCATAGACCTCGCGGACCTTGTGCTGGGCCTGGGCCACGGCCATGCCGTAGCCGGGCACGATCACCACCAGGCTCGCCTGCTCCATGACCTGGGCGGCGCTCTCGATGGTGTCCTCCTTGTAGGCCTTCTCTTCGCCGCCTGCGGCCTTCGCCTGGGCCTGTCCGAAGGCGCCGAAGAGCACGTTGAAGAAGGAGCGGTTCATGGCCTTGCACATGATGATCGACAGGATCAGGCCCGAGCTGCCGTCCAGGGCGCCCGCGGTGATCAGCAGCTTGTTGTTCAGCACGAAGCCCATGGCCACGGCGGACAGGCCCGCGTAGGCATTGAGGATGGAGATCACCGTGGGCATGTCGGCCCCGCCGATGGGGATCACCAGCAGCACGCCGAAGGCCAGGGACAGCAGGATGATGCCGCCAAAGGCCCAAGGGGCCCATGGCGCCAGCGGGTGCAGCACTAGTGCCACGCCCAGGGCCAGCGCCAGCGCGAAGAGCGCGAGGTTGCTCACATTCTGCAAGGGGTAGGTGACCGGCCTTTGCGGGATCCACTTCACTTCCTGCAGCTTGCCCGCCGCCAGGATGGAGCCGGTGAAGGTGAGGAAGCCCAGCAGGATTTCGGCCACCAGGGCGATGACGATGAACGGGGAAAGGGCGGCCTCGTTGTGCTGACCGAAGTAGAGAAAGTATTTGGCCGTGCCCACCAGGCCCGCCGCCAGGCCGCCGAAGGCGTGGGAGAGGGCCGTCCGCTGGGGCACGGCGGTCAGGGGCACCTGGGCCAGCGGATACCCCACCGCCGCGCCCGCAGCGAAGGCGCCGAGGATCCACCAGTAGTGGGTGCCGCCGGTGGCGATGACTCCCGCCAGGGTGCCGACCACCGCCAGCGTCATGGCCGCCACGCCGGAGAACACGCCCTTGCGGGCCGTTTCCGGATCGCTCATCCACCGGAGCGACATGATGAAGAGCGCGGTGGATACGAGGTAGAGCAGCTGGACGAGGGTATCGGCGCTCATGATTTGGCCACTCCACCTATCGCACGCGATGCGTGCTCCGGCTCGCCTTTGCTCGCCGAGATGGAGCCTCCTTCCCGCTTCTTGAACATCTTCAACATGCGGTCGGTGATGAGGAAGCCGCTGACGATGTTGGTGGTGGAGCAGAAGATGGCGATGAGGCCGAGGGCGGTGATGTAGCCGGGGTAGTCCTTCCCGGCCGACACGATGAGCGCACCCACCACCGCGATGGCCGAGATGGCGTTGGTGAGGCTCATGAGGGGTGTGTGCAGCAGCCGCGACACGCGCTGGATGACCATCACGCCAATGAAGGTGGCCAGCATGAAGACGAACAGGGCGCCCATGAAGTCGAGCTCCCCGTGGCCGCCACCGGCGACCGGGGCCGCATTCTCGGAAAGTGCCATCAGGATTATCACGCCGTTCCTCCGTCTTCGTGGATCAGCCTTGCAGTGCCTTCAGGGTGGGCCCGTGGACCACCTGGCCCTCGTGGGTCACGGCGCAGCCCTTCAGGATGTCGTCGTCCCAGTCGAGCTTGAAACGCCTGGTCTCCTTGTCCCAGAAGGCCGTCATGAAGTTCAGCAGGTTGCGCGAGAACAACATGCTGGCGTGGGTGGCCATCGTTGCCGGCAGGTTGAGCGGCGCGAGGATCGTCACGCCGCCCACAGCCACGGTGCCGCCCAGTTTCGACAGGGTGCAGTTGCCGCCGCCATCGGCCCCGAGGTCCACGATGACCGACCCGGGTTTCATGCTCTTCACGATGGCGTCATCCAGCAGCTTGGGGGCGAAGACCCCGCCGATGAGGGCTGTGGTGATGACCACATCGACCTGGGCGCAGTGATCCGCCAGCAGCTTGGCCTGCAGGGCCTTGTCCTCGGCGGAGAGTTCCGTGGCATAGCCGCCCCCCGCCGAAGCTCCCTGCTTGAGATCGATGCCCACGTACTTGCCACCCACGGACTCGATCTGCTCCTTCACCTCAGGGCGGACATCGGTGGCGGTGACGCTGGCCCCGAGCCGCTTGGCGGTGGCGATGGCCTGCAAACCCGCCACGCCCGCGCCGATGACGAACACCTTGGCGGGCAGCGTCGTGCCTGCCGCGGTGATGAACATCGGGAAGTATTTCGGCAGCTCCATGGCGCCCAGCAGCACCCCCTTGTAGCCCACGAGGTTGGCCTGGCTGGAGAGGGTGTCCATGGTCTGGGCGCGGGTGGTGCGGGGAATGCAGTCGGTGGAAAAAGTGGTGAGGGGCCGCTCGGCCATTCGCTTCACCGCCTCAAGGTTGCGCGTGGGGAAGAGCGACGCCAGCAGCAGGGCCCCTGGTCGAATGAGATCCACTTCGTGCGCGCCGTCGGGCCGGGCCTGGGGGGCGTTCACCTTCAACACGAAATCGGCCCCGCCCAGGAGCGTCGGCGCGTCCGGCACAAGGGTGGCGCCCGCGTCCTGGTAGGCCTGATCGGAAAAGCACGCCGCGGCGCCCGCGCCAGCTTCGACCGCGACCTCCAGGCCGAGGGCGATCAGTTTCTTGCAGGATTCCGGATCCAGCGCGACGCGGGTCTCGTCCGCCCTGATCTCCCTGGGAACGGCAATCTTCATGGGACCCTCGGCTTGGAAAACCGCAGCAATGCGAAGACCTTACCATTACTTGTCGTTCAAGTATTTATGATGTTTTTTTACGATATCAGGCGATATCTGCATCGGTTTTGATGACCAAGTGGGCCGGGGGTGACCCCGCGTTACAAGCCGCGCGCCCACTCCGGTCGAAGCGGTGACCGACCCGCGCGTGCTTCGTCGATGCTGGCGAGAATCGATTCCCGGTCCCGGGGCAGCCGACCGCCGATGGGCAGGTAATTCGAGGCGTGGTTGGAGCGGAAGATGGCAGCGGTGGGGTGGGCCTCTTCCACGAACCAGCGCAATTCGGTGAGCAACCCCAGGACGTCCGGAAGTTCGAAGCGCCCCTGACCCTCCAGCCTGGCGAGGGGGGTTCCGGGAACGACCGTCAGGGTCAGCGTTGAGAGGAAGCGGGGATCCATGGCTGTGGCCAGTCGGCCGGAGGCCCGCGCATGTTCCTCGCTGCGCCCGCACCCACCGGCACCCAGCAGGAACATCAGCGATTGCTCCATCCCGGCTTCGCGAGCCTTGCGGGCGGCCTCGATGTGCTCCGCCGCACTGGCCCCCTTCGCGATATGGCGAAGGGTCGCGTCATCCCCGGATTCGGGGCCGATGTAGAGCAGCGAGAGTCCCAGGCTTCGCAGGCGCTTCAGCTCCTCCGGCGATTTCTCCAGCAGGTTGCGGGCCGTGGCGTAGGTGCTGACGCGCCGCAGGCGGGGGAACGCGGCGGCCAGGGCGAGCAGGATGGGTTCCCAATGGTCGAGGTCCATGCCCAGGGGGTCACCATCGGCGACGAAGACGTGTCGAATGTCCTCTGCAAGCCGGGCACCGGCCTCGGAGATGTCCGCCAGGACTTCAGCCAGCGGCCGCACCTGGTAGCGCTTGCCCCGGTACATGGCGCAGATTCTTATACCTAAATAATTTGGTAAAAATATATTTAAAAAACTCCCTATTTTTAAGTAAAAAATACATTGCGCATGCGTTGTTGAAGACGTAATTTTTGGAGGTGGTTATTTTGACCAGAACGAGAATGTAAAATGTCCTACACCCTTAGAGCCACTGTAGCCCCCGATGGGGAGGTACACCCATTGATCGTAGGGTCAGACGGTCTGCCGCTGTGGTGGCCGAACCTCTACCTCCTAACCGCACATAGGAACCGTGGTGTCGCCTTCGGGACTCTCGCCGCATACGGCAACACTCTCTGCCGCCTCTACGCCTGGGCAGAAAAACGTGAACTGCCTATAGACAGGCGCTTCCTGGACAGGACCTGGCTTCTCGATTGGGAACTGAACTCCCTGGCCGACGAACTTAGTGTTCAGGTTCGGGGGGTGAGCCAGCCCAGACCCTGGCGTTCGCGACCTGGTAACGTCGAACAGTTCCTCGCTCCAAAGGTGTCGAAGGCCCCTCTTGTGGCGAACAGGACGAGTGCCGTTCGGTTAAACCTCATTACGGACTACCTGAGTTGGCTCGGCACCGAGGGCGTTAACCGTGCCCCATTCTTAATTAAACGGATCCACGAAAATGAACTGCAGAAGATGATCCTGCGTCTCCTAAAGAAGCGTCCAATCTGTCACGATCACAACACTGAGGCCCCTCGAAAATACGACAGAGATGGCGTTCTTCGGCTGCTAGAGGTCACCCTACCAGACCATCCCGATAACCCCTGGATGTCCAAGGCGGTACAGGCTCGAAACCATCTCTTAGTTCACATGTTGTTCACCTTCGGCTTCAGAATCGGGGAATTGGCCGCACTGAAGGTGAAGGACATTGATTTCCGGGCGCAGGTGCTGGCAGTGGCGCGTCGTCCGGACGACCATGAGGACCCTCGGGGACGGTACGCGCCGCATCAGAAGACACGCGCACGGGTCATGGCACTGGAATTGGTCAGCCTCCTCAAGGCCTACGTGAACAAAGTCCGCAATCGGCACGATCAAGCCCTAAATCATCCGTACCTGCTTGTCTCAGAGCAGGGTGGCAGGCCGATTAGCATGTCCGCCCTCGAGAAGGTGTTCCGTGAACTGCGTGAAAACGTCACTGGGCTGCCGGTGAAGCTCACGCCCCACTACCTCCGACATGCCTGGAACTACGAGTGGTCACTAGTCTGCAAGGATAAGGGCATCCCTCAGGATCTGGCTGAGCAGATGCGGAAGACACTTATGGGTTGGAAGATGTCGAGTGCTATGAACGAGCGCTATAACGAGCCCTACATCCAAGAGCGAGCAGACGAGTGCTCGTTGGAAGTGCAAAGGCGTATGTGGTCTGTCGCGAAGGAGGCCCAGGGTGCTATGGACCGTATGAAGAACCTTGCCCATTAGGCGATTGAGGCAATGGAAGGAACCGTGCATGTTTGACGAGAGCGTCCTCCTGAAATATTCACTGCCCGAAAGAACTACTAACAGTAGTGGCTTGTGGTACGACCCAAGAGAGGATGTGTGGCCGGTCTCCTCAACCAGGGTGCAGAAGCTCGACCTTACGAAGTACCGACATGCCAGCTCACCTGCCTTCCTCCAAAGCCTAAAGTTGGCGTTGGTATCCCTAAACCGAACACTTAAGCCTAAAACCATCAGTAATTACTTATGTATGGGCCTGGACCCTTTGATAAGGCGAATGGCCAAGCCCTGCGAGGAGATCACCAGGGCCGACTTGGAGGCTTGTTGGTTCTCCCTGCCGCCTGCTCGGAAGTACTGGTTCAAAGGACTCAAGATTCTTTCTCCCGCACTTGCTCTGCACGGGATCCCCGGCCATTCCATAACAGATGACGCCCTTGAGTACCTGAAGACTATCAAGCCCGGTAAGAACGAGTCAGGGGAGGCGGCAAGAACATGGCACCCGGTGAAGGGCCCGCTGACAATGGACGAATTGGACTCCTTCCTGCGGGCACTGATTGCGGCGTTCGTCCGGGCCGAAGTGAGTATAGAGGACTACATTCTCATCTGGCTATTCGCTTCCTTTGGCGCCCGTGTCAGCAACCTGTCCGATCTCAAGGTCTGCGACCTTGAGAGCACCGGAAACGACGGTTTCGTGAAGTACGAACTTCACATTCCGCGTGTCAAGCAGCATGGTGGGCGTTTCAGGGAGTCCTTCTACACCCGGAGAGTGTTACCAGAGTTTGGGGTACTGTTGGAGGCGTACTGCCAGGCGCAGGAGCAGAGATATGCAGGCCTTGGCTGTGGAAATCAACTTCCGTTATTCGTAGATCCGGGTAATACCGAGCCCATCCGTACCTACCACTCCACCACCGGCCGCCTCTTGCACAAGTCCAAAATTGTGGCCGATCGGTTGAACGTGTTGTCCATGCGGACTGGGGAAGCTCTTCAACTGACCAGTCGGCGTTACCGCTACACGGTGGGTACTCTGGCGCGGGCCAGCGGTCTGGACCCAGTCGCCATCGCGGCGCTACTGGACCATGGGGACACGCGCACCCAGGAGGTGTACGCGGCTGTTAGCCCGGAGGTACTGGAGGATTTTACGCGGCGACAGGCAGGGTACCTGACACCACTGGCAAGCGCATACATGGGCCGGATCGGTCTGCCTGGAGATATCCCAGATCCTCAGCGGATGGTGTTTCGGGCAGTATTCAAAAAGGACTGCCCCGAGCCTGCAGTGGGCAGTTGCGAGGCTTCTCGCAAGTGCGGCGGCCTGAAACCGTACGCTTGCTACGTATGCCCGCTTTTTGTCGCATCCATGGAGGGCGACCACGAAGGGGCTCTCCAGGACGTGCTGGAAGAGAGGGTGCGGTTCGATGAGCATGCGGGAGACGGCTTGCGCTTCCTCACAAAGGATTCAGTGGTGCAGGCAATCTGTGAGGTCATCGCCATGGTGCAGGAACGGCTGAGGGAGATGGGCAAGACCCTGGAACAGATACGCCAAGAGAAAGAGATGATACTGCGCGAAAAGGGGATCATTCCGTGACGCAGACCATCAGACCTTTCACGCCATTGGGTGAGGTCGAGGCCCAGGAGCGGCTTCGACAGTTCATAGAACACTACCGACCGCTCGCCTTGCTGCTTCCAAACGTGGCGAACTTCGAAGAAAACTCCTGGGACCTTCGCGGCCTGTATTTCCAGGCAGTTCAAGGCAACTCGAAGCTGGGGGTGTGCTTTACTAAACAGGTCGCTGGGAGAAAGGAGCGAGAAAGGGGGCCATTAGATCAGCCCTTCCTCACCTTCACCAAGGCCTACGTCCTCCACCTGATAGGAACGAATAATTGGAGTACGCATAGCCCCCTCGCATCATTTTGGCTCCCAGTGCTCCGATGCGTTGAGCACGAGCTCATCGTGGCCCGTCAAACGGAGCCTCCCTGCATCACGGCCTTGACCGAGGACGTGTGCGAGGCCATCAATGCCTCCATTCGAAACGGCGCTTGGAATGCCGCTACGAAATACCAACTCTGCCTCATCCTGAACCAGCTAGTGGTAAACCTTCAGGACCTTGGTTTATGTATCAGGCGATTTACATGGAAAGGGGTTATTCCGCGCCATGTGGATAACCGCCAAAAGGTAGGTCCTGAGGGAGACAAGGCCAGAGTAAATATGTTGCCAACCCCAGAGGCCATGAGCGCTATGGCTTATTGTTTCGCTCGCGCCGAAAGCCCACGTGAGAAATGGGTATCGGCCATCAACGGACTCCTCTCGCCCCGCCCGGCCCGCCTTGGAGAGTGTTGGTTTCTCCGAGAAAATTACTTCGTGGACCTGGAGGTCCAGGGCCAGAAGCGCTTTGGCCTGAGGTGGTGGCCACAGAAGCATGCTAAGCCGCTCATTAAGGAATTTCTTGCGAACGACCCTTTCGTCCCAGTAATCCGACAAGCCTTTGATTGGCTCATCGAGATCAGCGCTCCGGCCCGGGCGTTGGCCAAATGGTACGAGGATAATCCCGGCCGGATCTTTCTCCCGCCAAACTTGGAGAACTTGCGGGGAAAGGCCATCCTCACAGTGGCCGAGGCGGCGGCCATTCGAAACGTGGCTGCGAAAGGGTTTCTACATTCTAACAATTGGGCCCGGCGCAGAGGCCTCGTGCCGGTCATCGACCCAGGAACGGGGGAGATGGGCATCCGCTTCAAGGACTTGGAGAGGGCAGCGCTATCGGACCTCCCGAACGGCTTCCCCTGGTTCAATCGGGGCAAGAACCTCAAATACAGCGACATGATAATTCTGACACGTGAAGGAGAGTTCCATCCGAATTGCACGACCTCTTCAATCATGTTCGCGCTGCCAAATGTAGCAACTTACTACCGCGCCCTCGATGTCATGGTAGATCGTCATGAGTTGGCCGAAAAGGACGGGTCCGCGGTGCGGATCCGATCTCATCAATTTCGTCACAAATTAGAAACCGTCGCGTTCTCCAACGGGGTGGCGCGGTCCTGGATGAACAGAGAAGCCGGGCGAGCGCATATTTCCCAGGAGGAGAGTTACGACGACCGAACGGACGCTGAGAGAGTCGCCCAGACCAGGATCGTTTCAGTCCAGCGGAGTGTGTACGGCGAGGTGATGGCGTTTGAACCGAAAAGACCAATGACCTATGAAGAGACACTGGCCGGGATCGAGGCGGCAAAGCGCACTGGGTACGCCCATATCACTGACAAAGGCTGCTGCATACACAACTTCGTAGATAAGGCCTGCACGGAGTTCCGCGACTGCCTGTTTTGTGAGGACCACATCTGCATCAAAGGGATCCCGGAGTGGGACCGGAACATCTTGGCTGCGTGCGACGCAGAGGAGGCCAATTTCCTCCACGCGACAGAGGCCGCAGAGCAGGGGCGGTATGGCGTGCGTGAGCACATTGAGGGGTTGCTATTGCCACGAGTGGTGTATTGCCGCCAGGTCAAGAGCCTTATAAATAATCCAGCGGTTCCTAAATTCAGCGTATTCAAGCATGCGCCTAGGCAGGACCCCTACGACCCGGTGGTAAACGGCATTCGACTCCACGTTGAATGCGGCCGCAAGGAAGGGCGGGATAGAGCTTGGTTGGATAGGTTAGAGCATGCCCTTGAGAAGCTCCAGAGCATCCGCAAACATCACCCAGAAATTCTCTTTCTCTTTGGAGGAAGTGACGAATGAACCCATCTAAGACCAAGAAGCGGGCCTCCCCGATCCACCTCAAGGAGGGCCGCAAGCAGGAGATCGTGAAGTTGCTGGAGCAGTGGCGGGGCCGCTTAAGTTGGGATCCGTTTCTGGATGCGGTGGAGCAAATCACTGGGCATCGCTATACGCGGCAAGCGCTGTGGAATCATGAGCGGATCCGGCTCCTCTGGATCGCACGGAGGAAGGAACTCCGGCACCGGGTGGAGAAGGAGGAGCAACAGAAGGGGTCTCTTGGTGTTATCGCAGCCCTTGAGAAGCGTGATCGCTTGCAAAAAGAGGTGAATCACCTGAAGAACATTGTCCAGGCCTATGACCTGATGTTCCAGCGGTGGGCGTACAACGCGAAGCTCAAAGGGTTTACGGGGGAGGACTTGGACCAGCCTATTCCACAGAAACCCAGGGAGAGAAGCGAGCCAATGGAAGAGCAGAAGCCGAGACCGAAGCGAGGATCCTCCAGGAGTAAGAATCAGGGCTGAGAATCCCGGCCGGATAGTCCACCACAAATTCTGCCCCAGAGGGACCCAGAGGGGGGTGAAGGTGGTGTCGTGAGCAGTTCAAGCAAAAGTAGCCAGCAAATCGGCCATGACCCCATCGAGGGTTTGCGGAGGGAGGGTTAGGGTCGGTGCCCATTCCTAGCCTCCGATGCGTTCAAATTGGTCCTCAACGACTCGGGGAGATTTTTCTGGCGAATCAATCACGAACGAGCAACTGGATTAGCTCCCGTTTGAGCGCCTGGGCCAGGCATTCCATGTTGTCGATCGAGATGTTTCTTTCGCCTCGCTCCACGGATCCCACATAGGTTCGGTGCAGGCCCGCAAGATCGGCGAGCTCCTCTTGAGAGACACCCATCTCCTTTCTCGCCCGGCGCAAATTTGCGGCGAAAATTAGTCGGGCGGAAAGGTTGCGAGACCGTGGTGGCACGGCCTCATGCTCAGTTTGTTGACGACTATGGGTCTACAGACTATAAGTAGCTTTTGGATGATGTATCGAGGTAACCATGCCAGGAGAAACTACCGAAAATCTGGCCTCCATTACATTTTTCGAACGCCTCGAAAAGAGTCTGGCCCAAGCTAGGGCTAGTCAAACCGTTTCCCTCTTCGAGGTGGAGGAAGGAATCATTGCCAAAATCGCATCAGAGCATCTTTCGGCCGCACTCGAAGAAGGCGATCCAGAGGCGATGCTTTTAGCAATCCGTGATGTAGCTTGGGTACTTCTTAGCCCGGCTGCCAAGCCAAGCAGTTCCAGGTTCATGAAGGTCTTAGACGCCTTGGGAATGCTAAATCCTGGAATCGCTCCTCAGCCATCGGATGGGAGATGGGTTACTCGGATCGGATCTCGCGGACGATTGACCCTCCCCGAATATCTGCTTTATGAGATGGGTTGGGGAAAGGGCGATTCATTGCTTTTTCAAGGGGATGAGCCTGGCCGCCTTTTGGTCCGGAAGGTCGTTCGGTTGTCCCCAACAACCTATCCATCAGTAACGAGTTCGCATTTCTAGACAACCTTTGGAGGCCGTGCCACATCATGAGCGTAGAATCCTCCCAGAATCCTGAATGTTCTCCTGTGAACCCCGGACAAGTAGACTCCATCATCGATCGCTTCCGCTCAGCGCATTCTCTGCGGCGCAGAGCCTCCTTAGCTGCCTGCGAAGACGAGTTCATTGCCCTTTGGGAACTCCTCCCAACAGAGCAACTGTCACCCAAGGCAGTCGAAACCCTTATGAAACTCAACGCGGCCATAGAAACTGGCCTCCTGCCCCAGACTCTCTTAGATGGCCCGTCCATGGTAGATGAACTGATCCAGGAGCGGAGGGCAGAGGCGGTAAAGGAATTCTCAGACCTCAACCACGAAACCTCCGACACCGAGGTACCAGAGGTGGCGAACCGCCCCATGAGCACCCCAGAGACGCCCTTATTTTGACCTTTAGAAGGGCCCTGACCCTGAAGCGCGAGAGCGTGCCCTTCTGGAAGAGTTTTTTGAGGTGCCAAATTGGCACCTCAAGTTTCTTACCACCCGAAATCCATTGTTTTGCCTAGCAGGACACTGAGGGCGTTTTCCGATGCGGCTGAAAGAACGTTACCTGGGGCTATGCTGACAGTCCAAGTTCCTTGCGCAGATCGTGGATGATGCTGCCCGGCTCCAAGATCCCGGTGAGGTGCCAGCGCAGGAACTCGTCCACGATGTCCATCGCATCTTCGGTCAGACAGGCCCCCGTGTGGACGCGGTAATGGTGGTGGTCGACAATCGGTTGGAGTTGGTCCAACCGAAGGATGGAGTTCTGGGTGGCCCCCTTGTACGGGAGGTGGTCCCACAGCAGATGTGGATAGGTGCAGTGTCGTATCTTATCGACGAGTTCAGGGCGGAACCCGGCTCGCTGGCCGTTTTGGTCTGCGCCAAAAAAGGGTGCGACGAGGAAGCAATCTTCATGTTGGTAGGAGGGCGCACCCTTCCGAAGGGAGACATCCACCTTCATCTGGGTCTCCGCGATGACGATTACCGGCCGGGGCTTCACTGCCCCGAGCCGCCAGGAGACGTCCTCGTGATGGGGTAGAGCCGCCACGGGGAGCTTCTGAGCAGGGGGTGGGGTGCTGACCGTGAAGGGCTTCAAGGTGAACTTCACCCGGTCATGGTCGCCCGGTGTATTTGGCAGGCGTTCCGCCTCAAGGCGTGCCGGACTGCCGGAATGGTAAGGCACCAGGGCCTTCAGGAGGGTGCCGCGGGTGATTTGCTTCGTATCCTGGGGTTCCCACCAGTCCACGATCGATTGGATCGAATCACTCGGATACATCAAAGAGCCTCCTGATCCCCGTTTTCCAATACCCCTCGTCAATGTCCATCAAGCCTGTGGCCTGGGGCGTTTCCATTCCGTCTTCCTGGCCAAGTAGGCTCATGATCTCCAGGTACTCCGGATCAGCATCCACCCGCTGAACCTGCGCCTGTCGTGCCTCCCGACGCACTTGCAACAAGGCCTTAATTCGGACCTTGGATTGTCTCTTGGCCTCTTCTGCTTTCCGAAGCTGGGTCCTGGACGGCGGTTCGGATGATGGTGTGAGCGCGCTCACGCCATCGGGCGCGACGCCCCCCGACCGTAACCCGCTGAAAGCCAGGGGCTCCTCCGGGGCCGCACGCAGCATCGGCTCGGTGCCGTAGACGTGATGGAGTAGGTTTTGGGTGTCAGTCCCGAACTGATGAACCGCCCGTGCAATGGCGCTCGCGGCCTCGTGGGGGAGGGACCTGTCCAGTTCTCTGAACCGCTCCTCAATGACGTCCTCGTCCTCCTCGGCGAGGGCGTACCTCGTGTACTCGCCCATTACTGAGCCCTTCCGCTCCGTCCGGTAGAGGCCGGTTGCCAGTTGGGCGACCAGGAACAGATGAAGTGCCTTATCCCATGGTCCGAAGCTATGGAACACCCAAGGCACACCGGTGAGAGTTTGCCCCTCGTGCTGGCGAGCATAGGCCAGGTCGGCGAGATAGACCAGTTTCAGAAGGTGAATCTCGCCCAACTCGCATTGCCACTTACCCTCCCTGGCCGCAACGGACAGGGAGAATTCCAAGAGAGTTGAGATGAGTTCCTGATTCAAAAAATTCCTCAGACGGAGACTATAATCTACAGGCGGCGATCAAGCACAGGACCTTCCCCTGCACTAGAAAATCCCCTATCTAAATCCCAAGGGCAAGAGATGACCATGAATAAGAATGGCCAGCTGTCATGGATAAAATCGAGATGATTCAGGCGGTTATGAATCTGAAAAATTAATTATCGAATTTATATACTCGGACGAGATTAATAAACAAGAGAAGTTTTCCCATCGCTTTGATTGGATTCGCAAGCGACAACCGTAAGGGTAAATCGGTTCCCAGCCAGGCGAGCCCCATTGCTGAAAATAAGATAAAGGCCAACGTATATTTCTAAGTACATCCAAACCAAATGGCCACCACGCCAATGGATACCCAGGATCACAGTTCCTATAATGCCGATGCAGACTGACAACCAGGTCAAATCCCGAAGCAAGAGGAATTCTTGATGGTTGGTGCGAACAGAAGGGTTGCCCTCATGAGCACGGTAAAGTTTCAACCACACATCATTCTGGGTCTTTGGTGAGGCAGGAAGGTTTCCCCCCAATCTCCGCTTCAACTGCGATAGATCAATCCTGGAATCCCCTTCAGCAAGGTGCACAAACCTATGCCCAGGTAGCACCCACTTACGTCGCCAAAACACCAGCATGGCCTTGAGCCGGGGTCCGGCAAAGGTATTCATTGGCACCACGATCAAAGGTGCACAAAAAGCCAGAACAACCCTTGCTAGATCAACCGAGGTAATACCTTTCCAGGCCTCGAGAATATTTGGCATCGCCATAACAAACCACGCAAGAACGAGTCCTGATAAAACCAGGAAGGCCCCAAGCCAGGGCATGTTTTTCTGTTTCAGAGATGCACCATCACCCATGAGTCTTTCCTTCGACGTGTAAGCCCAGGATCAAGGCCTTCACCAGTTACCTAGATGGTCGTTCCACTCCCGAGTCACTCGGGCGATCCTCTTGGATCCACCGAGCCACTTCATCGTGATTTTGAACTACAACGTGTTGGCGTGCGGGATTCTCCATTACTGAAAGCTCTTCGAGATTCAGGTGCCGGAGTGTGTAGAAGAGCATTGCTTGTTGGCACTTCAAGACCAGACGACCTTGGCTCATCCCATAATCCCGGATGACAATCTTGCGCTGGTGTGACGAGAGGTTCGGATGTGGAACTAACACAACCGAAACGATTGTTGTCCAACCGACGTCCAATTTTGGATCGATGGCGCTGACTTCGTGATCCGGTCCTTCGATTTCTAAGCGCCCTATCGCGAAATCTCGGAAGAGCTTGCGTGCGTGACACCAAGCGCGAACATGCCATCGCAAACCATCGAATCCCAGTGCGTGTGGGGATATGACGTAGTTGATTGGCGCTGGATGGTTCATAGACTGATATTTGACCCGAAGGGGCGACTGATCGCGAATTGCTCGCACGATGATTGCAACCTCATCGGCCTCAATAGCCCGAGCAGGGGTCTTAACCACTCCCGTTGGAGGGACGAATCCCACGAAACTCTCAGCGGGTTCAACCACCTTGCGTGCGAGCCGATGGATCTCATCTAGATACCCGATCGCAGCTTTTCCACCAAACAGTGGTTGAAACTCGGGCAAAGCGATGTACATGCGACCGCTCGGATCGTACCGCATGTTAGCCGGTGCTAGGACCTGGTATTGGCCCAAATCCGCTGAGGCCTGTGGGGTCGAAATGTCGAAGAACTTGATGAGATCGCCCCGGTTGATGCGTCCGTCGAACTGTAGCCGGACATCAATGAACTCTAGCCGACGATCTTGGCCCCACCGGCGCTTCCCTGCTTGATTCGAAGGTTCCACAACCGGCTCCCTGGGTTCCTGTCTGAATTCTATCGTGCGAATAGTTACTTGACTATAAAAAAAGCATGCGTATAGTTTTGATACGGGCTCATTTTGCCGACCCGCAACCAGCAGCCAGGACCCCAGGAGGTAAACATGGCAGCCAGACTCACATTCTTCCCCGTCGGAAACGGGGCAATGACTCTCCTCGAACTCGATAGCGGCAGAACCGTGCTGATCGACACCAACATCAGGGCGAATGCCGATGATCCCAAGGACGCCACACCGAACGTAGCGAAGCAGCTTAAAGAGCGGCTCAAGCGCGACTCGCAAGACCGCCTCTACGTAGACGCTCTTCTCCTGAGCCACCCGGACCAGGACCACTGCCGGGGGATGCAAACTCATTTCCACCTGGGCGCTCCGGCAGACTTCCCCAATTCCTCAAACAAGGTCTTCATCCGGGAGATCTGGTCGTCCCCGATGGTGTTCCGCCGGGCTTCAAAGCTCCACACTCTGTGCGACGACGCCAAGGCTTTCAACGCCGAAGCGAAGCGCCGTGTGAAGGTTTTCCGTGGAGGAACGCCTCTCGGCGACGGCGACAGGATCCTGATCCTCGGGGATGACCAGGACGGCAAGACCGAGGATCTCACCGCCATCCTGGTAAAGGCCGATGCGGTCTTCTCGAAGGTGAACGGCCAGGCAGACTCGACGTTCTCGGCCCGGCTGCTGGCTCCTCATCCCAAGCACCAAGAGGAGACGGAGGAAGACATCAGCTCCAAGAACCACTCCAGCACGATCCTGAACATTTCTCTGGCTTCGGGCGGCTACCAAGACGCTGGCCGCTTTCTCACCGGTGGAGATGCTGAGGTGGCCATCTGGGAGCGGCTCTGGGAGCGCCATAAGCAGCACCCGGACTGGCTCACCTACAGCGTTCTCGAAACCCCCCATCATTGCTCGTGGCACACTCTCTCGTACGATAGCTGGAGTGAGCTGAAGGAGAAGGCCGCCGTCTCCGAGTCGGCCCGCAAGGCTCTTTCCCAAACCCGCGCTGGCGCGGTAGTCGTGGCCAACAGCGCGCCTATCAAGAACGACGATAACGACCCGCCCTGCATCCGCGCCAAACGGGAGTACGAGGCCATCGTTGCATCGGTGAACGGTAGCTTCGTCTGCGTGGGGGAACACCCCTCCGAGAAGAATCCCGAACCCCTGGTCCTGGAAGTGCTCAGCGCCGGCGTCAGAAAGGTGACGCCGCCCGTGACCACCTCAGCCCTGGGCCTGGGTGCCGTGGGCAAGCAGCCCATGCCGCACGGGGGGTGACCTTCATATGTCTCGCGAGCAAGCCCACCGCGCCGCCGTAATACGGGCGCTGAAGCTGATCGATGCCCAGCAGGCCTTCCGTGTCTTGGCCGCTCCCGAAGCGGCCGAGGCCGGAGGCACTCGAGTGGAAATTTGTGTCCGGCCGGATCTACTTCTTTCTTGGCAGGCTGCGGGCCAGAGCCCGAACGGGGTTCTCGTCGAGGAGCCTGTGACGATGGAGTTTCCTGCCGCCTTCCCACTCAAGGCGCCGAAGGTGTACCTGAGGGAAGGGTTCGATTGCTCCTTGGCGCACATCAGCCCGACTGGACCAGAGCAGAGGGGTGAGCCCTGCCTCTTCTATGGCAACCTAGATGAATTCCACCAACGCGAGGGCATGGCTGGCATCCTCAACCAGCTCAAGCTGTGGTTGGAAAGAGCAGCGCTCGGAACCTTGATTGATCCGAACCAAGGATGGGAGCCGACTTGGCGCGACTCGTGCACAGATCTGCTCGTGGCAGACGCGGATTTCCTGAGGCAACAGGTGGACCAGGCTCCGCGCGGAGGGACCGCCTGGTTCCGCCTCGACTATTTCGAATTCGAGGAGCGTAAGGGGGGTCAGTCATTCCGGCGTGTTCAGGCCCAGCTTCATCGAGAGCAGCTCTCCCTCAACGCCCGCACTATCCCGAGCCTGATCGAGAAGCGCAGGAATCGCGAGAATCCTAAGCTCGCAGTTGGCCACTCCCTAGGCCTTCTCGTCTGGCCGAAGGCACTTCATGGCAAGCAGCCAGTCCATGCGGGGCGTTACGCGCCGGAAACCGTCGTGGATCGAGACGGGCTCATTGCGAGGGCGCGGGAGTTCGGGTGCGAGGACAGGCTAAGCGAAGGATTCTCTTGGTTGGAGCGCTTGCTAGACTCACAAGCCACGGGGGGGCCTTGGCCGTTGGTGTTGGTGCTCTGCGCCCGCCGTCCTTTCCATCTCATCGGATGCGACAGCCCCCTGGAGCTGTGCCCCTATGTACTCGATTTTCACGCACCCGACGCCTTCCCCAAAGGAGGCGAAACACAGGTTCGCCCTGCAGGGCACCGCCAAGTGATAACGAATGGGCTCCTCCAGCAGATGTCCGGCCTCGATCCCCAGGAAAGGACACGAAGGTGGGTCCAGATCGGATGCGGTAGCTTGGGGTCGAAAATCGCGGTGCATCTTGCCCGTGCAGGATGGGCTCCCGGCGATGTCGTGGATTCAGGGGCACTGACTCCCCACAACGCCGCTCGCCACGCGCTTCTCCCGCCAGCTTTGATTGGTGATCTCCTCTGGGCGGGCCCGAAATCGGTAGCCTTAGCAGAGGCGTTGAAGGGCCTCGGCTCCGCGCCGACCTCCCATACCCATGACGCGGCAGCTGAGATCCATGTTTCCGAGGCGCGCGCCCACCTCCTCCCCCGAGAGGCATGGATGGCTGTAAATTCTACGGCCTCACTCTGCGTGCGGGAGGCTTTGGGCTCTGTTCCCAACGAAGACGGCGCTCCCCGCGTCGTCGAGACATCGCTCTTTTCGGATGGTCAATTCGGGATCCTCACCGTGGAAGGCCCCGCTCGCAACCCGAACACACTTGATCTGCAGGCCCAACTCTACAACCTCGCCAGGGAAGCGCCGGGTCTCCAAGAGCGATTCTTTACCCGAGGGCCGAATACCGGCCGTCAGGTTGTCGGCGAAGGGTGCGGCTCCGAAACCATGGTGATGTCCGATGCTCAGGTATCGATGTTTGCGGCTTCGATGGCCAAGGCACTCCTGGACTTCCAGAAGAGGGATCTTCCCGATGACGGTGGGCGAATCATTATTGGCTCCCTCGGGGACGACGGGTTGAGCCTTGGATGGCAATCGCACGATGTGCCGCCGTCTGTCGTGGTGCCCGCCGAGGGAGGCACGGCCTGGACGGTGCGTATCTCAGCCCAGGCTAATGAGGCCATTCGGGAGGATGTTGCCAGGTGGCCGCGGTCCGAAACCGGAGGCATCCTCGTTGGCCGACATTCGGAAGTGGCCCGCGCCTTCTATGTCACAGGGGTTCTCCCGGCCCCAGCAGACAGCAGTCGGTCCGCTTCAGAATTCGTGCTGGGAGTCCAGAACCTAGAGAAGGATTTGGCCGAGTACAGCCGGACTTGCGGCGACGGATTGTACTTCCTTGGGACATGGCATAGCCATCTGCAGACTTCTGGCCCGTCCGGGAAAGATCGAACCACAGCAAGGCTGCTGGGCGAGACGCGCTTAGTCCCCTCCGTGATGTTGATCCACACTCCAACGGGTTACCGTGGATTACTTGCGGATTCTATTTAATTTCAATGGACCATAGGTTGGCTGAACAATCTGGAGGGTGAATAGGGTGCCGAGATTCAGAGGGCATTCCCAAATCCGTTGCGTCACGGGGGGAGGTGGCGCCCGACATGCCCGATCACGATTTTCTTTCCCTGGCCATCCCAATAGAAGTGGGTCCTGAAGACCTTCCGAGATGTGTACCTCTCTTTGGCCTTTGTGATTTTGAGATGCTCCAACATGCAGACTTCCCTACCTTCATATTCGAAGGTTCTGGACTTAATTCCTTGCGGAGATAAAAAATCGCCTTCATTCGGAGCATAGGAATCCCTGGGAAAGACTCGGTGGGCAATCGCCTCGTCATCACCGTCATCCACCTTTGCCTGGTAGTAGTCTGTGACAAGAGTATAGAGAAGTGATTCGGCCTTCTCTCTGAACTCAATCTCGCAGTCTTCAGCAGTCTCCCAAGCTCTATCTAGTACCACCAACCGATCTGGGTAGCGTGCCTGAAGTAGGCGAAGGTACGCGCAGATAGGACTCCAATCTTTTCGCAAAATTCCGTCAATCAGTTCCTTCCTGAAGGAGCCCGTAGTTGCAACCGCCTCGCGTGCCATAACTTCGACGAGTTCCTTTTGGACCCTGAAGGTGTGCAGCCGTCTACCGCTCTCCTCGAGCTCAACCCTCAACTGCTTCAACTCGTCTTTGCTTTGGCGATCAAATTCCAGGAGAAGATTTACGTCCTCCTGAAGATCTAAGTTCGCCTTTCGAAGCGCAGGCAACTGATGAGCTTCATTTCGAGTACGCTCCAGGGCCTCATTTAAGGCCTTTACCTGATCACGGAACGCCCTGATTTGGTCAGCGGCTTCACCGCTGACTACCATCCGGGAGGAAGTCTCAGTGACCACCTTCAGGTCGTGGTCCTCGATCAATCGACCAAAGCCTTGCGGAACCCGGAGGCCCACCGAATGTGCCGCGACCCTTCGGGTGATCAATTTTGCTCGATCTATGGGGCTCTTCTTCTCCAAGTACGGTCGCGGCCAGAGGGCGTGCCGATAGGGGTCACCAGCTTGGCTCAACCCTGGAAGATACATTCGGACCGCGCCATCCCAACAGCTGAAGGCTCTGCGCTCGAATCCATGCCATTCAAGCTCGTTCGTGAGCAGGAAAGGATCGTCCGGGTCTGCCACGAAAACCACTGCTAACCCCACCAGGGACTTTGCCAGTTCCTCAGGCCTTATCAGGAATTCCTTTGACTGGCGGCATGGACTCACGACCACAACGGGGAGGTTTCGTTCATCGTTCAGTAGAACGCCCTCGACGAAGATCTGGATGTTGTCACTGTTGATCGTCTTGTGAAGGCCGCGGAAATCCTCCCAAGGGTAGGGGTTCCCAACTGTCGGGAAGAGGTCCTTCAGAACATTTGGGACGGAGTTGGTACTCGGCCGTTGGGCGTGTGCCCCAGTAAGACGAATCAGGGCATGCTCTACTTGGACGCCTTCCTGGTGCCTTGAAACACGTGCAATATTCCACCAGGCAGTGCCCTCAAATTGCCAATCTGGGTGGACGAAGCGCATAACCCAGCCGCCCTCAGTGTCTCGGATGTCCACGCTGGTCCCGGCCGTTCCCTCCAGTTGCACTGGAGGTGCTCCAATAAGATCTCCCAGGGTCCAGGAAGGGTTGACACCCTGATCGACTCGATTGGACCTAGCACGTGCGTATGTTCCTCGACCAATTACCCAGTTGCAGTAGCGTTCCTTAACGGCCTCCATCGGCTCTGTTGACACAAAGCTGGTGAAGAAGGTCGGGACGACCTCGTCCACTTGGCTCCAGTTACCTTCCGATTGAGTTGATGTTGCGGCTTCCGGACCAACCGAATTGGTCCGAGCCTCCATAGTTTGAGCCGTCCCACCGTCCAGAATGATAGGTTCTGCTTCCGTCCTCAGGCGTGAGACCTCGGCGCTTTTGGCTTCAACCTCTTGTTGGAGGCCTTCCAAATGCTGTTGGAGGAGAATCTCCCGGCCTTTTGCAGCACTCCACTCGGCCTCAATCTCTCCAAGCTTTACCATCAAGACAGAGACACGACCCGGTAGATCCTTGGCCTTCGAATCTTTGCCGGCACCGATCGCCTTGCGGAGTTTTGCCAGGACTTCCTCTGTCTGATCATTCAGACGCTTCAGGCGCGCCACCTCCTCCTTCTCGTCCTTGAGATTCGCCAGTGCCTTGCGAAGGCGTCCTTCTAGGTCAATTCGCTTTGACCGCGCATCTTTCAATTCCAGGTGAGCCCTGGTCAAGGCCTCCTCGTTGTTTGCGGGCTTTTCTGGAGTTGTTTCCGGATGTTTTCCGCTTCTGTGGGTACGCTTGGTTGGGATCGTCAAAGCCGTCGGAACCCCCGCCTTTACTGCAGCGGCCCGGATATCCTCTAACTTGCTCATCTGACTCACCTAAATGCCACGACGTGGGGTGGGCTATTCTCCACCAATTTCATTCAGTTCTGCGTCACTTCTCATGTAGTCGACATCAGGTTGGAAAATCCTCACCGGAGAGCCTCGCTGTTCGGTCACTGGCCCGCTCGCAAGCTCCGCTTCATCCTGCTAGACGGTGCCCCTGACCCTATCCATCACCACAATCGGGCAAGCCCTTCTCAGGCACTTGAGCCCCTGGACCCCTTCGCCTTGGGGACCAGCCATTGGTCCCAGGACACCCACGGAAGGATCACCAACATCCGGTCGAGAAACTCAGTCACGATCTCATTCGGTTTCACCGTAATGAAGCTTGCTGTCCGAAGCGCAGGGATCAGCTCTAGATCCAATACGAACGGCAACTTCTGGGACCATCCTTGCCCGTGGCCCCCCTGGGATTACAGGGTGTCCATCCGGAAACGCCTCCGTGACTACAGGACCCCTCTCAGGCATTCTTGGGACCATGACTGTCGAGAGCAAAGACCTGGACCGCTTCATCTCCCTCTTGACGGAGGTCATCGAATCGCTTGGTGGAGTCGTGCCGAGCGAGAAGCGCCAGGCTGAAAGCCAGGCGCTTCTTGAGAAGATGCTCCAGCACGCCCTAACCATGAGACTGCTTTACAACCGTCCCCATACGCTCCCACTGAAGGTCCAGGGCCTGACCGTCTATGACTTCCCCTCGGCCATGGTCCTGTCTCGGGCGCTGCTCGACACCTACCTCACTCTGCATGAGGTTTTTCTCGCCCCAAAATCTCCCGATGAGTTCGACTTCAGCTACTACCTCTGGCGAATCCGCGGTCTTCTGGCCCTCCAGGAATTCGAATCACTCAGCGATGAAACTGAAATGAAGTATCAAGCCTTCATGAAACAGTTGGAATTCTTCCGGGCAGGGCTCGAAGGCACAGAGCGATTCAAAACACTTACGCTCGGACAACAAAACGCCGCCAGATCCATCGGCAAGGACCAATCCGTTCCCCCGCGCGACTACAAGGCAGCCGGAGTGGGCCCCAAGACGTTCAAACGATTCTTCGACTTCTCGTCTGGTTACGTCCACACCGATGGCCAAGCGGCCAACCAAATTCGCACTGCCAAAAGCCATGAGGACCAGCGGGCAATGTTCGGCATGCCGCTGCAAATCGCCGCCATGTGCCTCGCTCGAACGATTGCCGAGCTGAGCAATCTCTATCTAGAGTGCAGAGCTGCCTGCGATGCTTCCCCCCAGGGGAAGAATATGGCAGAGCATTTCTCCCGTCTGGCCATGCAAATCGAGGACGAGGACCTTCGTGAGCAAGTACGCCAGAAGCTCCGCGAGAAAGAGGGCTGCGACGAGAATTAAGCCTCCTTCCGAATAACCTTCACGGGAAGGCCAAGTGCCCGCACAGTGGTCGGGACCTTCGCCTCCCCCGCCTCCATATCGAGCCAGTCCACGATGGCTTCGCGGATAAGTCCAGATACGGTCTCGGTGGACCACAAGGTTATTCCTTAGATTGATCTCATCAATATTGGGTCAGTCGAATCCGCGGGAAGTCCGGGAAGAACGGGCCCCTACTCATCGGCCCGTTAAATCGAGGCGGCGCCATGCCCTCTTTATTTCTGTAATCATGCATTCAATAATAATTGTTATCAGGCGCATTACCCTCCGGAGACCCCATGGCGACCCTTCTCAGCCGCGAGCAGCTCGACACGCTTCGCTGGCTCCTCGATCAGCGGAACCGACGCGAGGCCGGCCATCCTGAAACCCTCCACTACGTCTCCGTGGAACTCCCCACGGACAACCTCTGGGCGGCCCAGCTGGGAGCCATGGCAAACCTCCGCGGTGCGACACCGGAGGACCTGCTTCACCGCTACCTGACGCGAGGCCTCGAGGCGGACCTGGCGGAGATCCTGGCGGCCGAAGGCCCCCGGATCGGCCACGCACCAAGGAAGGCGTGAGCTCGAGTGAGAGCCTTTACTTAAAAACATTACTGGATGAGTATTGCGATCATCTCGGAAAGCCTGTGAGCGCCCGTGAAGAATCGGCGCCATATCCGATCCTGGAGGGGCATTACAAACGCCAGCAACTGGTTATCTACAGCGTTGAGTCATTGCGTAATTTTGCGCGCCATCACACGCCTCAGGAGGCTCGCAGGGTTGGAATTTGTGATGCTGAGGCTCCAGAATGAACGCCAATCCAGTCATCCATGGTCTACTTCTGTATTCACTGGCCGGAGAACCTTTCATGCAACTATGTGCCCACGGCTTCCGCCTAGCACAACACTAATTCCCCCATCACGCTGGAGAGAGAAAGCAGATGCCCGCTCCGCAGATTGTTCTAACCCTAATTGACACCTTCGAGCGCAACCTCGATGCCTATCGAAATGGCCATTACAACGAAACGCAGGTGCGACGCGAATTCATCGACCCTTTGTTCAAGGCGCTGGGATGGGACATAGACAACACCCAAGGCTATGCAGAAGCGTACAAAGATGTGATCCACGAAGACACGATTAAAGTTGGCATCTCCACCCGCGCCCCGGATTACAGCTTCCGTGTCGGAGGCCAACGCAAATTTTTCCTTGAAGCAAAAAAACCATCGGTCAATGTCAAGGACGATATCGAACCGGCTTTTCAATTACGCCGCTATGGTTGGTCGGCGAAGCTATTGCTTTCTGTGCTCACCGATTTTGAGGAATTCGCTGTTTATGATTGCCGCCAGAAACCCAACAAAAATGAAAAGGCTAGTAAGTCACGCCTCTTCTATTGCACCTTTCGTGACTATGCGGAAAAGTGGGATGAGATCGCCGCAATATTTTCGAAGGATGCCGTTCTCAAAGGCTCATTCGACAAATACGCTGCCACCACCAAAGGTAAACGAGGCACCACAGAAGTAGATAGCGCGTTTCTAGAAGAAATAGAGAATTGGCGTGACCTCCTTGCGCGTAACATCGCGTTGCGTAACGCCAATCTCACCCAACGAGAACTCAACTTCGCGGTACAGCAAACCATAGACCGCATAATCTTTTTGCGAATCTGCGAAGACCGCGGAATTGAACCTTATGGTCGATTGATGGAATTGCAAAGCGGTGCGAACATCTATGGCCGTCTGAGTGAACTGTTCCGGACCGCCGATGACCGCTACAACTCTGGCCTATTCCATTTTAGCGCGGAGAAGCATCGGGTAGAAGCACCCGACGAGCTGACACTCGATCTGAAGATCGACGACAAACCACTTAAAGAGATTTTTAAGAACCTCTATTATCCGGATTGTCCTTACGAATTTTCCGTTCTCGGCGCAGACATCCTAGGCAGCGTCTATGAACAGTTTCTGGGCAAAGTCATCCGTCGGACCGCGGGCAACCGTGCCGTTGTGGAAGACAAACCAGAAGTCAAAAAGGCTGGTGGTGTTTTCTACACACCTGCCTACATCGTGCAATACATCGTGCAGAACACCGTCGGGAAATTACTGGAAGGCAAGACGAGTAAACAAGCCGAAGGCATCCGAATCCTTGACCCCGCGTGTGGTTCTGGCTCTTTCTTGATCGGCGCATATCAATACCTTCTCGACTGGTACCTTACACAGTATGTGGAGGAAGGCCCAGGTAAGAACAGTAAAGGCAAATTTCCGCGCCTTCGCCCAACAACACGGGGTGAGTGGCGCCTCACTACGGCAGAAAAGAAACGAATCCTACTGGAACACATCTACGGTGTAGATATCGACACGCAAGCGGTGGAGGTGACTAAGCTCTCACTGCTGCTCAAAGTATTAGAAGGTGAATCCGAAGAAACTTTGAATAGCCAGATGAGGTTGTTTCACGAGCGCGCTTTGCCAGATCTTGATCGAAATATACAATGTGGGAATTCGCTCATCGGCCCAGATTTTTATGAGGGCCACTTGGATTTGGATGATGAGACCGCACAGCGTATCAACGTGTTCGACTGGAAAGCTGCATTTCCACAGGTGTTCAAAGCCGGTGGCTTTGATGCGGTGATCGGGAATCCTCCATGGGGTGGATTACTTACCGAAACGGAACTCGAATACTTGCGCCAGAAGAACCACGAAATCATCGTGCGAATGATTGACTCTTTCATGTATTTTGTCCACCAGAGCACAAAGAAATTGCACCCACATGGTCTGTTTGGGATGATTCTGCCGGACGTAATTCTCTATCAAATAGATAATCAGAAACTCCGCGAATACATATTGGGTAGCTTCAAAATACATAGAATTATAAACATGGGTAATGTATTTAATAAGGTGACACGACCAGCATGTATTATTGTTTTAGAACAAAGTTTATCTAAAGAACATCTCGTGAAAGTTGCCGATTTTTCTGATACAACTAAATTAGAAAAACAAATACATTTGTCAAATAATGAATTATTGAACGAATACAGGCAACAAATAATATTTGACCTTCCTGGTTGTTTACTTATTACAAATAATATTGATCACTACGCTATTTGGACAAAAGTAAAAAATATTAAACATAAAATATTGGAAGATATTGTAGATTCTGATGGAATTCAACGAGGAGTTAGTCCAGACTTAAAAGAGGCTTTTATTGTTGATAGTGAAACAGCAATAAGGTGGAATTTAGAGAAATCCAGGCTCCGGAAAGTTCTGACCGGCGGACGACAGGTAGATAGATATTTTATCGAGCATCCGGATTTATTGCTAATTTATACCAGTCGGAATGATGACTTCCGTACATTGCCTAATATCTGCAAGTTTATAGATCAGTTTAAAGAGAATATTTCATGTACGGAAGTAAAGGAACATAAACATCCTCTTTATGCTCTACATCGCCCCAGAGTTGAGGATATCTTTATTAAGAAAACAAAATTGCTTGGTGTTATTACTGCCGATCGAATCATTCTGGCTTTGGACAATGATCAGACTTTCGTATCAGATGGACTTTATCTTTTTAGCACATGCGATGAGTACAATCCTCACTATTTGATGGGTGTTCTCAATTCAAAACTCTTTGTTTTCATTTACCGACTTCTCACCTTGGAGTCGGGGCGTGTTTTAGCTCAAGTAAAACCTACTGTACTGAAACAGTTACCAATCCGCGCGATCGATTTTGACAATCCACATGACCGTTCTGCCCACGAGAGGCTTGTTGCGCTCGTCCAAAAAATGCTCACATTGCACCAACAACTCGCCAAAGCAAAAACGCCACAAGACACCAACTTGCTTCAGCGCCAGATCACTGCGACTGACAGGCTGATCGATCAACTGGTCTACACGCTTTACAATCTCACAGATGAAGAAATTTCCCTGATTGAGAAAACCTGATGACGAGAGTTCGGGCCTGGCCCAGACCTATTTTGCGGCAGACCTCAAATCTCTTGCCTTAGGAATACGGCATTGCGTTCGTCTCGCTTCCGTCGGTCTGGGGTTGATGAGGTAGAAACGTCGGGTCAATAATGCGATCTCTTCAGTGTGAGTCGCGTCTCAACTGAATCCGTACGGCCGATCAACCTTCTCACCTCACTAGAGGCCGAGCGCTGTCGCCTGTCACAATAGGTGGGCTGAGGGATAGTGATCTTAAGGTTAATTTCTCCAGAAAATAATGCTGCTGCTGATGACTTCTGGTGAGTGTGGATTTCGCGTAGCGAAATCCAAGGCCTGTGGGAAGGTGCGAAGCAGCTTTCCACCCGAAGGGCAGTGGGTGTGGACCCGAAGGGCGGCCGTTTGCGGCCGTTTCCTGTGGGAAGGTGGGAGGGGCCTGTGGATTGGGGGGCGCAGCCCAGCAATCCACGGGAGGGTCCAAGCTTTCCATAGGAAATCCATCGCCCACTGCAGGCCGGCGCTCAGCGGAAGTCCCTCCAGGGCGCTCAATACGAAGGCTGACCAACATCCAAAAAATGTAAAACGCTGAAGCCAAAATAGGACATAATTTCACTGTAAATTTACATTTGTTCGGAGAATTGAATCAGGTGACAAACCTAAATCATTTTAAATCAAGAGATATAACATCTTTTGACGATATGAGGTCATTAGAAAAGCAATAGGTGCACGCATTCCAGGAACAGCCCAGCGTCGCCTGAAGGATGAACGAATCGGCCTCACTCGGAGGGCGGAAGAGCGGTTCGTCGTAGCGCACGAGGCTAGGCTCCCAGACCCAAAGGGGCAAATGGTGCTGGGGTACAGACTACCTGGGTGCAAGATGAACCCATCGGTGAACCGTGTTCTGACCGTGCTCCAATCAGGTGTCTACCTCTTCGAGGGGGAAATCGTGATCCAGTCGTTCGCCCTGGCCGCGGCCATTGCCATGTATGCGGCACCCCCTGTGGAGATCACTCCGGAAGCCCTGGTCCAGAAGCAGGTGGATGCCTACAACGCCCATGATCTCGAGGCCTTCGTGGCCTGCTACGGACCGTCCATCGAATTCTGGACCTTGGACGGGAAGGTGGGTCCTGAGAAGGGGCTCGCCCCCCTTCGGAAGGGCTACGGCGATCTGTTCAAGCGATTCCCCGCGCTGAAGGTGAAGATCTTGAAGCGGATCTGTCAGGGCGCCTTCGTCATCGATCAGGAGCAGGCCGAGGGCATGGGCCCAAGCCCGATCACGGTCACTGCGATCTATGAGACCTCGCAGGGGAAGATCATCCGCGTCTGGTTCATCGAGAGATGAAGCATCAAGGCCCGCCTAACGGGCCGAAGCACTGCTCGCCCGTCCACAGTCCAGCAGGGTCAGATACAGCCTCAGGTCAAATTCCAGCTGGTGGTAATTCGGCGCCATGTGGAGGCACAGCTGGTAGAAGGCTTTGTTATGGTTCCACTCTTTCAGATGCGCCAGTTCGTGGACGAGGATCATGTTCAGGAATTCGGCAGGGGCCTCGCGGAATACCGTTGCCACCCGGATTTCCCGACTGGCCTTGAGTCTCTGACCCTGCACGCGGGACACCGTCGTATGCGTGCCAAGGGCATGGCTCAGCGCCTGCAGCTTGCTGTCGTACCGCACCTTGTTGAGCGGGGCCGTGTTGCGCATGAAACGGTCCTTCATCTCGACGGCCGCTCGGTGCAAGGCCTTGTCGTTGCGCACCTCGTGACCCTCTCCGTACCTGCTGAGGAGGTACTCGCCCAGGCGATCCTGGGCGATCAGGGTGCGCACCTGGGCCTGCACGGTCGGGCCGTACGCATCGAGGTAGGGCAGGGGTATCGCTGGGTTCATGGGACCAGCCGAATTCCGTCCACCGTAATCAGGATCCGCTTGCGCTTGTAGAGGGCGCCGAGGGTCTGCTTGAAGACCTTCTTGCTGATGCCGAACAAGGCGTAGATCTCTTCCGGTTGGCTCTTGTCCGTCACCGGTATGAACCCTCCGCGGCGTTTCAGGACATCGAGCATGTCCTGGGCGATGGCGTCCACCTTGGCGTAACCCGGTGCGCTGAGGGAGACATTCAGTTTGTGATCCTCACGCAGCGCCTTGATGTAGCCTTCCCGCGTGTCGCCCCGGGAGAGCTTGGCGAAGAGGTCGCTGTCGTGCACCATGCCCCAATAGCGGTGGTTGACGACCACGCGGACACCCAGGTCTGTGCGGTCCCCGATGACCAGTTCGACCTGGTCCCCTTCCTGGAATCCTTCGGCCTCGTCGCTCAGGAAATCATCCAAGCGGGTGGAGGCGGATACCTGTCCCGCTTCATCCGTGAACAGGCAGACCAGGACCTTCTTGCCTTCTTTGATCAGGTGCCGCTGCGCGTGCTTCACTTCCTTCCAGGGCAGGAACAGGTCCTGGGGCCGGCCCCAGGCCAGGAAGGCTCCGGCCTTGTTCACCCTCACGATCTTCAGGTGGGCCACTTCACCTGGTTGCGGAAGCGTGGTCGTGAGCCCATGCCCCACCCGGCTGGGCGCGTCACGGTCTTCGGGAGGGCGGAGCTGCGGCATGGGACCAGTTTCTCACAGCCCCCGGGTGTGGGCTTTCCTGGATGTGGAGCCCATCCCCGGGAACTCAGGTTCTTGTGGCTCCGCGATGGATCAACCGCAGGGCATCCAGGCGCACACGGGCCGCGCCGATGTGCTGATCCATGGCGCTCTGTTGCAGCTCCATCGCTTCTATTTCTTCAGGGCGGACGCTGCGGTTCACCTTCTGAAGGTCCCGGAGCCGGGAGGTTTCCTCTTCCAGTCGGACCGTCATGTCCCGGCGGGCCTGAAGGACGATCTGCTCCACCCTGCGGTCGGCCAGGCGCCTGGTTTGTTCGATCAGGCGGGGGAGCATGGTCTCGCGGATATCGGCACGCTCCAGCCAAGCCTGACCCTCGCCCCCCTTCAGGCGGCGGGTGAGCGCTTCAGGTGGGAGGCCATCCCCCACATCCTGGCCCCGGTGATCCACCAGCACCCTCACGGGGGTGGGCGGCAGGAAACGGTCCACGTGGAAATGCGGGGGGGCGATGCATTCCAGCATGTAGACCGCTTCCAGATACAACCCCGAGGCCTTGGTGTCCGGCCACCGGGCGAAGCAGCTGTTCCCCCTTTCGGAACCCAGCAGCAGGTCGAGTGCGCCGGTGACCAGCGGGTGATCCCAGGTCAGAAACTGCAGGTTCTCCCGGACCACGGCCCGCTGACGGTCACAGGTAACCGTCAGCCCTTCCGAGGTCAGCCCCGGAAAGGCGTCCACCAGCACTCCCGCTGAACCCAGCTGATAGGTGCGAGGGGCCAGTTCTTCCACCTCGATGAAGAACAGGTCGAGGATCGACAGCATGAAATCGTCCAGGGCGCAGTGCTCGTCCTGGCGACGGATCTCCTGGATGAGGCGCTTCGAGACTTCGGGTCGAAAGGAGTTCCACTCCAGCAGCCGGTCCCGGCCCTGCTCCAGGCGCTCGGCCACCTCTTTTCGGGCGGCTTGAGTGGCTTCGACCAGACGGTCCAATTCGAGGCCGGGGATCCCGGCGTTTTCCTGTGGGTGCAGGGCGAGGCGGCGGAGGCGGGTATCGAACCGTTCCAGCAGTTCCCGGCCCCCCTGCAGGTTTTCTGTGAAGGCATTCAGCCCTTCCTGGTACCAGCGCGCCAGCACTTCCAGATGGCTGCCGTGGACAAAGGGAACGTGAACCTGGATCTCGGCGGACTGCCCGATGCGGTCAAGGCGTCCCATCCGCTGTTCCAGGAGGGCAGGGTCCAGGGGCAGGTCGAACAGAACCAAGTGGTGGGCGAACTGGAAGTTGCGGCCTTCGCTGCCGATCTCGGAACAGATGAGGAGGCGCGCCCCGTTTGCATCCGCGAACCACGCCGCACCGCGGTCCCGCTGGACCAGCGACAGCCCTTCATGGAACACCGCCATCTTCACCGTGATGCGCTGTTTCAGGGCCGCCTCGATGGCTTCAGCCTTGCGTTGGGTGTGGCAGATCAGGAGCACTTTCTCCTGCCCCAGGGTTCGCAGGAGCGCCGCAAGCCAATCGATTCGGGGATCCTGGGCGAAGGCCGGGCGGAAGCTCCTTCCGGCGTCCAGATCCGTATCGGCCACCCATTCTTTCGCCAGCGCCTGGAAGCGATCCGAATCGCCGGGGGCGACCACCAGGGGATGCAGACGCGCCACGCGTTTGGGAAACCCGGCGACCGTGGCGCGGGTGTTCCGGAACATCACGCGGCCCGTGCCGTGCTGATCAAGGAGCGCGTCGATCCAGGCCTTCCGGGCCGCCTCGTCCCCAGCGGCGATGTGCGCGAGCTTGTCAAGCACGGTCGATGGGGTTTCGCCCAGGAGCCGCGCCAGTGGCTCAACCTCATGCGCTGCAAGCGCATGACCCGCCGTGAGTTTTTCAGCCAGGAGGGCCACCTCCCGATACCCTTCCGCCTCCTGGATGAAGGCGTCCAGGTCGTAAAACCGGTCCGGGTCCAACAGCCGAAGGCGGGCGAAATGACTGGCCATGCCGAGCTGCTCCGGGGTCGCGGTGAGCAGCAGCAGGCCAGGGGTCCGGTGGCCAAGGGCTTCGACCACCGCGTAGCCGGGACTGACGGCTTCCGGTGCCCAGCCCAGATGATGGGCCTCGTCGACGACGAGCAGGTCCCACCCGGCCTCCAGGGCCTGCTGCAGGCGCTGCGGGTGGCCGGTGAACAGGCTGAGGTCGCACAGCAGCAGTTGATCGTCCAGGAAGGGGTTGGTGCCGGGACGGGCTTTCTCCAGGGCCCGGCAGCGGGCCTCGTCGTAGATGTGGAACCACAGGTTGAAGCGGCGCAGCAATTCCAGGAACCACTGATGAACCAGGGATTCCGGCACCAGGATCAACACCCGCCGGGCGCGGCCCGTGAGCAGCAGCCGATGCAGGATGAGACAGGCTTCGATGGTCTTCCCCAGGCCCACCTCGTCGGCCAGCAGCACCCGCGGCAGGAGCCGGCCCGTCACGTCGGACGCGATGCTGAGCTGATGGGGAAGGAGCTCGATCCGGCCACCCAGGAACCCTCGAACCTCTGATTTTCGGCGGCGGTGCTGATGCTGCAGGGCGGACAAGCGGAGGTCAAAGACGCTCGGCGGATCAAACCGGCCCGCGAAAAACCGTTCCAGCGGGCCACTAAAACTGAGGGTGTGGCTCAGCTCCGTTTCGCACAGGTGCAGGTGGCCGCAATCGTAGTAGAGCAGACCCGCCCGCTCGATCACGGAGCGCACAGTCAAGGCGGTCTCCTCTGCGCTCTTGATGGTGTCGCCGGCCCGGAAGGCCACGCGCCGCAGGGGGGCGCTCTCGGGCGCGTATTCACGGGTTTCCCCGGCGGCGGCGAAGGATATCGTGACCGTCCGGGGGCCGACGCGACGGACTTCGCCAAGCCCGAGTTCAGGCTCACCCTCACTGATCCAACGCTGACCTGGATGAAAACGCTTTGGCATGATGATTCGGAAGTCCCTGGCGGCTGGAGGTCGGCGGCTTTGCCGAAGCCTGGCGGCTCAGAGCCAGTCTACCCAAAGGGCCCCGACGACCGCCGGACCCAGTCTGTCGAGGGGCCTGGTCGGTCGGGGGGCAAGGTGCAGGCCTTCATGGATCCGGTGAGGGCCCGCGTATGATCGGACGAGGAACACGCATGAACCTTGTCCTGGTCGCCATTCACCTCGAAGCCTCCGCGCGGGCGGTGCCGCTGGGCCCAGCCATGCTGGCCTCGGTGGTGAAGCGGGCCTTTCCAGGTGCGGTTCACACGCAGATCCTGGATCTCTTTCTCCACCAATCCGCCGAAGCCTGTGCGACGCAGATCCTGGCCTTGAATCCCGACTGGGTGGGGCTTTCCCTCTATGTCTGGAACCGGGCGCTGGGGCGGGAGATCGCTCGAATTCTGAGGGCCCGGAAACCGTCGCTCCTGCTTTTCGCGGGAGGATCGGAAGCGACCGCTGATCCAGGGGGCGTCATGGGCGAGGGCTTCCTCGATCTGGTGCTTCCGGGTGAGGGCGAGGATCTCCTCGTCGAGGTGGTGGGGCGTTTGCTCAAGGGCACGCCGGTGGCCGAGATCCGGCGGGCCATCCGCCCCGCTTCTGTGAAAGACCTGGCCACCCTGCCTTCCCCCTACCTGGATGGCAGCCTGGATCCGGCCGCCTATCCGGGCATGCTCTGGGAACTATCCCGGGGGTGTCCTTTTCGTTGCGATTTCTGCTTCGAATCCCGGGGGACCGAGGGCACCCGGCGCGTCCCCATGGAGCGCGTGAAGGCGGAGCTGCTGCATTTCGAGGCCTGTGGGGTCAGCCAGGTCTTCGTGCTGGATCCCACCTTCAACTTCGACAAGCGTCAGGCCAAGGCCATCCTGCGCTTGATTGCAGCGCAGGCGCCAGCCATCCACTTCTTCTTCGAGATCCGAAGCGAATTCATCGACCCTGAATTGGCCCGGCTCTTCGCCGCCATCCGGTGTTCCCTGCAGATCGGGTTGCAGAGCGCCGATGACACGGTGCTGCGAAACATCAACAGGAGCATCGATCCGGAGGACTTCGAGGCCAAGGTCCTCCTCCTGCATGAGGCGGGCGCCACCTATGGCTTCGATCTGATCTATGGCTTGCCGGGAGACACGCTGGAGGGCTTCCACGCCAGCCTCGACTTTGCGCTCAGTCTCGCCCCCAATCACCTGGACATCTTCCCCCTGTCGGTGCTGCCCGGGACGCGCCTGCACGACACGGCGCCAGACTTTGGCCTCCAGCACCTGAAGGACATCCCCTACACCGTGTTGGCCTCGCCGGGTTTCAGCGAAGCGGATATGCGCGCCGCGGCCCGCACGGCCCAGGCCTGCGATCGGATGTACAACCAGGGGAAAGCCGTGCCCTGGTTCGCCCTGCTGATGGAGGCGCTCGGCTGGGCGCCCTCGGAGTTGTTCACCCGCTTCGCTGACTTCCTGGACGCGCACGCTGATCCGGATACCACCGCCCTTCAGGTGGCCTTTTTCACTTCCTGCTTTTCTGATCCGAAGGCGGCTGCCGTGGCGGCGGATATCGTCAGCTACTTCGGCTACTCAGGGGCCTTGATGGAGGCGGCAGAGCGGAACCCCCAGAGCCCTTCGGATGACCCCGAGGCCTGGCTGCGCACGCACACGCGTCTGGCCCCCTTCCACCACGACCCTCGGGCGCTGCTGGACCTGCTGGAATCCGGCCTCACGGACCTGGAAGGTCTGGCCTGCACCCTCCCCGACCACCCCTGCCAGGCCCTGCTCTCGATCGAGGGCGGTGATCCCATGCTGCGGATCGCCAGCCCAGCGGAGGCTGCAGCCTTTGGGCGCAACACCATTTGAATCGACTAGAATCATTTCCCCATGCCCTCCGCCGCCCCCATTCATCTCGGCCCTGACTACGTCCGCTTCATGACGGGTGGGGTGTCCATCAACACGGGCTCCGGCGGCAGCGATGGGCTGCCTAGCCAGTGCCGGGCCTTCGGCTGTCGGGTGGATGCGGAGGGCGGCCGCATCACCGTGTTCCTGGCGGCGCCCCAGGCCGCGGATCTTCTGCGGGACGTCACCCGGTCCCAAGCCGTGGCGGTGGTCTTCAGCGACCCGCCCACGCACCGGACGATGCAGGTCAAGGGCCGGGATGCCCGGGTGGAGTCCTTGGCGGAGGGCGATCTCGCACGGGTCTCGGCCTATCGGACGGCCTTCGTCCAGTGCCTCCTTCCCCTCGGCTTCACCGAGTCCACGGTCCGAGCCTTCCTGGACTGCCCGGATGAGCAGCTCGTGGCCGTGACCTTCACGCCGGATGCCGCCTTCAACCAGACACCGGGCGCCCAGGCCGGCACCCCGCTGATCCCGGGGGCCGGATGATCCCCTTCCGCGCCCTCCGCGATTGCCTTGATGGTGCCATCCCAGGTGTGGTCTCTACCTGCGCGCCGGACGGCACGCCCAACGTGGCCTACATGTCCCAGGGCCAGTACGTCGATTCACAGCACCTGGCCCTGTCGTACCAGTTCTTCAACCGGACCCGCCAGAACATCCTGGCCAACCCCCACGCCATCCTGGGCCTCATCCACCCCCAGACGGCCCAGCAGTACCGGGTCCGCTTGACCTACGAGCGAACCGAGACCGCGGGCCCGATCTTCGAATCCATGAAGGCCAAGCTGGCGGGCATCGCCTCCCACACGGGCATGAGCGGGGTATTCCGCCTGCTGGGATCGGACCTCTACCGCATCGACCAGGTGGAAGTGGTGCCTGGGACCACCCTGCCCGCGCCGGTTCCGGCCGTGGATTACCTCCCGGCCCTGCGGGCCTGCATGGAACGCCTGCCCGCCACCCCGGATGCGGAATCCCTGCTGGACACCCTGCTGGACGGCCTGGAGCGGCACTTCGGCATCGAACACGCCCTGGTCATGATGCTGGATCCCGGCCGGGCCCGTCTCTACACCGTGGCCAGCCGCGGCTATGCGACCTCGGGCGTGGGCTCTGAGATCCAGGTGGGGGACGGGGTGATCGGTGTCGCCGCCCGTGAGCGCGTGCCCATCCGCATCTCGCACATGACCTCCGAGTACGCGTACGGCCTGGCCATGCGCGAGGGTGCCGCGCCGGGCCTCCCGCCGGACACCGAGATCCCCTTCCCGGGCTTGGCCGCGCCGGGCAGCCAACTGGCCGTGCCCATTCCCGGCGTCCGTGAACCGCTCGGGGTGCTCTTCGTGGAAAGCCCTACCGAGATGCGGTTCTCCCATGCCGATGAGGACGCCCTGGTGGCCCTGGTGGCACAGGTTGGGGCCCTCTTCCGGCTCTTTCTTGCCGAGCTTGAACTGGGAGAGGAAGCCCAGCCCATGGTGGAGAAGGAACCCCATCCGAGCGGGACTCCCCTGCGGGTCCGGCGTTTCGCCTCCAATGACAGCGTCTTCCTGGGGGACGACTACCTCATCAAGGGGGTGGCGGGGAACATCCTGTGGACCCTGCTGCAGGACCACCAGGCCCTCGGGCGGACGCAGTTCAGCAACCGGGAGCTCCGCGCCGATCCGCGGGTGCGCCTGCCGGATCAGAGCGACAACCTGGAGGCTCGGCTGGTCCTGCTCCACCGCCGCCTGGCGGAGCGGCAGGCCTGCGTCCAGCTGGAGAAGACGGGTCGGGGACGCTTCCGCCTGGTGGTTTGTCGACCCCTGGAATTGGAAGACATGGATCTGGGAATGGCCTGAATCCTCCGGGTTGCCTGATGAATCTCATTTTTCTTAAAAGCTTCTTAAAAGCTTGCTAATTCTTTCTTAAGGGTGGAAAAAAACTATAAACGAACCTGCCCTGGTGCGATAAACCCTCATCGGGATTCAAACCCCCCCGACCCCTGATGAGGTGAAGCATGTCCCTGACCCGCCCCTTCCTCCTGGCCTTTCTCGGCGCGGCCGTGGCCCAGGCCGGAGCACCCCCCAAGTCCATCCTCCAGCGTGGGGCCTACCTGGTCCGTGTAGGCGGCTGCAACGACTGCCACACGCCCCTCAAGATGGGCGCCAAGGGCCCCGAGCCGGACATGACCCGCATGTTGTCCGGGCACCCGGAGGCCCTGAAGATGCCCCCCGCCCCCCAGCTGCCCGAAGGCCCCTGGGGCTGGACCGGAGCCGCCACGGCCACCGCTTTCGCCGGGCCCTGGGGCGTAAGCTTCGCTGCGAACCTCACCCCGGACAAGGAAACCGGGCTGGGCAGCTGGACCGAGGCCCAGTTCCTTCAGATGATTCGCACCGGCCGCCACCTGGGCCAGGGGCGCCCCATCCTGCCACCCATGCCCGTCCCGAGCCTCCACGCAGCCACGGAGGCGGATCAGAAGGCCATCTTCGCCTACCTGAAATCCATTCCTGCCGTTTCAAACCGGGTGCCCGCCGTGGTCGAGCCCGTCGCCTCCCACTGATCCCGGATTCCCCATGCGCGCCCTTCTCCTCGTGGCCGCGGCGGCCCTTGGCCTGACGCCAGGGACCGCGCGGACCCTTCCTCAGCCGCCCCACCTGCTGACCCAGACCGGTCTGTATTCGGCCCCTGGGGTTGTGGACGCCCGGCACCTGGCCTACGCGCCCCAGTACCCTCTGTGGACCGATGGCGCGGCCAAGTCGCGATGGCTTCATCTCCCGGCAGGGAAGGACATCGATGGCGGGGACGAGGACGGCTGGGTCTTCCCCGTGGGCACCAGGGTCTGGAAGGAGTTCCGCTTCCAGGGCCGCAAGGTCGAGACCCGCATGATCTGGAAAGCCGGGCCGAGAACCTGGGTCTTCGCCAGCTATGCCTGGAACGAGGCCCAGACCGAGGCCACCCTCGTGCCCGCGGACGGTCTTCCGGACGCCGCTGAAGTGGCCCCCGGCGTGTGGCATCGCATCCCCTCCCGGGCCGACTGCCGAAACTGCCACGGCCAGGAGTCGGTGGACATGCTTGGCTTCAACGCCCTCCAGCTCTCACCGGACCGGGATCCGGACGCCATCCACGGCGAACCCCTGCAGCCCGGCATGGTTACACTCGACGATCTGGTGGCGCGGCGCCTGCTGCGAGGCGCCCGGCCCGACCTGCTGAGCCGTCCGCCCCGCATCCAGGCCGATCAGGCCGCCACCCGATCCGTCCTGGGCTACCTCCAGGCCAACTGTGCCTCCTGCCATCGGGGCGACCGGCCCCTCCCCGGGTTGGACCTGGATTTCCGCCACACGTCCCACCTCATCCGGGGGGCCGACGAACCCGGCCTCCGCACCACCCTGGGGCGCCCCAGCGTCTATCAGGCACCTGGCGCCGCCGGGGATCCTCGGCTGAGCCCCGGCGTTCCAGACCAAAGCACCCTGATCCACCGCATGGCTTCCCGTCGCCCCGCTGCCCAGATGCCCCCCCTGGGCTCGGCCCTGGTGGACCAGGAAGCCGTGGCCCGCCTTCGCCGCTGGGTTGCCGATCTGCCGCTCGCGGCTTCGCACTGACCCTGCTTCCCGTTCCCTTTCCATGAGGTCCGCCATGCATCCATCCCGCCCCATCCCCTCCCGCCCAGACCTGCTCGCGGCCATGTTGCGCATCCGGGCCTATGAAGAGAAGATCGTGGCCTTCAGCGAGGCCGGCCCCTTTCCCCACGTCTGCACCTCGGTCGGGCAGGAAGCCGCCGCCGTGGGCGTGGTCTCGGCCCTCGACCCCGAGGACCAGATCCTCACCAACCACCGCAGCGCCGGGCATCTCCTTTCCCGGGGCGCCGATCCCGGCCGCCTCCTCGCCGAGGTCATGGGCCGCAGCACGGGCTACTGCAAGGGCAAGAGCGGCACCCTCCACATCTCCGCCAAGGAACTGGGCGTGATCCTCACCTCGACCATCGTGGGGGGCGAGCTGTCCCTGGCGCCCGGTGTGGCCCTCTCCCGGAGCCTGCTGGGTGGCGATGGCATCGTCGTCTGCTTCTTCGGGGACGGCGCCGCCTGTGAGGGCATCTTCCATGAATCGCTGAACCTGGCCTCGGTATGGAACCTGCCGGTGCTCTACGTCTGCGAGAACAACCAGTGGCAGGCCTTCGTGCACCGCAAGGAAACCATGGTGGGTGACCACGTCGCTCCCTGGGCGGCGGCTTATGGCATGGACAGCCTCACGGTGGATGGCAACGACGTGGAGGCGGTGCTGGAAGCCGCCACCCGCGCCGCAGCCCAGGTCCGTACGACCCGCCGCCCCTTCCTGCTGGAGGCCTGGACCTACCGCCAGCGCGGGCACATGGAGCCCCACGACCAGTCCTATGTGGATCCCGCCGAACTCGCGGCCTGGCTGTCGAAGGACCCCATCAGCCGCCTGGAGGCCCGCCTTCTGGCCTCTGAGGAGCTGACGCGGGAGGGCCTTGAGGCCCTTCGCCTGGAAGCCCACGCCGCCATGGAAGCGGCCGCCGCGTTCGCCCTTGCGTCGCCCTATCCCGATCCCTCTGAACTCACCGCCGACGTCTACGCCTGAGGAGCCACCCATGTCCCTGATGACCGCCCACGATGCCCTCGGCCAGGCCCTGGCCGAAGAAATGCGCCGCGACAGCCGCGTGCTGATGTTCGGCGAAGGCGTTGCCACCAAGCGCACGGACCTGCTGGAAGCCTTCGGTCCGCAGCGCGTACGGAACACCCCCCTGGCCGAGGGGATCATCGCCGGCACCGCCGCCGGTGCCGCCGCCACGGGTTTGCGGCCGGTGGTGGATCTGCTCTTCGCGCCTTTCCTCTGCTTCGCCATGGACGAGATCGTGAACAGCGCAGGCAAGCTGCGCTACATGTCCGGCGGCCAGTTCGCCTTCCCCACGGTGGTGCTTGCCATGACCGGCGGCGGCTGGACCGTGGGCGCCCAGCACAACCACAACGTCGAGGCCTGGTTCGTCCACAGTCCGGGCCTGAAGGTGGTGATGCCCGCCACGCCGGAAGATTTCAAGGGCCTCATGAAATCAGCCATCCGGGACGACAACCCCGTGCTGTTCTTCATGGACATGGGGCTGGCCTTCGTCCCCGGGGAGGTCTCCGAGGGCGAGGTGCTGATCCCCCTGGGCCAGGCGGCCGTCCGCCGCAAAGGCACGGATGTCACCCTCATCTCGTACGCCAAGACCGTACACACCTGCCTGGCCGCTGCCGAGACGCTGGCGGAACAGGGCGTCTCCGCCGAGGTCATCGACCTGCGCACCCTGAAGCCCCTGGACGAGGCCACGATCCTGGCCTCGGTGCGCAAGACCGGTCGAGCCCTCGTCGTCCACGAGGCGAGCCGCCTCTGCGGCGTGGGGGCCGAGGTGGCCGCCATCCTTTCAGAGAAGGCCTTCGAGGCGCTCAAGGCCCCCGTGCTGAGAATCACCGGGCCCGATGCCCCGGCGCCCTCCAGCTACGTGCTGGAACAGGCGTTCATACCCCAGACCGAGGCCATTGTGGCGGCGGGATTGGAGCTGGTGCGTGGGGCCGTGAGTGTGCCCTGAGCATCCGCAGTCATTTGGGTCTGTTTTCAAAGTGGATGCGAGCCGCGACGCCGTCCAGCCGCACCCCACCTTGAAAACAGGCTCTAAATGAGGTTGCTGATACTCGGCTCGGCGGGCCTCTCGCTCAACCCTTTGTGCCATTCCTGGTGGATGGGAAGCCGGATCTTGAAGGAGCTGCCCTTGCCCGGCTCGCTGGAGACGTGCAGGTTTCCCCCGTGCCCGTGAACAATGCCATACACCACCGAAAGGCCGAGTCCCGTTCCCTGGCCCACCTGCTTGGTGGTGAAGAAGGGCTCGAAAATCCTCTCCATCGTATGGGGCTCCATGCCGCATCCAGTGTCCTCAATGGTGAGGAGGACGCAGGGCTCCAGAAAGGACTGATCACCGATCCTCCGGCCGCTTTCCGCCTGCTGGAGGTGGATGGATAGGACGCCACCATCGGGCTGCATGGCCTGGCTGCCATTGATGCCCAGGTTCATGATCACCTGGTGGAGCTGGGAGGGGTCCCCAAGGATCCTGATCCCTTCGGTCAGATGACTCCGCACGTCGATGTTCCGGGGGAGGGTGGTCTCAAGCAGGCTGATCACCTCTGTCACGAGGCTCGTGAGGTCGAAGGGAACCCAGGTGTCATCCGTGCGGCGGCTGAAGTTGAGGATCTGGGCACTCAGTTCCTTGGCACGGCCACCCACCTGCTGGATGATTTCCAATTTTCTCTGGATGGGGCTGTCCGCTCCGACCTGCCTTTCAATGAGCTCGGCTGCGGTGAGAATGGCGCCGATCAGGTTGTTGAAGTCGTGGGCCATGCCTCCTGCCAGTGCCCCAAGGGCATCCATCTTCTGAACCTGGCGGAGATGACGGTCCTTCTCGACCTCAAGGGTGATATCCCTGAGCCTCACCACCACCGATTCGACGATGCCTTCGAGGGTGCGCACCGGGGAGACCGTCCCCTCAAAGGTGATGCTTTTCCCGGCATGGGTCTTCAGGGATGAGCGGCCCGTCCAGGCTTGGCCAGAGCGCGCCTGCTCCAGCGCGGCGGCCAGGATCGGGCACTCGAACAGGTCCATGAACTTCTGGTTGGGAGTCCAGTGGCTGGGGTTCCCGAAGGTCTGCGAAAAATTGGTGTTCGAGTAAATAATGGCGTCATCCCCGGCATCAAGGATGGCGATGACTTCCATGACCTGATCAAGGGCGGAGGAAAGGCGCTTGCTCGTTTCCTCTAGCTGCCTTTTTTCTGTGACTTCTTTGGCCACCGCCAAGGTCCCCCGATGTTTGTAATCGCTGAGACTAGAATAGTTGCAAAATCCGAATGACATGAAAGGGGGGAGGGAATGAGAGGGGCGGGTCGAATGGCGCAAGCGATCAGTACCCATTGGAATCTCCTGGATCTCAAAGCCTCATGAACAAGCCGGGCAAGGAGGATCTCAAGATCTTCGGAATCATAGATCCCGCCCTGAAGGTGGGATTCGAATTCCGCTGAACGGTGCTGTTTTTGCCTCCGAACGGACGATCTTCCGGCCCTTGGCTCAAAGCCGATCCGTCAGACGGCGACAATCCGGATGCATTCTTTGGCGCGGGGGGTCATGGCGCGGCTGACAATCAGTTCCACCTTGGGGGCGATCATCACCTTGATCCGGCCCACCGTGGTGGGGCGGACCCCCTTGACCATTCGGGGCCGCAGCAGCAGGTGGCGCTGAATCCGAAGCAGGCCGTCGTCCGGGAAGGCCTGTTCCACCTCCGCGAGGGTGGTCCAGCGGGTCAGGTAGCGATTCAGGCCCCGGCAGGCCCACACCCGTTCTTTTTCCAGCTCGAAATGGGTGATAAGTTCCAATTCCATGAAGATTTCCCCCTCTCCAACCCGGATGGGGAAGCGCACGGGGGGCGGCAGCAGGGTCTTCAATTCAATCGGGCTGAGGGGTCGAATGAGGTGATGGCGCAGCCGCTGCAGGCATTTAGCCAGGCGGTCCTCGAAGACCGGCTTCAGCAGGTAGTCCACGGCGGCAAGCTCGAAGGCGCGGACCGCGTAGGTGGAGTGGGCGGTCACAAAGACCACGGGAGGGCAGGCCGGGGCTTCCGCCAGCACCTCCATCCCGTTGGGGCCGGGCATCTGGATGTCCAGGAAAATGACGTCCACCTCGTACGGCTGTTTCAGCCATTGGAGCAGGGCCAGCCCATCGCCAAGCTCACCTACAACGGTGCACTCGGCTTCCTGGAGCAGCCGGGACAACCGCTCCCTGGCCAGGGGCTCGTCATCGACCACCAGGGCGTTGAGGCGTTTCATGAACGTAGTCTACTTGGATCGCCTCAAGTCGAATGCAGGCAAGCGTCCCGTCGCCCGAGGGCCCGACGGTGAAGCTGGCTCCGGCGCCGAAATGCAACGCCAGCCGCGAACGCAGGTTCTTCACGCCGATGCCTCTTCCCACCTCGTGGTCGTGGAAGGGCGTTCCGGAATTCCAAACTTCCAGGAAGATCGTCCCCTCCTGGACGCGGGCCCGGAGGATCAGGTCCCCCCCGGGAATGCTCGGCGCGATGCCGTGCTTGATGGCATTTTCCACCAGGGGCTGGAGCAGAAGGGGGGGCACTTCGATGGAATCGAGGCGCTCATCCCATTCCCAAACTACCCGGAGCCGGTGTTCCAGCCGGATCGCCTCCAGAGCCAGGAAATCCGCAATGATCTTGCGTTCTTCCCCCAGGGGCAGCCGCATGTACTCGGACGCCCTCATGATGCGGCGGAGCAGGTCGGAAAGATGCCGGATGGCACGCTCGGCCGCCTTGGGGTTCTTGTAGACGAGTTCCGCCAGGCCGTTAAGCGCGTTGAAGAGCACGTGCGGGTGGATCTGGCTCTGGAGCAGGCGATTCTTGGCGACCTGGGCTTCGGCCTCCGAGGCTTCCCGGAGCTCCTCGGACCGCGCCCGGGCCGCGACCAGTCCCCCCACGAGCATCATGGTCGGGCCCACATACGAGACGTAGAGAACCACAAGCTTGCCCATGTTGAGCTTGACGTTTCCATGCGCGAGTAGCCAGGCATCGAGAATCGGGAGAAGGGCTGAGACCGGTTCACAGATGAGCACCGAAAGGACGAGCCCCAGAATGAAGCTCCAGGGGGAGGGAAGGCGGCGGGGCAGGATCCAGGGCAGGGGGGCCAGGAAGGCGAAAGCGCCGATATGGGTGAGCGGAGAGGAAAACGCACTGGCCCAGATCCACCCGGACACCAGCCGATTGGACGTCCAGTACTCATACAGGAAGGAAAGGACCCATATGGAATAAAAGACTCCGAGGACCCGCCAGCTCTTGGCCAATGGGAACCAAGGGATCCAGGGGTTCACCGATTCCAGGGTGTTCTCGATCGAGGATTCGGTGAACCCAGGGTGGCCAGCACTAAATGATGGTGATTGTGGCGGTGACGGTAAAAGAGAAGGGCCGCTGTTCACGGGCAGCCCTCGGCCCCTGGGCTTCCTGCGCATGGTTCAGCGTCTCGCTGGCGTTGCTCGAGCGCTGGATGGATTCCTTGCGGAAGGAGAGGCTGCTGTTCATGGGGGCTCCCAGGTAGCGCCGCGGGGCGCACCCTTGGTTCTGGGGCCTGCCAGGATGAAAGCCAACGTCTTTCCATAAACGGTATGTAAACACGACTTCAACCGTTAAGCCCCTCCAGAGATACCGTTCGGGGGTCTCCCCTGGGCTCTGGCTCAGAGCCTGCTTTCCTGGGGCTGGCCCTATGCTTCTCGTCTAAGGAAGCCCTCTGTATGCCCCACCGGCCCACCTGCCAAACCGCTGATTTTTTCGTGCTTCGCACGCCGGGACTGCCGCTGGACGCGCTCTGCTCCCAGGGCCCCATCCGGGGAGAGGCCGAGGCACAGGATTCCGCCGGGGTCCACTTGGAAAAGGACCGGGAGGCGCCCCGTCAGATCCTGCGGGAACTCATCCGGCGCGAGGCCGTGCGGGAAGCCGTGGCCCTCGCGTCCCCGGATCTTGCCTCGCGGCTGGATGCCTGGCTGGACGGTTCCCTGGACCGCTCCGCGGCCCGGAATGTCGAACGCGCCCTGTTGAAATACCTCAGCCGGATGAGCAGCCGCTCGACGCCCTTCGGCCTCTTCGCGGGGGTGTCCAAGGGGGCCTGGGCTCCTGCCAGCCGGCTTTCGGTGGGGGCCTGGTCGGAGGGCCGCAAGGCCCTGCGCCTGGATTGGGGCGTCCTGGAGACCTTGGTGGATCGCCTGGCGCGGGAACCGGACGTTCGGGCCGCCCTGACCTACCGGCCCAACTCAAGCATCTATGCCCGTGGGGGCTGGTACCGGTACCTTGAGCGCAGGGAAGCCTCAGAGGGACAGGGCCGGACCTATCACCTGGAGGCCGTGGAGGCCACGCCCCATCTCGACTTTGTGCTGCAGCAGGCCGCGGGCGGTGCGTGCCTGCAGGATCTCGCCGCGCGCCTGGCCCGTCGCATGGAGGTGGCGCCGCAGGACGCCCAGGCGTTCCTGGATCAGATCATCGATGCCCAGGTGCTCTGCGGGGATCTCCAGCCGCCGCTGACCAGCCCCGATCCATTGGGCCAGGTGATCACCGCCCTTCAGGCCCATCCCGTCACGGCCCCCAGGGCCGAGCCGCTCATCGCGCTGGACTCGGCGCTGAAGTCCCTTCAGGGCGCACCCCTCGGCTCCCATCCGGAGGGTTATGGCCGCCGGTTGGCGCCGCTGGCCGACCTGGGGATTCCCTCTGATACCCGGGATGTCCTCCAGGTGGACCTCTTCCGTCCGGCCCCGGCCTTGGCTCTGTCCCCCGTGGTGCGCAAGGCCCTTGAGGCGGGGGCTGAAACGCTTCGCCGGCTGACCCCACCCTCCCTGCCAGGCCCCTTGGATCGGTTCCGGGCGGCTTTCCAGGAGCGGTACGGCAGCCGGTGGGTGCCGCTTCTGGAGGTTCTGGATGAAGAGAGCGGCCTGGGGTTCGATGGGGGCGCGTCCCTGGATTCCCCTTTGCTGGAGGGCCTGCCTTTTGGAAGCCCCCCGTCGCCACGCCAGCTTTCCCGCCGGGACCTGTTTCTCCTGAAGCAACTCCCGCGATGGCAGGGGTCCCCCACCTGGGCCTTGGAGGACGCCGATGTGGAGGCGTTGGCCCATCCGGATCCCCAGCCCTTTCCCCATTCGTTCGCGGCCTTGACCAGCCTTGAGGCCTCCAGCCTGGCCGCCCTGGACCGGGGCGAATTCCAATTCTGGATGGAACACCATTCAGGCCCCACGGCCGCGCGGTGGCTGGGGCGATTTGCCTCCGGGGATTCCGCTTTGCAGGACGCGCTTCAGGGCCACCTGCGCAAAGAGGAATCCCTGCGCCCGGAAGCAGTGTTCGCCGAGGTGGTCCACGTGCCCGAGGGCCGGATGGGCAATGTGTTGGCCCGGCCCTCCCTGCGGGGCTACGAAATTCCCTTTCTGGCGACCCCTGGCGTTCCGTCGGACCACACGATCTTCCCTTCGGACCTCCAGCTGACCGTCCGGGGGGATCGCGTGTGGCTGGCTTCCATGCGGCTGGGCCGGGAGGTCATCCCCCGCCTGTCCTCGGCTCACAATTTCGCCCGTGGGCCCGTCGTCTACCGGTTCCTGGCCCACCTGCAGGATCAGGACGGGCGCCCGGGAGGATGGTCCTGGGGCGCCTTGTCTGAACAGCCCTTTCTGCCGCGGGTCACCCGGGGAAGCCACATCCTCAGCAAGGCGCGGTGGCGGCTCGAAGCCAGGGAGCTGAAAGAAGCCATGGCCGGCTCCCGCGAGGGGGCCTGGGGTGCCTTCCAGGCCCTTCGGGACAGCCGGAGGCTGCCCCGGTTCGTGGTGCTCACCGATGCCGACAACGGCCTGCTGGTGGACCTGGACCAGGTGCTAGGAGTGGAGACCCTGCATCACCTCGTCTCCAGCCGTCCCACCTTCACCCTCACCGAGTGCTTCCCGGACCCTGGTCAAGCTCTGGTCACCTCGCCGGAAGGCCGATTCGCGCATGAACTGGTCATTCCTTTTGAGGCAACGTCACCCGCTGAGCGGAAGGCAATCGCTCTCCCTTCGATGTCCACTGCCCCCAGCGCCCGAACCTACCCCCCCGGTTCGGAGTGGCTCTACCTCAAGCTCTACTGCGGGCCCGCCAGCGCGGATCGGCTCCTGGTGGAACTGGAACCCCTGCTTCGGAGGACCCAAGCGGAAGGACTTTGGGACCGCTGGCATTTTGTCCGCTACCGCGACCCGGACCACCACCTGCGTCTGCGCTTCCATGGCCATCCCCTGCGCCTCCTCGCGGAGCTTCTGCCCCATTTCCACAAGCACCTTGAGGAACACCTGGCGCAAGGCCTTCTCTGGAAATGGCAGGTGGATACCTTTGAGCCGGAATGGGAGCGCTATGGGGGTTCGCTCGGCTTTGCGTTGGCGGAAGGGTGGTTTTTTGAGGACAGCCAACTGATCCTGAATCTGCTCGCGGGTGGCCTGACGCTGGAGCAACGCTGGCGAATTGGACTTAGACATACGGATGCGATCTGGGCCGCCATGGGTTTGAGTGTCCAGGCCCGGAAAGGGCTGGCCCAGGCCGCCCGGGATGGTTTCCGGAAGGAGTTCGCGGATTCGGGGGAAGGCGCCGTGCAGATGGGCGCGCGGTTCCGCGATCTGCGCAAGGAGCTGGAGACGGGGTTTCCCGTTGTCCCGGATTCACCCCTTGCCCCAGGTGTGTACGGCCTGCCTCGCATGCGGGAGGCCTGCGACCAGGGGTTGATTGAAGAGGGTCCACTCAGCCTCGCCGGAACCTTGTCGCACATGCACCTCAACCGCCTGCTTCGAACCAACCATCGGGAAAGCGAATGGGTCCTCATGGAATTTCTGGTGCGTCTTTACGAGTCCCGCCTCGCGCGCTTTCCAGAGACCTGACCCGCTTTCCCTCGAATTGAAGGATGCATGCCTTCATCTTGATTGAGTTCGTTGCTGGAACGTGGAGCCGGCATCTATCAAAATAGCTATAAACAAAAGGTTTGTATCGTGGCACGCAAGATGCCCATTCCCTGAGGATGCTCTCCCCAGGTGCCGTGCTTTCACGCGCCTGGAGAACGGATCCGCGTGCTGCGCCCTCGCCCGCGCCACAGAACCGAAGCCGGTCGTCTCTCCATCAGAAAGCTGAGCCTATGCCCAAGAAGGCGGAGCAGGCGGGATCCAGCGACAAGCCTTCGATGCTGTCGTTCCTGGAATGGATCGGGGAGCTGGGGGCCTTCACCGTCAAGCTGGTGAGGTCGACATGCTCACCCCCGTATCACTTTCAAGAGTTGTTCCAGCAGATGCACGAGGTCGGCACGCGCTCTCTGCCCCTGGTTGTGCTGGCAAGCGCCGCGACCGGGGTCGTCCTCAGCCTGCAGATGCGCGAAAGCCTGGTCCGCTTTGGGGCGAAGTCACTCCTGCCGGTCGTCATCGTCCTGACAATCATCAAGGAGAGCGGCCCGATCATCACCGCGCTGGTTGTCTGCGGCCGAGTGGGTGCAGGCATTGGCGCTCAGCTCGGTTCGATGAAAGTGACCGAGCAGATCGATGCGATCGAGGCATCGGCCGTTGACTCCTTCAAGCTGCTGGTGGTGACACGCGTCGTGGCGTGTGTCCTGATGCTCCCGCTGCTGACGCTCGTGGCCGATTTCTCCGGGATCCTGGTCGGCTGGATGGCCAACACCATGATCGAGCATGTGGCCCTGGTCCCCTTCCTGACGGACGGCTTCAAGCAAGTCACCTTCAAGGACCTGCTCCCAGCCACGGCGCGAACGGCCCTGTTCGGGTTCATCATCGGACTGCTGGGCTGCTTCCAGGGAATGCGCACGACCGGAGGAACCGAAGGGGTCGCACGCTCGGCCACCAGTGCGGTGGTCCTCTCCTCACTGTTCGTGATCGTCGCCGATGTGTGGCTCGTCCGCCTGATCCAGATTGTGTTCCAGCCATGAACCAACCAGGCGATGGCGAGGCAATCATCAACCTCACGGATCTGTGCAAAGCCTTCGACGGCCAAGCAGTGCTCAACCGCGTGAACCTCCAGCTCATGCGAGGCGAGACCCTGGTGGTCCTCGGCCGCAGCGGCACGGGCAAGAGCGTGCTGCTCCGGTTGTTGATCGGGCTACAGCAGCCGGATTCGGGTTCCATTCAGATGATGGGACAGGAAATCACGGGACTGCCTGAAAAGGGCCTTTATGAAATCCGGAAGAAGGTCGGCTTCGTCTTCCAGAATTCGGCCCTTTACGATTCCTTGACGGTTGCAGAGAATGTCGAATTTCCCCTCAAGTATCACGGGGAAATGACGGCGGCCCAGCGCCGGGAGCGCGCCATCGAGATTCTGTCCCAGGTCGGAATGGACAAGGCCGCGGCCAAAATGCCCACCGACATTTCGGGTGGCATGAAAAAGCGGGTCGGGCTGGCCCGGGCGCTGGCGCTCGATCCGGACCTCATGCTGTACGACGAGCCGACCGCGGGTCTCGATCCGATCACATCAGGCGAGATCAACGAGCTGATCCTGCAGCTCCAGGAGGAGCGCACCATGTCGTCCATTGTCGTCACCCACGAGATCCATAGCGCCGAGAAGATCTCGGACCGTGTCGCCATGCTGAACCAGGGAAGCATCGTGTTTGACGGAACCTTTGAGGAATTGAAAAAAAGCGATGACGCATTCGTCTCGCTCTTTGTCCGGAATGGATAGGAACCGGTTCCAAGGTCCCCGTCGGCCCAAAGAATCGTGTCCCGCTTTTCAAGGTGGTCGATATGAAAAAAATGGCACTCCTGGGCTTGTTCATCTTTGGGGCGATGGTGATTCTCTTCGCTGGTGTTTTTGTCATTGGAAACCAGCAGCGGATGTTCACCCGTTCCTATTATCTGCGCGCGGAGTTTCCCACCGTGTCCGGGCTTCTGAACGGAGCCGAGGTCCGCGTCGGTGGCGTTCGGAAAGGCACCGTCGATGAGATCCGGCTGCCCTCCCGGCCAGGGGGGAAGGTGCTCGTTCTGATGTCGCTCGATCGTTCGACACGCAATCTGGTGAAACAGGATTCCATCGCGGCGATCGAGACGGAAGGGTTGCTCGGGAACAAGTTTCTTGCCATCTCGTTCGGCAGTCCGGAAGTCGCGGGCGTGAAAGACTGGGACACCATTGCGAGCCTGGAACCCCTGGATGTCTCCGACTTGCTCAAGAAAACAAGCGACATCATGGGCACCACGCACAGCACGATGAAGCACTTCGAAACCACCTCCGGGCATATCGCCGCCATCACAGCCCGGGTTGATCGGGGTGACGGTTCGATCGGCGCCCTGCTCAAGGAGCGGGTGCTCTATGACCAGCTCACCGCCGCCACCACCGACATCGCCGCCACCTCGGGCGAGGCGCGCAAAACGATGACCGAGGCGAGAGTCGGGGTGACCGCGTTCACAGAGAATATGCAGGCCCTGAAACAGAACATCCTTTTCCGTGGGTACTTCAAAGATCGGGGCTACCAGGATTCCACCGACTTGACGAAGTGGGAGATTGACTCAATGCCTGATGCCGCTCCTGTGAAGACGTTTGTTTATGCTGCCGAGGAGCTCTTTGAAAAACCTGAAACAGCCAAACTCAAGCACAAGAAACGACTCCATGAAGTTGGTGCCTACCTCGAAACCAATCCGTTTGGTGTGGTGGTCGTCCAGGCCTTTTCAAGCCAAGCAGGGGCCCGCGCGGAGAACCTGGTCCTCACCCAGGCCCAGGCCATGGTGATCCGCCATTTCTTGGCCGATACCTTTGAGGTCGATGATACGAAGCTGAAGACCAAGGGCATGGGTGAGGTGGACTCCACGCCACCGGGGAGAACCCGCTGGATCGAGATCTCTGTCTATGCCCAGACGGTGCCACCTAAGGTGGTCTCCTCACCTTGAAAACAGACCCTGGCCGAAACCGATCGCATCAGCCCATGGGATGGGTCTCACCTCAGCTTGCTCACCGCAAGCTTGCGAATGTCCGAGTCCAGGTCGCTCGTTGCGATCTGGGTCAGCACCGCTTTGTCCGTCACCTTGTTCACAGCGGACCTGCGCACGCTCCAATCCTTGTCGCTCCTGGCAACCCGGGCCAGGGCCGCCTGGTCCGTCAACAGGCTTACCGCAAGGATGCGGATATCCGAATCCTCATCACTCGTGGCGATTTTCGCCAGGACGCCTTGGTCGGTCAGCATGGCCGCTGCCGCGATCCGGACGCTCCAATCCTTGTCACTGGTGGCGACCTTGGCCAGGGCGGCCTCGACCGTCAGTCGGCTCACGGCAAGCTTGCGTATGTCCACGTCCTCATCGCTCGTGGCGATCTGCGCCAGGACAGCCTGGCTGGTCAGTCTTTCCACCGCGGCCCTGCGTACGCTCCAATCCTTATCGTTCCGGGCGACCTGGGCCAAGGCGGCCTGACCCGCCGCACTTTCGACGGTGGCCTGTCCCGCTTCTGAACCCTTGGCTGCATTCACGCCCTGGGTTGGCGCAGTTAGGGCGGCCCCCTGTCCTCTGGTGGTCGGAGGTGCCTCCTGGCGCTTCTCGCTTCCGGCGGCCGAGTACACCGGAGGGTCCACCGCGGCCTTGCGCCCGTTCAAACCCTTGTCGCTCCCGGCGGTCTGGGCCAAGGCCGCCTGATCCGCCGCACGTTCAACGGGGGCCCGCCCTGCTTCCAAGCCTTTGGCTGCATTCGTGTCCTGGGTCGACGGAGTCAGGGCCACCGCCTTTCCTCCGGCGGTTGGGGGCGCCTCCTGGCGCTTCTCGCTTCCGGCGACTGCATTCACCGGAGGGTCCACCGCGGCCTTGCGCGCGCTCATGTCAGCGCTCCTGTCGGCGTTTACGCCAGCAGCAGGGGAGAGGTGGATCGGGGCGGACGGGTCGGCCACCTTCTCCCCAGGAGCATGCTTGCCGTCCAGGTCCTTGGCTGCCTTCGCAACCTGGGGCAGGGGGCCTTGAACGGTAGGCTTGCGGGGCTCCTCATCGGGATTCCTACAGGCCAGGCACACCAAGCCGAGCGCGATTCCTGTTGTGAATCGCGCAAGGGGCCGATGCCACGCGCAAACCTCGCCCGGTTGGGGCCGGCGCGGTACCTGGCCCAGACCGGCGGCGGGGAACGCTTCAAGGGACCGGATGATGATGGCTCGTGACCTCATGGGGTGATCTCTCGAATCCAGTCATTCATCAAAATGATAGGCAAATGTCTTCAATTCGAAGGGAAAAGGTCGTGAAGGCGAGGCTCTTCCTGCACGATGCCTTGGGCTCCCTTCAGATGTGCTGAAAGGGCGGCATGGTCTGAGATCTTCGACCAAGGCGCACCGGAATGCATTTCGGCCCGTTCGACCGTAAAGCCACGCACATAGATGCGATCCAGGCGCAGCAGGGGGCGCTTGGCAGGGAAACTCCGGCCAGGCGAATCGAGGCTGCCAAACGCTCCGCCGAACGCCTCAAGCATCCCAAGGCGATGGGCCAGCAATTCATCGGCCTCGTTCCGCCAGTCGTTGAAGTCGCCGGCGATGATGAGGGGCGAGTCGGGGTCGGCAATGCCCTCGAGGTATCCGGCGAGCGCATCCATCTGCCGGCGTCGTGAGCGGGCGAACACCGAGAGATGGACACAGACACAATGAAGGGCCTTGGTCAGGCCCGGCAGATGGATGGTGCAATGCAACAAGCCCCGCCGCTCGAAGCGCATCTGGGTGACATCCTGATTGTGTGAATGCTCGATCGGAAAACGGGCGAGGATCGCGTTGCCGTGGTGTCCGTGCCCATAGATCACGTTGCCGCCATAGGCGGTGGACTGCCAGACATCTTCCGCCAGGAATTCGTACTGCGGCTCGTAGGGCCAGTTTTCGAATTTCTTGGCATTCCTGCTGTGTCGACCCTGGACCTCCTGAAGAAACACGATGTCTGGACCCAGGCTCCGCAATTGGTCCCGGAGCACGTGCACCATCAGGTTCTGATGGAATTGCGAGAACCCCTTGTGAATGTTGTAGGTGACGATGTGGAGGTGCGTGCGATCCATGGCGTTCACGAGGCTGAGAACATCCTTTCCTGCATGTGGGTGGCGAAGGTGAATCCCCGGGGGCAATGTACCCAACGAAGGGAATGGACCAAGCGCGGCCCTACTCCGCCTGCCTATCCGCCTCTTCCTCCTGCAAGTCAGCGAAGAGATCCTCCACGACCTCGCGGCTTTCCGGAGTCACCTCGCCGGTCAGGGCTTCGGTCACGTCATCTTCGGTCAGCGATCCAGCGATCTGCTCATGAAGGGGACGCTCCTGCCTATCGATGGATACCGGGGTCGGTTCTTCCGGAAACGCCACCCCAAGGGATTCCGACTCCGCTTGGGTCAGGTGCAAGCCGTCATTCCTCTTGGTTCTTTTGGACGCCATGGGCGTTTACTTCCCCAGAACCTTTTCCACTTCGCCAACCTTCTTCTGAATGCTGCCGCTGATCTTTTCAGCCTTACCTTCGGACTCAAGGCGGGGGTTGTCGGTCACTTTACCGGCGGTCTCCTTGACCTTGCCCTTGAGCTCATGGATCTTTCCTGCGACCTGGTCCTTCGTGCTGGACTTCATGGTGGCGATCTCCTTGGGGACGTGCATGGAAGTGGACTTGCTTCACCAGGGAGTCATGCAGCCTTCGGGCCATTATCTAAAGTTCGCATAATGTTATATTTAAAGATACAGCCATCCTTGAATCCCCCGAGCTTCCAATCAAAATGAAAGACGGCGGACCTCAAAACGAAACCATCGACTCACCCACGTCTGATGTCGGGCCCAGCACCGGGATCGCCTTGGCCCTTCCAGGCAGCCTCTTCACGCTTGTGGCGAAAGACAGCTACTCTGCATCTGGAGTCTGGATGCCTTCCAAGAACACATCAAACAGGGAGTCGGTGCTGGCCGCTTCGTAAGCGAAGCGGACAACCACTGTCTGAATTCGGGACGCTTGTCCCCTGCCTGATGCGTTTCTATGGAGATTCTGATGAATCCACATCCGCCTTTTCCCTCCATGCCGTTCATGGAGGCCTTTGCTCCGCTACTGCGCCTATTCAAGGGCGTGTCACAGAAAGGGCCTGGCAGTGAAGCCTCCACGCTTCGCGCTCTTGCCCTTTGCCCTTTGCCTGCTCAGCCTTCCGTGGCGGATCTTGGGTGCGGCTCTGGTGCCTCCACCCTGGTCCTAGCTCGATCACTCCAGGTTCCCATCTTGGCCCTGGATGCGGATGGCACCGCACTGGATGACCTATGGGAAGCGGCCCGATCGCAAGGTCTGCTCCCAATGGTCATGCCACGTACCGGTGATATGGCAGCCCCCGGCATCGCGCCAGAAAGCCTCGATCTGCTCTGGTCTGAAGGGGCCATTGCCCACATTGGCTGGCAGGAAGGCTTGCGTATCTGGAAAGACCTGGTTCGTCCTGGCGGGGTCATGGCCATGACCGATGCCACTTGGTTTGAGGAGGACCCGCCGCTGGAAGCCCAGCGCGCCTGGGAGCAGTGGTACCCGGAGATGGGCACAGAGGCTTCCAATCTTCAGCTCGCCCGGGACCTGGGATTGGATGTGATCAGCCATTTCCGGCTGCCAAGGCAGGATTGGTGGGATTACTTCGACCAGGCCGAAGCCCGATGCCAGCAGAGCGACGGGGATGGCAGCTTGACCGAGGTTATCGCCGGAATGCGTGGCGAAATGGACCTCTATCGTCGAGCAGGGCACAGCTATGGCTACGTGTTCTATATTCTGCGAAAGGTCTGACCTGTTGAGATGAACCTGGCGACAGTCCCCAGCGTCCCTGGGGGCTGTCGCCACATGACCCAACTCCGATCGATTCACATCACATCTGGAGTGGTGTCACCGATCAACCCAACGGTTACGCGGTCAGACGTTCGCGCGTAACGACTCGGAGGCTGGCCCACGTGCCGGCTAAACGCGGTGCTGAAGGTGCTTGCGGAACCATAACCAACGCGTTCAGCTACTTCCGTGATCCCGAGATCGTGGTGGCGCAGCAGATCCTTCGCTACGGCCATGCGCCAGGTGAGCAGGTATTCCATGGGCGGCATGCCCATGGTCCGCGTGAAGCGCTCGAAGAAGGCCGAGCGCGATAGCGCCGCCGTTTTCGCGAGCTGGGCGACGGTCCAGGAGTGTGCGAGCTCGCCGTGCATCTGCCGCACGGCCGGCGCGAGTCGCGCATCGGCCAGCCCGCGAAGAAGCCCTGGAGGCGTGTCTCCACCCGTTGTCGACCGCAGGGCTTCAATCAGCAACACCTCCACGAGGCGGGCGAGCACGAGGTCGCGGCCTGGCCTCTGCCCGGTCGATTCCTCGCCAAGGAGCCGCACCAGCACGGAGAGCCGCTCGACGCCGCGCACGTGCACCACCGCAGGCAACAACGACACCAGCACGGCCGCATCGGGGGAGTCGAAGATGAAGTAGCCGCCAAGCATCCGCACGTCGGGGGGGCCATCGGGTGTGCCGTGGCGAACTTCATCCGTGGGCGCGGGCGTCACCCTCGGGTCGATACACTCGGGTTCCACCGGCTCGAACCCGGACATGGTGAAGCCTGGCGTCGCCGGAAGCAGCACGAAGTCACCCGCCTCAAGGGTGAGGGCAGGGTAGCCATCGACGGCGAGACGACAGCTCCCCTCGAGCACGGCACTGAAGCTCGGATGGCCGAACGCCGAGTAGCGGACCCCCCAGCGACCCGCGCCGCTGATCCGCTTGGAGAACACCGTGCGCGGCTGAAGCAGCGCGATGACTTCTGAGAGTGGGTCATTCATTGTTGGACGCTCTCCAATGAAATATGGATCTTACATTGTAGATAGTCCTATTTGCGTTTCCTATCCTAGACAGGTCCACCCGAAGGTGGACCTGCAAAAAGGTGACCTCATGAAAACAGTGCTCATTACAGGTACTTCTTCGGGCTACGGCCTCGAGATCGCGCGCCACTTCCTCACTCAGGGCTGGAAGGTGATCGCCACCATGCGAACGCCCCGTGAAGACGTTCTGCCCCGGTCGGAACGCCTCCGGATCCTCGCGCTCGACGTGACGAAGCCGGAAAGCATCGAGGCCGCGCTGGAGGCTTGCGGGCCCCTCGACGTGCTCATCAACAACGCAGGCATTGGGGTGGTCGGCGCCTTCGAGGCCACGCCGATGAGCACGGTGCGCGAGGTGTTCGAAACCAACACCTTCGGCGTGATGGCCATGACGCAGGCGGTCCTACCCCAGTTTCGCGCAAGGCGGTCGGGCGTGGTGGTGAACGTGACCTCGAGCGTGACCTTGGCGCGGATGCCGCTGGCGGCTGCGTACACCGCGAGCAAGATGGCCATCGAAGGGTTCACCGGGTCGCTCGCGTTCGAACTCGAGGCCTTCCATATCCGCGTGAAGCTGGTTGAGCCGGGCTACGCCCCCACGACGCGCTTTACGAGCAACGGGGGCAAGCGCATGGAAGGGCTGATTCCCGAGGCCTACGCACCTTTCGCCGAGCGCACCTTCGCCGCCTTTGCGCAGCCAGCTGCGGTGACACTCGAATCCGACGTGGCCGAGGCGGTGTGGCGTGCCGTGAACGATGCGACGGGGCAGCTCCGGTTCCCGGCGGGTGCCGACGCGGTGGCCTTGGCGCAGGCGAGGTGAACGACGGTGGTGCGGGGTGTTCCCCGCGAAGGCTAGACCAAAGGCAAGCCTCTTTCACATCCATCCAGGGGGTCCGAGATTTTCGTACCTTGGTGACCATCAACAAGTGCCATTTCCGGGACGAGCCGTCCCGGAAATGGCACTTGTTGATGATTCACAAACAGCATAAATAAAATAATAAATAAAGTTATGACACGGCACGGCTTTCGCTCTGGGCTTTGACCGGAGCCCCTCCATGGATATCCCCCTTCCTCAACCCAAACGTCACCGGAAAATCCTCTGGGCTGGCGGCGGCATTCTCGGGGTCCTGGTTCTTTTCTACGGCCTCGGGCGCCTGAAACCTGCAGCGCCTGAAGCGGATCGGCAGAGTTTGTTGATGGACCGGGTCCAGGAGGGCGCCATGGTCTTCCAGGTGCGGGGCACGGGGACCCTTGTGCCGGTGGATGTGCGCATGATCACCGCCCAGGTGCCATGCAAGGTGGAGCGCATCCTGCTCTTTCCAGGCACCGAGGTCAAAGAGGACAGCGTCATTGCGGAGCTTTCCAGCCCTGAGCTTCAACAGTCGACCCTGGATGCCTTCTGGAATCTGAGGCGGGCCGAATCCGACTACAGCTTGAACGCCTTGAATCAGAAGGGCACCGTGGCCGCGGCACGGGCCTCTGCCAAGGAAGCGGAAGCCACCTTGAAGGCTTATGAACGCCTCAATCGGGAGGGCCTCCAGTCCGAGAGCGATGTGCTGCGCGCCAACGCCAGATACGAAGAATGCGCTGCCCGCCTCACCACGGAAGAAGCCCGCATGGCGCTCTTCGAAGGCAAGGGTGGTCAATTGGCTCCTGCCCGTGCCGCCCTGGAACAGGCGCGAGCCCAGTACGCCCTGAAGCAGGCGCAGACCGCCTCCCTGCATGTGCGAGCAGGCATGTCGGGCATGCTCCAGCAGGTGCCCCTCCAGGTGGGCCAGCAGTTGGCTCCAGGTACCAACCTGGCCAAAGTGGCCAAGCCTATGCCGCTGAAGGCGGAACTCAAGGTCAGCGAAACCCAGGCCAAGGACATCCTGGTCGGGCAAAAGGTGGCCGTGGATACCCGCAATGGCATCGTGCAAGGCCGTGTCATCCGGATCGACCCGAGTGTTCAGAACGGCACCGTCACCGTGGATGCAAGCCTGGATGGCCCGATGCCCAAAGGCGCCCGCCCGGACCTTAGCGTGGAAGGCATCATCGAACTGGACCGCGCCGACCGTGCGCTTAATGTGGGGCGTCCGGTCCAGGCCCAGTCCTTCGCCACCATCTCCCTGTTCAAAGTCACCCCCGATGGGCGGGAAGCCACCCGGGTCAAGGTGAAGCTAGGCAGGGCCTCGGTCAGCACGATCGAGGTCCTGGAAGGCCTGCGTCCCGGTGACCAGGTGATCCTCAGCGACACCAGCGCCTGGGATGGGAGCGATCGCATCCGGATTCGCTAGGAGCTATGCCATGAACACGCTTCTCCAGGATCTGAGCCTCCAACCCGCCGAAGCCCTTCGTCAACACTGACCTGGATTCCCCATGCGTCCTCTTGCTCTGTTCAAATCCCTCTTGCGCGAACCGCGAACGGCCCTTCCGGCCCTGATCCTGCTGGGATTGGGCATTGGCGGCTTCGCGTGGATGATGGCCCTCCACCGCAGCCTCATGATCCGCAGCCTGCCCGCCCCGAGGCCGGAGCGCTTGGTGAGCCTCTTCAATGGCAGTGCCTCCATGCCCGACAAGCACGGCACGCCTTCCACCGGAGACCTCCAATTGATGCGGGGATTTCCGGACACCTTCAAAGGCGTGGCGGCTTGGGCACCCACGAATGCGAACCTGGGGCTGGAGGTGCCCGTCCGCGTGCGCCTCGACCGCGTGACTGGGAATTTCTTTGATGTGCTGGAGGTCCGGCCCGCCATGGGGCGAGGCTTCCATTCCGCCGATGATGAAGCAGGTGCCCCGCCCACCCTGATGCTGTCCCACAGCGCCTGGCGCGATCGATTTGGCGCCGATCCAGATCTGGTGGGACGCCGCATCACCATGAACGGCGAGAGCGCCCAGGTGATCGGCATCCTTCCGGAAGGCTTCCACACGGCCCACGGAACGGATGTGTTCCGTCCCTTCCAGTGGACTCCCGAACAGCGCGATAACCACGGTCCCCACTTCCTACGCGTGGTCGCCCGCCTGCAGGATGGCGCGACGCTCGCCCAGGCCCGCGCGGCCATGGGCCAGGTGGCGGCGCGCATCCGCGAACGATTTGCGCAAGAAGCTCCCAAGGAACTCCTGGACCAAGTGCGCTACGACGCCACGCCTCTCATCGACGAGGTCCTGGGCCAGGGCCTTCGCGTGTTGCGCGTCCTGCGCTTGGCTACGGGCCTGCTGCTGCTGCTGGCCGCCTACAATGCCGCCTCTCTCCTTCTGACCCGGGGTCTGGGCCGACGCAACGAGATGGCCGTACGCAGTGCCCTTGGGGCCCAGCCCGCGGACCTTCGTCGCCTGCTGCTGATGGAAGGCGCCCTCCTGGGTTTCATCGGCGCGATGGGCGGCCTGCTATTCGCGCACCTGAGCCTGAGCATCACGGGACAAGTGCTCGCGTGGAGTTTCCCCGACTTGGCCCTGGGGGGCCTTTTCCTCGATGGACCTTCCTTTGTGGCGGCGGCGCTGCTGGGCCCCCTCCTGGGAGCCGTCTGCGCCCTCGCTGCCCAGCCGGGCAACCAGGTTTTAAACCTCCTTCGCACGGGCGGGCGTTCCCCTGGCCTGGGCGGCCCTGGCCGCGCACGGCGCACGCTGGTGGGTGCGCAGCTGGTGCTTGGCGGCACGCTGCTCATCGCGGCCCTCTCCCTGCAGCACGGCCTGGGGCGCCTCATGGCTTCGAATCTGGGCTTCGACTTGGATCGAGTCTGGACTTTCCAGATCCAGCCCGGCAAGGGGATGCCTCTGGCAACGCGCACGCAGTTGGCGCAGGCCATCACGCAGCGGCTTAGCGCCCTGCCGGGCGTGCAGGCTGCCGGGGCCAGCAATGGCCTGCCCATGAGTGGCTTTCGCAGCGATCTCAACACGCTCCTGCCCGATGGCCGGAAGATCGATCCCGAAGCCCGCGCCCTGACGCCCGGCATGGTCCAGGCCCTGGGGCTACACCTGCTGCGGGGCCGCGATGTGGAATCCACAGATGGCGCCGACGCAGAAAAGGTGATGCTGGTGACCCGCACGCTGGCCCAGCAAGCCTTCGGCACCGACGATGTGGTGGACCAGCACCTCAGCTTCCAGGGGCAACCTTTCCGCATCGTGGGTCTGCTGGCGGATGTGCGGGAGTTCGGGCCCGCACAAATAGCCCCACCCATCTTCTATGTGCCCCTGGCCCAGTCGAACCTCGTGTGGAACCAGGATCTCCATGTGGCCTTCCGGTCGATGGGGCCTCCGCCCACGGAGCAGCAGATGCAGGCCCTGCTGCGGGAAACGGCGCCAGGCCTGGCGCTCTTCCGATACCTGCCCATGCGGGATCTGCTGGAGGCGCAGTTGGGCCCCCAGCGCATGGCCCTGGCTTTTGTTGAGGCCTTCGCGGGCCTGGCTCTTTTGCTGGCGGCAGGCGGCGTGTTCGGCATCATGGCTGCGTCGGTATCGGCACGGCGTGCCGAGTTCGGTATCCGTTCCGCCCTGGGCGCCACGCCCCTTACCATCCTGAGTCAAATCCTTCGGGAAACCCTCCGGTTGGCCTCCCTGGCGGGCCTGGCGGGCGTGTTGCTGGGCGGCCTGCTGGAGCGCATGAGCCGCGATGTGCTGGGCACCTGGCCCAACCCACCCTTCTTGATCACCGTCGTTTCCCTAGCCGCCCTGGTGGGCGCCGCCTTGGCGGCGGCGTTCCTGCCGGCCCTGCGCGCCGCGCGCATCTCACCTGCCGAGGCTCTGCGGGACGGCTAGGCCGACCCAAACCTGCATCTTCCACCTTCCCCTTCCCTGGAGCATCTATGTCTGATCCCATCATCCACCTCGAATCCATCAAGAAGGTCTTCAGCACCGACGAGGTGGAAACCCATGCGTTATCCGAGGTGCATCTCGATATCCGCGAAGGGGAATTCGTATCCATCGCGGGGCCATCAGGCTGCGGCAAGTCCACCTTGCTCTCCATCCTTGGGCTTCTGGACACGCCAACCAGTGGCACCTATGTCCTGAACAAGCAGGCCGCGTCGGGACTGAAGCTCAGCGAGCGTGCCCGCATCCGCAACCGGGAGATCGGCTTCATCTTCCAGAGCTTCAACCTCATCGGAGATCTCACGGTATTCGAGAACGTGGAGCTGCCCTTGGTCTACCGCGGCATGCCCGCCGCGGAGCGCCGCACCCGGGCGCTGAACGTGCTTGAGGACGTGGGCATGAGCCACCGCGCGCGCCATCTGCCCAGCCAACTCAGCGGTGGCCAGCAGCAGCGCGTGGCCGTGGCGCGGGCGCTCGCCGGGAAACCCAGCATCCTGCTGGCGGACGAGCCCACGGGCAACCTCGACAGCGCCAATGGCGAATCCGTGATGGAGCTGCTGAAGGAACTCCACCGCCGGGGCTCCACCATCTGCATGGTGACGCATGACACGCGCTTCGCCCACGCGGCCGACCGCACCGTGCACCTGTTTGACGGCCGCATCGTCAGCGAAGAGGAAGCCCGGAAACAGCACACGGCGTGACGGCTCTATCGACGCTGTTCACCGCCCTCTTCACCCAGCGGTGGCCGCTTGCAGACGTTCTTGATTCTGAATCGGAGTCGCCCATGTCGATCCTTCGCTCCCTTCGCCAGGCCCTGCGCGGCCTCCTGCGCACGCCCACTTTCACCGCGATGGCCCTGCTCACGCTGGCCCTGGGCATTGGCGCCAACACCGCCGTGTTCTCGGTGATCAAGGCGGTCTTCTTGAAGCCACTTCCCTTCGAACGCCCCCAGGAACTGGTCTACATCCATGTGGATAGTGCGAAGCTCTTCCCTGATATTCCGTTTCTGCGACTCTCGGGCCCCTATTACCAGGCCATCAAAGAGCGGCAGACGACCTTTGTGGACCTGGCGGCCTACTCTCGCCAACGGCTGGATCTGACAGGTCATGGCGACGCGGAGCGCCTCCTGGGGATGGGGGTGACCGGTTCCTTTTTCCCAGTGGTGGGTGTGAAACCACTGCTCGGGCGCACCCTCCTGCCTTCGGATGAGAGGGGTGCCAAGGTGGTGGTGCTCAGCCATGCTCTGTGGAGGGATCGATTCCAGGGCGATCCGGGCCTTCTGGGGCGCATCCTCACCCTGAGCGGGCAGGGCTACACCGTGGTGGGAGTCATGCCCCCCAGCTTCCGCTGGCAGGCTGACCCGCAGTTCTTCACGGCGGATGGGCCCACGCCCGAACAGCTGCGGGGCCAGTGGATGACCTGGGCCTTCCATGGCCTCGGACGGCTGAAACCGGATATCACCCTGGGCCAGGCCCAGGCAGACCTGAGCCGGATCCACGCGGATCTGGTGCGCGAGGTCCCCAAGCTGGCGCAGGCTCCCCTCTCTGCCACGGGCTACCGGACCTACCTCTACGGTGGTCAGCGTTCCAAGGGGCTCATGTTGGGCCTCACGGGGGGCTTGGTGCTGCTCATCGCCTGCGCGAACCTGGCGAATCTGATGGTGTCCCGTGCGGCCCACCGCCAACACGAGCTGGCCCTGCGACAGGCTCTGGGGGGCACTTGGATGGATGGCCTGCGCCCCTTCCTGGCCGAGGGTGTTCTGGTGGCATTGGCCGGTGGCGGCCTGGGCCTGGCCTTCTCTCTGGGCCTGAGCCAGATGCTCAAGCCCTTCGTCCCCCTGGAACTCCAGGGTGCCGTCGGCGTGGATGGCCACCTCCTCCTGTTCGCTTTCGGCGTCGCCCTGGGAACGACGCTGCTGTGCAGTTTGGCGCCAGCTCTGCTGGCTACCCGCGTGAACCTGGTGGCGGCCCTCCGCCACGACACCCGGACCACCCAGGGGCGTCGGCAAGGGTGGCTGCGAAACGGCCTAGTCATCACCCAAGTGGCGCTTTCTCTGAGCCTACTGGTGGGCTTCGCAGCCCTCTACCAGAGCCTACGCAAGCTGAACCAGGCGCCCATGGGCTACCGGCCCGACCAGGCTCTGGCCTTTACCCTGCGGGTGGATGGGAAACGCACTCCGACCTGGAAGGCCGCCACCGCCCATGTGGGCCAGGTGGTCGATGGCATCGCGGCCCTGCCCGGCGTGACGGGGGTGGGTGTGGCCAGCGAACTGCCCATGGATGCCGGGGCCAATGCGGACTACAAGTTGCCCGGCCGGGAGAGCCTCTTCCTCACGGCCTACATCCGCAGCCTGAGCCCGGGGGGCGTGAGCGCCCTGGGGATGACGCTGCTGAAGGGACGGGATTTTGCCGACTCTGACTGCGTTGAAATTCCCGACAACATCCTGGTGAGCCGTTCACTGGCCGCCCGCTGCTGGCCCGGCGAGGATCCCATCGGCAAGACGCTGGTGCGGCAGCGGGAGGATGGCCCCGGTGCCCTGCGGGTGGTGGGGCTGGTGGAAGATGTCCGCCATGCTGGCCCCCGGGTGGGGCAGAACCTGGACACCATCTACTACCCCGGCATTTCCGATGAAAACCGCATCGTGGTGCGCAGCGCAGGCTCGCCCGAGGCGCTGATCGGAGGCCTCCGCGCCCACCTCAGGGCCAAGGAACCCGATCTGCCTCTGGCGAGCCTCGAACCCCTGCGCCAGCGCCAGGACCGCGCCCTGGAGGGCGAGCGGACCCAGACCCGGCTCCTGGGTCTGCTGGCGGGCATCGCCCTGTGCCTGGCCTCTGCGGGAATCTATGGCGTGATGGCTTATTCCGTGGCCCAGCGCACCCGGGAAATCGGCATCCGCAAGGCCCTGGGAGGGCAGACTGGCCGGGTGGTCTGGGAGATCTCCCGGCAGGGTTTCCCACTCATCGCCTTCGGTCTCGGGCTGGGAGCGCTGCTCACCCTGGCCTCGGGCCAGGTGCTGGCCTCCTTTGTCTACGGCGTGTCCGCCACGGATCCCTTGTTCATCGCCCTGGCCGCTCTGGTCCTTGGCCTGGTGGCTTTGGCCGCGACCCTGCTTCCCGCCTCCTGGGCTGCTCGCATTGAGCCGGCAGCCGCCCTGCGATCGGAGTAACCCATGAACACGCTCTTCTTCAACCTCCGCTGGGCCTTCCGCAGCCTGCTGCACACGCCGGTCTTCAGCCTGACGGTGATCCTGACGCTGGGCCTCGGCATCGGCGCGAACACCACGGTCTTCAGCCTCATGGAGCGGCGCCTGCTGCGGTCGATGTCCGTGCCTGAGCCCTCCCGCCTCATGGTGGTGACAGAGTTCAAGGATGTCGGCTTCGACAACCTCTCCTGGCCCGACTACCGCGACCTGGAGAGGGAAACCCAATCGTTCTCGGCCCTGGCGGCGGTGGCCAGTGGTTCGGTGAACCTTACGGGGGACGGGGATCCGGAGCGGGTTCGGTCAGGCCGGGTGACGTGGCGGTTCTTCGATGTGGCGGGGGTTCGGCCCTTCCTGGGGCGGGCCTTCACAGAGGAGGAGGGCGGGCAGAACGGGCCCAAGGCCGTGGTACTCACCCACGCCTTCTGGAAGCGGCGCTTTGGCGCCGACCCCACGCTGGTGGGCCGGTCCATCCGCCTGGATGGGGAGGATGTGCCCGTGGCGGGGGTGCTGCCCGAGGGCTTCCGCGTGCCCTACCAGGTCGGCAGTTCCGAGGTGTTCGTGCCCCTTCGCCTGGCCTCGGATCAGCAGGAGCAGCGCGGCTCCCATTTTCTGGGGGGCATCGGGCGGTTGAAGCCGGGTGTGGACCCCAAGCTGGCCCGGCAGGAGGTCAATGGCATCATCCAGCGCCTTGCCGCCGCCTATCCCAACACCAATGCGGGCTACCAGGGCAAGGTGGTGTCTGTTCAGGAGGAAACCACCCGCAACGCCCGTCCCGTCCTCTTCGCGCTTACCGGGGCGGTGCTCTTCGTCCTGCTCATCGCCTGCGGCAACGTGGCGAACCTCCTCCTGGCCCGCAGCGCCGCCCGGGAAAGGGAGATCTCCATCCGGGCGGCCCTTGGCGCAGACCGTCAGCAGCTCATGGGCCAGATGCTGGCCGAGGGGGCGCTCCTGGCCTTGTTTGGCGCCCTCGCGGGCCTGGTGCTGGCGCGCTACGCCATGGTGGGCCTGCTGACCCTTATCCCGCGTTCGCCCATGGATGGGCCGGCCCTGGATGGGCCCATGGTGGCCATCAGCCTGGCCACCGGCTTCCTCTCGGTGTTCCTGTTCGCCCTTTTGCCCGCCTGGCAGGGCAGTCGCGTGAACCTGGAATCAAGCCTGAGGGAGGGTGCCAAGGGCACCGGCGGTCATGCTCAGAAACGGCTGCGCCGGGCCCTGGTCACAGCCGAAGTCGCCCTGGCCACGACCCTGCTGGCGGGTGCGGGACTGATGATCCGCAGCCTCTCGGTCCTGCAGCAGGTGGACCCCGGCTTCCAGTCTGACCGGGTGCTCACTGCCGCCATCGCGCTGCCCCATGCCAAGTACGGCACGCCAGACCTGCAGCGCGATTTCCTGGATCGCCTCCTCCACCGTGCGCGGCAGAGCCCGGGCGTGGTTTCCGTGGCGGCGGTGGACACCTTGCCGTTGGGAGGCAGCACCAGCACCTCCACCTACCAACTGGACGGCCAGTCCGGTGATGGCGAAAGCCCCCACACCCAGGTGCTCGAAGTCACGCCCGCCTATTTCGAGACCATGGGCATCCCCCTGCTTCGCGGCCGCAGCTTCCAGGCCCAAGAGGGCGGCGTGGCCGTGGTGTCAGCAGCCTTCGCCAACCGCCACTGGCCAGGCCAGGATCCCACCGGGCACCAGGTCTCCTTCGACGGCAGTGAGGGCCCCTGGCTGAGCATCGTAGGCGTGGCGGGCAACGTGCATACCAAGGGGATTGCGCAGGCGCCTGGGCCCCAGCTCTACCGGCCCATGCTGAATCCAGCTGGAGGAGCCATAGGCTTCTTCACCCTGACCCTCCGGGGTGATGCCTCGCCTGAGGCCCTCACGCCCGGCCTCAAGGCCGCGCTGCGGGAGTTGGACCCAGACCTGCCCCTGTCTCAGGTGCGCGCCATGCCCGCCATCATTGAACAGGACATGAGCGAGTTCCGGGCCCAGGGCGTGCTCTTCGGCGCCTTCGGGCTGGTGGCCCTCCTGCTCTCCGGTGTCGGCGTGTACGGGGTGACCAGCTTCCTGGTGACTCAGCGGACCCGGGAGATCGGCATCCGCATGGCCCTGGGCGCCCAGATCCGGGATGTGCTGCACCTCATCGTCAGTCAGGGTGTGCGGACCCTCGCCCTGGGTCTGCTGCTGGGTCTTGGCACCGCCCTGCTGCTGGGCCGCCTCCTGCAGTCCCAGCTCTACGGCATCACCCCCCAGGATCCACTCACCCACCTGCTGGTGCTCGCCACGCTCGGATTCATCGGCCTGCTGGCCTGCCTCATCCCGGCCCTGCGCGCCGCGAGGGTGGATCCGGCGGAAGCACTGCGTAGTGAGTGATAAGCGAGTGATACTGGTGCCATGTCCTACCGTGTCCTCATTGCCGATGACCAGTCTGATGTGCGGGAGAGCCTGCGGCTGCTCCTGAAATCGGAAGGCTTCAAGGTGGATGCGGTGGCCAGCCCCACGGCGGCCCTGGCTGCGCTGGAAGCGGCGCCACCCGACCTGGTGCTGATGGATATGAACTACGCCAAGGACACCACCTCCGGTCGGGAGGGGCTGGAGCTGCTGGCGCGCATTCAAGCTGTGGAGCCCACGCTGCCCGTGGTGGTGATGACGGCTTGGGGCAGCGTGGAACTGGCGGTGGAGGCCATGAAGTGCGGCGCCAAGGATTTCGTGCTGAAGCCCTGGGAGAACGCCCGCCTGCTGGCCACCCTGCACACTCAGCTGGAACTGGCTTCCGCGCTGAACCGATCCCGGCGCCTGGAAGCCGAGAACGCGCTGCTGCGGGGTGAGGGGGCGGCGCCGCTGGTGGCGCGCTCCAAGGCCATGCAGCAGGTGGTGCAGTTGCTGGAGCGCCTGGGCCCCTCGGACGCGGGCGTGCTCATCACCGGCGAGAACGGCACGGGCAAGAGCCTGGTGGCCAAGTGCCTGCATGCCGCCTCCAACCGGGCGGCTCAGCCGCTGCTCACCCTCAACGCGGGGGGCCTGTCCGAAGGCGTGCTGGAATCGGAACTCTTCGGCCACGTGAAGGGTGCCTTCACAGATGCGCGAGAATCCCGCGCGGGCCGCTTCGAGCTGGCCCACGGCGGCACGCTGTTCCTGGATGAGATCGGCAACGCGCCCCTCAGCCTGCAGGCCAAGCTGCTCCGTGTGCTGGAGACGGGCGAATTCGAGCGGGTGGGTTCCAGCCGCACCCAGAAGGCGGATGTGAGGGTCATCGCGGCCACCAACATCGACCTGGAAGCCGAGATCGCCGTGGGCCGCTTCCGCCAGGATCTGCGCTACCGCCTCAATACGTTCGAGATCCACCTGCCGCCCCTCCGCGAGCGTCGGGAGGACATCGCGCCGCTGGCCGTGCTGTTCCTGGGCCGACACGCCCAGCGCTACCGCAAGTCGATCACCGGCTTCGACGAGGGTGCCCTGCGGCTCCTGGAGCAGCACCCCTGGCCGGGCAATGTGCGGGAGCTGGACCACGCGGTGGAGCGGGCCGTGTTGATGGCCTCAGGCGCGAAGCTGGCGGCCTCGGACCTGCTGCTGGCGCCCAACGGGGCGCGGCCTGCGCCGGAGGACCAGAGCCTCGACGACATGGAGGCCCTGCTGATTCGCAAGGCGCTGGCCCGCCATGGCAGCGCCACCCAGGCGGCGGAGGCCCTGGGCCTGAGCCGCAGCGCCATCTACCGCCGCATGCAGAAGCTGGGCATCTCGGGATGAGCCACGCCCGCTCGCTCCAGCGTCGGGCCCTGCTGGCAGTGCTGCCGGCCTTCCTGGCGGCGGGGCTGGCCTTCACCCCGCTGCCCCGCTGGGCCCTGGCGCTGAGTCTTCTCGCGGCGCTGGTGTTCGCCCTGTGGCGCATCCGTGTGCTGGGCTCTGCGGCGGAACGTCCTCTCCAGACCCTGTCCAACCTCTTGGCGGCCATTCGCGAGGGCGACTTCAGCTTTCGGGCCCGAACGCCGACCTCGAATGATGCGCTGGGCGATGTGTTCCGCGAACTGAACACCCTGTCGGAGCTGCTCCAGCAGCAGCGGGCCAAGGCCATGGAAGCCACGGCCCTGCTCCGGTCGGTGATGGAAGAGATCGACGTGGCGGTCTTCGCCTTCGACGAGGGGGGCTGCCTGCGCCTGGTGAATCGAGCGGGCGAGGTGTTTCTGGGCCAACCCCAGGCGCAGCTCCTGGGACGACCCGCCAGCGATCTGGGCCTTGGCGAGGCGCTGGTGGACGAGGGCCCTCGTCTCATGGATCTGGCGCTGCCAGGTCGTGCGGGGCGATTCGAGCTGCGGCGCAGCGCCTTTCGACAGGCGGGCCGTCCGCACCAGCTGCTGGTGCTGTCGGATCTCACACGCCCCCTGCGGGAAGAAGAACGCCAGGCCTGGCAGCGCCTGATCCGTGTGCTGGGCCACGAGATCAACAACTCCCTGGCCCCCATCCAGTCCCTGTCCGGCAGCATCGCCACCCTGCTTGAACGCCAGGGCCAGGATTGGCGGGAGGATGCCTCCCAGGGCCTCGCGATCATTGCCTCCAGAACCCAGGCCCTGGGCCGGTTCATGGAATCCTATACCCGCCTGGCCCGCCTGCCGGAGCCCCGCCTGGCCCCGGTGGAGGCAAGCCCTCTGGTCCACAGGCTGGTGGCCTTGGAACCCCGCCTACAGGTCTCCGTAGATGAGGGGCCGGAAATGACCTTCCCGGCAGACGCCGATCAACTGGAACAGGCCCTCATCAACCTCATCCGCAATGCCGTCGATGCGGCGCTGGAGAGCGGGGGAGGCGTGCGGATCACGTGGCGGCACGCGCTGGACTGGATCGAGTTCCTGGTCGACGACGAGGGCTCCGGACTACCGACCAGCGGCAATCTTTTTGTTCCGTTCTTCACCACCAAGCTTGGGGGTAGCGGCATTGGCCTCGTGCTGGCGCGTCAGATCGCCGAGGGCCACCAAGGATCCCTGCACCTCGCCAACCGAGAGCCGCAAGGTGTCCGGGCCGCCCTGCGGCTCCCACTGAACAGGATGAAATGAAGGTTGAGTGGACGTTCCCATCAGCTGGCCCGTTAGTCGATTCATCTGGTCAAGCTGGCCTGTGAGCGTGTGGCCGTCGTACGGATTCTTGGGGCAACTCACGGCGCCCACCACGAAGTCCCTCTCCATGTGTCACCGCGAGACTCGCCTTCACGCCGAACTTGTAGGACTTGTGCGCCTTCCCCTTTCCGCGCCGACCCATGTAGCCACGATTTGAACTGGGCCCGCTGCGTGGTCCCCGGTCTCGCTCCCGGCCCTCCCCCGGAGGGCCTCCGCGATCCCACTCGCAGGTCCAGATCCTGCCCGTCCTCTTCATTTCCGCGCCGACCCATGTAGCCACGATTTGAACTGGTCCCGCTGCGCGGTCCCCGGTCTGCTCCGGACGCGACATCAAGTCGCGTCCTCCACATCCCACTCGCAGGTCCAAATCCTGCCCGTTCGTTATGGGCGTACGCGAAAACCGGAGCACTCGGCTCCGGTCATCGTTTCATTGGTAGCGGGGGCAGGATTTGAACCTGCGACCTTTGGGTTATGAGCCCAACGAGCTACCGGACTGCTCCACCCCGCGGTAGGTCTTCGAGTCTAGCAGGGAATGCAGGAACGGCAAGGGCGGGTGTTGGTATGCTCGTCGGACACTCGGGAGGTTCGATGGGACGCCGCATGGTGGCTGTGCTGGTGCTGTTCGCCACTGTTGGGTTGGCTGCGGGGCCGCGGACCTGGACGCCGGAGAAGTGGTTCGAGAAGCCCAAGTCGCCCCGGATCGCCAACTACCGCATCGAGGCGGTGCTGGATTTCGAACATAAGACCCTGGAGGGGACGGAAACGATCTCCTGGCGGAACACCGGCACGGCTCCCACTCAGGAACTGCCGCTGCATCTCTACCTCAATGCCTTCAAGGGGCCCCAGAGCCTCTTCGTGAAGGAGAGCGGTGGCCGGCTGCGGTTTGATCGCCAGGAACGGGCTTCCGATGCCTCCTCCTGGGGGTACTGCCGACTGATCAGTGCCCGGATGGAGGGACGGGATCTGGACGGGCACGATGGGGAAGACGAGACGGTCCGCTGGCTGAAACTGCCCCGGGCTGTGGCGCCCGGCGAGACAATCCAGGTGGAGGTCGCCTGGGAGAACCGCTACCCCAGGGTCTTCGCGCGCAGTGGCTGGTCGGAGGACTTCCTCATGTCGGGCCAGTGGTTTCCCAAGGTGGGTGTCTACCAGGGCGACCGTTGGAACTGCCACGCCTATCACGCGAGCACGGAATTCTTCGCGGATTTCGGCGTCTACGATGTGGCCCTCTCGCTGCCGAATGCGCTGGGCCTGGCCCATACGGGGACTCAGACGAACTTCATCACGGAGATCGAGCTGGACCCCAAGCGGCCCCTGAACGTGATCTGGCGTTTGCACGCGGAAGACGTCCACGATTTCGCGTGGGCCGTCATGCCGCGAGAGACCTGGCGGAAGCCCGCCATGTTCGAGTACCGCGGCGTGCAGGTCTTCTACTACATCGATGGCCGCAACCGGGGGAACTTCCAGCGGCAGCGCCGGGCCGTGGAGAATGCGCTGCGTTGGAGTGAGGAGTGGTATTTCAAATACCCCTACCCGACCTTGACGGTGATCGATACGCCGAAGGAGGCAAGTGGCGCGGATGGCATGGAGTACCCGACACTCATCACGGCTGGTTCGGTTGGCTTCGATCCCCTGCAACAGCGGTTTAGACCGGAGCTGGTGACCCTCCACGAGTTCGGTCATCAGTTTTTCTACGGCATGCTGGCCAGCAACGAAGTCGAGGAAGCCTGGCTGGATGAGGGGCTCACGAGCTGGTTTACGCACAAGGCCATGGAGCGCAGCTACCATGCGCTGCTGGGTGCGCGGCGCTTCCAGGTGGGTACGGATTTCCTGGAATGGGAGGGCTACTGGAGCCTGCCGAGCGCCGATCCGCTCACCCGGTTTGGCTACCTGGCCCTCAATTCGCAAAGCTACTTTGTCACCGCCTACGGCAAGCCCACCCTGGTGCTCAACCAGTTGGAAGCGATGCTGGGACGTCCGGTGATGGAGCAGGTCGTGCGCGCCTACGCGCAGGAGATGGCCTTCCGGCATCCCACCCGGAACGATTTCAGGCACATCGCGGAGCGGGTGTCCGGCCGCGACCTGAGCGTCTTTTGGCGGGATTTCGTGGAGGGCACCGATGTGCTCGACTACGGCATCCGGGGCGTGAAGAGCCAGGACATCACCCAGGGCGGGTGGCTCTTCTCTGACAAGTCACCAGTGTTCGCCGCCCCCCAGCCCGCGGCACCGGGCCGGGTGGGTTCGATCACGTTGGAGCGGAAGGGCGGCATCCAGGTGCCCATCACGCTGTGGGTGCGGCTTGAGAACAAGGAAGAACAGCGGCTCGTCTGGGATGGCCAGGACCGCTGGATCACCTATGAGTTCGATTCGCCCGTGGCTGCGGCCGTGCTCGATCCGGACGGCAACTACCCGATGCTCAAGGACCGCCTCCACATGAGCTACACCCCGAAGCCCGTGCGGCGCGGCTTTCACTACTGGTCCCAGATGGTGTGGGGCACGGTGGCGGGGTGGCTGCAGGGGTGCGGGATCGGCTGACGCCAGGGTTCCTAGGGCTTTTCAGGCGCCGCATCTCCCATTCGGATGGACTGGATGGCTCCCTTGCTGTCCAGCGTGATGAGGATGGGGAACCACGCGAGTCCCAGGTGCTCGAAGGCGGCCCTGCTGGGGGCGAACTGGGCGGAGCGTCCCTCGGCGCGGAGGCGGGCCGCCAGGGCCTGTCCCTCCGCGAGCGGGCTCCCGGACAGGCTGGCGTCGCGCTCATCCAGGCTTCCTGAGGCACTGGGGATGATCCAGGCCGTACCGGTCGGAATCCCGGGAAGGGGGCCATCCTCCGCAGGACGGATCCAGATCCGGGTGGCCTCCAACTGGTCCAGAGGGAGGTCCCGGTAGTCGAGGCCCGGCAGGGTCCAAAGGCGCAGGACCGGCGACGGACCGCCGAGGAGCCCGAAGGTTCGCTGGAACCCCTTCAGGGTCTCCTCAGCGTCCTGGTTCGTCTTCGCTTTGACGGCTGCGAACCGCGTCTCGTCCTGCTCTGCCAGGGCCCAACACAGGCTGTGGCGCAGCGCATATCCACGGATTTGGGCGGGCCCCGCGCCGAGAAGGCGATCCTCCCACACCCGGCGCAGAGCGGCGTCGAAGGCGCCGGTTCGAACCTGGATCTGGCCCCACCGCCACAGCGCCAGGGCGGTTCCGGACTGGTGGATGGGCAGGGCCTTCAGCGCGTCGCCGAGGCGGTCTTTCGGCTGTCTCAGCAGGCGGCGCAAGGCCTCGGCCTCCCGGCGGTTGGACCCTGCGGCAAACGGATTGGCTGGCAGGCCCTGAGCGGGATCGAAGGTGGCGGCGGCTCGAAGCCATCGGTAGGCCAGCGCCGCCGGACCCTTCTGTTTCGGCGCAGGTGGAAGCGGCCGGCCCCAGTCATAGGCGTCCAGCAGGTCGATCTCCGCCTCCTGGCTGCTTGCGGGTGTCTGGGCCACCACGGCGGGCGGGGAGGGCATGGGCAGAAGGGGCATTTGGGATTCCTTGGTGGCAGAATGGTCCTCCGCATCATACGGGAGTCCCCTTGTCTTCACCCACCTCGACCCTCACGCCCCGCGAGCGCCTCGTGGTGGCTCTGGATGTCCCCACGGCGAAAGAGGCCCTGGCCATGGCCGAGCGCCTGTCCGGCCGGGTGGGGATGCTGAAGGTGGGACTGGAACTCTTTTACGCCGAGGGACCGGCCTTGGTGAAGGAGCTGCAGACACGGGTTCCCGTGTTCCTCGATCTGAAGTTGCACGATATTCCCACGACGGTTCGGCGCGCCCTCGAGGCGGTGCTGAAGCTGGATCCGCGGCTGATCAACGTCCACGTCCAGGGCGGTCCGGCCATGCTGGAGGCGGCGGTCGAGGCCGTCCAGGCGCATCGTGCGGCGGGCGGCCGCACGGAGCTGCTGGCAGTGACTGTGCTGACCAGTCTGGACCGCGAGGCCCTGGCGGCCCTTGGACACGCGGGCCAGCCGGAGGATCTCGCCCTGGCTTACGCAAAGCTGGCCCATCAGGCCGGCTGCGATGGCGTGGTCTGCTCGGCCTGGGAAGCCGCCGCCATCCAGGAGGCCTGCGGCGAGGGATTCCATCGCCTGACGCCAGGCATCCGCCCGGCCGGTGCCGCCGCCCAGGATCAGGCTCGCGTCATGACGCCCGCCCAGGCCCTGAGACAGGGGGCCACCTGGCTGGTCGTGGGACGACCCATCACGCACGCGGCGGATCCGGCGTCTGCGGCCGAGGCCATCGTGTCGGAAATGCAGTCCTGATGTCCGCCGGATCTCCGCTCGTCTTTCGGCCTTCCTTTGCCCATCGCGCCATGGCCATGCTCCTGTTCGCAGGGTCTTGGCTCGTGGGTGTCCGGGCCCTGGCTCAGATCATGGAACGGCTCCCGGTTCTGCGGGCCTCACTGAAGGTGGCGGAGGCCGCCGGCGAGCCCACCTGGTCCTTCTGGATTGCGGTCACGGCGGCCTTCGGTGCGGTGGTGGCTGGCAGCGTTTTGCTGCTTGGCACCCTGCTGGGCGTGCTGATGGTCGAGGGCTCCCAGGTGCTGCTGGACGACCTGGGCCTGGCCGTGGAACACAACGCCCTTCCGGCGCCCCTGGCACGCAAGCTTGGAGCGGGGCGGCTGCTCTGGAAACAGGTGTCGCGCATCGAACGTTCGGGCCCCTTCTTTGTCCTGCGGGGCGGGGGCGAAAAGGAGCGCAGCGACCGGAAGGATCCCAACCTTCGCTTTCTTCTGGTGGATGAGCTGGAACGGTTGATCCTCACCATCCTCGAACGCAGCCCGAACCTCAAGCACGAGGACTGATGCTCTTCCGGGGGTTCTGCGCTTCGCGCACACCCCCGGACCCCCGCGCGAAAGCCCGGCGGAGCCGGAGTTTCGCTTTCACCCTCCCGAGCCTCCGAGCTACAGCTTTGGTCGATTGAGGTACGATTCCGCACCTTTCATCACTCCCGTGGGGCCGTGGGCGGGTTTCTTCGGGCGAGCCTTGCCCCGCTTCAGTCCCCAGAGCGACGCCAATTCCGTGGCCTCGGGGTTGCCTGGAGCCAGCGCCAGCACCTCAGCAAGGTCGGCCCGGGCCTGATCGGCCCGCCCGAGCTTCTCGCGCAGCAGGGCCCGTTTCATGAAGCCCCAGGGATTGGCGGGTTCCCGGGCGATGATCTCGGCGTATTCGGCCTCGGCCTCGGTCCAGCGGCCTTCCTCTTCTGCCGCTTCACCGCAGAGCAGGTTGGTGACGGCGCAGAAGCCCAGCCACGCCTTCTGTTCGGCGAACTCGGTGGGGGAGAAGCGGGCGTTCGCCTTGGCCCGCTGCCCGGCCTGATCGAGGTGGCGCAAGGCTTTTTCCGTGTGGGCATCCACCCGCGCGAAGATCTCCGCATCGCCGCTGGCTCGGTAGAAATCCCGCTGGATGCGGCCCTCGGCGCGGTACTGATCGAACATCCGGGTGCCCGGGTAGAGGGCCAGCGGACTGATCTGGCAGTCGCTGGGCCGGGTGTCGCGGATGAAGGCGGCGGTTTCCTCCACATCGGCCCAGGTTTCGCCCGGGATGCCGGTGATCAGGTAGATGCCCACGTTCATGCCCACCTTGCGGACCAGGCTCAGGGCCCGCCGCGCGTGGCGGAGGTCGGTGCCCTTATCCAGCAGGGCGAGCACCCGCTCGCTGCCGTGTTCCACGCCGAACTGCATGAATTCGCAGCCCGCCCGCTTCATGGCCACCAGGCGATCTTCGTCGACGAGGTTCACGCGGCTCTGGCAGTTCCAGAGGGGGTGCAGGCCACTGCCCTGGATGCCCGCCATCAGTTCCAGCACCCGGCCCCGGTTGGCCGTGAACGTGTCATCCCGGAAGCTGAAGTAGGTGAGCCCGTGGTTCTCACGCAGCAGCCGCATCTCCCGCAACACGGAGGGCGCGCTGCGGAAGCGGATCGAGGTACCCCAGAACTCGGGCGTGTTGCAGAAGTTGCAGGTGGCCGGGCAGCCGCGGCTGGTGCTCAGGTAGGCCAGCTGGCCCACGTCGTTGAGGAAGTCCGCCTCCAGGTACTCGGCCGGAACGCCGACGGCATCGAGGTCCTCCAGGGGCGGCTGGGGGAGGGTACGACCCTCGCGGAGGATGAGCCCCGGGGTCCGCTTCCACAGATCCGATCCGGGAGCGGTCTTCAGGCGCTCGGCGATGCCCAGGAGGACCGTCTCACCCTCACCCTGCACGATGGCGTCCAGGGCGGGGCAATCCTCGAAGACCTCCTCCGCCAGGTGGGTGGGATGGGGTCCTCCGGCCAGCAGGACCGCTTCGGGACAGGCCTCCCGGGCCCAGCCCAGCAACTCATAGGAGCGCTTGCGGTTGAAGGTGAACATGGAAATGCCGACCACGGATGGGTTCTGGGCCCGGAAATAAGCCAGGACTTCCTTCCGGCCCTTGCCGCTCAGATTGGCCACCCGGCAGGGAAAGGACCGGGATTTGAGCATGGCCTGCAGGTAGCCCAGACCGATGGGCAGAAAGGTCATCCACTCATCCCCGAAGCCGCTTCGGGGGGCGCTGTAGGCGAGGAGGGTGCGAGGCGAGGTCATGAGGACTTTCCAGTCTACGGGACCCATAGGAGCGCGTCCAAGTCATGGGTGGGGGCTGCACTGGGGCGCCAGCCGAGGGAGGCAAGGAAGGCGACGAAGGCCTTGGCGGTTCCAAGGTCGAGGAGCCTGACGCAGTATCCCGACGGCTGCCGCCCCAGCCCGAAGGGTGGATGGCAAAGGGCCTCCATGCAGCGTCAGCGGGCTTGAACGGTGAACCCGCACCGCCCTGCGCCCCCTTCCTTGCCTGGAAGCCCTTTGCCATCCATGCAGTCCCTATCGATTACTTGGACGCGCTCCTAGCATGATGGAAGCACGAACCCCATGGAGGCGTCTTGACCGGCAACCTGATCCGGAACTCCGAGACCATCGCAGAGATCATCAAGCGGGCCTGTGAACGGCGGGAGCTGCTGATCCTGGTGACGCCCTTTCTCCGGTTCGAATCCTCCTTCCTGAAGCTGGACGGATCCGAGATCCATGTCGCGGCCACCATGGGACGGGAGGACGCCACGTATGGGCTGCGCAGCGCCGAATTGAAGATGCGATTCCCCCATAGCATCAGTTTCCTGGAGGCACCCACGGCGTTGAAGGGCTTCGGGATGTTCGACGGGCGGCGCACGCTGCGCGTGGCCCTGCCGGAATTCCTCCAGGAGGAGGATCATCGTGGGTCCTACCGTGTGGATCACGTAGGAAGGGTTCCCGTCACGTTCAGCACGCCGAAATACGATCTCATCACGGGCACCCTGGTGGACATCAGCACCACCGGGGCTCGGATCTACAGCACGCGGGACTTTGCCGAGGGGGAACTGCAGCCTGGTGAGGATATGGCCGCCACCATCCAGCTCACGGACCTCATCCGGATCAACACCATGGTGAAGCTGCGCCATGTGCATGGCCGCACGTTCGGCGTGGAGTATCGTCCGCAACTGGAGGACCGCCTCCTCCATCCCCTGTCCCGCTGGGTGTTCGAGAAGCGGGAGGAGGACCTGGAGCGCATCTCCCGCCGTGGCGTCGAGATCGCCGCTCCATCCGAAAGCGGGCGGCCCGTGGCTGCGACGCCATCCGGCCTCCTCCTGGTCTCCGGCGACGCAAGCCTGGAGGCCACGCTCCAGAATCTGCTCGGAGGCCTTCAGCCGCTTCGCCGGGTGGCGCCCACCATGTCCGCTCTCAAGGAGGCTTTCAGCCAGAAGCCCGCCCTGGTGCTCTATCACGTGCCAAGCCTCGGCCTGGATGAGCGCCGACGCCTGAAACCCATGGTGGAGACCCTTCAGGGGCGGGTTCCTTTCCTGCTCCTGGGCACCGGCATGGAGGGGGGACCCCTGCTGGAACTGGGCAGCGAGTTGAAGGCCACGGTCTCCATCGTGTTCAACCCTGAGCGGGCCACCTTCTTCCAGCGGCTGGTGCAGGGGGTGTTGCGGCGAACCTACGAGGGGGGAGAGTCCCCCATGGTGCCGGTGGAGACCGAACCGTCCTGAAGGATGTCAAGCCTCGTTCGGCCCTGGCGAAACCGTTAGAATCAAGGCTTCCGGAGCCTCCATGTCCGCTGCCCACGAACCGGCTGTCACTGAATCCCTGGCCCTGGAGCTGGGGCTGTCGAAGGACGAGTGGCAGGTCATCCTTGGCCTTCTGGACGGCCGCCTGCCCACCTACCCGGAACTGGGTGTGTTCAGCGCCATGTGGAGCGAGCACTGCTCCTACAAATCCAGCCGGATCCACTTGAAGAACCTGCCCACGGAGGGACCCCGCGTCATCGAGGGTCCCGGCGAAAACGCGGGCGTGGTGGACATCGGCGACGGCTGGGCCGTGGCCTTCAAGATGGAAAGCCACAACCATCCCAGCTTCATCGAGCCCTACCAGGGCGCGGCGACAGGCGTGGGCGGCATCCTGCGCGATGTGTTCACCATGGGTGCCCGGCCCCTGGCCAACCTGAACAGCCTGCGCTTCGGGGAACTCGATGCGCCCCGCATGAAGGGCCTGGTCAAGGGCGTGGCGGCGGGCATCGCGGGCTACGGCAACTGCATGGGCATCCCCATGCTGGGGGGTGACGCGGGCTTCGATGCCAGCTACAACGGCAACATCCTGGTGAACGCCTTCACCCTGGGCGTGCTGCGCAGCGACAAGGTCTTCAAGGGCTTCGCCTCCGGCGTCGGCAACAAGATGATGTATATCGGCTCCAAGACCGGCCGGGACGGCATCCACGGCGCCAGCATGGCTTCGGCGGAATTTGGCGAGGGCAGCGAGGAGAAGCGCCCCACGGTGCAGGTGGGTGATCCCTTCACCGAAAAGCTGCTGCTCGAAGCCTGCCTCGAGGTTTTCCAGACCGACTGGGTCATCGGCATCCAGGACATGGGCGCCGCGGGCCTTACCTCCAGCAGCTTCGAAATGGCCAGCCGCGCGGGCACGGGCCTGGAGATCCGCCTGGACCAGGTACCCATGCGCGAAGAGGGCATGACGCCCTTCGAGCTGATGCTCAGCGAAAGCCAGGAGCGCATGCTGCTGGTGGCGCGCCCCGGCTGCGAGGCGAACATCATCGCCGTGCTGCACAAGTGGGGGCTCGACGCCTGCGTGGTCGGCGAGGTCACGGACAGCGGCCGTTTCATCGGCAGCTGGCACGGCGCTCCGGTCATCAACCTGCCCATCCAGCCTTTGGTGGACGCGGCCCCGAAATACGATCGGCCCCGTCAGCGTCCCGGCTACCTGGAGGCCGTGAACGCGGCGCCCCTGCCGAGTGATCTCAAGCCCACGGAGGTGGAACGAACCCTGCGGCAGATCCTCCAGACGCCTACGGTGGCCAGCAAGCGGTGGATCTTCGAGCAGTACGACGGCACCGTGCGCAGCAACACGCTGCTGGGCATGGGCCGCGGCGATGCGGGCATCATCCGCGTGAAGGACGAGGCGGGCCAGGACACGGGCAAGGCCGTGGCCATGAGCAGCGACTGCAACAGCCGCTTCTGCTACCTGGATCCCTTCTGGGGTGCCGCCCACGCCGTCGCTGAAGCCTGCCGCAACCTGGCCTGCGTGGGCGCCGAGCCCATTGGCCTCACCGATTGCCTCAACTACGGCAATCCGGAAAAGCCCGAGAACATGTGGACCTTCGAGCAGGGCTGTCTGGGCATCCGTCAGGCCTGCCTCGCCCTCGACGTGCCCATCGTGAGCGGCAATGTGAGCCTCTACAACGACACCGAAGGCCAGAGCATCTTCCCCACGCCCATGATCGCGGCCGTGGGTCTGGTGGAGGAGTGCGCGGGGCAGGTGGCCATTGGTGCGCCGGATGCCACGGCGTTGTCGAAGGTGGGCAATCGCATCTGCGGCTCGGCCTTCCGCGCCAGCCACGATGGCATCTTCCTGCTCGGCGAAACCCGCGACGAACTGGGCGGCAGCGAGTACCTGAAGGTTCGCACCGGCAAGGTCGAGGGCGCCTGCCCCGAACTGCGGCTGGACGAGGAGCTGCGGCTCCAGACCTGCGTGCGCGAAGGCATCCGTCTGGGTCTCATCCGCAGCGCCCACGACACCAGCGAGGGTGGCCTCCTGGTGACGGCCCTGGAAAGCGCCTTTGGCGGCGACATGGGTTGCCAGCTCATGCTGAGCCGCGGCAGCCTGCGCCTGGACAGCCTGCTCTTCGGCGAGACCGCCGGCCGCATCGTGGTGTCCGTGGGTCCCGAAGGCGAAGGCAGCCTAGCCACCCTCTGCGCGACCCATCGCGTGCCTCTCGCCAAGATCGGCACCACCGGCGGTTCGCGCCTCACCCTCGCCGTGGACGGCCAGCCCCTGCTGGATGCTGATGCGGCGGATCTGAAGGCCTTGCACGGAGAGGCCCTGGAAAAGGCCCTGGGCTGATCAGGGAAGGACGGCGAAGGGCCCTAGATGCCCATGGCCGAAGGGGTCTTCACCTTCCCCAGGATCCCGGTGAGCAAAACTTCATCCGCCTTAAGGGCTTCTTTGAAGGCCCGGGTGTCCGTGTGATGGATTTCCCGGCGCAGGTCTTCGAGACGGCGCTCCAGGAGCCCCATCAGGAGTTCCATTTCCTTGGCATCGAGGTAGAGATCCATGTTGGCCTCCTCTGCGTGGCCAAGCGTTGCGTCCGCTGCCGACCGCGCCCGATGGAAATATCGGGCCTTTCCAGGGCAGCCGCCATGTTTCAGGCTTCGAAGTAGAGCGCCATCTCGTAGGGGTGGGGCCGGTTCCGGACGGCGGCTTCCTGGGCGCGGAGGTGCTTGAGGTAATCCTCCAGTTGGAGCCGGTCGAAGGCGTCGCCCGCCAGCAGGAAGTCCATGTCGCCCTCCAGCGCGTCGCAGGCCTCCGTGAGGCTGGTGGGCAGGCTTTTGATCTTCCGGCGCTGCTCCTCGGTCCAGCTGAAGATGTTCTGGTCGATGGGGCCGAAGCCGAGGGCCGTGGGATCCAGGCGTTTCTGGATGCCGTCGATGCCCGCCAGGAGCTGGGCCGCCAGCGCGAGGTAGACGTTGCAGGTGGCGTCGGGGGGGCGGAATTCGAAGCGGGCCGTTTCGGGCTGGTCGGCGTACTTGGGCACGCGGATGGCGGCGGAGCGGTTGCCCACGGAGAAGAATGCGCTGACGGGAGCCTCGAACCCCGGCACCAGGCGGCGGTAGCTGTTGGTGCTGGGGTTCGTGAGGGCCAGCAGGGCAGGACCGTGGGCCAGGATGCCGCCGATGTACCAGAGGGCCTCCTGGCTCAGCTTTCCATAGCCTTTTTCGTCGTAGAAGAGGTTCCGGCCTTCCTTCATCAGCATCTGGTGGAAGTGCATGCCGCTGCCGGCCTCGCCATAGAGGGGCTTGGGCATGAAGGTGGCCGTCTGGCCCCGGCGGTGGGCGACCATCTTCACCACGTACTTCACGATCTGGGTGGCGTCGCCGGCCTTCAGCAGAGGGAAGAGCGGCGTCTCGATCTCGCACTGGCCCGGGCCGCCCACTTCATGGTGGTGGTATTTCACCTCGACGCCCATGCGCTCGAGTTCCATGCACATCTCGGCGCGCAGGTTGTAGAGCTGATCCTTGGGAGCCATGGCGTGGTAGCCGCCGTGCAGGGGGATGAAGTGCCCGTGGCCGCCCTCGCCGCTGTGCCAGTCCGCCTCGCGGCTGTCCACGCGGTACGAGGCGGTGTTCACGCCGTTCTCGTAGCTCACCTTGTCGAAGACATAGAACTCGTACTCAGGGCCCCAGATGCTCTGGTCGGCGATGCCCGTCTCCTTCAGGTACGCCTCGGCCCGGATGGCGATGTTGCGCGGATCGACCGGGAAGGGCGCCTTGGTGTCGGCCTCGTAGGCGGAACAGATGAAGCTGAGGGTTGGGGCGTCCCAGAAGGGGTCCATGTAGCCCGTCGCCAGATCGGGGATCAGCACCATGTCGCCGGACTTCACCGACTTCAGACCCACGCTCGAGCCATCGAAGCCCACGCCATCGCGCATCAGCGATTCAGTGAACTGCGAGGCGGGGATGCTGACGTGATGCCAGCGGCCCCAGAGGTCGCTGAAAATCAGGTCGATCATGCGGACCGAATGCGCCTGGATGTATTGCCTGGCCTGCTCGAAACCGTTGAACACATGGCCTCCACGGGACCCGGTCATTCTAGATCCATGGATCAACAAAGGTTGTGATCTGGCTCAAGCCTCACTCAGGAACCGAGCATCCGGCCCGGCAGCAGGAACAACCCCTTCACGATCCCGAAGGCGCCTTCCACGGCGAAGCCCAGAAGGCGGAAGGGCAGTAGCAGCAACCAGATCAGGGGGTAGAGGAACAGCGCCAGGAGGGCCAAGGGCCAGCAGATCAGCAGCAGGATGAGCCAGAGCAGGAACGCGGCCATGGGAGCCTCCACCGAATCAAGCATGGTCGCTGCCACGGCGGGCGGGCCCGCTGATCGGCGAATGCGCCCAGAGAACCGGCGGGTGGTCAGGGGTATGATTTGGTCACCCCCTCCAAGGATGGACCATGCCGCGCGAAGAAAACGCTCTTTCCCTCGACCGCCGTACCTTTTTGGCTGCCGGACTGGTCACCGGCTCTGCTGTGCTGATGGGAGGTGGCCTGAAAACGGCTCCTATGGCCAAGGGGTTGGTGCTGGAGGAGGCCACCCTGGAGGGACTACAGGCCGGTCTGGCTGCGGGCCGATGGACGGCGGTGAATCTGGTGCGGAGGTACCAGGCCCGCATCCGGGCCCTGGATCAGCACGGGCCAAAGCTGAAGGCGGTGATCGAGCTGAACCCTGAGGCCCTGGGCCGCGCCCGGGTCCTGGATGCCGAGCGGAAGGCCGGCAAGGTGCGCGGGCCCCTGCATGGCATCCCCGTGCTCATCAAGGACAACATCGATACCGCCGACGGCATGAAGACCACAGCCGGATCCTTGGCCCTGGCCGAGGCGCCCGCTCCCAAGGAGGACGCCTTCATCGTGAAACAGCTCCGCGAGGCGGGGGCGATCATCCTGGGCAAGACGAACCTCAGCGAGTGGGCGAACTTCCGCTCCACCCGCAGCAGCAGCGGTTGGAGCGGGCGCGGCGGGCAGACGCGAAATCCCTATGCCCTGGACCGCAGTCCCAGCGGTTCCAGTTCCGGATCCGGTGCCGCCGTGGCCGCCAACCTTTGCGCTGTGGCCGTGGGCACGGAAACGGACGGCTCCATCGTGAGTCCCGCCAACGCGAATGGACTGGTGGGCCTGAAGCCCACCGTGGGTCTTGTCAGCCGAAGCGGCATCATCCCCATTTCACATACCCAGGACACGGCCGGGCCGATGGCGCGAACCGTGCGCGATGCTGCGGTCCTGCTGGGTGTCCTCGCGGGCAGTGATCCCAAGGATGCCGCGTCCCGCGAAGCAGACACGCGCCGGGAAGCGGACTACACCCGGTTTCTCGCGAAGGATGGACTGAAGGGCGCACGCCTTGGCGTGGTGAAGCACCTGCTTGGCGTTCACGCCCATGTGGATGCGGTGATCCAGCCCGCCCTTGAGATCCTTAAGACCCAGGGCGCCACGCTGGTGGAAGTGGAGCTGAAATCCGCGGCCTACGACGACGCAGAGTTCGAGGTGCTGCTCTACGAATTCAAGGCCGATCTGAACGCCTACTTCGCGGGTCGCGGCGGTGCGGTGAAGGACCTGGCGGGGCTTATGGCCTTCAATGAATCCCGGAGGACCGACGAGATGCCCTTCTTCGGTCAGGAACTCCTGAAGCAGGCTCAGGCCAAGGGTCCCTTGACCGATCCCGCCTACCTGAAGGCCCTGGAGCTCTGCGCGCAGGCTCGGCGGGACATCCTCGGGCTTCTGGAGAAACACCAGCTGCAGGCTCTGGTGGGGCCCACCGGCGGGCCCGCCTGGCTTGTGGATCACGTCAACGGCGACAGCTCCAGCCTCAGTTTTTCGAGTCCGGCGGCGGTGGCCGGGTGCCCGCACATCACGGTGCCGGCCGGTTTCGTTTTCGGGCTGCCCGTGGGGCTTTCCTTTGTGGGTGGACCCTGGCAGGAGGGCCTTCTCCTGAAACTGGCCTACGGCTTCGAACAGGCCACCCTCGCCCGGCGAGCGCCCCACTTTCCCGTGACCGCCGCGGCACCCCGTTGACAGGAACGGCGACCGCTCGCACCCTGGGCCCTTCCCACCGATCTCACCCTTCCATGGAGGTTCCGATGAAACTGCTTCTTCCCGTGATGCTGGGCGCCGCTCTGGCGCTTTCGGCGCAGATTCCTTCCAAGGCCGATCTGAAAAAGCAGGCCGATGCGGCCATCGACCAAGGGAAGGTCAAGGCCGACGAGAAGGCTGAACAGACCAAAGCCAAGGGCGATCAGAAGGCCACGAACGCCAAGGCCAAGGTCGATGCCAAGGCCGGCGGCGTTCCGATGGCCGGCGACAAGGTGAAGGCCGCCACGGCCAAGGGCGAGGGTGCCGCCAAGTCCGGCACCGACAAGGCCAAGGGCAAGACCAGGAAGGGCGCTGAAAAAGGTGCCACCAAGGCCAAGGCGGTGACCGAGAAGGTCGCCAAGTAATCTTTTCGTGCGCTCAAAAAATGGGCGCCCATGGGCGCCCATTTTTTGAGCAAGGGCTTCGCCCTATTTCTTCGGGAATTGCCGCTCGTAGGCTTCCTGGGCGTATTCGCTGGGGGGCATTCCGAAGCGGCGCTTGAAGGCGCGGGTGAAGGCGCTGGCGTCGTAGAAACCCAGGATCTTGGCCACGTCGCTGGGCCGCTCGCCGTTGGCCAGCAGGGTGACGGCGCGCTGAAGGCGGCGTTCGATGAGGTACTGGTGCGGCGTGGTGCTGGTGGCCTCGCGGAAGAGGCGGATGAAGTGATCGGGCGTGCAGCGGGCCATGGTGGCCAGTTCCGGCACGCTGTTCTTGGAACCGAGGTGGACCTCCATGTGATCCAGCACCAGCTGCAGGGTGGAGCGGTTCAGGCGGTAGGGGAAGCGGCCCCGGTCCTCCTTCTCCGTCAGGCGGGACAGCTCGGCGCCCAGCAGGATCAGGAAGAGCTCCCGGGTCATGAGCTGCACGCCATCAGGATTCGCCAGTTCCTGGCTGAAAATGCTGAACAGCTGCTTGAGGCTGAGGCTGCGGAGCACGGCGAAGCTGGATTCCTGCCACTTGCGGGGCGGGTTCTGCAGCGCGGACAGCAGCGGCTCGGGGAAGGGGCCTTCCATGAACAGCGCCGTGAAGCCGAAGGGCGTGTTGGAGTGGTGGCGCTTCAAGGTATGCCCGAAGCCCGGCAGCAGCAGCGCCAAGTCGCCGGAGCGGATGATGCCCTCTTCGCGGTCCTCCCCGGTGCAGACCCGCACCGCATGGGTGGGCTGGAGCAGGGTCCAGGCGTCCCGGGCAGGCAGGAGCTTGCCTGGGACAGGGTCGCGCTTCAGCACGGACAGGCGGAGGGGACCGCTGGTGTAGGTTTGGAGGTTTTTGGTTTCAGGGTCGCTCATGGCTCAGGAATAAAAAGAGATGCCTACCGAGGCATTCCGGGAAGGATGACAGGAAAACTTTTTCCGAGGCCTGGAATTTTCACAGCCCTGGATTTTGTGATCCTGGTCAGGCCTTGGCGAACGCCTCGGCGAGGCTCCTGAACACGCCCAGCCCCCCCGTGGGCCCGAGTTTGGGATCCACAGCCCGCTCGGGATGGGGCATCATGCCCAGCACATTCCCCTGGAGGTTCACGATGCCGGCGATCCCATTCATGGCGCCGTTGGGCACGTGGGCTGCGCCGATCTCGCCCGTCGGGGCGCAGTAGCGGAAAGCCACGCCGCCCCGGGCCTCCAGATCCACCAGGTCCGCCGGATCCAGCGTGAAGTTACCCTCCGCATGGGCGATGGGGACCTGAAACACCTCCCCGGCCTTCATGGCGCGGGTGAAGGGCAGGTCCATGCGCTCCACGCGAAGGTGGACGTCGGTGTGAATGAAGCGCAGGGACTCGTTGCGCAGCAAGGCACCGGGCAGCAGCTGGGCCTCGCACAGGATCTGGAAGCCATTGCACACGCCCAGCACCAGGCCGCCGCGGTCCGCGTGGCGCTTCACGTCAGCCATGATGGGCGCCAGGGCCGCGATGGCGCCGCAACGCAGGTAGTCGCCGTAGCTGAAGCCGCCGGGCACGAAGACCAGGTCGGTGTTCTCGGGCAGATGCGTTTCCTGGTGCCAGACGGGGATCGTGTCCCAGCCCATCACCGTGCCGCAGGCGTGCAGGGCATCGTGATCGCAGTTGGAGCCGGGGAAGACCGGGACCGCCACCCGCATCAGAGCACCTCGATGGAGGCCTTCTCCATCACGGGATTGACCAGGAGCTTCTCGCACATGGCCAGGGCCTTGGCCTTCACCTCGGCAGGATCGGTGCCGGGCACGTCCATGTCGATCAGCCGGCCGATGCGGACGTGATCCACCTCGAAGCCGAACCCGTGGAGCCCCTGTTCCACCGCCTTGCCCTGGGGATCCAGGATCCCGGGCTTCAACTGCACCGACACGCGCACCTTCATGGGGCCTCCACGGGGACAGTTTACCTGATGCGCGGGGCCTTCAGGATCGCGGAGCCCACCGATGGGCCTCAAGGTCGAGGTTGCCCAGGTCGTCCACTTCGATCCCCTCGTCGCGCAGCCGCCCAATCTGTTCGAAGGCGCCCCACCAGCGGCCGCGGCTGGGCACATAGCCGCGGGTGTTGACCACGCGGTGCCAGGGCAGCTTCGTCCCCTCCGGCAGGCCCGACAGCACCATGCCGACCTGGCGGGGGCGCTGGGGGAAGCCCGCCAGGGCCGCCACCTGTCCGTACGAGGCCAGCTTTCCCTTCGGAATTCGCTTCACCACCGCCAACACCAGCGTGCGGAAATCCGGAGGCTGGGATTGTTTGACGGGTCTTGCGGACATCCGAGGACTCCGGAGCAGGGGCCGTATGTGTTTGGGCTCAAAAGAAAAAAGATCACCGCCAAGACGCCAAGTTAAAGAAGGAAAACCTTGATCAAGCCGTTCTTCTTGGCATGGCCGTTGATATCACGCCTGCACGCCCGGTCGCTGGTCGACGGGCACCCGGGAGCGGAAGCCGCCCTCATAGCTGTGCCAGTGTCCCAGGTCGACCTCGGGGTAGGCCCAGCACCAGTAGCCGTCGCCGGAATCAAAATCCACCAGCCAGAGTCCCTTCACCTCGGCCTCAAGGTCCTGCATGCTCTGCTGCCAGCTCTGGACCAGGGTCTGCAGGCGCTCCCGCAGGGCCTCGGCCCGGGCCTCATCCTTGGCATCCTCTGCTTGACTGAGTTCCTCGGCGAGACTCGCGGCCAGTGTGAAGACAGGTTCCGTGGTGGCCTTCACCTGGGGCATCAGGGCCCGTGCTTCGTCCAGGGTGAAAATGCGGCCCATGGTGCCTCCAGTGCTTCATGATAAACCCATGCGGTTCGTGCCCCTGATTCCGTCGAGTTTTGATCCCGAGTCCTGGCTGTCCCTGGCGCCTGTGATGCTCCAGTGGGACGGTTCCTTGCACGGGGCCTGGCCCCAGGCCGTGCGCCGAGGGCTGGCCATCCATGCCGTCCATCTGTCCGGCGAAGCCCCCGTGGAGGAGGGCCTGGCGGTGCTGCATCGGGGCCTCGGCGCCGATTTTCTGGTGATCCCGGTCCGGCGGCCCGAGACCCGGGAGGCAGGCTTCCGGCTCCTCGGGCAGTTGGAGACGTTGCTGGAGGCCACCTCGGGCCGGGGCGTCAAGCTGGCGCTGCGGTTGGACCCGGGCGCCGAGACGGCCGTGCTCGACCTGCTCCGCCAGGCCCATGGCGAGGCCGTGGGCTTCTGCTGGCACCCCGGCATCCAGGATGCCGAGCCCCTGGCGGATCGGCTCTGGTGCGGCGTGTGCGCACCCGGGACGGATCTCCTTCCCCTGCAGGCTCTCGGCTATCGCTGGGACATGGCCCTGGCCGCCATGGAACCGGAGGCTTTCCGCGTCGAGGCTGCGGCATTGGAAGCGGCCCATCCACCCGTGCTGTTCCCCGCCGAGATGCCCGCCACGGCCCTGGGGCGCCCCGTGGTGCCGGATGACAGTGTGGTGTTCGGCCGGCATCTGGTGTCCGGCGAACAGCAGGATCGTTCATGAGGCAGACCCTGCTCGTTATCGCCGGGGAGGACTCCGGCGACCTCCATGGCGCGGAGCTGCTGCGGGAGTTGAAGGCCCGCCGCCCGGACCTGCGGATCATCGGCGTGGGCGGACCGCGCATGACGCCGCTGCTCGACCGGAAGCTGGCGGATGTGAAGGACCTCGCCGTGGTGGGCTTCGTCGAGGTCATCAAGCACCTGCCGCGGCTGAACCGGCTCTTCAAGGAAATCCTCGCCGCCGCCCGGGAGGAGGGCATCACCGCCGCCCTGCTCATCGACTATCCCGGCTTCAACCTGCGGCTGGCCAAGGCGCTGCGCAAACAGCTGCCCGCCGTGACGCTGCACCAGTACGTGTGCCCCCAGGTGTGGGCCTGGAAGAAGGGGCGCATCCCCGATCTGGGCCGGACGCTCGACACGCTCTACTGCCTGTTTGATTTCGAGCCGGAGCTGTTCCGCGGCTACCCGGTGGACGCGCGTTTCGTGGGTCACCCCCTGGTGGAAGTGGTCAAGCCCGAGTGCGATCGCGCGACCTTCTTCCGCGAGACGGGCCTGGATCCTGCGCGGCCCCTGGTGGCTTTGCTACCGGGTAGCCGCACGGGCGAGATCCAGCACCTGCTGCCGCCCATGGCGGAACTGGCCCGGCGCTGGGTCAAGGATCGGCCCGAGGTCCAGTGGGTGCTGCCGGTGGCGCCCACACTGGACCCCGCCTTCGTGCGCGCCCACCTGGGCAGAGCGCCCGTGACCCTGGTGCAGGACCGCACCTACGCGGCCCGGGCCTACGCGCAGGCGGCCCTGGTGGCCTCCGGCACGGCCACGCTGGAAACCGCCCTCCTGGGCACGCCCTTCGCCATCGTCTACAAGCTGAACGCCCTCACCTACCAGCTGGCCAAGCGCATCGTGAAGGTCCCCTTCTTCGGCCTCGCCAACGTGGTCGCCCGGCGCGAAGTGGCGCCTGAACTGCTGCAGGACGAGGTCAACCCCGAGCGGTTGGGCCGGGAGCTGGTGCGGTTGCTGGACCCCGAGGTGGCTCGGCGTGTTCGCACAGAGCTGGGGGACGTGCGCGGCCACCTGGGCGAGCCGGGGGCGGCGGGGCGCGTGGCGGAAGATCTGCTCGGGAAGCTCTGAGGCGAGGCTTGTTTTCAAAAGCAAAGCCAAGGAGGACCACCAAGACGCCAAGGCCAGCTGGTCTCGCGCCGACGGTCAACAGGGCGCGGCTGATCCGCGCCCTGTTGAATTGATCTACAATCCCGGCATCATTCTTCTCCCATTCGGGCGGCGGGTTCCGAGGCCGGGCCAAGCCGTCCAATCGAAGGCGGGCGGCACCATGGCATTCCTTCTTTCCATCACGATCCATGGCCGTAGCCCAAGGAGATCGCTCTGAACTTACCCATGCCAGCAGATCCTGCCGTGACGTATGAACGCTATTTCGTGCCGGCCATGTTCCTTCCATGGGCCAACGTTCTCCTGCGCCATGCCTCCCTTCGCCCAGCGGAACGGGTATTGGACGTCGCTTGCGGAACGGGCATCGTCTCTCGTGAAGCTGCCCCCCTGGTTGGAATAGGCGGCCAGGTTGTCGCACTCGACATCAATCCTTCCATGCTCGCCGTGGCTCGCGCCCTTAACGCCCCCTCGGGCGCCGAAGTCCACTGGCGAGAAGGCAACGCAATGGCCCTACCGTTTGCTGAAAAGGCCTTCGATGTTGTGCTTTGCCAGCACGGGCTACCTTTCTTTCCTGACCGCGGGCTTGCGGTTCGCGAGATGCGCCGGGTCCTGGTACCTGGTGGACGGGCTGTCGTGATCGTTCTGCAAACGCTTGCCCAACATCCCGTCTTTCAGATGCTCATGGAATCAGTGGCACGGCACCTTTCGGTACCCCTGTCTGCCGTCATGACCCCCTTTGCCTTAAGCAACGCGGACGAACTGAGTGCCTTGTTCGCCTCGGCGGGCTTCAAGATCGTGGATGTTCACAAGGAAACAGCCATGGTTCGATTCCTTGAATCGCAGAACTTCGTGGCGCTAGCGGCAGCGAGTTCGGCAGCGGCCATTCCAGCCTTCGCACAGCTCCAAATACCTGAGCGGGCGGCGCTTCTTGAGGCTGTGCGCACGGATGTTGAGCCTACGGTTCGAGCGTATCGTGAGGACGACGTCATCACATTCCCAATGCATGCGCACGTGGCGGTAGCCAGTTGTTAGCGGCTTTCGCGGTGCAGCCACCCAACCCTTCGGCCAAACCGAAGGGCAGACCCGCATGGCTGCGGATTCTCTTTGTGATTTCTGCCGTACTGGTGGTTTCTCTCTTGCTCCTGGGCTTCCAGGTCCGGAGTCATCGGATCACGGCTTGGGGCCATTTCAGAAGGGTCATGGCCCAGTTGGGAAACGATGCTGATGCCAGGGCGCTCTACCGACGCAGCCCTGGCCTGACTCGGAGGTACGCGAACGAAACCAGGTTCCTGGACTACATCAAGATGTACCCGTCGGTCCTTCAGATGCCACCCATCGACGAACCGATAAACGACGGTCAGCGCTATTTTGTATTTCCCCTGCCTACAACCACAACCATTCGCTTTCGTTTTGAGGATGGGACCACTGTTTCTGCAACCATCAAACACCCAGGCTTATTCCGCTTTTCCCCTGAAGGCGAAGCAAGGCTTGATGGCTTTGATATCAGAGCTGTTCGGATGCTGCCGGGCGCGAAACAATGAACACCTTGGGTGCGGCTCAACCACACAAGAGGCCAAATCCGATGCACGCTCGGTCCAACCCTCCGTTCAACCCGAACCCAGGCAAGCGTTGGGTCCGATTGACTGCTTTCGTCAGGTTTCCTGCCCGGTGCCCCATGAACAAGACCGCTATTCTCACCACTGTCATTGCCCTCGCCTTCCTTGGCTGCAGCAAGGACGCGAAGCTGCCCCCGAAGGTCTTCGACGCGGCCCTGGCCCGGACAGCCAGCCTCTCCGAAGGGCAGGCGACGGGCTTGAGCGGGTTCCAGCGGTCCCTCTATGGCTCCGCCAAATATGAGCGCTATTACTGCGTGGATTTCCTCGCCAAGGCGTCCCTGAACGACCTGATCATCGTCACGGTCTATGACGAGACCACAGGGGCGTTCCGGCCCGTCGAAGGGGGCCGCATCGTCAGTGGGCTTACCCTGGCCATCAACGATGAGCTGCTGAAGCCCCAGAAAACCTATGTCCTGCTGGCGGTTCAGCAGGCGCCGCAACTCAACGATTCGAAAAAATAAGGCAGGGCTCGTTCACGCTTCAACTCTGGCCAGGTCGCGGCATCTCATAGGCGGAGGTTCCCATGATCCCCTGGTTCCTTTCGGTTCCCGTCCTCTTGTTCCAGGCGCCCTCGGCCCCGTTGCCCGAGGTGGAGGCCAAGGACCTGCCGCGCGCACCGCGGGGTCCCATGCCCCCGCACGGTCCCGATGGGGGGGCCGATGCCAGCATCCTGGGGCAGGCGCGCCATAACGCCCGGAAAGGGCCTTCGATCCCGGCCCTGCAGCTACCCGCAGGCAGCCTTCGGGTGAAGGACAAGGTCCCGGATATCAGTGGATGGCGGGCCTATGCCATCGAGGTGCCGGGCGGCGGGACGGTGAAGGTCCATGTGGTGGAGGGTCGGAAAGCCTGGTTCCGGGTGCTGGGCGTGAACGCCTGGGGTATGGAAGAGCCGGGCCTGCTGCAGAACCGGATCCCCACGGGCGAACCTCAGGCCACCTACAAGAACCCCACCGCCGAGGTCCGCACGATCTATTTCATCGTGGATACGCTGGACGCGAACATGGTCGGCGACCCGTTCACGGTGGAGATCACTCGCGGGTAGCGTCCGCGACGATTGGTGCGGCGACTGATGCGGTGACCGGCGCGGCGGGCAGCCGTTTGGGCAGGGCATCCTGGAAGGTCTTGCGCAGGGATTCCGGGGCGCTCCGCCAGGCTTTCCAGGCCAGGGCGCGGCTGGGGAAGGTGCCGTAGCAGGCCTGCCAGAAGCGGAAGCCATCCCGCCGCAGGAAGGGCAGCACCAGGATCTCCGTGGCCTTGGGACCCGCGGCCCGGGCCACGGTGCGCAGGCCATCGGCGCGGCCGGACACCACCAGGCGGACGGTCCAGGAGCCTTCTGGTGCCGCGTCCCGCCGGGCTTCGCCCCGATGCAGGGCCTCGGGCAGGTCCATCTGGTCCAGGGGCTTGGCGGCTTCTTCGGGATCCACCAGATCCTTTTCGGTCAGTACCCGCCGGGGGGCCTCCACGCGCACTTCCACGCTGCGCGAGGAGCCGCCCAGGATGTTGCTCACGCTGAGGGTGTAGACCGTGGTCTTGTCGGGCACCACCGCGATGCTGGACTGGCCATCCAGTTCGAGGCCGCCGGGTTCCAGCCGCACCTTCGCGTCCCCCTGGCAGATCCAGTGAAGGTCCACCTGCTCACCGGGCTTCACCAGCGTCCGGCTGGCCTCGAAGGTGCAGACGGTGGCGGGGGCCGGAAGGGCGGCCACCACGCGTCCCAGCACGGAGACTTCCACGGTGCGGCTCTGGCCTCCCGCCGCGTTGTTCGCGGTGATGGTGTAGCGCGTGCTCTCCTGGGGCGTGACGGTGACTTCGCTTTTGCCATCGAGTTCGAGGCCGCCGGGCTCCAGGCGCACCTTGGCGCTGCCCGCGCATTCCCATCTCAACACCACGGGCTCGCCGGGCAGCACGGCCTTGGCGCTGGCGTCGAAGGCGCAGATGCGGGCGGGCTCGCCCAGGGCCAGGCCGGGGATGACGCGGACTTCCGCCTGCCCCAGCTCCGGGCCCCCGGGGTGGGCATCGAACAGGCGGTAGGTGGTCGTGTAGGCCGGTCGCAGCGTCACCTGGAACTTGCCGGGAAGCACCATGCCGCCGGGCTCCAGGCGGATCTGCGGCACCTGCGGGCAGGCCCAGGTCAGCAGCACCGACTCGCCGGGGCGAACCTCGCGGGGTTCCGCTGTCACAGTGACCGTCACCGGGGACTGGGCGAAGAGGGCGGTCAGAGCCAGACATGGGAACATAGGGCGAGTGTACGCTGTCAGTTGCCCAGGTAGGTGAACCAGAACCGCACGCCGAGGTACTGGCCCTCGTAGCCTTCGGGCAGGCGCTGGAGGGGGACGGAGCGCAGGACGGCCATGCGGGCGCTTTCGTCCATGGCGGCGTTGCCGCTGGGGATCTCGACGCGCACGCGGTCGAGGCTGCCGTCCTTGGCGATGCGGAAATAGATCTGCACGCGGCCCTGGGTGCTGGAGACGCGGTTCCAGTTGGTGGTGATGCGCGACTGCACCTGCTGCAGGTACCAGGTGAAGGGGAAGTCACCATCCACGCCGCCCACAAGCCCCACACCGCCCTGCACGCCGGAGGTGGGATTCAGGCCCGGGATGCCGCTGCCCGTGCCGAAGGCCGCGCCGTTGCCGGTGCCCACGGCGCCCGCGACCGGGTTGAGGGCGGCGGTCTTGCCCTTGGCGGCGGTGGTGCCGGTGCCCTGGCTGACCGCGTCCTTGTTGTCGCCCTTGGCGGCGGCCTTGGTGGTTTTCGTGGCGAAGGGATCAGGGGCCGTGGCCGAGGGCGCGGTATCGCGGGTCGGAGCCACCTCCTCCACGCGCCGCAGGCGTTCGCCGGACTTGCCCACCTCCATGGCCTCGGAACCGCCGGAAGCGCCCGCCAGGGCCGCAGGCAGGTTCACCCAGGTGACCTTCACCTCCTCGGCCTGGTCAGAGGATGCGCCATGGGGCCAAAAGAACACGGCGCCCAGGGCCATGTGCAGGCCCAGGCTCAGAGCCAGGCCGGGGGCCCAGCGCAGCTCGCCCAGGTGAGAGCGGGTGCGGAGGTAGGCCTGGAGGTCCTGGCTCATTTCGCGTGGGCGGCAAGGGTGACGGGCGGTGCCATGGGCGCGGCGGCGGTGACGAAACCCACCTGGGTGAAGCCCGCGTCGCGGATGGCGTCCACCACTTGAATCACGCGGCCGTAGGGGACGTTGTGATCGGCCCGCACCAGCACCGGGCGCTTGCCGCCGCTCTGGGCCTTGGCCTTCAATTGATTCGCGAGGATGGGCAAGGCCACGAAGGTCTTGTCGAACTGCAGGCGGCCGTCGAAGGTGATGGAGACGGTAAGGGCCTCGCTTTCCAGGTTGCGGCCCGTGCGGCTCTCCGGCAGCTTCACGTCCACGCCCGTGGTCATCATGGGCGCCGCGATCATGAAGATGATCAGCAGCACCAGCATCACGTCGATGAGCGGCGTCATGTTGATGTCGGCCATGGCGCCGCGCCTGCTGCCTGGAGTGAATGACACGGGCACCTCGATCCTGATGGATTCAGTTTAGCGCGGAGCCATCCGAACCGCGGTCAGGTCGGAATTCAGCCATGAAAGAGAGGGAAACCGGTCCCCTACAGGCTGACTGGCGTCACGAGGTATTTCCCCTTCGCATCCCGGCTCACGGTGCCGGCCGGAATCTCGGGGTCATGCTCGAAGATGCAGACGGTGCCCGAGTCGGTGACTTCTTCAAGGAGCTTTTGCCGTTCGTTGACGCAGGTGACCACATCCAGGTCGTAGCCCATGACCCAGGCGGGCTGGATATGGCGGGCGGTGGGGATGAGGTCGGCCAGGTAGACGAGGCGCTTGCCGCCGCCCTCGATCACGACATTCTGCAAGCCCTCGATGTGGCCCGGCGCGGGGCGGACGGAGATCCCGGGCAGAATCTCTGCGGTGCCGTCCACGGTATCGAGGATGCCCGCGGCTTCCAGGGGCTCCCAGTTCTGGGGGAGGTAGCTGGCTTTCACCCGCAGGTGGGGATGTTTCGCGTCGGCGAGATCCTTCGCCTGCACCACATAGCGGGCCTTGGGAAAGCTGGGGACGGTCTTGCCGTGGGCATCGAGGCGTGTGCTGCCACCGGCATGGTCGAAATGCAGGTGGGTCAGGATGCAGAGGGTGATGTCGTCAGGCTTCACGCCGTGCCTGGCGAGGTTGGCGTCCAGCACGCCTCGGCCCTCGAATTGGAAACGGGCCATGAAAGCGTCGGTCTCCTTGTCGCCGTTGCCGTTGTCCACGAGGATGACGTGCTGCTTCTCCGCCACTTCACCGCGGATCAGCAGGCAGTTGGTGGCCATGAGGATCTGGTTGTCGTCGTCGGCGGGGTAGATTTTGTTCCACACGACTTTGGGCACGGTGCCGAACATGGCGCCGCCATCCAGCCGGAAGGTGCCGCCGCTGACGATCTGGACATCCCAGGGACCGAACTGCATGGGCGCTCCTCTGCTCAATTGGTTCATGGAAAGACACTGAAAAGACTTAACCGCAGATGACGCAGATAACGCAGATGAACAACAAAGAAGGGGGATCTGCGGCCATCTGCGGCATCTGCGGTTTCAAATAAAAGCCTTTAGAAGGCCAGGACCTTCCGGGCGGCGGCCAACACCTTGTCGGTGTTGGGCAGGATGGCGCGTTCGAGGATGCGGTTGAAGCCCACGGGCGTGAATTCGGAACCCACGCGCTCGATGGGGGCATCAAGCCAGGGGAAGCATTCGGAGGCCACGATGGCCGCCAGTTCGCCGCCGAAGCCGCCGAAGACCTTATCCTCGTGGGCGATGAGCACACGGTGGGTCTTCTTGACGGAGGTGACGATGGCGTCGGTGTCCAGGGGGCTGAGGCTGCGGAGGTCGATGACCTCGGCGGATTTCCCCTCTTTTTCCAGTTTGTCAGCGGCTTCCAGCGCGAAGTGGACCGGCGTGCCGTAGGCCAGGATGGTGAGGTCGGAGCCGACCCGGCGGACGCGGGCCTTGCCGAAGGGCACGGCGAAGTCCGGGGGGATCACCGCGTGGGCCATCTTCGCGTTGTAGAGGAACTTCGGCTCCAGATAGAGCGTGACTCCGCGGCTGCGCAGGGCCGTGCGAAGCAGGCCCGCGGCGTCATCGGCGAAGGCAGGCACCACCACGCGGATGCCGGGCAGGGTGGTCAGCCAACCCTCGACATTCTGCGAGTGGTAGAGGCCGCCGCCGATGTAGCCGCCGGAGGCGAGGCGGATGGTGATATTGGGGGCGAACTGGCCGTTGGTGCGCCAGTACTCGTGGCTGCACTCCACGATCTGCTCGGCGGCGGGCCAGATGTAGTCCGCGAACTCGGCCCCTTCCACCACCACGCGGATCTTGTCATCGAGGCGGGAGAAGCCATTGGCAGTGCCGACGATGAAGTCCTCGGCGATGGGCGCATTGAAGACGCGCCGTTCGCCGAACTCCTGCTGCAGGCCTTTCGATACGTTGAAGATGCCGCCCTTCTCCTTGTTGGCCATATCCTGGCCCCAGATGAAGGTGTCGGGATTGTGCCGGAATTCCTCTTTGAGGGTCTGATTCAGGGCTGCGATCAGGCTGAGGGTTTCACCGGTGGCCTGATGGGTGCCGTCCGGAAACTGCCCTGAGACCCAACCCTCGGGGATGACGAAGTCGTGGATGCTGGCCGGGTCAGGGTTCGGCGCAGCCATGGCCTTGTCGTGAGCGGCGAGGTACCGGGCCTGGTTGTCGATCTCGATGGCCTTGAGCTCGTCCTCGCTGAGGCCATTTTCCAGACAATAGGCGCGGAACTTGGGCAGGGGATCCTTCGCCTTGGCCTCCGCGCGCTCTGCGTCATCGCGGTAGAGCTCATGGCGGTCGGAATTGGAATGGCTGCCGATGCGCACGCAGGTGGCGTAGACCATGGCTGGGCCCTTGCCCGTGCGGACATAGGCGAGCGCCTCCTCCACGGCGCGCATGGAATCCGGAAAGTCAAGCCCATCGCACTTGATGATTTTCAGGTTCGGAAAACCGCTGAAATTGTCGCAGATGTGTTCGTTGGCGCTCTGGTCCCGCTTGGGCACCGAGATGCCATAGCCATTGTCCTGGATGATGAACACCACGGGCAGCTTCTCCCGGTCGGCACCATTGATGCTCTCGAAGCAGTAGCCCTCGGATAGGGACGATTCGCCCTGGCTGCTGAATACCACGCTATCGCGATCGTAGTACTTGACGGCCCGGGCCAGTCCCACGGCGTGCTGTGTGTGGTTTCCCGTGAGGCTGGACACGTTCTGGATGCCGATGGACGGCTTCGCGAAGTGGTTGCTCATGTGACGGCCGCCACCGGCGGCATCGGTGGCCTTGGAGATGCCGTTGAGGATGATCTCTTCGGGCGTGAGGCCCGCGGCGAGGCAGGTCATCAAGTCCCGGTAATAGGGGAAGAGGAAGTCGCGACCAGGCCGGAAAGCCAGGCCCGCAGCCAGCTGGATGCCGTCGTGCCCCGCGCATGGCGCATGGTAGGACCAGCCGATGGCCTGCTTCAGGTAATTGGGCGCCTTGTCATCCAGCAGGCGTCCAAGGTGCATCAGCTCATACCAGTGGCAGAGATCCTCGCGGCTCGGGCCTTCTTGACCGTCCAGCGCGTTCAGGGCCGCTTTCACCAGGGTCGGAGTGTCCAACATCCACCTCCAAAGAACCGGCTTCCGCACCGGCTGTACCAGAGCCTGCCATCATCCCACGGACGCGGCAGTGGGGCCAGCGATGGGCTTCCGCGCCAGGGTTCAGCCGTGGCTCCAGATGAGTGTGGAACCTTCGCGATTGGCGTCGGTAAAGGCTTTGGCGACGCGCCGCAAAGCCGACTTAAGGGTCATGTCTTTTCCGTCCGGAAGCCAGAGTGTGGCTCCGGTTGGATGGTTCCCTACGGTGTCGCGGAGGCGCGTCAGCAGCACTTCTGCACCTGAATCGCTGGTGTGCGGCAAGAGCAGCAGGTACTGATCGGCTGACAGTTCCACCAGGAGATCCTCACCGCGCAGATGTCCCGCGGCGGCGGCGAGTCGGCCCTTGGTGCCCGCCACCATGGGTTGCGACCACAGCGCGAGGACCATGGGCTCCCTCCGGCGCCGGGCCATGAAGAGCGAGGCGCGCATCCAGATGTCGAGGTAGCGGCGGTTGGGGAGGCCTGATCGCGCGCTCTGCAGGGCACTGTCTTCCACGATGGCGCTGCTGAGTTCCAGCGCATCCAGAGCTGACTGCAATTCCTGCTTGAGGTTTTCGGATTCCAGCGCGCGGGCCATGAGGTGACCCATGGTCTTCAGGAGGGACAGCTCGGCGCGGGTGAACACGCGGGGCGCGTGATGCTGCACGCACAGGGTGCCGTGGGCGCGGTTTCCCACCATCAAGGCCACTCCCGCGTAGGCTCGGAGGCCGAGTTCCAGACAGCCGGAGGACTTGCGCCAGCGGGGCTCCGCCGCCGAGTCCCTGATGGTGAGCGGTCGGTCGGGATGGGCGATCACGAAGGGGCAGAAGCCCTTCTCCGGCGCCTGGAAGACGCCCTCCATGCTCGCGCGAGGGCTCACCGCCCACCAGAACACCTCGTAGCCCAGTCCCGTCACCCGGGTGAGCAGGGCGCGGTCTACGCCAAGGGCCTGTACCAAGAGCGCGAGGCCGTGCTCGAAGAGCCGGGCGGAGTCTGCATGACTCTCATGCAGCAGATCGGAAAGTGCTTCCAGATGGTCCGAAGTCCCTGTGCGACGCTTGATTGGCTTGGGCACTACCACTGCAGTCTCCGGAAGGTGCCTCTAGGGTGCCCAGCTTTTCCCAGGGCGCAAGGCTTACCAGCTGACGACGCGGAGGCTAGGACTCACTTCCACTCGGCATGGCCTGCGGCCATGACCGAGGTGCCGTGCCGCGTGAGGGGCCAGACCTCCGATAGTCGCCCTACCAGCTGACGACGCGAAGGCTGGGACTCACTTCCACTCGGCATGGCCTGCGGCCATGACCGAGGTGCCGCGACGCGAGGGGGGGCCAGACCTCCGATAGTCGCCCTACCAGCTGACGACGCGGAGGCTTGGACTCACTTCCACTCGGCATGGCCTGCGGCCATGACCGAGGTGCCGTGCCGCGTGAGGGGCCAGACCTCCGATAGTCGCCCTACCAGCTGACGACGCGAAGGCTGGGACTCACTTCCTCTTGAAGGAGCCCCTCGATGTATCGGAGGGTGCCGCTGGTGGAGGAGGGGCAGGAGCCGCAGGCGCCGTGGTAGCTGATCTGGAGGGTCTGGCCATCGAAGGAGATGACCTCTAGGCCGCCACCGTCGCCCGCCAGGCCTGGGCGGATGCGGGTGTCCAGCAGCTGGTTGATGCGTTCCAGGGTGGCATCGGCATCGCCACTGAGCACCTGCGCGGCGTCTCCTGTGTCGTTTTCGGGCAGCTTGAGGTCTTCGATCGCCTCGCAGATGGGATCGATGAGATCGCTCCACTCCGCGGAGGGTTCCTTGTTCACGGTGACGAAGCGATCCATGTAGAAGACGGACGTGACCTTGCCCAGGCCAAAGAGGCAGGACCCCAGGGGATCGCCCACGGCCGCGCCGAAGTCCTTGAAGGATCGGGATCCGGCCTTGAGGATGGCTGGATGCACCAGGAACTTCAGGGCGTCGGGATTGGGGGTGGGTTCGATGTTGATGACCTTGGGCATGGCGGGCTCCCGGTAAAGTTTACCAAATTCGTCAAGATTTACGAGCCGTATCCTGGACCCATGAGCATGGAGCAGGAGCGGAATGCCACTTTGGCGAAGCCGAAGCCGGGCAGGCGCGGCACAGGAGGTGCCGCGTGAGGATGGAGCAGGAGCGGAATGCCACTTTGGCGAAGTCGAAGCCCTTGGGTGGAGGTGCCGTGTGACCCGACCTAAGGCCCTGCTGAGCTGGTCCAGCGGCAAGGACGCCGCCTGGGCGTTGCATGTGCTCCGGTTGGCCGGGGAGGTCGAGGTGGTCGGCCTCCTCACCACCACCAATGCCGCGTTCGACCGTGTGGCCATGCACGGGGTTCGCGACACCCTGCTGGAGGCCCAAGCCGAAGCCGCGGGGCTACCCCTCTGGAAGGTGCCGCTGCCCTGGCCCTGCCCCAATGAGGCCTACGAGGCGCGCATGGCCCAGGCCTGCGCCGAGGCGGTGAACCAGGGCATCGAGACGATGGCCTTCGGCGACCTGTTCCTGGAGGATGTGCGCGACTACCGCATCCAGAAACTGACGGGGACCGGCCTGCAACCCCTCTTTCCCATCTGGAACCCGGATACGACCTCTCTCGCCCGGGACATGATGGCGGCCGGTCTGAAGGCCACGCTGGTATGCGTGGATCCGAAGGTCCTGGAGGCATCTTTCGCTGGCCGTGACTTCGACGAGGCTCTGTTGGCGGACCTGCCCCCATCCGTGGACCCCTGCGGGGAGCGGGGCGAATTTCACACCTTCGCCTGGGACGGGCCCATGTTCCACCGCCCCGTACCAATCGGACGCGGTGCGGTGGTGGAACGGGATGGATTCGTTTTCGCGGATCTGGTTCCCGTATGAATGGGCTGAAGCCCAGAGGGGCCACCCTGATGGACCCAGGGAAACCGCTCATCCTGGTGACCGGGGCCACGGGCTACATCGGCGGCCGTCTGATGCCCCGCCTCCTGTCGGCGGGCCACAGGGTGCGCTGTCTTGCGCGCAATCCCGAGCGGATGGCGGGCCGGAACTGGCCCGGGGCCGAACTGGTCCAGGGCGATGTATCGGATGCCGCGTCCCTCGAACCCGTCCTCCAGGGTGTGTCGCAGGCCTATTACCTGGTTCACGCCATGGCGGAGGATCGCCCGGATTTCCGGGGGCGGGATCTGCGCCAGGCCCTCACCTTCGCCGAGGCCTGCGCGAAGGCGGGGGTGCGGCGCATCATCTACCTTGGCGGGTTGGGGGATGCCACGCGCCACCGCAGCGAGCATTTGGCCAGCCGCCAGGAGGTGGGCGCCGCCCTGGGTTCGACGGGCGTGCCGGTGCTGGAGTTCCGCGCCGCGGTGATCGTGGGCAGTGGCAGCGCCAGCTTTGAGATGATCCGCCACCTGACCGAACGGTTGCCCGTGATGATCACGCCGCGCTGGGTGAACACGCGCTGCCAGCCCATCGGCGTCCGCGACGTGCTGGCCTACCTTGTCGAGGCCCTTGAGCATCCGGAGGTGACGGGGATCTTCGAGATCGGGGGCCGGGACGTCCTCGATTACCGGCGGATGATGCTGGGTTATGCCGAGGTCCGAGGCCTGCGCCGACTCATCATCCCCATGAATGTCCCCCTGCCGGTCCTGTCGGTGCTCTGGGTGGATCTGGTGACCCCCATCCCCCTGCCCCTGGCGGGACCCCTGGTGGAAGGCATGGGCACCGAGGTGGTGGTGCAGGATCCCCGGGCCCTGGAGGTCTTCCGGGTGAAGCCCATGGGCTACCGCGAGGCCCTGGCGCTGGCCCTGCAGCGCCTGGACGAGGACGCGGTGGAGACCACCTGGGCTTCCAGCCTGGCGGGCGGGCCTGAGGGGCGGGCGCTGGGCTCCTACGAGGGCATGCTGCTGGAGCGGCACCATCGGTATGTCAAGGCCCCACCCCACGCGGTGTTCCAGGCCTTCTGCGCCCTGGGGGGCGAGAACGGCTGGCCCGCAGGCAACTGGCTGTGGCAGATCCGGGGGCTGTTGGACCGCGCCGTCCGTGGTGTGGGGATGCGCCGGGGGCGACGGCATCCGAAGACCTTGCGTGTGGGCGACCCGGTGGATTTCTGGCGGGTGGAAGCCCTGGAACCGGATCGGCTCCTGCGCCTCCGGGCTGACATGAGGGTGAATGGCCATGCCTGGCTCCAGTTCACCGTGCGGCCGGAAGGGGCAGGCTCGCGACTGGAGCAGACCGCCTTCTTCGAGCCCCATGGCCTGCTGGGCTTGCTCTACTGGTATGCGGTCCTGCCCTTCCACGTTTTCGTCTTCCCCGCCATGATCCGCGCCTTGAAGCGCCGGGCCGAATCGGGCATGTGACAATCGCCTCTGGACGGTGACCATGTTCGATGCGCAACGGGATGCCTGTGTGGCTGCGGCCCAGGCCGGCGGCAAGGTGCTGCTGGGCTATTTCCGCAAGCTCGACCCCAACACCATCACCGAGAAGACCAAGAACGACGTCGTGAGCGAGGCTGATCGTGACGCCGAGGCCGCCATCCGCGCCGAATTGGATTTCCGGTTTCCCCAGTACGGGTTCATAGGCGAAGAGGGCGGGGCATCGGGAGATGCGGAACGCCGCTGGATCGTGGATCCCCTGGACGGGACCCTGAACTTCGTCCAGGGCTTTCCCCACTGGTGCGTCTCCGTGGCCCTGTGGGACGCGGAAGGTCCCGTGGTGGGCTGTGTGCTGGATCCCCTGCGCGACGACTGCTTCCTGGCCGTGCGAGGCCTGGGCGCCACCTGGAACGGCAGGCCCATGCGCGTGTCGCAGCAGGCGGGCCTGGACGGCGCCTTCCTAGCCACGGGCTTCGCCTTCCAGCTGGGCGACCGCTGGCCGAAGTTCAACGCGGCCCTGGGCCGCGTGTTCCCAAGGGCCAAGGGCATCCGCCGCGCCGGCAGCGCCGCGCTCGATCTCGCCCACGTCGCCGGCGGCATCTTCGACGGCTACTTCGAGCTGGGCCTCAAGCCCTGGGACCTCGCCGCCGGCGTGCTGCTGGTGCAGGAGGCCGG
>JAVBYJ010000068.1 GCA_030824075.1 Geothrix sp.
CATCCCCCCGGCCAGGTCTACCTTTTTTCGAGGAGGTCGGCCGCCTGGATGACCTTGATGCCGAGCGTGGAGGCGGCCTGAGCCACGGTCAGTCCCGACTCGATGGCCCTTGATAGGAAATCCCATCGGGCCATCCGGAGGTTTGCGGGTGTATGGCCGTCTCCTTGGCCATCCTCGGCCAGGAGCGCCTTGAACAACAGCCGGTCCAAGGCTGGGCCCAGTTCCGGGGGAGTCGCGTCGGCCTTCCGTGCGGAGGCAAGGGGGCGGACGACACCCTCCTCCAGGGTAATCAGGCCTCGCCGCTGGAGCTTCAGCAGGGTCCTATAGAGGCGGCGCGCGAGGCGGCCCTTGGCGCCCTTGCTGGATTTCCGAGAGACCAGGAGAACGGCGAAATGGTCCAGCAGGGCGCGGCGAACCACGCCATCCGGATAGACCTCGGACACGACGGCATGGATCCACGCCATGCTCAGCCTCCCGACCGCCATGCCTGCCTCCTCCCCGCATTGTCCGCCGACTCTGGTGGAAGACACGTCCCTTCTGCGAACCACCAAGGCCGGCGTGGAGGACGGTTTCCTCAGCTCCCGGTGGGGTCCATGCTGTAGGGTCTCTATCTTGCACGGTGACCGACATGACCCAGCCCAAAACCAAGCCCAAGGTGGACACGGCCCGCGCCTGGCGGGAGGCCCGAGCCCTGCTCCGGCAGCACCGGGGCTCCCTGGCCCTGGGCCTCACCCTCATGCTCATCAGCCGCCTGGCGGGGCTCGTGCTCCCGGCCAGCACCAAGTACCTCATCGACGAGGTCCTCGGCAAGCACAACGGCGCCCTCCTCCTCCCCCTGGCCCTGGGCGCGGGGGCCGCCACCCTGCTGCAGGCGATCACCAGCTATGCCAACTCCCAGGTGGTGAGCGTGGCCGCCCAGCGGGCCATCATGGCCATGCGCCAGCGGGTGCAGGACCACATCCTCCGCCTGCCCATCCGCTACTTTGACGGCACCAAGAGCGGCGTGGTCATCGCCCGGGTGATGAACGATGCCGAAGGCGTTCGCAACCTCGTGGGCACGGGGATCATCCAGCTGGTGGGGGGCGTCCTCACGGCGCTCATCGCCCTCGCCGTCCTCTTCTGGCTCAACTGGAAGCTCACGCTGGCCACGATGCTCTTCCTTTCCGTCTTCGGCGGGGCCATGGCGCTGGCGTTCCGGAAGCTGCGTCCCCTCTTCCGGCAGCGCAGCGAGATCACGGCCGACATCACGGGCCGCCTGACGGAATCCGTGGGCGGCATCCGGATCCTCAAGGTCTACGTGGCCGAGGATCGGGAGCGCCGCATTTTCGCGGAAGGCACCGAACGGCTCTTCAAGAACATCGCCGGCACCCTCACGGGCACCAGCGCCATCACAGCCTTCGGCACGGCCATCGTGGGTGCCCTGGGTGTGCTGATCATGATCATCGGAGGCCGGGCCATCTTCGCGGGGACCATGACCCTGGGCGATCTCATCATGTACACCTTCTTCGTGGGCCTCATGGCCGCACCGGTGGTGCAGATCGCCAACATCGGCACCCAGGTGAGCGAGGCCTTCGCCGGGCTCGACCGGATCCGGGAGATCCTCGACATGCCCACGGAGGATCAGGAGGACGCCAGCCGCACGCCGCTGCCCACCGTGGAAGGTTCCCTGGCCTTCCGCGATGTCCACTTCAGCTACGAGGAGGAGGCTCCCGTGCTGAAGGGTGTCACCTTCGAGGCGCCCGCGGGCAGCACCGTGGCCCTGGTGGGGTCCAGCGGCTCCGGCAAGAGCACCATCCTTTCGCTGGTCATGGCCTTCAACCATCCCCAGCGGGGCCAGGTGCTCGTGGACGGGAAGGATGTCCACTCCCTGAAGCTGCGCGAGTACCGCGCCAAGCTGGGCGTGGTCATGCAGGACAATTTCCTCTTCGACGGCACCGTGGCCGACAACATCGGCTTCGCCAAGCCCGGCGCCACCCGCGCGGAGGTTGAGGCCGTGGGCCGCATCGCCCATGTGCATGAATTCGTCGATCGCTTCGAGCTGGGGTACGACACGGTGGTGGGCGAGCGGGGCGTGAAGCTCTCCGGCGGCCAGCGCCAGCGCGTGGCCATCGCGCGGGCCATCCTCGCCGATCCCCGCATCCTCTTGCTGGACGAGGCCACGTCGAGCCTAGACAGCGAGAGCGAAGCCCTCATCCGGGACGGCCTGCACAAGCTGCGGGCGGGTCGCACGACCTTCGTCATCGCCCACCGCCTCAGCACCATCGAAAGCGCCGATCAGATCCTCGTCGTCGAGCACGGCGAGATCGTGGAACGCGGCACCCACCGGGAACTGCTGGTCCTGAATGGCCGCTACAAGCAGCTCTACGACCGCCAGCACGGGGTGGAACTGGACCAGTTCATCAACCCAGGCGAAGACTTCACAGTGCCAGCGGTTCAGGACGGACGGGGATAACGGTCAAGGAGGTTGTCCCGGTCAGGATCGGCGCCCTTTTCTGGAGATTTAAACGCCGAGTGCCCTGGGCAGGCGCGGACTGGAGATGAGATCGACGAAAACGGCCCAGCGACGGGCGGGATTTCCCA
>JAVBYJ010000051.1 GCA_030824075.1 Geothrix sp.
GTTTGGCAGCGGCCGTCGGGTCGGAGGCGGCGGTGGCAGCGACCCCTTGGGCCGCCTGGGCCGCTTGGGCTTCGACCGGGGTTGTCCCATTCGTCCCATTTGAGGCTTGGGGGACGACCGGCTCTGACACCGCGCCCTTCTCTTGGTCCTGGGCGTCGGGCTGGACCGGCTCCTTCGCCTCGGGCCGGGCCGGAGGCAGGGCGAACTGGGCCATCAGCCCAGCGAACTGGCCCTCAGCGCCATCGGGGACCTTGGGCTCCGGGCGGTCCACCAGGGGACGGTCCAGGACCGCAGGAACGGCTGTTGCGCTGGCTGGCGCCATGGGAACCTCGCCTCCGGAGCATCCGGATGGGTTTCCATCGCGAGGACTGTGCCGCGGTCATTAGGCAGAAAGTCGCTATCGCAAAACCAATTGGGCCGCGCACCTGTGAAGACGATATGGGCCCGGCGCCACGCACCAGGAGGATGCCGGTCGGTTCGGAATGGCCTAAGGAGCTGGAACGGAATAATCGTTGCCATCGTTGGCACCCAGCCGCGGGGCACGCGGATGGGCGCCAACCCTCCGGGCGCAGGGTGGCGGGCGGCGCGATCCTGCGTCGGCTTCGGTTCACGGAGTCCCGCTCCGCTGGAACCTCAGCCTCCTTGACTCGCTTGCCCGGCACCCTGCGCGATGGCAATGCTTATTTCGTTCCAGCTCCTAAGGTCAGGCGGCGGGGTCCTTGGGTTTTGACAGCCCGACCCGCTCGGACAACCGCCCGGCCAGCTTGGCGTCCAGGGGGGCCAGCTGGTCCATCAGCTTGGCGGCCTTCTTCGGGGCCATGCCTGCCAGCAGGGCCACGGCGACCTCCATGTTTTGACCCGCCAGTTCCTTCATGGCCTGGGCTCCAGCGGTGGGATCCATGGATTCGTAGGTGCGGATGATCTGTGGATCAATGACCGGCCTGACCTTCAGGTTCTCCAGTTTGGCCAGGGCCTCCTGGACGGTCTTTTCCCGGGCTGCCAGGTCGCTGCGGTCCTTGTCCAGGGTGATCTGGAGGGTGTTGAGGCGCTGCTCCAGCTGGCGCAGGTCCGCCTCCTTCTGGGCCGTGGCCTTCTCCCGGTTCTGGAGCTGGGAGGCCAGCTCGGCCACCTTCACGCCTTCGGTGGCCGCCCTGGTCTCACCCTTCGGTTCCTGGGCCGACAGCCAGAGGACCCCCGCGGACAGGGCGACGGGGGCCGAAATCCAGAGCAAGTAGCGGGCGTTCATGGGGACTCCTAGGCGCTCTGGTGGTGGTGTTGGAGGACGGCCAGCTCATCCATCTCCAGGGCCTCGCGAAGCTGCTGCTCCTTCGCGTGCTGGAGGGCTCGGCGTTCCTTGAGGCGGACGAGCATCAGGTGGTTCCGATGGGCGAGGGTCAGGGCCTCCCGTGCCGCGGCGACCTGGGTGGAGGCCGCCCGGAGGCGCTCATATCCTTCAAGCTGACGCCGCTCCAGAACCACCAAATACCGCTCTCCAGACCGCCAGAGCTCGAGGTCGAGGACCTGGCCGGCGGCGAGGCGGCGGGATTCGAAAAGGGAGCTGCGTTGTTCGGCCAGGCCATCCAGGTAATCACGGACCTCGCGCTCCACCTGAAGGGTCCGGGCCAGGGTGCGTTCCGCCTCCCGTTCCAGGGCCTCCCGAAGCTTCCGAACGGGTTCGAGGCGAAAACGGAACCGGGCGGCCATCAGCTTTTGGCCTTCAGGAAGGGCGCCAGGTCGATGCCGAAGATCTGTCCCATGGCCAGCATGGCCTGGTGATGATCCGAGGCCTCCGCCGTGGCCTGACGGAGGAAGGACTGGATGGCGGGCTGGAACTGGATGGCCTGATCGATGGCGGTGCTGGACCCTTTCGTATAGGCGCCGATCTGAATCAGATCCTCCGCGTCCTGGTAGGTGGCCATGAGGTCCCGCAGCTTGCTGGCCAACTGTTTCTGTTCCGGGGGCGCCAGAGTGCTAAAAAGACGTGACAGGCTGGAGAGCACGTCGATGGCGGGAAAGTGGTTCTTCGACCCCAGCTTGCGGGAGAGCACCACATGGCCGTCCAGGATGCCGCGCACGGCGTCACTGATGGGCTCGTTCATGTCGTCACCCTCCACCAGCACGGTGTAGATGCCGGTGATGGACCCCATGCCCTCGAAGGTGCCAGCCCGTTCCATGAGCCGCGGCAGCAGGGCGAAGACGGAGGGTGTGTAACCTCGGGAGCTGGGCGGCTCACCAGCGCTGAGGCCCACCTCACGCTGGGCCATGGCGAAGCGGGTGACGCTGTCCATCATGAGCAGCACGTCCTTGCCCTGGCGCATGAAGTATTCGGCCACCGTGGTGCCCGCCATGGCGCAGCGGAGCCGCAGCAGCGGGCTCTGGTCGCTGGTGGAGACGACGACCACGCTGCGTTTCAGGCCTTCCGTGCCCAGGTCGTTCTCGATGAATTCGCGAAGCTCACGACCGCGCTCACCCACCAGCGTGATCACGTTCACCTCGGCGGAGGTGTTCCGGGCCACCATGCCCAGCAAGGTGGATTTGCCCACGCCGGATCCGGAGAAAATGCCCACCCGCTGGCCCTTGCCCAGGGTCAGGAGGCCGTCGATGGCGCGCACGCCGGTGGACAGCACCTGATCGATGCGCTTCCGTCGCATGGGATTGGGTGGCGGTCCCTGAAGGGGCAGGTGGGCCGTGGCCTCGATGGGAGGGCCCCCGTCCAGGGGGCGTCCCAGAGGGTCGATCACCCGGCCCAGCAAGGTTTCGGCGAGAGGCAGCTCGGATTGATGCCCCGTGCCTTCCACCCAAAGGCCCGGGCGGATGCCCTCGGTTTCTTCGATGGGCATGAGCAGCACGCGCTGCCCCGCGAAGCCGACCACTTCCGCATGAATGAGGCGGGGGCGTCCGGCTGCATCCGCGCTGTGGATGAGCATCTGCTCACCCACGGAACAGTCCGGTCCGGTGGACTCCACCACCAGGCCGACGACCTTGGTGACCCGACCCATCCAGTCCCCCTTGGGCAGTCCGCGGAGGCGGGCCGCGAGGAGGGTCGGATCCAGCAGGGTGTTCATGAGGCCTCGCCCTCCCGCATCTTCAGGATGAGCTGCATCATGCGCTCCCGGCGGCGTTCCAGCGTGCAGTTGAGGATGCCCTGAGGAGCCTCGATCCGAAGGCTGCCGCGCGACAGGCCGGCATCAGCCAGCAACGCGAGACCCGGCTGACCCACGAAGTGATCACCCAGCTGTTCGAGATCCGCCGGGTTCAGGAAGACCTGCACGGGCATCTCGCCCTCGCGCCGGCCCCGGGGAAGGGGGAAGGGAAGCTCTTCAAGGACTCGTTCCATGAAGGCCCTGACGGCGCCGGGCGACTGTTCGATCCGCTGGACGGCGAGATGTTCCCCGACCGCCAGGGAGAGGGCCACCAACTCTTCGCTGAGGGCTTCCCGCAGAAGCACCGAGGTGGAGGCCAGATCCACCAGTTGGTCGTCCATGCGCTGCATGTAGGCCTTGTACTGGCTCTCTCCGAAGGCGCGGCCTTCCGCCTCGCCCGAAGAGAACCCCTCTTCGTAGGCGCGGCGGGCGATCTCCTGCGCCTGCTGCTCCGCATCCTGGAGGCGATCCATGATCCGCTGCTCGATGGGGATCCTGGATACCTCCTGATCGCCCAAGTCGGACGCCACTGAACCCGCGTCATCGTCGGCCCTGGTCTGGATGGGTAGGGCGTCCACCGGAAAGTACGGGAACGCCTCGACGGAGGTCTCCTGAAGGTCCTCGGCGCGGATGAAGCCCTTAGAGGTCATGCCAGCACCCCGCAGCGTCGCGATGCAAGCCAGCCGGGATGCGCCGGAAGGAAGGGCCCGCAGGACAACGTGGTTCGTTTAGGAGACATAGTCCTCGCCCCCGCCCCCGCCGATGCTGATGATGCCTTCTTCCTCGAGCTGTCGGACGATCTCGACGACCTCGTGTTGAGACTTCTCGACATCCTTCAGCTTGATGGGACCCATGAACTCCATCTCTTCCTTCATGAGTTCCACGGCGCGGCTGGACATGTTGCGGAAGAACTGGTTCTGCAGCTCCTCGCTGGTGCCCTTGAGGGCGATGGTGAGCGTCTTCTTGTCGGCCCGCTTGAGGATCTCGGTGATGCCGTTGTCGTCGATGAGAAGGATGTCGTCGAACACGAACATGAGGTCGCGAATGCTGGCCGCCAGATGGGGGTTCTCGGTCTCGATCTTCTCCAGCACGGCGCGACCCGTGTTGCGGTCCATGCGGTTGAAGAGCTCCGCCACCGCGCGGACACCACCATAGGCTTCCGTGGCGAAGGAGCCCAGGGCCTCCAGCTTCTGTTCCAGAATCAGGCTGATGCGGCGCACCACCTCGGGGCTGATCTCCTGGAGGCTGGCCATGCGCATGGCCACGTCGCTGCGCAGGGCCTCGGGGAGGCTGGAGATCAGTTCCGCCGCCTGAGAGGCGTTCAGATGGGCCAGGATCAAGGCAATGGTCTGCGGATGTTCGTTCTGGATGAACTTGGACAGCTGCTGGGGGTTCGCGCGTTCGAGGCTGGTGAAGCCCGCGCTGGATTCCAGGGCCTTCACGAGGCGGTCGATGATCTTCCGCGCCACCTCGGGGCCCACTGACTTGATGAGCAGCTTCTTGGCGTACTCGATGCCGCCTTGGCTGATGTAGCTGCGGGCCTGGGTCATGGTGTGGAACTCTTCCATGACCTCTTCTGCCACCTCGGGCTGCACGTGCTTGGTGATGGCGATCTCGCGGGAGATCGTCTGGATCTCGTCCTCTTCGAGATACTTGAAAATGTTCGCGGCGGTCTCGTCCCCGAGGGTGACCATGAGCACCGCGGCCTTCTGCATGCCGGTCAGTTTCGCCATGGCCTACCGTCCTTCCTCAAGCAGCCAGGACCGAACCAGCGAGGCAATGGTCTCTGGATCCTCATGCGAGCCCTCCTGGAGCCGCTTCTTGATGAGTTCGCGGCGGCGGGCTTCGGGGGCGCTGAAGGCAGCATCGGCATTCAATTCGGCCTCGATCTCGGACTCGATTTCGGACATGGACTTGACCTGGACCGGTTTGCGCGTGGAACCACCCCCGGAGCCGGCCATTCCCGATTCATCACCGTCGGCGCTGGCGACGCGCATGGGGGTGGGTCGGTTGATGGCGGCGGACATGCGCCGGAGCATGGGGAGGATGAGCATGAAGAAGACCGCGAGGCCGATGACCGCGTAGATCACGCTGGGGGCGAACTGGCGGATGAGGTCGACCCAGAACTGCTTCTTGGCCTCGGCCTCCTCCTTGGGATTCACCTGAAGGGTCGCGAAGGCCATGTTTTCCACGGTGAGTTCGTCACCGCGCTTGGGCTGGATGCCCGTGGCGGCCGACACCTGGTCTCGGATCTTCTTCAGTTCGTCCGCGGTGCGGGGCGTCTGCTTCAGCACGGGCTCACCCTTGGCGTCCTTTTCCCAGGTGCTGAGGTGATCCACGATGACTGCGAGGGTCATGCGCTTCACGGAGCCCGTTGCCCGTTCTGTGGCGGAGACGGTCTTGCTGATCTCGAAGTTGGTGGTGGTTTCCTTCTTCTCGGAGCTCTCCGTGACGTTGGCGATGACCCCGCCCGTCGCCGGGGCCACGTTGCTGGCCGTACCAGGGACGCCGGCACCCCCGTCGCGCTTCTGGACCTTTTCATCCTTCTGCTGAACGCTGCGTTCCACCTGGCCCTGGGGATCGAACTTCTCCTCGTTGATTTTCACCTTGTCGAAGTCCAGATCCACGTGGGCCGTGGCGCGCACCTTGCCAATGCCCACCACCGGTTCGAGCATCTCGGTGACCCGGCGGACCAGATGATCCTCTTCCTCCCGGGCGACCTTCTTCTGCGCGTCGCTGGCGCCCACCATGGGATCTCGGCCGGTGCGGGAGAGGATGCGGCTGTACTGATCGATGATCACCACCTGCTCGGGCTTCAGGCCCTCCACACTGGCGGCCACCAGGTTCACGATGGCCTGGGTGTTCTCGTCGGGGAGCATCCGCGAACCGCGCAGCTTGAGCAGCACGCTGGCCTTGGCGTCCTCCTTGTCCGTGAGGAAGGGGCTGTCGTTGGAAGGCGTGATGTGGACCGTGGCTTCGGAGACCTGCTGCAGGCTCATGATGGTCTTGGCCAACTGGGCCTCCATGGCCCGGCGGTGGATCACCTTCTGAGAAAAATCGGTGGTGCCGAGACCGGCGTTCTCGAGTTTCTCGAAACCCAGCTTGTCGCCCGACAGCAGACCGTCCCCGGCGAACTTCAGGCGCAGGGGACCCACCCGGCCCTCGGGCACCAGAATGGTTCGCTGATCCGAGCTGAGCTCGTAGGGGACCTGCATCTTGTCCAATTGGGCCACGATGGCACTGGCCTCCTGGGGGGAGACATTGGACGCGAGGATGCTCTTCGATTCCTGACCGGCCCAGATGCCCAGGCCAGCGAGGGCCAGCAGCACTGTCATGGAAATGGCGACCACCATGACGCGCTGGGTGGCACTCATGCCTTTGAAGGCGCTGGTCAGTTGTTCAGCGAGGTTCGTTTCCCCGGCCATAGGCGTTCCTCAGTCAGGGGTGAGGCCGCGCCGGGAGGCTCGGCCTGCGCTACATCTGCATGCGCATGACCTCGCGGTAGGCGTCGATCAGCTTGGATCGCACGGCCATCATCATCTGGAAGCTTAAATCGGCCTTCTGGACAGCCAGCATGGCCGTGTGCATGTCTGCACTCTCCCCTGTCATCAAGTTCCGTGCCTCATCCTCGGCCTGGGCGGAAGCCTGGTTCACTTCCTGGAGGGCCTGCTTGAGGAGATCGCCAAAGGCCAGGCCCCCCTCCGCGCCCGGAGCGCCGCTGTCCTGGCCCGGTTTGGAGGATCCAGAGATGGGGCTGAGGGGGAGCAGCTGGGGGATGTTTTGAAGTGGTTCCATGGGGTCGGCTCGGGGGAAAGGCCATTCACACGATCGGTCGGGGGCGGAGAAGGGGCAAGTCGAAATTCCGACAGGCTACTGGACGCGGAGGATCTCCAGGGCGGAAGAGGCCATGGCCTTGGCGGCACGAACCACGGCGATGTTGGCTTCGTAGGCCCTGCTGGCTTCGGTGAGGTTCACCATTTCTTCCACGGGGTTGACGTTGGGGTAGCTTACGACGCCATCGGCATCCGCATCGGGATGGCCTGGCTCGAACCGGGTGATGAAGGGCTCCTGGCTGGTGCGGATCGAGGCCACCCGGACGCCAGCGTTCGCCAGAGCCCCCGAGAACCCCATATCCTGGGCCTGGAAGATCGCGTCCTTGCGACGGTAGGGTCCGCCATCCTTGGTGCGGGTGGTTTCGCTGTTGGCGATGTTGGAAGCGATGAGCTGCACCCTGAGGCGCTGGGCGGCCATGCCCGTGCTTGCGATGTCGAGGATCTGGGGGATGCTCATGGCTACTTGCTCCCATCACGGATGAGGGCGTAGAGCTTGCGAAGCTCCACCTGCATGAAGGTTGAGGCGGTCTGGTAGGTGGTCTGGGTGCGGGTGAGCAGCATGTTTTCCCGGTCCAGGCTCACGTCGTTGCCATCGTTGCGTTCGGCGTTGGGCTGAAGGGCGTCGGTGCTGGGCGGAAGGGAGCTGCTGGTGCTGCCCTGGAGGTGCATGGGGTGGGTGGTTTTCAGGGCAGTAGGCGATGTTTGCCCAGACAAGGCGGATTTCATGGCCCCTTCAAAACTGAAGTCCCGGGTCCGGTAGCCCGGCGTGTCCAGGTTCGCCAGGTTCGAGGCGATGAGGGTCTGACGCCGGGAAGCCAGGGACAGACCCCGGTCCATGGTCTGGATCATCCCATTGCCGCTGGTGAGATCGAACATGGTGCACCCTGCAGATTGGGCCGGGTCATCCCGGCTTCCCAGGAAGGGATGCAGGGCCCGTGCCGGTCCGATCCGGGTGTCACAGGCATCCTTGCACCAGACTGCGGCTCCTTTGCTACACTGGCCGCTCACTCTGAGGCCCTTATGATTCTGAACACGCGCAAGCACAACGATGTGCTGATCCTCTACCCCGAAGGCAAGATCACCCTGGGTGACGGCGACCAGGAGCTGGGTGAGGCGGTTCGCACCTCCCTGATGAACGGTTCCAGAAAGATCGTCATCAACTTCAGCAAGGTGAGCTACCTGGACTCCTCGGGTGTGGGCGAGCTGGTGGGCTGCTACACCTCCATCAAGGGGAAGGGCGGCGAGCTTCGAATCTGCGGCATGAGCTCCAAGATTTTCAGCCTCATCAAGATGACGAGCCTGCATTCCGTTTTCGAAGTGAAGGACACCGAGGACGAGGCCCTAGCGGGCTTCTAGCGCGGTGCGCTTCAGCACTGCATTGGGTTGCAGCCTTCTGACCCTGGCCTCGGCCGGGGCTCAGGAGGCTGCGCCCTTGCATACGGTCACCGCCGTTCGGATCGAAGGTGGAAACGCGGACGATCAGCGTTTCGCGTCTGCGGCCATGGGCTTGAGCGTGGGCCAGCGCGTGGACGAGGCGGCCTTCCAGCGGGCGCTGGCGGCTGCTCGGCTGGTGGACCGCTTCCGTTCGGTGGAAGGAACGCTTGCCGAGGACGGCCAGGCGCAGGTGCGCCTTGAACCCCTCACACCCCTCGAGTCATGGCGATGGGAGGGGGACACGGTACCGAAGGCCCTCCGGAAAACGCTGATTCCGGACCTGCGCAAGGGCCAGCGCATGGGACCCCAGCGTCTGGAAGCCTTAAAGGGGGCCGCGGAGCTGCAACTGAGCGAGGCGGGCTATCCCCGTGCCAGGGTCCAGCTCCTCGTGGAAGACAACGGCCGGCGCCTCCGGCTCCAGCTGACCCTGGGTGGTCCAGCCCTCATCCGGGAGATCCGGATTGAGGGGGAGACCGGGCCCTACACCCGGGAGGCGCTTCTGAAGGTGGCCAACCTGCAGCCGGGCAAGTCGCTCTGGACGCCCACCATCCTGCGCGAGGCTCAGCGCCGACTGCGTCAGCGGCTCGTGAAGGACCGGCGGCTGGAGGGCTTTGTGCGCCTGGCCCCGCTCCCGGGAACGGAGGACGTCCTGGTTCTTGAGGTGCGGCCTGGACCCAAGGTGTCCTTGAAGGCCAAGGGTTTGAACCGTCTCGGCGTGTTGTGGGGGCAGCCCCGGCTGTCGGAATTCGTGCCTCTGGCGCGGGCTGAGCGGTATTCCCCGAGCCTTCTGGAGGAAGGCGATGGGCGCATCACCGCCTACTTTCGCGATCAGGGCTATCCGGAAGCGCGGGTCTCCCACATCCGGGAGGTGACCGCCGGGTCCACCGACCGACCCGAGGCCGTGACCCTCACCTACACCGTGGACCCCGGGACCCGGCGAACCCTCGGGAAGGTGCGTTTCGAGGGGAACCGCGAGATATCCGAAGAGGATCTTCGAGCTGCGGCCACCCTTCTCAAGCGATTCCTGCTGCTTCCGCCTCACGCCAAAACAGAGGCGGTGAAAAGCCTGGAGGATCGCGTCACGGCCATCTACCTACAGCGGGGGTTTCCAGAGGTGCGCATCAGGCGCCGGGTGGACACGGCCAAGGACGGATCTGTGGACGTGCGCCTCATCATTCGGGAGGGGCGTCGCCGCTTTCTGGAGGCGATCCTGCTGGACCTTCCTCAAGAGCCGGGTTTTCCAAGGGAACGGCTGGACCAGAGCCTGCTCCTGGCTCTGGCAGACCACCCCATCTCTGTACGAGGGACGCCGCGGTTTCGCTCGGATCGTCGCCAGCTGCAAGGAGTGGAGGGAACGCTCGAATCGACTCCCAAGGGAGCCCGCCTTACCTTCAAGCCCGCCTTGCCGCTGGTCCGGAATGATCTGGCCCTGGTGGTGTCGGACCTGCGGCAGCGCCTTTCCTCCCTTGGAGCCGCCAATCCGCAGGTGAAATTGGCCTTCGAGGATGACGAGACTCAGCCCATCGTTCGGATCCAGGTGCCCTCACAGCCCCTGGACCTGACCCGTCGGCTCGTCGCGCAGGGCAGCGACCGGACCCGGGCCGAGGCCGTCCTCCGCGAATTTGCGGTGACACCGGGTTCTCCGCTGGATCCGGCGAAGCTCGACGAGGGTCAGATCCAGTTGGGGGGGTTGGGTGCCTTCCAGCGGGTGGACCTGCTCACCCTGAAGGACCTTTCAGGACAGGAAAAGCAGCCCTGGCAGCGCGGCGACCTGGCCCTGCGCCTGCAGGAACGCAGCCCGTGGGTGTTCACGGAGTCCTTCGGTTACGACAAGACCCAGGGCTATCACTTCGGGTTGAATGCTCAGCGGCTGAACGTGGGTGGGATGGGACGTGTGCTCGATTTCGGCATTCGCGCTGGAGACCAGACCCTCGATATACCCGCCCTGCGCAAGGCCTTTCCCACCGGCGAGATCAAGCGGTCCCTGGATAGCTACAGCATCGGTTACACCGACCCATGGTTCATGCCGGGGGCCCTGGATGCATGGCTGGCGCCACGCACCCGTTTCCACATGGAAGGTGCTTATATCCAGGAGGCGCAGGCCGCTTTCTCGGCACATCGCCGGCGTTTCACGCCGAGTCTCGAGTGGCGGGTCAGCCCCGTGCAGGTGGTGCAGCTTGGCTACCGCTTCGAGCGTGTGGAAGTGGCCGCCAATACCAATAGCAACGAAGAAAAGCCCTCGGATGCGGAGCTCTTCCTGATCGCCAAGACGCCCCCCAGGAGCGTGATTTCAGCGCCCTATTTGCAGGTGGCCGTGGACCGGCGAGATCGGCCCTACGACCCCACCCAGGGGACCTTCTTCCTGGGACGGCTGGAGCTGGCCAACCAGGCGTTCGGGACCTCCATCAACAGCAGCTTCGTGAAGCTGGACCTGCGCCACCAGTGGAATTGGCCCGTGGGCTTTCACGCAGAAAACGGTGTGATGATGGCCAGCGTCCGGCTTGGACTGGCGCGCCCCACCGCCCAATCCGCGGAAGATCTGCCCCTATCCGAGCGCTTCTTCGGCGGCGGTTCCTTCACCGTGCGCGGCGTGGAACCGGACATGCTTGGAAAGCTTGGAGTGGTGAAGTTGGCGGATGGAGTCACCACACAGATCATCCCGCTGGGCGGCCAAGCCCTCGCCGTGGTGAATCTGGAATACCGGTTTCCGCTGTTTGGCATGCAGAGTGTCTGGGCCGAAGTGTTTGTGGATTCAGGCCAGGTCTACCGAAGCCTGAGGCCCGATCCGGGTACCGTAGCTCCCTTCCCGGCCCTGCGCACCACCCTGGGGCTGGGTCTGATCCTTAAGCTCGGTTTCCCCCTCAAGCTCGAATACGCCGCCGACTGGAAGCGCATCATGGGCCGTCCCCGTACGCAGGAGGAGCAGGACTCCCAGTTGAAGAGCCTGCTCATCTCCGCGGGATTCCAGTTCTAGGCAGGAGTGCCGCCCGCTGGGCGAGGGCCGGAGGCCCGAATCAGCCTGCCGCCGGGCGTTCTCGGCGGTCCGGGACCGCCCGATTGCGGGTACACGAAAAAGGCCGCAAAAGCGGCCTTGGGCTGGTTGGCGCGGGCGGTCTCGACCATCCGACCGAAACGAAGTGAAGGGAGGATAGGACCGCATCGCCAGAGGCGATGGCGGCCCCGAAGGGGTGAGGGCCAGCGGCCCGAATCAGCCTGCCCGCCGGACTTTCTCGGCGGTCCGGGACCGGGGACCGCCCGATGGATGGGCATGAAAAAGGCCGCCGAAAGGCGGCCTTCAGTGGTTGGCGCGGGCGGTCTCGAACCATGCGTCCGGCTGGGCACGGGCCTTTTCGCTTCCAGCGCTCCATTGGAGCGCCTCCAGCGAGGCCCTACCTGCCCGCGGGACGTTCTCGGCGGTCCGGGACCGCCCGGTTGTAGATACACGAAAAAGGCCGCAAAAGCGGCCTTGGGCTGGTTGGCGCGGGCGGTCTCGAACCGCCGACCCCCACCGTGTCAAGGTGGTGCTCTACCGCTGAGCTACGCGCCAATAGGACGCTCTATTCTAGCGGAATGGTGGCGGCTGTCGAGCCTTCAGAGCCAGCGGACCCGCTAGGAATTCCAGAACCATAGCAGGAGGGCGACCAGGGTTCCGGCTGTCAGGAGCAGCCAGTCAGCGGCATAAGGATGCCCTGCCGCGAAGCGACGAAGGGGGAGGAGGGTGTGGGCGGCCATGGCAAGCTCCCTTCCGGGGGAAAGATGCCCGCTCAAAGATGGGCCAGAGAACCGGAGCCCGCCTGAAAATCGCGGAATGGGCCGGTCATTGATGCATAGGGGGCCAGAAGAGCCAGGCAATCAGGGCACCCACCAGAATGAGCACCCAATCGAGCACGGCGAAGGACCCTGAGGCATGACGGCGGAGGGAATAGGCGACCATGGCGACCTCCATCGGGGAGCCACTTTCCGCGCCCATCATGGGGCGTCCATGCCGGTCTGCCGTGAATTCTAGGAAACTTTTCCCCCGGCTATTCCACGGTCACCGACTTCGCAAGGTTCCTGGGCTGATCCACGTCGCACCCGCGCAGGACGGCGATGTGATAGGCCAGCAGCTGAAGCGGGACGGCGTAGACGATGGGCGCCAGCCAGGGGTGGATGGCGGGCAGTTCCAGGACATCCTCCGCGATGTCAGAAAGGCCCGTGTCACCCTCGGTGACCAGGGCCAGGATGCGGCCATCCCGGGCCGCGGCCTCCTGGAGGTTGCTGAGGGTCTTATCCCGGTGGGCATCCCGGGGCATGAGGGCCACCACGGGCAGGGTCTGGTCGATGAGGGCGATGGGCCCATGCTTCATCTCGCCCGCCGGGTAACCCTCGGCGTGGATGTACGAGATCTCCTTCAGTTTCAGCGCCCCTTCCAGGGCGATGGGGTAGCAGGGACCGCGGCCCAGGTAGAGGAAATCCGTGGCGTTCTTCCAGCGGTGGGCCCATTGGATGATCTTCGGTTCCAGGGCGTTCAGCCGCTCTAGATGGGCAGGGAGTTCGCGCAGGCCCTGCAGCAGTTCTGCCTTCAGCACGGGGTCCACGGTGCCCTTGGCTTCGCCGAGTTTGAGGGCCAGCAGGGTCAGCACTGCCAGCTGGGTGGTGAAGGCTTTGGTGGAGGCTACGCCGATCTCCGGCCCCGCATGGGTGAGGATCGTGGCCTCGCACTGCCGGGTGGCGGTCGATCCCATGACATTGCAGATGGCCAGCGTGCGGGCGCCTCGAAGGGCAGCCTCCTTCATGGCCGCCAGGGTGTCGGCGGTCTCGCCGCTTTGGGTGATGCCGATGATGAGGGTTCCTGGCTGAATCACTGGCTCGCGGTAGCGGTACTCGCTGGCGTAGTCCACCTCCACGGCCACGCGGCTCAACTGTTCGATGAGGAACTTGCCCACAAGGCCGGCGTGCCAGCTGGTGCCGCAAGCCACGATGTGGATGCGGGTCAGGTCCGCAAGATCCTGATCGGTGAAGGGAAGGTCGAGGGGGATGGCTTCGCCATCCAGCGGAAGCCGGTTCAGCAGCGTGTTGGAAAGGGCCTGGGGCTGTTCAAAGATCTCCTTCTGCATGAAGTGCTTGTAGCCACCCTTTTCGGCCGCCACGGGGTCGTAGGGGATGGTGTGGACTGGGCGCTGAACCTCACGTCCATCGAGACGGAAGATCCGCGCGCCATCCCGAGTGAGTTCGGCGAGATCACCGTCCTCCAGGAAGATCACGCGGCGCGTGTGGGGCAGGAGGGGCACCACATCCGAGGCCAGGAAGGTCTCGCCCTCGCCGAGCCCCAGCACCATGGGCGGGCCGCTGCGGGCGGCCAGGATGCGGTCGGGGTCCGTGGCGTGCAGGCAGGCCAGGGCATAGATGCCCTTCATGCGGCCCACGGCCTCGCGAAAGGCCTCGGAGAAGGGTCGTCCTTGTTTCATCAGGTGAGACACCATGACGGGGAAGCATTCGGTGTCCGTCTCGGATTGGAAGGTTTCGCCGGCGGCGGTCAATTCCGCACGCAATTCCAGGAAGTTTTCGAAAATGCCGTTGTGGACAGCCACCACCTGGCCGTCGGCGCTGCAGTGGGGATGAGCGTTCTCCTCGGTGGGGCGGCCGTGGGTGGCCCAGCGCGTGTGGCCGATGCCGAGGGGGGTCGGATCCGACAGGTCCACCTTGCTCGCGAGGTTGGCCAGCTTTCCAGAGGCGCGGATGATGTTGAACACGCCCGATCCGGAGGTCAGGGCCACGCCCGCACTGTCGTAGCCCCGGTATTCCAGGCTTCGCAGCCCGTTCACCAGGATGTTCATTGCGCCCTGCTGTCCGATGTATCCGACGATTCCGCACATGGGAGGCTCCCGATCACTGTTCCCAACTTAGCGGGATGGGGCTCGGGATCCAATGTGGTGCCGGACACCCTCCCTGAGGTGGAGGCCTGGACACACCCTGTGGTGGATCAGGCGCGACCGAGGACGCGCCGCAGCTGTTTTCTGAGTCGACTGGCGACGAAGGGACCGAGTCGGCCCTTTTCCCGGAGGATGCGAATGAAGAGGTCGCGCTTTTTGGGGGGCGGAATCGAGCGGTTATTTGCGGAAACCAGTCGCAGGGCTCCCTTGTCACAGGCGGAGACGCAGGCCCCGCACCCGAGGCAGACCGCCTCCTTCACTTCCGCGAAGCGGTCCTTCGCGGAAGCGAAGGTGCGCCCTTTCGCGAGGCCGATGGCCTTCACGTTGCAGGCGCTGAAACAGGTCCCGCAGTAGTCGCAGCGATCCGGGTCGATGACGGCGGTGAAGCCGGTCTTGGCGATGCCGTCGTGGAACCCCATCTGGACACCGGTCATGAGCTCGCAGCAGCAGCGGCAGCAGTTGCAGATGAAGGAGGGCTTCTCCCGGATGTTGTCGGTGACATGGGTGAGCCTGAGGTCCCGGGCCCGATCGATGACCTTCAGCAGTTCGGCCTCAGTCCTAGGTTCGGCGAAACCCCGGCGGGAGAGGAAGCGGGCCGCGCTGCCCAGAGAAATGCAGATGCCCTCCGTGGGGGCACCCTTGGCGCAGGTCTTTCCCTGGTGCTCCTTCTTGTGTCGGCAGTAGCAGATGCCCACGGCGCCGAAGCCCGCTTCGCGGATGATCTCCCGGGCCCGCTCGTAGGTGGCGATCTCCGAGGTCACGGGGATGTGCTCCTCGTAGGCCAGGGTGCGGGTGAGCTGGGTTTTGCTGCCGAAGAACTCCTTGGCCTGGCTCTCCTCGAGGTACTCGCGCATGAGCGTGGCCAGTTGCGCCATGGGCAGGTCGGCCCGGTGCTTCATGAAGGTGAACTCGAAAAAACCAATGAGCCCAGGCATTAGCAGGTAGTAGGTGGTTCCGGCGTAGGGCATGTCCATGACCAGGCCCTTGTCGGCCATGGTGTCGAGCACCTGGGTCAGTTCCGTCGCGTCCATGCCCGTGGCCCGCGTCAGTTCCGTCAGGGTGGCCTCCTCCAGGGGGAACCGGGAAGCCACGAAGGCTTCCCGCTCCTCGAAAAGCAGGTTCAGGATTTCGCGCAGCTTGGCACTGTCCACCAATCCGATGGGGTACTTGTTCAGCCGGTCGATCAGCGGAACGAGGCTGTCCTTGGTGCCGAGGTGGTGTCCCATCCACGGAGTCTAGGACCGCCGAACCATGACGAGGAGCACGACCTGCCAAGCCAAGTCGAGGTCATGCACACAAGCGAAGCCCGGCTCTGCCGGGATGAGCGCGGGGGTCCGGGGGTGTGCGCGCAGCACACCCTTAGATCCTCGCAACGCATGCGTTGCGAGGGGAACCCCCGGGGAGCATTAGGCCAGGCTTCGGATCCTCGCGGCACGGGTGTCGATCTCGGTGATGCGGAAGGCGAAGTTGCCGTCCACCACCACCACCTCACCTTTGGCGATGAGCTTCCCGTTGACCAGGAGCTCCACCGGCGCATCCGCGTTGCGGTTGAGTTCCAGGATGGAACCCGGGGTGAGCTTCAGCAGTTCGCCCATCTGCATATCGGTCTGACCCATGCGAACAACGACCGGCAGCTGGATGTCCAGAAGCAAGTCCAGGTTGCCCGCATCGGGCATGGGACCGGAGGCGACCGGTGCTTGTCGGGCGGGCGCCGGGGCGGCCGCGGCCACGGGTTCCGGGGCCGCCGGCGTCTCCGCCAGGCCGAGCTTGCGCTTGAGCTGCTGGAGCAGGAGATCGGGAAAGAGCAGGTGGATGGTGGCACTCAGCGTGTCCTGGCTGGTGGGCAGGGTGACGTCCTGGAAGGTCCCTTGGCCCATGTGCTCCGCGAAGGCGGCCGCGTCAGGTGCCACGGCGAGTATTTCCACATTGGCGATGGCGAAGGTCTCGCCCGCCAGGTCCGACAGGGTCTGATTGGCGCTGCCCATGACCTGGTTGAAGGTCTCCGCCAGCGCGTCCTTGGAATCCCCCACCAGGTCTTCGGCGGGCACGCCCTCGCCGCCCAGCATTAGGTCCACCAGCATGGTGCCTTCCTTGAGGGGAAGCACGAAGAAGAGGGGACCGCTCAGGCCCTTCTGGTAGTTGGCCTTGACGAGGATCGCCGTGGCCTCGTGAAGCGCGGCGATGGCGGGTGGTTCCAGCAGCTCGCCCGGAGTCGATTTCATCTGGAACTCGCGGCCCGTGAGCATGGAGAACACAGACGCCATGCTCTCGGCGAAAGCGCCGCCAGCCTTCTGGAAAAATTCAGTGTCGCGGGCATCCATGATTCATCCTTCCGACCGGCTACCGGTCACTTGGAAGACGCGTTTCCCGTTGGGATTCAGGGCCACGAGACCCGTGAAACGGGGGATTCCGTCCACGCATAGATCGAGTTCGGCATCGAAACGTTTGGTCAGCGGGATCAGATCCCCCGCCTTCAATTGAAGCACTTCCTCCATGCGGAGGTTGGTGCCATGGATCTCGGCAGCGGCCTCCATGGAGCAGCGCTTGAGATTGGCCATGAGCAGACGGGCCTCCTCGAAGGTGGAGGACTTCTTGTAGCCCGTGAACATCTCCTGGTCGAACTTGGTGGAAATGGGTTCGAGGATGATGCTTGGGATGGCCAAGTTGATCATGCCGCTGACCGGCCCCATCTTGATTTCAAAAACGACCAGCAGCACCACCTCATTGGGGGCCACGATCTGGATGAGTTGAGGGCTCGTCTCCCGGGCCTGGACGCGGAAGTCCAGATCGACGATGCCCCGCCAGGCTTCGCGGAGATCCTCGAGCACCAGCTTGAGCACGCCATCGAAGATGCTCTGTTCGATATCGGTCATGGTGCGGAGCTGCTTCAGCGGTTCACCGGGACCACCCAGCATCTTGTCGATGATGGGGAATACGAGGGTGGGATTCACCTCGAGGGCCAGCGCGCCTTCCAGCGGCTTGATGGAGATGGCGTTGAAGCAGGTCGGATCGGGCACGGACAGCAGGAATTCCTGGTAGCTGAGCTGTTCGACGCTCACCAGGTTCACTTCGGTGATGGTTCGCAGGTAGGCGCTGAGGGAGCTGGAGAAGTTCCGGGCGAAGCGGTCGTGCATGAAGTGGAGCGACCGCATCTGCTCCCGGCTCACCCGGTCGGGTCGCCGGAAGTTGTAGAGGGTGACCTTCCGTTGGACCTGGGCTTTTTTTGCCTGGGATGGTGCCGCACCCCGCTCCCCCCCGCCTCCGCCTGAAGCTTTCCCGGCCGGCTTGGTGTGAGACTTAAGTAGTGCGTCTACTTCCTCTTGGCTCAGAATCTTGGCCATGGATTACCCTTCAATACGCTTCTCCAGGAGCTTGCCCCGGAGTCGCAGCATGGCCTTGGTATGCAATTGGGATACCCGGGACTCGGTGATGTTCAGGAGGGTCCCGATTTCCTTCATGGTCAGTTCGTCGAAGTAATAGAGCTGGACGACAAACTTCTCCTTCTTGGGCAGCACCTCCATGGCGTCGCGGAGAATATCTTTGATCTCCGAGGCCTGGAAGATCTGGTGCGGATCCTCCGCATCCGGATCCGGCACGAAGCTGATGAGGCTTTCCCCCTCGCCGTCTTCGCCCACCTCCACGAAGGTGCCGAGGGTCACTCCCTTCAGATCGTCCAGGTTCTTGTGCAGCTCTTCGAGCGGAATGCCCAGGTGGACGGCCACCTGCTCGTCCGTGGCTGCCCGTCCCATCTGCTGCTCGAGCATGTGGTAGGCGCCCTCGATATCCTTTTTTTTGCGGCGCAGGCTGCGAGGCACCCAGTCCAGTTCCCGGAGGCCATCAAGAATGGCCCCCTTGATTCGGAGTTCGGCGTAGGTCTTGAACTTGATGTTGCGGGCGGGCTCGAACTTCTCAATGGCGTCCATGAGGCCGAGGATGCCGCTGTTGATGAGGTCGTCCAGCTCCACATGCGAGGGCAGGCGGGAGGCAATGCGGTGTGCCACGAACTTCACCAGCGGCACATAGTCCTTGATGATCTGCTCGCGGTTGTCGCGGTCGAAGGGCTCTGGTGCCTCCGCGGGTTCCGCGGCCTGCGCCGGGGGAGCAGGCACCGGAGCAAGAGTGGGCGTAGGAGCAGGAGAGGCCTTTCCATAGGCCTTGGCCGCTGCCAGGGCCGCCCAGGGCCGGAGCGCGGCGGGGGCTGCTTCCACGGCCCGAAGCGCCTCGTCGCTGAAGGGCAGGCCAGGATCGGCGGGCTGGTCCGGAGTGGGGGGCATTCGAGGTCCTACTGAGGTTCATCGGAGGCGAGCTGCCTCCAGAATGACGCAAACCCGTCGGGCTGCAAGGATACCTCCCCCAGCAATTGGCGGGCGAGGGCCTGGAAGGCGCGGGAAGCTGGACTCCGGGGGAAGAGGTCCACCACCCCCCGCTGCTGGCGGACGGCCTGGAGGATGTGGGGATCGTTGGGGATCATGCCCAGCACCTTGAGCTGTTTACCGAGGAACCGCTCCGTGGCGGCCTGCAACTGATCAATGGTTTCCTGGGCCTCGTCCGCGCTCTGGCCATTGTTTACCAGCAGCCACAGCGGCTTGGTGGCTTCCCGAAGGTGCAGCACCTTCGCCATGGCATAGGCGTCGACCAGGCTGGTGGGTTCGGGGGTGGTCACCAGGATCACTTCCTGGGCCGCCATGAGGAGCTTCAAGACCGAATCGTGAATGCCCGCCGCCGTGTCGATCAGCAGCCAGTCCGCCGTTTCCGCCACCCGCTGGAGCCCCTGCACCAGGCGCAATTCGCTCGTGGTGTCGAGATGGGTGAGCTCCTGGATGCCGCTGCTGGCGGGAATGATGCGAATGCCCATGGGGCCTTCGAGCAGAATCTCCTCGATCACCTTCTCGCCGCGCATCACATGCTCGAGCGTGTACTTCGGCGAAAGGCCCAGGAGGATGTCGAGGTTCGCGAGGCCGAAATCGGCGTCCATGACCACCACGCGTTGGCCCTGCTGCGCCAGGGCGAGCGCCAGGCCCGCCACGACATTGGTCTTTCCCACACCGCCCTTGCCGGAGGTGATGGCCATGACGCGGGCGGCGAAAAGCGGGGCTTCGGGATGGAGTCCCTGAGCCAGGCTGCGAAGGCGGGATGCCTGATCGTGGCTCATTCGGCCTCCTTCAGGGTGGCAGGGAGGATGAGGTCGGCCACCCGGCGGCTGGTGGCCAGCTCCAGGGCCTCGGGCACTTCCTGGCCTGTGCCAAGGTAACTGAGGGGCCGCTTGACGCGCGCCAAGGTGCTGAGGATGGGACCATAAGTGGAGGTCTCATCGAGCTTGGTGAAGAGCAGGCGCGTCGGATGCAGCGGCTCGTAGCGCGCGGCGATCTCGGTCAGGTCCCGGGGCTTGGTGGTGGCCGATAGCACCAGATGCGTTTCCACATCCGGCAACTCGTCCAGGAGGCCCCGCAGCTGGCCGAGCGTTTCCGCGTCCTTGGGGCTGTGGCCGGGCGTATCGATGAGCACCAGGGCCCGGTCCTGGTAGAAGCGGAGGGCGCTGCGCAGGTCCTCCACGGTGATGGCCACGTGCATGGGCACCTGGAGGATCTGCGCGTACTGCTGGAGCTGGTCCACCGCCGCCATGCGGTAGGTATCCAGGGTGATCAGGGCGACTTTCTGCTTCAGGTGGAGTTGGGCGTAGGCCGCCAGTTTGGCGAGGGTGGTGGTTTTGCCCACGCCGGTGGGGCCCACCAGGGCGGCCACACGCACCTTGCCTGGATCGAGCTGGATGGGCGGTGCCACGGGAATGAAATCGGCGATGACGCGCCTCAGGAAGAGCCGCGCCCGTTCAGGATCCACGGCACCGGCCGCGGCGTCGCCGTCCTGGTCGGTGAGGGCGCGCTGGGCGTACTCGCAGAGGCGCAGGGCGATGAGGGGCTCCACGTCGTTGGCGACGAGATCGCCGTACAGCTCCAGCAGGCTGGGGGGCAGGTGGAGCTGAGCGGGGGGCATGCCCTGGCGCTGGATGCGGCTTAGCAGCGCCTTCATCTGATCCAGTTCCTTCAGGATCGAGGTGTTGCGCTGATCGTTGTCCTTGAGCGCAGCCATGGCGCCCTTGATCTCCAGCAATTCGCGGCGC
>JAVBYJ010000073.1 GCA_030824075.1 Geothrix sp.
GATCCAGTTCCGGCCCCGGAAGCCGAAGAGCCTCGGCCCCCTGCTCCCGAAACGCCCCTGCCCGCAGCCCCCGGAAGGGTGGTCACCGGCTCCCTGGAGCCCGACCGCCTGCTCACCGAGGGCTGCACCCTTTACGACATGGGCCAGGTCGAGGATGCCCTCCGGAAGTGGGAGCAGGTGCTTTCACTGGACCCCACCCACACCCTTGCCCGGGGCTATGCCAACGGCGCTCGCCGGGAGCTGGGGCTGCCCTCCCTGCTCGCTCCCGCCACCCTGGCCCCGGTCCAGACCGAGGCCCACCCCGCCGACGAGGACCTCGACAAGCTGCTGCGGGAGGCCGTCCAGCTGTACGACATGGGCCTGACCGAAGAGGCCATCTCCAAGTGGGAGCGCGTCCTCGTCCTGGAACCCCAGCGGCAAGAGGTGGAAGGTTACCTCCGGATGGCCCGGACCGAGGTAAGCCAGGGATCCAACCCAACCGCTGCCCCCGCCAGCCCCGGCCTGCCCGAACCAGACTCCCTGGACCTCAAGCTGCGCCAGGCCGAGCATCTCCTGACCCTCCAGCGCCACGAAGAGGCAGCCTTCACCTTTCAACAGGCCCTGCGCCTGGCCCCCGGGGACGCCCGCGCCCTTCAGGGCCTGGAACGCTGCCGCAAACCCAGCAGCCCTGCCGCCCTTCCCCGCTCCGCTGCCCCGATCATGGTGCTGGACCCGCAGGGGCGCATCGCCATGGCCGACGAGGACGCCCGGCCCGCACCGACCGAGCCCCAGGGCGTCGAACCTCCTGCCGCTCTCCTCAAGACCGCCCCCGCCCCCCGTCAAGGCCTGTCCCTGCCAGAGCGCTTCCGGGACGCCACCGAGCGATTGCCCTGGCTGAAGGAACCCAAGGTCCTCGCGGGCCTCGGTGGTGGCCTCCTGGTGCTGGTCCTCGGTATTGGTCTTGTTCACAGCTACCGCAAGGATCAGGCCCTGAAGGACCAGGTGCGTGCCGCCCGCACCGCCGCCGTGGCCCCCGTCGCCCAGCAGGCCCAGGCCCCGGATCTTGCCGAGTCGCCAGAATCCCTGCGCGAGGAGGCCGAGGCCACCCTGGTCACGGATCCGCTTCGCGCCTTTCTCCGGGCCGAAGCCTTTGTGAGCCGGAATCCAGGGGATGCCTCCGGCCCCCAGTTGCTGGAAAAGGCCCGGGCCGGGCTGCCGGGTGGCGTCACCGGTGCCAGCCTCCCCGAATTCCAGAAGCACCTCCAGAACGGCGACCTCGAGGCCGCGCTCAGGGTGATGGATGCCCTGCTTCGCGCCCAGCCTGGCGATGGTGAGCTGCGGGCCCGCGCCGCCCGCCTGCACCTCGCCCTCAGCACAGCCCATGCAAGCCAGGGCAAATGGGAGGAGGCCCATGAGGACCTCTTGCGGGGCCGGGCCCTCTTCCCGGACGACAAGACCTGGCAGATCCGCCTGAGGCTCCTCGAACGCGTGAAGGCTCTCCCCAAGGCCCAGCAGGCCGGGTGGATCCCGCTGCTCGGCTAGGGTCCTCCATCCACCCAGATTTCCGGCGGCACGGGATGACTCAGGAAGTGGGTCATGCCTTCGTTCAGACCGTAGGCACCGGTGGTGCCGAAGGCCAGCAGATCGCCGGCGCTTAGCTCCGGCAGGCGCACCTCCCCCAGGCGGTCGAGGCTGGTGCAGAGGGGCCCGGCCAACGTATACGGAAGGGAGCCCTCGCCCTTGCCGACGGCTTTCACGGGAAAGGCTTGGCCCGTGAGCAGGGGACGGATCAGGTGATTGATGCCGCCTTCCAGAATGGCGAACCGCGTGCCCCGGCTGACCTTGATCCGCACCACCCGGGTCAGGTACGTCCCGCAGGGACCGGCCAGAAACCGTCCGGGCTCCAGGATCAGCTCGCCCTGGAACCAGGGGTGCTTGGCCAGCAGCTCGGACAGTCCTTGGCCCAGCGCCTTCAGGTCCAGCGGCGTTTCGTCCGGCGCGTAGGGGATGCCCAGGCCACCGCCCAGATCGATCTGCTCGAAGGCGAGGCCCTCGGTTTCCGACAGGCGCTTCGCCAGCGCCAGCACGGCCCCGTGGATGGCCAGCAGTTTCGCCGCGTCGCGCTGGTTGCTGGCGGCGAAGACATGCAGGCCGCGGATGCGGACATGGCGCAGCCCCGCGGCCCGGTCCAGCAAGGCCGGAACAGCTTCCTCGTCCACGCCGAAAGCCGAGGGTCCGCTGCCCCCGATGATGCGGTTGCCCTCATCCACCTCGAAGGCCGGATGCACCCGCAGGTTCACGACCACCTCGCGGTCTGCCAGCGCGTCGAGACGCGCCAGATCCTCGAAGCCCTCCGCCTGGACGCGCACGCCCATGGCCAGGGCCCTGCGCAGTTCCGCCTTCCGCTTGCCCGGTCCCGCGAAGAAGGTGCGGCCCGGCGGCAGCCCCAGCGCCTCGACCCGCTCCAGTTCGCCGATGGACGCACAGTCGAAGCTGGCGCCGAGCGACGCGAAACGCGCCAGCAGGTCCGGATGGGGATTCGCCTTCACCGCGTAGGCCAGCCGCACGCGAGGGGGGAGCACCGCATGCAGGGAGGCAAACTGCGCCGTCGCGGCCGCGCCGGAGTAGGCAAAGCAGGGCGTGCCGTGGACCTCCGCCAGGGAGCGGCAGGTGGCGTCGTCGAGGGGGAAGAGGCTGCTGCTCATAAAATGATTCACCGCAGAGGGCACGAAGGAAGCTGAATTTATGCCTGAAATTCGCGGAAGAACACTTGGTTGACTTGGTAGGTCTTAGCTGGAGTAAGGCCAAGTTCAAGCGTTTCGAGCATGTCGATAAGCTTTTCCCCATCGATCAACTCGATGGGGGGCACACCATCTCGCGAGGCCTCCCGGCGAGCCTCAGATGTAAAAGTGCCAGTCGTGAGGATGATGCCTTTGTCGGCCCGTCCCGCCATGGCTCCCCGAAAATCTCTTACTTGAGAAGGCGAAACGGATTTCGCGTAGCGCTTGCACTGGAACAACACCCTAAAAGAGACAAGAGGGTTAATCTGCAGCGTTCCATGCCCGTCGATGCCGCCGTCTCCACTTTGTCCAGTTACGACGACCTGCGTGAAACCAGATTCTCTTAACAATCGTTGAGCCAATCTCTCAAAACCAGCCGGAGGGAGCTTCATTAACAGTTCAAGGACTTCCTCACGGTAGCTCCTGGACGGTGCACCAGGATCTTCCGCTAGCTCATCGGCAACGCGCTCCTGCGGTTTTCCCTTGGTTTTCCGCTGTTCCTGGAACACCCGAACAAGGCGGAGGAATAGATCCCTGGACTGTGTGTCCGTGAGGGTCGTAGTGCGCCCCCGCTCTGTAAGACTCCATACCCCGCGCTTTGAGGAATCGAGCAGCCCCTCTCGAACAAGATAGAACCGGCTCCAGGCTACTTGGTTTTTGAAACGGGGTTCTCCAGAGGGCAGAAGCTCATTTTGAATCTCATCAGACACAGTAAGATCCTTCGCAACTTGCTCGACCACCTCATTTGGAGTGCCAGATCCCCCCAGTTTTCTGAGTGCATCAAGAAGCGGCCCGAAATACTTGACGAATTGAGCGCCCTCTTCATTTTTTGATTTGGCCATGGCGCGTGACGCTCCTTAGATTTGAATGAATTTGCCTTACATTTCCATCTGCGCTCTCTGTGTTCTCTGCGGTTGATCTGTTTTCAGTCCTTCCAGTACGGGGCCAGCCGACGCACGCCTTCCCGGAGCTGTTCGGGCGTGGCGGCGAAGCTGAGCCTTGCGTGGCTGCGGCCGCCTTCGCCGAAGGCGAGGCCGGGGATGAGCACGACCTTGGCTTCGTCCCGCAGCTTGAGGCAGAAGGCCAGGGGATCAGCGTGGGCGGAGGCCGGGAGGGGCATGAAGTGGTAGAAGGTGCCATCGGGCGGTGTGACCGTGTGACCCAGTTCCTCCCGCAGGGCCGTGGCCAGGGCTTCCCAGCGCAGCTGCACGGCGGCACGGGCTTCGGCGAGAATCACCTCGGAGTGCTCGATCAGGGCCAGGGCCGCCCACTGGGCGGGCGTGGCGGTGCCGGTGACCGCGTAGCCGTGCACCACGCGGGCGGGGGTCAGCCACGCGGGATCCCCCACGGCCCAGCCCACGCGCAGGCCCGGAGCGCCCCAGCCCTTGCTCACGGAGCTGGTCACCACGCCCCGATCGGTCACATCCCGCAGGCTGGGAGCCCGCACGCCGAAGTGCAGGTCGCGATACACCTCGTCGGAGATGAGCAGCACCCCCCGATCCGTGCAGGCGTCCGCCACGTGCTTCAGCGAGGCGAGATCACCTCCGCCGCCGGTGGGGTTGGAGGGCAGGTTGAGGATCACGGCCGAGGCATCCGGCGTGGCCGCCAGCACCTTCAGGAGTTCCTCCGCATCCAGGCGGAAGCGGTCCGCCGACAGCCGGTAGGTCACCGGTTCCGCGCCCGCCATGCGGGCCAGGGCCGGATAGGCCACGAACCCTGGATCGGGCATCAGCACCTTGGTGCCCGGGTTCACCCAGGCCTGGAACAGCGAAAAGAGCGCCCCTTGGGAGCCCGTGGTGATGAGCACCTCGTCCAGGTGGGAACCATGGAAGGAAGCCACGGCTTGGCGCAGCTCCGTCAAGCCCACGTGGGGCACGTAGGCGCAGGGCCCGGGTTCCCGCAGCAGGGCCTTGCGCGCCACTTCCGGCAGGTCCCAGGTGGGCTCGCCCAGGCCCAGGGGAATGGCCCCGGGCGGTGTGCCATCCGTGATGGCGCGGATGGGCGAGGGTTTCAGCAGGGACAGGCGGGACGCAGGCTTCATGACATCTCTCGGTGGGGCCGGAACAGGGCTACCTCAGCGCCTGCTCCAGGGCGGTGGCCGCGTCGGTCTTGTCATCGCGGTACTTCACGATACAAGGCGCCGACAGCTGGAGTCCGTGAGTTCGGGCATAGTCCCCCGTGGCGGGGCGCGACCCCGGCACCACCACGGCACCCTCCGGCACTTCCTGGCGCAGCTCGCGGCCGTTCACCAGGTCGTAGATCACGGTGCTGCCGGTGATGACCACGCCCGAAGCCAGCACGGCGCGACGACGGACGATGATCCCCTCGAACAGCCCCACGAGGCCGCCCACGAACGCGTCGTCCTCCACGATGACCGGTCGGGCGCCCGCCGGTTCCAGCACGCCGCCGATCTGGGCGGCGGCCGAAAGATGTACGCGCTTGCCGATCTGCGCGCAGCTGCCCACCAGCGCGTGGCTATCCACCATGGTGCCTTCGTCCACGTAGGCCCCCACGTTCACATAGGCCGGGGGCATGAGCACCACGCTGCGGGCGATGTGGGCCCCCCGCCGCACGGCGGATCCGCCCGGCACGAGGCGCACGGCATCCTCCAACCCGAAGTGGCGGGGCGGGTAGGCGGTCTTGTCGAACATCGGAAAGCCTGGCCCCGCCATCTCCACCAGGTTGGTGCGGCGAAAGCCGCACAGGATGGCCTGCTTCACCCAGGTATGGGTCAGCCAGGTGCCGTCCTCCTGACGCTCGGCGGCGCGGAGGGTGCCGGTCTCCAGGGCCACGAGGAGGACCTGATGCATGGCCGGCGCCTCGGGGTCGGTGGCCAGCTGTTCGGGGGGTCGGTGGAAGAACGCGCGGATGGAATCAAGATCAACGACCATCAAATCACTCCAGGAAGGGTGCCGTCTGTGGACAGGCACAGGGCTTCCGCCACACGGGTGCGGGTGACGGCGGAAGCGGGAACCAGGGGCAGGCGCACGGCGTCTTCACCGAGGCCGAGCAGCTTCAGGGCCGCCTTCAGCGGGATGGGATTGCTTTCCAGGAACAGGGCGTCCATCAGCGGCAACAGCTGCTGATGGAGGCGCAGGGCTTCCACGCCATGGCCCTGACGGGCTGCCGTGATCAGCGCGGCGGTTTCGTGGGGCAGGAGGTTGCCCAGGACCGAGATCAGGCCCGAGGCGCCCACGGCGAGGGCCGCCAGGGCCAGGTTGTCATCGCCGGAAAGCAGGATCTTGCCCTCGGGCAACGTGCGGGCCATCTCGGCGATCTGCGCGAGGTTGCCGCTGCTCTCCTTTATGGCCACGAGCTGCGGGTTCTCCCAGAGGCGCATCAGCACAGAGGGGGACACATTCAAGCCGGTCCGACCCGGCACGTTGTAGACAACGAGGGGCAGACCCGGTGCGGCTTCGGCAATGGTGGCATAGTGGGCCACCAGCCCCTCGGGCGTGGGCTTGTTGTAGTAGGGCGTGACCACCAGGGCCCCCGATGCCCCCAGGGACTGGGCGCGCTTCGTCATGGCCGCCGCCTGGCGGGTGGCGTTGTGGCCCGTGCCCACCACCACGGGACGACCACCGCTCTCCTCCAGGCAGGCAGAGATGATCGCGTCCCGCTCCGCGTCAAGGAGGGTGGCCGCCTCGCCCGTAGAGCCCAGGGGAACCAGGGTGTCCACGCCACCGGCCACCACATGGCGCACCAGCTTCCTGAACGCGGGGAGGTCCACGTCACCCGTGGGCGTGAAAGGGGTGGCCAGCGCGACTGCGAGGCCCGATAGATCGAGGGTCATGGTTTGCCTCCGAAGACGAATAGGGGATCCAGCAGATCAGCGGCCAGATCATCCAGGGTGAAAATCCCCTTCCGTCCGTGCAGCCACCGGGCCGCCGCCAGGGCGCCCTGGGCGAAGGGCGCCCTGGATCGCGCGGTGTGTGTGAGTTCCAGCACTTCGGCGGGGGCATCCAGGCCCACGGTATGAGTCCCGAATTCGGCGCCGGCCCGCACCACGCCCACGCTGAGCTGGTGGGGCTCGGGTACGCCGAGGGTCCATTCCGTCTTCCGCGGACAGCCCGCCATCAGGGCTTCGGCCAGGGTCCTGGCCGTGCCGGAAGGCGCATCGACCTTCAGGCGGTGATGATGCTCCATCAGATAGGGATCGCGGAATGGGTCCAGGGCGGCGAAGCGTCCGATCACCAGGGACAGGCGAGCCATCAGCGCCACGGTGAGAGAGAAATTCGAGGCTATGAGAACACCGATGCGCCCGGCCACCCGGGAGTCCAACTCGTGCAGCGTCCATCCAGTGGTGCCGATCACCAGGTCCGTGTCGGTTTCCAGGGCCCAGGCCAGGTGAGTCTCCACGGCCTCTGCCGCGCTGGCATCGATGGCCACGTCCACCGGTGTCGATGGCCGGTCGCCGCGCCCCATCTGCCAGGACAAGGCCGCACCTGCCTCGGCCGCGATGGCCGACCCCAGGCGCCCCCGTCCAAACAACCCCAGGCGGAGGGCGGTCATAGGGTCCCTCCCACCAGCACTCGGTGCATGCGGCGCAGGGCCTCGGCCGTGTGCTCCTGTTTCACCACGAGACTCAGGTTGATCTCGTTCGCGCCCATGCTGATCATTTCCACATTGATGTCCCCGAGCGCCGTCAGCAGCTGTGCGCCCAGGCCAGGCGTGGATTTCAGGCGCTCTCCCACCGCCGCGATGATGGCCCGGCCTTCGTTCACTTCGACCGTGGCGAAGACAGACAGGTCCTGGATCAGGGACTTCAGCGATACCTCCGCCTCCACCGTGAGCGACACGCTCACCTCGGCGGTGGCCACCAGGTCGACACTCACACCCCGGCGGCCGAACACCTCGAAAAGGCGCGCCAGGAAGCCACTCTGAGCCAGCATCCGCGTGCTGCTCACCGTGAGCACCGTCACCGGGTTCCGGCTCGCCAAGGCCGTGATGGGCCGCCCCGTGCGGACCTCTGCCGAAATCGTGGTGAAGCGCCCCCCCGGCTTCTGGGTGTGCCGTACGGTGACGGGAATGCCCGCCTCCACTGCAGGTTGGATGGTGGCCGGATGGAGCACCTTCGCGCCGAAGGCGGCCAGTTCAGCTGCCTCAGCGAAGCTGAGATCGGGGATGGGCAGCGCCTCGGGCACGACGCGGGGGTCGCAGGTGAGCACGCCCTCCACATCGGTCCAGATCTGGACCTCCTCGGCCCCAAGGGCGGCCCCGAAGAGCGCCGCTGAATAGTCGCTGCCACCCCGTCCCAACGTCGTCGTGAGTCCATCTTCCGTGGCACCGACATAGCCTTGGGTCACCACGACGCGATCTGGCCCAAGCAGGGGCTTCAGGTGGACGGCGGCCAGGGTGCGGATCGCCTCCGGCTGGGGCACGGCCTCGCCGAACAGGGCGTCCGTGCGAAGGACGGTGCGGGCATCCACCCAGGCCCCCTTCACGTACGCCGCGAAGATCCGCGTGGACAGGCGTTCCCCAAGGGAGGCGATGGCGTCCATGCTGCGGGGGCTCAGCTCCCGCAGCAGCGCCACGCCACGCAGCAGCAGTTCCAGCTCACCAAACAGGTCCGTCAGGGCGATATCCAGCGCGTCAGGCACGGCGCCGTCGAACAGATCATCTGCGGCCTTTCGGTGGAAGGCCATGAGGGTCCGCTGACGCGCCATGGCTTCGGCCAGGTCCCCCGCCTCCGCGGCCTTCGCCGCCTCGAACAGGCCGTTGGTGGTCTTGCCCATGGCGGATAGCACCACCAAAGGGGCCTTCGGATGGGCCGCCTCTGCCAGGCTGGCCACCTGCCGCATGCAAGCCGCATCCGCCACGCTGCTGCCGCCAAACTTGAGGACGATCATCGGAGGTATCCCTTCGCGTGGGCCAGCTCGGCATTCAGGATGCTGCCACCCGCCGCCCTCGTTCGGGGGGGCCCCGCTCTGCGATCCCGCGCAGCGGGGAGCAGGAGGACATGTCTGGATGGCATGTCCGATCGCGGGCTGCCAGATAACACGTGCGAGGGGTGCAACGTCGAACGGATCATCGGAGGTATCCCTTCGCGTGGGCCAGCTCGGCGTTCAGAATGCTGCCACCCGCCGCCCCTCGCTCAGTGTTATGCCCGAGAAGCGTGAACTTGAGGCCCAGGATGGGACACACGCGGATTCGCCCCACATGGACGCTCATCCCCTCGTCCCGCTCCACATCGCGGCGCACCTGGGGACGATCCTCCTGGGTGTGGACGTGGATCGGCACCGCCGGGGCCGAGAACAGGCCCAGGCGCTGGGGCTCGGGCCTCCAGTTCAGGAAGGCTTCGCGCACGGCCTCGATCGACGGATTCCCTTTCAGCTTCACGCTGACCGCTTCGGTATGGCCCTCGATGACTGGAACGCGGTGGCAGAGGGCGCTCACCAGCATGGGCGCCAGCTCCACGCCACTGCCCGTGAAACGGCCCAGCATCTTCGGCGTTTCTTCTTCCACTTTCGGTTCCTCGTTGCGGATGAAGGGGATGACGTTGCCCAGGATGTCCAGGCTGGCCACGCCGGGGTAGCCCGCGCCGCTGATGGCCTGCATGGAGGTCATCAGCACCGCCTCCACGCCGAAGGCCGCGTGCAGGGGCGCCAGGGCCATCACCAGCACCGTGGCCGTACAGTTGGCATTGGTGACAAGGCCGCCCGACCAGCCGTGGTGGTGCCGCTGGAGATCGATCAGGCCCAGGTGCTCGGGGTTCACCTCGGGCACCAGCAGCGGCACTTCCGGCGACATGCGGAAGGCGGCGGCATTCGAGAACACCATCGCCCCGGCCCGCGCGAAGGCGGGCTCCCATTCCGAGGCCGGAGCCGTATCCAGGGCGCTGAACACCACCGGCGACAGCGCATATTCCGGCGTGCCTTCGGCCATCACCTGGTCCCCCAGGCCGCCGTAGGGTTCGCCCTCCAGCCGCCAGACGCAGGCATCGCGGTACCGTTTGCCGGCGCTGCGCTCACTGGCCGCGAGGTGCTCCACACGGAAGAGGGGGTGATTGGCCAGCCGGCGCACAAAACGTTGGCCGACGACGCCGGTGGCACCCAGGACGGTGACGGGAATTTTCGCGGTCATGGTTCAGTCTCCCAGGAAATGCAGGGCCAACCGGCGGTTCAGGTCCACACCGGCCTCCAGATCAGCCAAGCTGAGGTGCTCCCCAAGGGTGTGCGCGACGGAAATGCTGCCCGGTCCCGCCAGCACCACCGTGCGATCCGGCACCAGGGCCCGCAGGGCGGGTGCGTCCGATCCGAAGGGCATGGCTGCGCGCTCAAAGCCGGGAACGGGTGGATACAGATCGGCAGGCTCATCCAGGCGCAGGTCGATGACCCCCTCGGGCGGCGCCAGCCGCCGCACCTCGTCAAGGAAGGTGCTGCCGGGCACCACGCGGGCCAGCAGGTGTGCCTCGGCCCAGGCAGGTACCGAATTGATGGCTTCACCCGCCTGAAGGAGGCCGAGGTTCCACAGTTCCTGCCCCAGCTGCGGGTCCTCCGGCCGCGGCTGCTCCCGCAGGCGCTGGAGCCAGTCCAGCAGGGGCCAAGTGGCGTTGCGGCCCAGCTCAGGGCTGCCGCTGTGGGCCGCCCGTCCCTGGCAGTGAAGGCAAAGGTGCTGCACCCCGCGCTGGCCCGTGGCCAGCTTCAGCTCGGTGGGTTCGCCATTGATGAGCACCCTCAGCTCCTGGAGGCGGCCCGCCAGATCCCCGGCTGCGGTGGCGCCAACGCTGTCGGTTTCCTCGCCCACCACACCCAGCCAGGCCAGGCCTCCGTGGCCCTCCTCCAGCAGGATCTTCACCGCCGCCAATTGCGCGATGATCTGTCCCTTCGCATCGCAGGTGCCGCGACCGTACAGCGCCTCGCCTTCCAGGCGCGGTGGCAGGTAGGGCGGCACCGTATCCAGGTGAGTGGAGAAGAGCACCCTGGGCCGTCCCCACAGGGCCAGCACGTTGGTGCGCCCTTCCATCACCGGCTGCTCCACCACGGTGGCACCGAGCTCGAGCAGAAGAGCTCGCAGCTCGGGCAGCCCGGCGTCCTCTCGGCCCGACGTCGTTTCCGCCTCACATAGGGCCATCAATCGGGCGGTGAGCCAACCACGGAAGTCTGCGGGGGATGCGTTCATGGAAACCTCGGCGTGCCGACGGTGCCCTCAGGAACGCGGTGGGAGCGATCCCGCCGCTGCGCCTCGGGCCCTCCGTGCCGGGTGACCGGCACGACAGCCGCCGGGCTTTCGCCTCGACGTCCAGGGGCCGCGTTGATGATCCGCGATCCCTTCGGCGACCCTCCCCTTTCCTGGCAGGTCATCGGGCTCATCACCCTCGCCGCCAGTACTGATGGGGACCGCTCCTCCGTTGGAAGCTCCACCATCCCACGTCCCGGGGTTCTAGCGCAACTCGGCCAGCAACGCCTCGCCCCGGGGCCAGGGGCCATGGCCGGAGTGGGTATTCAGGTGGCCGCAGGGCCCCAGATCCACCAGGCGAGCCCCCCAATCCGCCGCAAGGCCATGGGCGCGGTCCAGCGGCAAAAAGGGATCATCGCTGGAGGCCGCCAGGATGGATGGGAAGGGCAGGGTCCCCCTTGGGATGGGTGCGAAGGGCCGCAGCTCATCCCTGCTGTCCAGTCGCTCCACATCGATTGGCGCTGCCAGCAGGGCGCCTCGCACCTCTCGTCCGTGCTCCGCCGCCCAGTGGACGATGGCGATGCAGCCGAGGGAATGGCCCACCAGGATGGGCGCCGCACCGCACGACTCGATGGCCTCATCCAGGGCCTCGATCCATTCGCCGCGGCGCGGATGCTCCCAGCTGGGCATCTCCACCCGACGTGCCCCTGGCATCTCCTCTTCCCACAGACTCTGCCAGTGACCCTCGCCGGAATTCCGGTGCCCGGGGACGATCAGGATCGGCGTCATTGGAGGCTCCCTTCGCGTGAATGCCTCCATGAAACGCCCCTCCCGGGCCCCGTTCAAGGGCGGCGGGACGGTTTTACCGGCACCAGGGCATCCGCCAGGCGCCGCACATAGCCGCTGAGGTCTGTCACGGCCTCCACGGCCAGCGGCGTGGTCCGGAGCAACTGGAAGTAGCCCGCGTAGGCGGCATAGGCCAGCAGGGCCCGCTCCCGAGCCTCCTTTTCCGAAAGACCCAGCGCCTGGAACGCCTTGATGCCGAAAGCAAGCCGGCGCTCGGTGGCTCGATGAAGGAAGGGTTGCACGCGCGGATCCTCGCTGGACACCGCCAGCGCGGCGAAAAACCGCCCATTCTCCACGTCCTCAAAGGCCGCGAAGAGAAGCACCCTCAAGCGCCTCTGCGGGTCTTCAATGCCCTGGTAGCGGCTGACCACATCCGCGCTCTGGTCCTGTTCCCAGGCCTCCAGGGCCGCCAGGATCAGCTCATCCCGGTTCTTGAAATGCCAGTAGAAACTGCCCTTGGTGACACCCAGACCCTGCGCCAAGGGTTCCACGGCGACCGCCTGCACACCCTCGCGGGCGATCAGGTGCGTGGCGGCTTTCACCCAGGCCTCCCGCGACAGGGGAGCGGTGGATCCAGGCTTCTTCTTCGGAGCGGACATGGGGGCCTTGACGGATAACTCAACCAGCTTACCATACCATACCGTATGGCGACCATACGTATGCGTATTGAAAAGGAGCCTCCATGCGACCACGCCTCCTCTTCCTCCTGCCCGTCCTGTTCTTCCTGGTGGGCTGTGCCACCCCTGAAACCGTGCAGCGCCGCAGCAGCCTCTCCTCCTACCTTGGCGTCAAAGCCTCACCGCCCGTCGAACAACCTGTCGCGACCCTCCAGCTCCAACTGCCCCTGCGCCTTGGCATCGCCTTCGTCCCGGCAGATCCCACCCAGCACAAGGGGGACATGGCCCAGGCCAATCCGATGGGTCCTCTGGGACCGGGTCAGGAGCAGGAACTCCACCGCAAGGTCATGGCCTCTTTCAGCCAGAAGGCGTGGGCCGGCGACCTGAAGACCATCCCTTCCCTCTACCTCACCAAGGGTGGTGGATTCGAGGATCTCGACAAGGTGGCTCGCAGCTTCCAGGTAGACGTGATCGCCCTCGTGTCTGTGGACCAGGTGCAATTCAGCAACCCGCGGTGGTACGCCTGGACCTACTGGACCCTCGTCGGGGCCTACATGGTCAAGGGAGACAAGAACGACACCACCACCGTCGTCGACGCGGCCGTCTACCACGTCCCCTCCCGCACCCTGCTCTTCCGGGCCGGGGGCGTGGGCACCGCCAAGGGCACCTCCTCCTGGTCCAGCCGCGAGGCCTCCTTCCGCCAGCAATCCCGTGAAAGCCTGGACCTAGCCATGACCCATCTGTCCACCACCCTCGACGAAGCCTATACAGCCTTCAAGCAGGACGTGGCCAAGGGTGTCCGTAGAGATATCCACCTGGTGGACCCCGGGGGCACCTCCACCCGCCCCGACACTGAACCCGTCCGCCCCTGATTCCTTCACCCTCTTCAAGGAGCCTCGATGTCCCGCCTCCACTGCAGCGCCTTCCTCGGCGCCGCCCTCGCGCTCATCTCCGCACTCGGCTGCAACACGCCCCAGACCACCACCCGCCGCAGCAGCCTGATGGACTACCTCTACCCCAAACAGCAGAGCGCTCCGGTGCCCAACCCGGCTGGAGCGCGGCTCAAGCTGCCCCTGAAGCTCGGCATCGCCTTCGTACCGGGTGGATCCAGTGCCTGGCGGGTGCAGGGCCTGATGGCCCCGGGTCAAGAGAAGCAGCTGCTGGACGTGGTGAAGCAGAGTTTCAGGGACAAGCCCTGGGTCGCGGACATCAAGCTGGTGCCCAGCACCTACCTGCGTTCCGGCGGTGGCTTCGAGAACATGGACCAGGTGGCCCGGATGTATGGCGTGGACGTGATGGCTCTCGTCAGCGTGGACCAGATCCAGTACACGGATCCCCGGTGGTACAGCTTCACCTACCTCTCCATCGTGGGCGCCTATGTGCTGCCGGGCGATGCCAACGACACCCGCACCCTCATCGATGCGGCGGTCTATGACGTGACCAGCCATACCTTCCTGCTGCGGGCCCCGGGGCAAAGCCAGACGAAGGGAAGCTCCACCTGGGCCCACCGCGAGGTGCAGCTCCGCGAGCATTCCGCCAAAGGCCTGCAGGCGGCCATGACGGACCTGGCGAAGAACCTGGACGCCGAGGTAGCCTCCTTCAAGGCCGAGATCGCCAGTGGCGAGCGCAAGGATGTCGACGTGGTCGATCGCCAGGGCGTGTCCCTCCGGCAAAGCGGCGGTCAGAATTTCGGCGGCAGCTTTAGCTGGATCGAGGCCCTGGGCGCGCTCCTCCTCCTGGGCGCAGCCCTGAAGCTGCGACGCGTCTGATGGATCTCCTCGCCCTCACCGCCGACGCCCTCCGTGAACCTTGGCGCCTGTGGACCAGCCACCTGGTCCACTTCGGCTGGAATCATGTTCTGGCCAACACCCTCGCCCTGGCTGTCCCCGCGATCCTCGTCCGCCGACAGGATCGCGGGGAGCTCCTGATCACCGCCTTTCTTGTGATGCCCCTGTTGAGCCTGCTGCTCCTTCCCGGCCTTGGACCCAGTCATTACCGGGGCGCCTCGGGCCTGGCCTGCGCCCTGTGGGCATGGGTGGGTCTCCGGCTGGCGATCCGCCGGGAATCCTTCTCCGCCGGGCTGGCCCTGCTCGGCGGACTGGCCCTCAAGGTCACCCTGGAAGGCGCTTTCGGCAGCAGCCTCATGCCTTCCCAGCAGGGCTGGCAGTCCCTGCCCGCGGCCCATGTCTGGGGTGCGCTCCTTGGTCTGGCGGCTTCGTTTCAACGCCTCCCGGGCCCTGAGGCCGTGGTTCCACACCGGGCCTGAACTCCCCGGGCAGGGCTACACTGGGAATCCGGAGCGCCCCCATGTCCCTCGTCATCGCCGGCAAAACATTCAGCAACCGCCTCGTCCTCGGCACGGGCAAGTACAAGGATTTCGCCACCATGCAGGCCTGCTACCGGGCCGCGCGGGTGGAGATGGTCACGCTGGCCGTGCGCCGCTTTGATCTGGGCGCCACGGGCGAAGACAACATCCTGAACTGGATCCCCAAGGACATCGCCCTGCTGCCCAACACCGCGGGCTGCTATACCCGCGAGGACGCCCTGCGCATCGCACGCCTGGCCCGCGAGGCCCTGCAGACGAACTGGGTGAAGCTGGAAGTCATCGGCGATGCGAAGAGCCTTTATCCAGACAACGAGGAGACGCTGGAGGCCGCGAAGATCCTCGTGAAGGAAGGCTTCATCGTGCTGCCTTACGTGAACGCCGACCCCATCCTCGCCAAGAAGCTGTGCGATGTGGGCTGCGCCGCCGTCATGCCCCTGGGCAGCGCCATCGGCTCGGGTCTGGGCGTGCAGAACCCCATGACACTCCTGCTCATCAAGGAAGTCGTCGAGGCCTACAAGCTGCCCATGATCGTGGACGCGGGCGTGGGCACCGCTTCCGACGCCGCGCTGGCCATGGAACTGGGAGCCGATGGTGTGCTGCTCAACACCGCCGTTGCCGAGGCCGGTGAACCCACCCAGATGGCCCAGGCCATGGACTTCGCCGTGCAGGCCGGGCGCCTCGCCTTCGAGAGCGGCCGGATGCCGAAGCGACTGTATGCAAGCGCCAGCAGCCCCATGGCGGGCCTTGTCGGCCGCTAGCCATGCCCGATCTCGACCTCGCCCTCCTGGAATGCCGCATCCTGGGCTGCCTGCTGGAAAAACAGCTGAGCACCCCGGACGTGTATCCCCTGTCCATGAACACACTGGTGAACGCCTGCAATCAGTCCAGCAACCGGGATCCCGTGCTTTCGGTGACCGAACCGGAGGTACAGGAGGCCGTGGACACCCTCATCAGCCGTGGTCTGGCTGAGCACTGGCCAGGCCGCGTGCTCAAGGTGGCCCACACAGCCAAGCCCACCTGGAACCTCTCGGTGCAGGAGGCGGCGCTGTTGGCAGAACTGCTGCTGCGCGGCCCACAGACTCCCGGCGAACTGCGCACCAACACCCGGCGCATGTACGCCTTTCCTGACCTCGCCGAGGTGGAGGCCTGCCTGGGAGTGCTCATGGAGGCCGATCCCCCCCTGGTGATCCGCCTGGCCCGGGCTCCGGGTGCCCGCGAGGCCCGGGTGGCCCACCTGCTCTCGGGGATGGTGGATGCGTCTGCGACCGCGCCGGAGTCCGCGCCCGCCCGCCCAGGGCGGCTGGATCAATTGGAGGCAGACCTGACGAAGCTCCGCGAGGAACTCGCAGAGCTTCGTCAGGCCTTTGACGCTTTCAGGGCCCAGTTCTGATGCCCCTGGCCACCCATCAGGCCAAGGGCCCGGTCCCCTCATCCACGCCCATGGCTCGCAAACCCTCGATGAGGGTCCCGTAGCGCTCCGGCTCGGCCTGGAGGATCACGTGGAAGGGATTGGGGGAAAGATCCTCGCGCGCCTCTTGCAGGACCGCGAAAAGGGTTTCGGCCTCTGCGGGCCGCGCCTCTTGAAACAGCTGGTCCGCGTCAAGTAGAAGGAAGATCCCACCGCCGGGAAGGTCCGATAGGGCATCCCGAAGGGCGTCCCAGGTGCCGCCAAAATGCGGGGGGAACTGGGCGGCCGCAGCCCATTCATCCATCAGCCCCTGCTTGGTCCGCATCCGGGATCCACGCAACCACCACAGGGGCGCGAGGCCCGTCGCGGCCTCCACCAGCGCACCCGCGGACCCGCGCCACGGACGAATCAAGGGGCCAGCCGGATCGGCGAGGAAAGACGGGCTGGTCATTTCACCTCGATGAACGTGCGGTAGTGATCTGCGGTGTACCAGGCCCGGCCGTCACTGGCGGTGACGAGGCGCTCGGCGCCGCGGGTGCGGCCCTCCGCCTTGGGGCGCACATCCCATTCCCGGTATTCGAGGCGCTTGCGCCGCGCGTCGTAACGGGGCAGCTGGCCTTCGTAGTTCCCAAAGACCCGCCCCCCCACAAAACCGGGCGGCGCATAGCCGTGCTGACGGATGTAGGCCAGGGTCTCGCGCGCGTGGGTCGGTACCGGATCCCGGGGGGCAACCTGCACCTGCGCTGGAGGGGTGGGTGAGTCCAGGGATTGGGGGCCGCAGGCCACATAAGGCAGAAAGGCCGCCAGCCAGACCAACCCTGCGGCCAGAGGTGCCAGGACCCTTCGCCACCCTGTCATTCGGCCTCCCCGACTGTGGAAGGCAGTGTAACTGCTACCCGGCCTGATTCGCGGTGGTGATGGTTTCGAGGCCCTTTGCGTCTGGTCCTGTCTCGGCACGGCGCAACAGGTAGGCGAAGAGGAAGCCAAAGAGTCCGAGGCTGCTGAAGATCCACATCCCCATCCGATAGCCCCCGGGATTCGTGGCGCTGGCAGCGGCGTGATCGTTGGCCCAGCCGATGAGGAAGTTGAAACCCGCGAGCCCCACATTCTGGATGAGGGTCATCAGGCCGTACGCGGTGCCCAACTTCGCCTCGGGCACCAGGTAGGCCACGGAAGGCCACATGACCGCAGGGATCAGGCTGAAGGCGATGCCCATCATGGCCATGGGCACATAGAGGGTGACGTGGGTATAGGCCATGAGCAGGTAGACGGGGATCAGCAGCAGGCTGCCGGCCATCATGAACAGGGCCCGCTTGCCCACGCGATCCACCATCAGGCCGAACAGCGGCGTGCCGATCATGGCGAACAGGGTGAGCATGGAAGACAGGAACCCGCCGGTCTCGCGCGAGACGCCATGGGCATCCTGGAAGAATTTCACGGCGAAGGTCTGGAAGGGGAAGATGCCGCTGTAGAACGTGATGCACAGAGCCACCACGTACCAGTAGGTCGGGCTGAACTTCAGCAGATCCCCCCACACGATTTTGTCGGTGCCGCCCTGGGAGCCCAGGGCGTACTTGCGGGCGGCCCCATTCTCCATGAGCCAGTAGATGCCGGCGGCAATCACGCACACCGCGCCAAAGACGGTCGCGATGAGCAAGGGCTTTTGCCAGGATCCATAGGCCTCACGCGCCCAGCTGGGGCTGTTCAGGGCGGCGAAGGACCCCAGCCGGGCGATGAGCAGGTTGATGCCGAAGGCGAAGCTCAGTTCCTTGCCCCGAAACCACTGCGCCACTGCCGCTGTGACGGCCACGATGAGGCTCTCAGCCCCCAACCCGAACACCAGCCGTCCCGTGGCCATGACAGCCAAGCTCGGGCTCAGCGCGGTGATGGCCGCCCCCAGGAAGCAGAGGACGCTGAAGATGAAGGTGGCGCGCTTCACTCCGATGCGATCGATCAGAATGCCGCCAAGGAGCACCATCACCACGTTCGGCACGCTGTAGATGCCCTGCAGCAGGCCGATGTTGGAATCCGTGAAGCCGAGCTGTTTCTGAAGCACATCCGCCAGGGGGCTGATGGCGTCGTAGACATAGTAGTTGCCGAACATGGCCAGGCTGATGACCACCAGCACCAGCCAGCGGAAGGCGGGCGGCGGCGCCGGGCGCTCGAGGATGGGTGCGGGTAACGACATGGAACTCCTGGACAGATCGATCCTTCATCCTGCCATCAAGGGGGGAAAGGCATCTTGATGAAACTGATTCTCATAAAAATTAACAACTCTTAACCACGCCTTTCTTGCTTGGAATCCTTACCCTTTTCGTCAACCTTCCGTCCTTTCCAATCCCAATTCACCCAGGAGTCCTTAGACTCCACAGGAGGCTCCATGCCATCCCGACTCGCCCTTCGTCTCGCCGCTGCCGCGGTTCTGTTGGTCCCAGCCCTCACGGCCCGGCAGGCTGACACCCCCCTCACGGATGAAGCCCGCCGCCACTTGGATGCCCGGGTGTACCAGCTGGGCCTGGACCGCGATCATGGCTTCGCGGCCAAGAGTGTCCTTGAGGAAGCCACGGGTGAGGCCCATGCCCGCATGAACCAGCTCTACAAGGGCGTGCGCGTCTTCGAGGGCGAGTCCATCGTCCATATGCGCGGGGGCATGGTCAGCGGCCGCACGGATGCCCTGGTCCGCGGGCTCAATCTGAACGTCGCGCCTTCCCTGGCGCCCGCCGAGGCCCTGGCCTCCGCCCACCAGTTCCTCGCCCCCAGGGGTGGCTATGTGCACGCCCCCAGCGCCGAGTTGGTGGTCGCGACCGTCACCCGTGAGATCGAAACCCTGCGGGGCGCCCGCGCCATCTCCCGCCCGGCCCTGGCCTACCACGTCCACACCGAACTGGAGAATGGTGTGGAGGAGACCCGGCACACCGACTTCCTGGTGGACGCCCACACCGGCGCCATCCTGGAGAGCTGGAGCACCCTTCATACCGCCGGAGCCAACGGCACCGGCATCAGCCAGTACAGCGGCACCGTCAACCTGAATACCAACAGCGCCGCCACGGGGTTCGAACTCTACGACACCACCCGCGGCGCCGGTGTGAAGACCTACAACCTGAACCACGCCACCTCCGGCACCGGCACCCTCTACACCGATGCCGACAACACCTGGGGCAATGGCGCCAACTATGTGGAAGGCTCTTCCACCACCGCCGCCAACGGCCAGACCGCCGCGGTGGACGCCCACTTCGGGGTCCAGACCACCTGGGACATGTACAAGAACGTCTTCGGCCGGAACGGCATCGACAACACGGGCAAGGCCACCTACAGCCGCGTCCACTACAGCAACAGCTACGACAATGCCTTCTGGTCCGACACCTGCTTCTGCATGACCTACGGCGATGGCAGCTCCTTCCAGACCCTGACCTCCATGGACGTCGCCGGTCACGAGATGACCCACGGCGTGACCTCCCGCACCGCCAACCTGACCTACCGCGCAGAGTCCGGCGGCCTCAACGAGTCCATGTCCGACATCTTCGGCACCATGGCCGAGTTCTACCGGGGTTCCACGGGCAGCACCATCCCGGCCACCGGCGGCAACTGGACCATCGGTGAGCAGCTGGCCACGCCCGCCTTCAACCACCCCCTGCGCTACATGTACAAGCCCAGCCTGGATGGCAGCAGCCCCAACGCCTGGTCCTCCTCCCTGAAGCGGCTGGATGTGCACTACAGCTCCGGCCCCATGAACCGCTGCTTCTACTTCCTCAGTCAGGGCGCCAGCAACGTCAGCACAAGCGACTTCTACAGCTCGTACCTGCCGGGCGGCATGACTGGCGTCGGCAACGACAAGGCCGCCCGCATCGTCTACAAGGCCCTCACCGCCTACATGACCTCGAGCACCAACTACGCCGGCGCGAAGACCGCCTGCCTGAATGCCGCCGTGGCCCTGGGCTATCCCGCGGGCTCCGTCGAGTACACCGCCGTGGTGAACGCGTTCAAGGCCATCAACGTGAACTGAGCCTTTGGGTTGGAATGGATGGAGGGCCCGGGTGACCGGGCCCTCCCCATGCCCGGCCAGCGGATTCCCCCTGTTCCACCCCTCCAGGCCGGGCGATAGTTGGGGCATGTCTTCGCCCATCCGGCGCACCTGCCCCAGCTGCCAGACCCGCCTTTCGCCCCTCGCCGCGGAATGCCCGGAGTGTGGTCTGGCCCTCGCCCCGCCCCGGCAGAGCCGTCCCCTGCTCTTCCAGGCCTCAGCCTTGGCCCAAGCAGCCTTTGAACCACCCTCCCGGACTCTGACCGCCCCCGCCCTGGGCCGGG
>JAVBYJ010000062.1 GCA_030824075.1 Geothrix sp.
ATCGGGGTGGATATGCCCACGGGGTCCCGGGTCGAGCAGCGGACGGAAAGGCTGGCTCAGGGATCGAAGCTCTGGGTGAGGAACCGCAATGGCGGCATCCGGGTGACCGGCTGGGAGAAGGATGAGGTCGCCCTCACGGCCCAGATCCGCGACAGCGAAAGGCGCCGGGTGGAGCTGGTGCTCCAGCGGAAAGGCCCCGACCTCGATATCGAAGCGGTCTTCCAGCAGCCTTCCTGGAGCTTCGGCGTCTACATCAGCCCCCGCTGCGAAATGACTCTGCAGGTACCCCACAAGCTCCTGGGCCATTTCCGCACCACCAACGGCACCGTGGCCGTCGAGAACCTGGAGGGCTTCGCCCGTTGCGAAGCCACCAACGGCAGCATCCTCGTGAGCCACATCCGCGGCGAGGTGCAGGTGGACACCACCAATGGCCCCATCGAGGCCCGCACCCTGGCCGCCCGCCTGCGGGGCAGCACCACCAATGGCCGCATCATCCTCGATGATATCGAGGGTGGCATTCGCCTGGAGACCACCAACGGCAGCATCCGCGCCCGCAACCTCGATGGATGGGGCGAGGGCATCCACCTGGAATCCACCAACGGCAGCATCGAAGTGGAGCTGGGCAAGGCCACCGGTGATCTCATGGCTGAAAACAGCAATGGGTCCATGGAAGTCAAGATCCCTGGTGCCCAGGTGATCGAGATAACCAAGCACAGCGCCCATGTGAAGGTGCCGGGCCGCGCCCAGACGATTCGCCTGGAAACCACCAACGGCAGCATCCGGGTGAAGTAGTAACCTGAGGGCCATGCGCCTGCTGGTCCCTCTCCTGATTGCCGCCCTTGGCCTGCACGCCCAGGTTCCCCACCCGACCGAGGTGCAGGAGCGGCGGCTGGCCAACGGTGCCCGTCTGCTGCTGGTGGAACGACGCGGCCTAACGGCCTTCCACGCGACCCTGGTTTTCCGGGGTGGCAGGGCCGAGGAGTCTGCCGACACTGCGGGTGCCACGGACCTGCTGGCCCGGGCGCTGTTTGGAGCCACCTGGCCCGAGGATCTGGAGCCAGCCAAGGGTCACGCCAACCTAGATGCCCTGCTCAAGCAGGAGGAAGGTCTGCTGGAGTCCCTCCGTCTCCAGCGGCTCCGCCTTCGCCAGGATCCTTCCGACGCCTCGACGTTGCCTTCCCTGGAGGCCAGCCTCGAAGCGGTTCAATCCCGGATGAAGGCACTCTTCTCCCCCTCGCCCCTTTCGGATCTCTACACTGCCCGGGGAGGCCGCCAGTCTGCGGCAGCCACCGCGGATGCCCTGGTGGCTGAAACCGAGCTCCCGAAGGAGGCCTTCGAGTTCTGGTGCCGCACCGAGAGTCAGCGCCTCCGGATCCTCCAGTTGAGCCGCTTCTCCCAGGCCCGGGCTGCCCTGGTGGCCGGGTTGAAACCCAAGGGCGACGCGGGGATGGCCCTGCTCTGCGGCGCGGCGCTGCCCGGCCATCCCTACGGCCGGGACCTCGCGGATCACCTGCCTGCCCTGGAGGCCCTCCGTTGGTCTGACCTGCGGACGTACGCCCACCGTGCGCTCAGCCCCGACCGCCTCACGATCATCCTCATCGGCGGCCTCAGCCTGGAAAGCGCCCTGCCCCTGGTGGAACGCCACTTCGGCTCCCTCCCTGTCCCTCCGGACAAGGAAGCAGCCGTTCTCCCCGAGATTCGCGCCGACCTCGGCGACCGCCGTGTGCAGGCCACCCTGGGCGGCGCGCCCCGCCTCCTGACGGGCTGGCGCATCCCACCCCGGCAGCATCCCGACCACCTGGCCTTGGGCATGGCCGCCCAGTTGTTGGGAGGAGGTCAGACGAGCCGCCTTCCCGCCCGCCTGATGCACCAAAAGGCGCTGGCCCGGCAGGTGGATCTCCAGATGGACCTCCCTGGAGGCCGTCTGCCCTGCCTGCTGGTGGCCGATCTGAAGCCTGCCGATGGACACAGCCTGGCAGAGCTTGAAGGCGCGTTGCACGGCGAGATCCTTCGTCTTCAGCACGATCCGATTCCCCAGGATGAGTGGCAGCGGGCCCTGGCCCAACTGGAGATGGATCATCTGCGGGTCATGGACGAGCCCGCTGCCCTGGCCCAAGCCTTGGCCAAGGCCTGGGCCGAAGGCGGGGACTGGCGGCTGGCGGACCTGGATATCCAACGCCTGCGCCTCCTGGAACCGGAAGCGGTCCAAGCCGCCGTCCGTGTCTGGTTGAGCCCGAGTCACCGCACCACCGTGCTGCTGGAACCTGCGCCCAGCGAGAGCCGGGATCCGCTCGAAGCCAATATGGCCCGGGTACTCCAGGCCCTGGTCGCTTCCCGCATCGAGGATCCCGCCCAGCGCGAACACCTCGTGTCTGAAGCCCTCCGGCAGCTGCGGATGCTCAGCGCCGGGGAGCGTCTCCGCACTCTGAAACTGCTGGAAGCCCAGCTCCTCCCGGACAAGCGATGAGACTCTTCCTGCTGGCCTGCGTGGCCGCCCTTACGCTGTCTGCTCAGCCCCAGGTCCAGCGGTTCACCCTTCCCAATGGGCTGCGGGTGGTGCACCTGGAGGACCATGAACGTCCCCTGGTGCGGGCGCAGATCCACCTGCAACTTGATCCCGCGGACACGCCCCCTGGCCGAGAGGGCCTGCCCCTGTTGGCGCTGCAGATGCTCGATCACTCGGATACCGCCGGCATGAAGGCCGAGGAGGTCGATCGGTCCCTGGAGGGGTTTGGCATTCAGCTCTCGGCGCTCCTGGAGCCCGGCGGACTGGAATGGCGGCTGCTGACCCGGAGCCGGGATCAGGACCGGGCCTTCGGGTTGTTGGCTGACCGCCTGCTGCGGTCGGTGTTCGACCCCACGGTCCTGGAATTTCAGCGGGTGGCTTGCTGGCGCGAGGAAGAGCAAGGGGACAGCCCCCCCCTCACGCGCCTTCGCAAGGCGCTGGTCCAAGCACCAGGTTCCCGCCCCTCCTTGGCCAGCTTGGGTGCCATCACCCTGGACGATCTGCTCACCTTTCGCGCCCGGGTGTTCCGCCCGGACCGGGCGATCCTGGTGCTCCACGGTGACCTCGGTCTAGAGCAGGCCAAGCGCCTGGTCCTTTTGAGCCTGGGATCCTGGTCGGCTCCTGAGCCGATTCCCTCCTTCGCGCCTCCTCCAACCGGCGTCCCGGTACCACCCCCGGGGGGCGCTGAGGTTCCGCTTAGGATCTCCGCACCTGGCACTCCCCTGAGGGTCCAGGCCGTGGCCGTCCAGCCGGGCGATTTCGCGCCGGAGGCCGCGGCCTTGCTGAGCCTCCTGATTCCGGGAGATCCCGCCCTGTCCCAGGTGAGCGTCACCCTGGAAGGCCGCTGTCTGGTGGCCACCCTGGACGCCGGGGCCGGAGCCTGGTCGCTGCTCAAGGATCGGCTGGAGGCTCTGCGCCAGCGGGGTTTCACCCAGCCTGAGCTGGATCGCGCCCGCGTGGCCTGGGAGGCGGGGCAGGCTTTGGAAACCCTGCATCCGGATTCGCTGCTGGAGGGTGCCCTCGCTGAAGCCCAAGGCCGGCGCGTTCAGGTCACCCGCCTGAGGGCGCTTTCAGTGGCGACCCTGAACGCAGCCCTGGGCCTCTGGCTCGATCCAGCGCGGATCCGCCTCGGCGTGGTGGGCGATCCCGAAGCCTTGAAAGCGGTGCCTATACCTTGATGCCGAACCGGCCCGCCAGGTCCAGGTAGCGATCCCGGATGCCCGCAATGATGGCGGCGGGCAGGTGTGGTACCGGGGGCTGCTTGTCCCAATCCGTGAGCGTCTCCAGATAGTCCCGGAGGAACTGCTTGTCGAGACTCGGGGGATTCTGCCCCGGCGCCCAGCTGTCCGCCAGCCAGTAGCGGCTGCTGTCCGGCGTGAGGGCCTCGTCAATCAAGATCAACTCGCCCGCATCACTCACTCCGAATTCAAATTTCGTGTCGGCCAGCAGGATGCCGCGGCTGGCGGCGTGTTCGGCACCGCGGCGGTAGAGCGCCAGGCTCAGGTCCCGTAGCCGCAGGGCCAATGGCATCCCGACGATCTCAGCCATGTGCTCGAAGGAGATGTTCTCATCGTGCCCCTCTTCGGCCTTGGTGGCGGGCGTGAAGATCGGCTCAGGAAGCCGGTCGGCGAGCTGCATCCCACCCGGGAGGGAAACGCCGCAGACCGCTCCGCCCGCCTGGTATTCCTTCCATCCGCTGCCTGCCAGGTAGCCACGCACCACGCATTCCACAGGCAGGGGCCGGGTCTTCTCCACGATGACGGCGCGGTCCGCCAGGGCTTCGCGATAAGCCTCCAACGCCACTGGCCAGCGGAGGTTTCCCCGGAAGTGATTGGGCACCAGGTCCTCGGTGGCAGCAAACCAATAGGCTGCCACGGCCGTGAGAATCCGCCCCTTGTCGGGAATGCCTTCGGGCATCACGCAATCGAAGGCGCTGATGCGATCCGTGGCCACGATGAGGAGTTGGCTTCCCAGGTCGTACACATCCCGCACCTTGCCCCGGCGGAAGATCGGGAAAGGCAGATCAGTGCTGAGCAGAACGGACATGGGGCACCCCGAGGGAAGCCTCCATCATCGCAGGACAGGAGCCTCTCAGACCAGTTCGGGCAGGTGCCTCGGGGTGGGGGCGGACCAGTTCAGGCCCCCCGGAAGCAGGGCGAAACGGTTCATGACGCCCACCCAGCGGGCCAGTTCTGATTCGCGCACCCCTCCCTCGGGCCCGGCAAGTGGCAACCCCAGGAACTGGAGGTAATCCTGCACCTCAGCTCCGGACACACCGAGCAGGGCCGGCAGCTCGTCCAGGCCATGGTTCCGATCCCCCGGTGGCGGTGTGAGCAGGCGGTAGTCGTAAGTCTCCCGCAGCACGGAGGCCGTGGCGGCGGGGTCCAGCTCCTGGGCCGCGTCCAGGTGCGGAAAGGGATTGCCTCCCATGAGCCCCAAGGCCTGGGCCATCCCCAGGTGCGCCAGCAGGTGGACGGGATGGACCTTCAACACCGCCTCGAACGCGGCGCGAGCTTCCTGGGCCCGGGCCAAGCGCAGCAGGGCCTCCCCATGGCGCAGCCGCGCCTCCACGCGCCCAGGCTCGGCCTTGATCCACCGCTCCGCCACCGCCGCCATTTCCTCCGCCATGCCCTGGGCGCGGAAGAAACTGGCCAGGTAAGCCAGGCTGGTCACGTCCTTGGGGGCCAGCAACAGCAGCCGATCCAGGATCTCCGCGGCCCGCAGGGATTGACCCTCCTGGTCCAGCCGGTGCGCCCAGTCCCGGAGCACTTCGACCTGCCGGACCACCGGGTGGTTGGGGGTGGAGCGGGCCGGGTCCGCCGGGTGCAGGAGCTGGGTCCGAACCCACAGGTAACGCAGGGTGTTGCGTCCCTCTGGCGCACTCAACTCCTCTTCGATGGCATGGATGATGGTCTTGAGGCCATGCTCCCAGAGGGGTGGCATAGGCATTTGCACGTGGGTTCGCAGCTCGCGGCTGAGGGGATCCAGCGGCTTCCCCGCCCGCCCCAGGTGCAGGCGAAGCCGGATCATCTCCAATCCGGGGTCCGCCCCCGGTTGGAAGGCCACCCGCAAAGCGAGCTCCCCGGTGTCGGGGTCAAAATCGTCCAGGATCAGGAAACGCAGGTGGGCCCGCATAAAGTCGAGATTAGCAAAGATCTAGACTCAATGGAGGTTGACCGCCCCCTGTTCAGGGTCGATCATTCAGTATTCAAATGGATGGGAGTCCCCATGCGAACCAAACTCCTGCTTGTACCTGTCATGGCTGTGCTGCCCGTCTTCGCTGGCGAAGTCGGTCTGTTGATCGACAAGCAGTTCGGCAAGGCCCAGGCCGCGTCCTTCGGCACCGGCCAGAAGTATGATGCCGTGAGCCCCACCGGCTTCGGGATCCGCGGCGGGTTCGACGTGCTCGACCTCAAGGTCGCCGCCCTCCAGGTGAACGCCACCTGGCACAACAAGACCACGGGCGACCTGAACTACGGCGGCACCAAGTACGGTGAGCTGGAGAACCAGTACTGGGCCGCCGGCGCCATGGTGAACTGGAAGCTCCTGGTCAACGTGGGCGCTGGGGTGGAATACCGCTCCGAGAAGCTCACCTTCCGCCCCACCGGCGGCGCCAGCACCGACAGCACCCTCGGTCGTCCTTGGGCCCGCGTGAACGTGGGCTTCAGCATCCCCACGCCTGTCGTGAGCCCCTTCTTCCTCCTCGAAGTGGCGGCTCCCCTCTCCAAGAAGGATGCCACCTCCACGCCCAAGGACCTCACGGATGCCCTGGCGCCCCAGGTGCAGATCGGTGTCTACGGCGGCATCCGCTTCTGACCTCGGGTATCGACTCGGAAAGGGGCGCCCGGTTGGCGCCCCTTTTTCGTATGATGAAGGCTTCATCCACTGGGGGACGATGGAACTCCGGATTCTGGGCTGCAGCGGCGGAGAGGCCGATGGGGAGCGCCTGACGGGACTGCTCGTCAATGGCTGCGTGGCCATCGACGCGGGGTCCATCACCGCGGCGCTATCGGTGGCCGAGCAGGTGAAGATCCAGCACGTCTTCATCAGCCACTCGCACCTGGATCACATCTGCACCCTGCCCTTTTTCACCAAGAACATCTTCGGCCACACCCATGAGGCCGTGGAGATCCACGCCCTGCCCGAGACCCTGGATGTGCTGCGCCGCCACCTGTTCAATGACGAGCTGTGGCCCGACTTCAGCGTGATTCCAAGTCCCAACGACCCCACGATCCGTTACACGGAAATCCAGCCCGAACACACATATCACGTCTGCGGCATGCACATCACGCCCATCCGCGTGAACCACCTGGTGCCTTGTGTGGGCTACAAGGTGGACGATGGGAAGGACGCCTTCATCTTCACCAGCGATACGGCCGAGACCGACCGGATCTGGGAGGTGGCCAACGCCACCCCGAACCTTCGGTTGGTCATCGCCGAGGCCAGCTTCCCCAACGAGCAGGCCTGGCTGGCGGAAGCCTCCAAGCACCTCACGCCTGCCAAGCTGGGTGCCGAACTCAAGAAACTCAGGCGCGACGTGCCGGTGCGGATCTATCACCTGACCCCCGGCGACAAGGCCACCATGCTGCCCCAGCTCCAAGCCTTGGAGGACGCCCGCGTCAGCCTGCTTGCCCAGGACGAGCTGCTGGTCTGGTAAGGGCTCCGTTCTCCGGAAAGGCCTCTTGTAGCGCGGCCAGGGCCTCTGCATAGGCAACCGGGAGCGCCTCGGCCAGCTCCCGGGCGACCTCCCAGCGTGCCTCACGAACACGGGTCTCGATCTGGGCCGCCAGATCCGCGAACTTCTGGAGTCCCAGGTTGCCCAGGGCTCCCTTCAGCTGATGCGCCTCCTGGATCGCCAGCGCCCCGTCACCGGCCTCCAGCGCCGCCCGCAGAGACACCAGCCGAGGCGGGGCGTCCTCCTTGAGAAGCCCCACCAGCTCCTGCACCAGTTCCAGTCCAGCCCCGATCTCGAGCAGGTCTCGCAGGGGCCGGGGATCGAGGACTGGCAGATCGTTCAAGGCTGGCTCCGCTGGGCTGACACCGCCCAAGTTATCCTCAGCGCATCCATGCGGAAGGTTGAAAGTCGCGCCATCCGCAAGGTGCCTCCCGGGAGGAAAGGCTAGAATCCATGGCCTCCAGGATGACCGGCTGCCTGCAGGCGGATGAGGCTGGCGTTCAGCTTGGCTTGGGCCGTCTCCAGATCATGCTCGGTTTGGGCCTCCTTCAGGAGTTTCAGGGCCCGCTGGCGGGAAGCCTCGGCCCGCTCCAGATCGATCATGTCCATGGTCTCGCTTTCCCGGGCCAGAATGGTGACCCGGTCCGGGCCCACTTCCGCGAAGCCGCCGAAGACCGTGATCCAATGTTTCTGACCATCCTGGATGTAGTAGAGCAGCCCGTCGCCCACTTCGGTCATCAGGGGAGTATGGCCGGGCAGGATGCCGTAGTAGCCGCGGGAGGCGGTGGGGAACTGCACCTCAGAGACCTCGGCCGAAAAGACCGGCCGCTCCGGTGTGACCACTTCCAGTTTGATGGTTTGAGACATGGCAATCTCTTTTAAAGACTCGGAATCCGCTTCGCGGATTCCGAGCATGGGAAAAGCAAACCTAAACGGCCGCCATCTTTTCAGCCTTTTCGACGGCTTCCTCAATGGTGCCGACGAGGTAGAAGGCCTGCTCGGGCAGGTGATCCCACTTGCCGTCACAGATCTCGCTGAAGCCCTTGATGCTGTCCTCGAGCTTCACATACTTACCAGTCATGCCCGTGAACTGCTCGGCCACGAAGAAGGGCTGGCTGAGGAAGCGCTGGATCTTGCGGGCGCGGGCCACGATGAGCTTATCGTCGTCGCTCAGCTCGTCCATGCCGAGGATGGCGATGATGTCCTGCAGCTCCTTGTACTTCTGCAGGATCGCCTTCACGCGCATGGCGGTGTTGTAGTGGTGCTCGCCCAGGATGCGGGGATCCAGCAGGCGGCTGGTGGAGGCCAGGGGATCCACGGCGGGATAGATGCCCAGTGCTGCGATCTCGCGAGAGAGGTTGGTGGTGGCATCCAGGTGGGCGAAGGTGGTCGCGGGCGCGGGATCCGTGTAGTCGTCGGCCGGCACGTACACCGCCTGCACCGAGGTGATGGAGCCCTTCTTGGTGGAGGTGATGCGTTCCTGCAACTCACCCATCTCGGTGGCCAGGGTGGGCTGGTAGCCCACGGCGGAGGGCATGCGGCCCAGCAGGGCGGATACTTCGGCACCGGCCTGGGTGAAGCGGAAGATGTTGTCCACGAACAGCAGCACGTCCTTGCCTTCCACGTCGCGGAAGTACTCGGCGACGGTGAGGCCAGTCAGCGCCACGCGGGCACGGGCTCCGGGGGGTTCGGTCATCTGGCCGTAGATCAGCGCCACCTTGGACTTGCTCAGATCGTCCTTGTTGATAACGCCGCTGTCCATCATCTCGTGCCAAAGATCATTGCCTTCGCGGGTGCGCTCGCCGACGCCGGCGAACACGGAGTAGCCGCCGTGGCCCTTGGCGATGTTATTGATGAGCTCCATGATCAGCACGGTCTTGCCCACGCCGGCGCCGCCGAAGAGGCCGGTCTTGCCGCCCTTCGCGTAGGGCTCCAGCAGATCGATGACCTTGATGCCCGTTTCGAACATCTCGGACGAGGTGTTCAGATCCTCGTACTTGGGGGCCTCGCGGTGAATGGGCAGGGTCATCTTGTGGCCGATGGGTCCCCGCTCATCCACGGGTTCGCCCACCACGTTGATGATGCGGCCCAGGGTCTCGGGACCCACGGGCACATTGATGGGCTGGCCCGTGTCGGTCACGATCTGGCCGCGGACCATGCCCTCGGTGGGCTGCATGGACACGCAGCGCACGCGGTTTTCGCCGAGGTGCTGCTGCACCTCCAGCGTGACCGAGGCGGTGACCCCCTGGGCGTTCATGATGTTGGTGAGCAGGGCGTTCATGATCCCGGGCAGGTGGCTGTCGAACTCGACGTCCACGGCGGGACCGACGACGGCGATCACGCGGCCTTGAAGTTGGTTGGACATGGTTACCTCGACGAAGGAATGGGCGCGAAATACGAGGGGTGGAATCAGGCGTTGGCGCCTGAAACGATCTCGATGATCTGATTGGTGATGCCTGCTTGGCGAATCTTGTTCATGGTCAGGGTCAGCTTGGCGATCATCTCGCCGGCGTTTTTGCTGGCCTTGTCCATGGCCGCCATGCGCGCCCCATGCTCGGAGGCACTGCTCTCCAACAGATTGCGGAGCAGTTCCGTCTCCACGAAGCGGGGCAGCAGGGTCTCCAGCACAGCGTTGGGATCGGGCTCGAGGAGGTGGGACACCTCGATGGCCTCGCGCCCCTCGGTACGGCGCTCCATCTCCACAGGAAACACCCGGAATACGGTGGGGGTCTGGGACATGGGGCTGTTGAAGTAGTTGTAGATCACGTAGAGCGCGTCGATCTGATCGGCGTTGTACTGATCGATGGCCCCCGCGGCAATTTCAGTGACGACGGACTGGAGGCCCGCAAGCGGAATGTTGAGGTACTCCTTTGCGGCCGTCATCTTGCGCTTCCGGGCCCATTCGGCGGCGCGCTTGCCGACCACATCCAGATGGACAATCTCAGGGGCGCACTCGGCCACAAAGGCGTTGGCGGCCTTGAGCACATTGGCGTTGAAACCACCGCAGAGGCCCTTGTCCGAAGCCACGAGGATCACGCGGATGCGCTTTTCTTCCCTGGGGAACAGGAAGGCCAGGGCGGCAGGACCCGGCTGGATCTCGGAATCTCCCTTGATGCGGCCCACGACGCGGCGAACAACGTCCAACATCTTGCTGGCATAGGGACGGAGGGCGACCAGGCGCTCCTGTGACTTCCGCAGCTTGACCGCGGAGATCATCTTCATGGCCTTGGTGACCTGCTGGGTGTTCTTGACGGACCGAATGCGGCGTCGGATGTCTTGGAGACCGGCCATGGCTAGTTACTCCAATCCGAAAGGGGTCGACAAGGCAAGCTCATGGCCTTGGTGACCTGCTGGGTGTTCTTGACGGACCGAATACGGCGTCGAATGTCTTGGAGGCCGGCCATGGCTAGTTACTCCAATCCGAAAGGAGATGTGGCTTCCTGGAGACCGGCCATCAGACTAGGCTCCCGCGGGCTGGTTCAGGGAGGCCTGGAAGGTCTCCTTGAAGGCCGCCATCTGAGCCTTGAGCTGGGCCTTGGCGTCGTCGCTGAGGGTCTTGGTATCCCGGATGCCCCGCAGAACCTCAGGGGCGTTGACGTCGAGGAAGGCCATCAACTCGGCCTCGAAGCGACGGGCCTGGGCGACGGGCAGGTCGTCCGCGTAGCCGTTCGTGGCAGCCCAGATGATGACCACCTGCTTTTCCACCGGCATGGGCTGGTACTGGCCCTGCTTCAGGATCTCCACCAGCCGCTGGCCGCGGTTCAGCTGAGCCTGGGTCGCCTTGTCCAGGTCGGATCCGAACTGGGCGAAGGCCGCCAGCTCGCGATACTGGGCAAGGTCAAGTTTGATGGTGCCAGCCACGGACTTCATGGCCTTCACCTGCGCGGAACCACCCACGCGGCTCACGGAGATGCCCACATTCACGGCGGGCCGCACACCGGCGTTGAAGAGGTCGCTTTCGAGGAAGATCTGGCCATCCGTGATGGAGATGACATTGGTCGGGATGTAGGCGGACACGTCACCGGCCTGGGTCTCGATGATGGGCAGGGCGGTCATCGACCCGGCGCCACGCTCATCGCTCAGCTTGCAGGCGCGTTCCAGCAGGCGGCTGTGCAGGTAGAACACATCGCCAGGGTAGGCTTCGCGGCCGGGAGGGCGGCGCACCAGCAGGGAGATCTCGCGGTAGGCGACTGCCTGCTTGGACAGATCGTCGTAGATGCAGAGCACATGGCCGCCGGGATTGTCCTTGCCGCTGGGCTTGCCATCCTTGCCGTGCCACATGAAGTACTCGCCCAGGGCCGCGCCGGTCATGGGGGCGAGGAAAAGCAAGGGAGCGGCTTCAGAGGCCGAGGCCGCCACCACGATGGTGTGCTTCATGGCGTCGTACTCTTCCAGGGTCTTCACCACCTGGGCCACGGTGGAGCGCTTCTGGCCGATGGCGACATAGATGCAGATCACGCCGGTGTCACGCTGGTTGATGATGGTGTCGACCGCGACGGCGGTCTTGCCGGTCTGGCGGTCACCGATGATCAGTTCGCGCTGGCCGCGGCCGATGGGGATCAGGCTGTCGATGGCCTTGATGCCCGTCTGCATGGGCTCGTGCACACTCTTGCGGTCCACGATGCCAGGAGCGATTCGCTCGATGGGATTGGTGGTGGCGGCCTGAATGGGGCCCTTGCCGTCGATGGGATTACCCAGCGCGTCCACCACGCGGCCCACGAAGGCGGGGCCCACGGGCACGGACATGATCTTGCCGGTGCGCTTGACGGTGTCGCCTTCCTTGATGGCGGCGGCATCGCCCAGCAGGATGATGCCGACGTTGTCCTCTTCCAGGTTGAAGGCCAGGCCCATCACGCCATGGGGCAGTTCCAGCAGCTCGCCGGACATGGCCTTTTCAAGGCCGTAGGCGCGGGCGATGCCGTCACCCACGCTGATGACGGTACCAACCTCGGCCACGTCCACTTGAGCATCGAAGCCCTCGATCTGGCTGCGGATGATGCGGGAAATCTCTTCCGCGCGGATGTCCATGAAGTCCTCCAAACCTGCGAGTTGAATGGCGAATGGGAATAAGGTGGATCGGTCGGATTAGGCCGAGAGCAATTGCGTCTTGAGCTGGCGGAGCTGGCCCTGGATCGAAGCGTCGAGAACCGTGGAACCCACCTGCACCTTCAGACCCCCGAGGAGGGAGGCGTCCTGTTGCCAGGTGAGGCGGATGGTCTTGCCGGTGCGGGTGGCCAGGGACGCCGTCAGGGCCTTTGCCTGGGTCTCTGTCAGGGGCTGGGTGCTGGATACGTTGGCTTCCACGATGCCAGCCTGCTCATCCACCAGATCCGCGAAGGTGCGACGCAGGTCGGGCAGCAGGTTCAGCCGGCCGGCCTCGGCCACCACGCGGAAGAAGTGGCGCAGGGTCTGGCTCACCTTGGCTGCGGCCAGGATGGTTTCGAAGACCTCGGCCTTCTTTTTGGGCAGCACCAGGGGAGAAGCCACCAGGCGTGAGAGATCGGCGCTGGCGCCCACGGCGGCGGCCACCGTATCCAGTTCCTGGTGCAGCTGGGCCACATTGCCCTGGACGTTGCCGATCTGGAGAAGGGCCTTGGCGTAGCGCCGGGCGGTCAGGCGGCTGCTCACTGGGCGCCTCCAATCTGCTGAATGGCACGGTCGAGCGCCTTGGTGCCCTCAGGGCCCTGCAACTTGGCTTCCAGGCGCTTGCCGGCGCCTTCGATGGCCAGCTCAGCCACAAGGGCCCTCAGTTCCTGCTCGGCCTGCCGCTTCTGGAATCCGATCTCGGCTTGGGCCTGCGCCAGGATCTGCGTGGCCTCGGCCCTGGCGGCCTCCAGCACGCGCTGCTTCTCGGACTCGGCGTCGGTCTCGGCCTTGGAAAGAATGCCCGCCAGCTCGCCCTCGAGCCCAGCCATCTTGGAATCCAACGCCTTCAACTGGGCCTCGCTCTCCGCCTTGTCTCTTTCCGCCTGGGCGAGCAGGGTTTCCAACTCCTCCTTGCGGGACTTGAACATCGCCGAAAGCGCGCCCTTGAGCAGGAAGAAGAGACCGGCCCCATAGATGGCGAAGTTCAGCAGCTGAACAAGGAAGGCACCGCCGATGCCATAGTCCTTGCCGAAGAGCTTCATGGCAGGGCCGTGATGGGCTCCGCCCTGGGCCTCGCCATGGCCAGGAGCGACCTCGCCATGAGCTGCGGGGGCACCGTGGCCCTCGTGCCCATCGACGGCAGGCGGCTTGGATTCATGACCGGCCGCGGGGGTCTCGTGCTTCTCGACAGCGGGCGCGGCCGGGGCGGTGTGGGCTTGAGCCACCAAACTGAGTGGGCTGAATCCCAGGAAAACGGCGAGGGAAATACGGGTCAACGTCATCATGCTCAGGCCTGTTTCAGAAGGGTCTGGGCCATGGATTCGGCCAGGGCGTCCACCTGGGCCAGCAGGCTCTGTTTGGCCGTGACCTGCTGGGTCTTCAGGGATTCCACCGCCGCCTGCCGCTCTGTCAGCGCCGTGGCGCGGGCCTCGTCAAGCAGGCGCTGCTTCTCTTTGCCGGCCGCATCCGCCAGCGCCTTGCGCCGCTCGAAAGCCTGGGCGCGGAGATCCTTCAAGCGCGACTGGTAGTCCTTCTGCCGGGCATCCAGCAGTGCCGCCGCCTGGGCCTTCGCATCACCGCCCGCGTGCAGATCGCGGTCGCGGTCCTCCATCACCTTGGTGATGGGTTTGAAAAACACCACCCGAAGGTAGAAGTACAGCACCACGAGCAGCACGATCACGAACAGGATGGCGGGCAGGTCCGGCCGCATGGGGTCCGGCATCTGGGCCAGGATGCGCGCGACGGGGCCGTCCCCTTCCGGTGATCGGAGCGTCAGATTCGCCAGTTCCAGCAGCGCCACAGGCCACCCTCCAGAAACATCCCAAGGCCACAGCCGTCAGGTACGGCCAGGGTCATACCGACACCAGTTGATGGTCCGCGGGAACCCCTGGCACGGAAGTCTTAAAACCTTACCAGAGCAGCCACCCTCCCTCAACGCAGAGCTTTGTCCTTGACCCCTCCGGCCTCCTGTGGGAGCATCAATGCTCGGCGATTCGGGCGATTAGCTCAGTCGGTAGAGCAGCTGCCTTACACGCAGCATGTCGGCGGTTCGAGCCCGTCATCGCCCACCAGTCACCTGGTGAAAAGCAAGGGGTTGTAGCTCAGTCGGTTAGAGTGCCAGCCTGTCACGCTGGAAGTCGCGGGTTCGAGCCCCGTCAGCCCCGCCAAAAAGCGCCCAGTCGGGCGCTTTTTGGCGTTTGGGGCTGACGGGGCTCGAACCCGCGAGTGCGAAGGCGGCAGCGTCAGCGGAGGCCCTCCAGTGGAGGGCCGGAGTAGCCGCCGACTGCGCGGCGGATCCTAGCCCGAAGGGCGGCGGAGACGCGTTCGAGCCCTGACTTGAGTGGGTCGACATGACAGGCGGAGAACGGTAGGGCTGACGGGGCTCGGACCCGCGAGTGCGAAGGCGGTAGCGTCAGCGGAGGTCCTCCATTGGAGGGCCGGAGTAGCTGCCGACTGCGCGGCGGATCCTTGCCCGAAGGGCGACGGAGACGCGTTCGAGCCCTGACTGAGTGGGTCGACCCGAGAGGCGGAGAACGGCAGTCCGGACGAAGCCCGCCCCTACTCCCTCAGTCCCCACATCTTCACGATCTTTCCTTCCTTCACCTGGTAGATCACCACCGCTTCCAGGGCCCCCTTCTTCCCGGCCCTCCCCTTGATCTTCTCCTTCTGGATCACGAAGGTGCCGGACACCATCTGGGCCTCCGCCGAGGCATGGAGGTCTGGGTTCGCCTTGAACCGCTCCGCATAGAGGTCCCGGAGTCGGGCCTTCCCGGTGGGGGCCGAGGTCCCAGGGAGCTCGGACACCTCAATGTCTTCGGCGAAGAGGGCGAGGAAACCTTCCAGGTCGTGGGCATTGAACATCTCGATCTGCTTCTGCACCGTGGCGGCTGGGCTGAGGCGCTTCGGCGAAGGCGCAGTCGCAAGCAGCGCGGGCACCAGCAGCAGGGACAAAGGACGCATCATAGGTACTCCTGGCTTGGGGATGAACCACTGTACCCGCCCCCTCGAAATCCGCCCGTGTCCTTTCGGGCTATGCGCGATAGACTGGAAGGCTTGGAACAACCATGAAACTGCCCCTGATCGCTCTCTGCGGACGCCCCAATGTGGGCAAGTCCACCCTCTTCAACCGGCTCACCCGCAGCCGGACGGCCCTGGTCCATGACCTGCCGGGCATGACCCGCGACCGCAGCTATGGCCGCGTCACCTGCCTGAGCGAAGAAGGTGAGGTCGAGGAGATCTTCGAACTGGTGGATACCGGCGGCCTCGATTTCGAGGGCGACGACGTCATCACCCAGGGCATCACCCGCATGGCTGAGGCGGCCCTGGAAGAGGCCCACGTCGCCGTGCTCCTGGTCGACGGCCATGACGGCCTCACCACGGGGGATGAGGAGATTGCTGCGCGGCTGCGCCGCCAGGGCAAGCCCGTCCTGCTCGTCATCAACAAGCTCGACGGCATGAAGGGCGGTGCCCCGGACGGCGGATTCTACGGCATGGGCTTCGACGAGGTGTTCGCCATCTCGGCGGCCCACGGCGCCGGCGTGCCCGAATTGATCGAGGCCCTGAGAGCCCATCTGCCCTTCCACCGCACACGGGAAGAAGCCGAGATCCATTCCCTTTCGGACGAGCTCCGCTTCGCCATCATCGGCCGACCCAACGTGGGCAAGTCTTCCCTGACCAACCGCATGCTGGGCTACGAGCGCAGCCTGGTCAGTGAGATTGCAGGCACCACGCGGGATACCGTGGACACGGTCTTCCATGTGAAGGACAAGGTCTACCGGATGATCGATACGGCGGGCATCCGCAAGAAAGGCAAAACCCACGAGGGCGCCGAGAAGCTCAGCATCCTGAAAGCCAAGCAGGCCATGGCGCGGGCCGATGTGAGCCTGCTGCTGCTGGATGCCGTGGAAGGCGCCACCCACCAGGATGCCGTCATCGCCGGCTACGCCCAGGAGGCAGGTGCCGCCGTCATCCTCGTCGTGAACAAGTGGGATCTCGTCGAGAAGGACACCCACACCATCTACGGGGCCGAAGAGGACCTGCGCCGCAGCCTGGGCTTCCTGCACCATGCGCCCATGATCTTTCTCTCGGCGCTCACGGGACAGCGGGTGTCGAAGCTCTTCGGCATGATCGACGAGCTGGCCGAGGCCCACAAGCGCCGCATCACCACGGGCGAGTTGAACCGGTTCCTGCGCGAAACCGTGAGCGCCATGAGTCCCCACGCCATCGACGGCAAGCTGCCCAAACTCTATTTCATGACCCAGGTGGGCGTGCGGCCACCGAGCTTCGTGGTGAAAGCCAACACGGACCGCGGGCTGCACTTCAGCTATGTGCGCTACATGGAAAACCGCCTGCGCGAGCAGTTCGGCCTCGCGGGCGTCCCCTTGCGGCTCAGCATCCAGAAGAAGAAAAAGGGCGAGGGAGAGGAAGCCGAAGTGGCGGCCGTACGCCGCATCCTGGACCCCGGGGAAGGCCTCAAACCCTCCCGCAGCAATGAATCCCTCCAGGCTCAGCGGGTCGACAAAGTGAAGGCCCGCCCCCGCCCCAAGAAGAAGGAAGGCCCCAAGCCCGCCGCCAAACAGGCTCCCCGGAAGGGACCTGGAGGGCCTCCAAAGCGGGTCCGGCAGAAATCCACGAAGCGGCCTTAGCGTCCGTTCGGGGCCAGGAAAAGTTGTCGCAACACAGTGAATCCGCCTGGGGCTATCTTAAGCCACGCCCCCGGAGATCCGATGATTCTGCGCTGCTTCCTCGCCAGCCTCTTCAGCCTTGCCCTGGCCGCCCAGGACCGTCCCCTCGTCCTCAAGGCAGCCCGGCTCTTGAACGTGCGCACCGGGAAGGTGGAATCCCCAGCGCAGCTCTGGATCAAGAATGGGCGCATCCAGCCCGGAACCCCGCCGGTGGATGCCGAGACGCTCGACCTGGGCGATCGGACCCTGCTGCCGGGCCTCATTGACTGCCACACCCATCTGCTCATTCCCGCGGGCCTCGGGGAGTTGGGCTACCTCAAGCGCAGTCAGGGTGCCCTGGTACTCGACGGCGTCGTGAACGCCCGGAAGGTGCTGGAGGCCGGGTTCACCACCGTGCGGGATGTGGGCGCCTCAGCGGCTTTCGGCGATGTGGCGCTGCGTGACGCCATCGCCCGCGGCGATATTCCCGGGCCACGCCTGCTGGTGGCCGGACCCGCCCTGTCCATCACGGGCGGACATGGTGATCTCAACGGCTTCCCGCCCCATGTCCACACGGGCGATGAGCACCTCGTGGATTCCCCCGACCAGGCCCGGCACGCCGTGCGCGAGTGGCGCAAGCGGGGCGTGGACCTCATCAAGATCCACGCGACCGGCGGGGTGCTCTCCAACCACGACGACCCCGGCGCGCCCAGTTTCAGCCCACCGGAGTTCCGGGCCATCGTGGAAGAGGCCAACCGGCGCGGCATGGATGTCTGCGCCCATGCCCACGGTGATGCGGGCATCCTTGAGGCCACCCTGGCGGGAGTGCGGTCCATCGAGCATGGCAGCCTGCTCAGTCCCGCCACGGCAAGGGAGATGAAGGCCCGGGGCACCTTCCTGGTGCCCACCCTGTATGCCCTGGAATCCATCCTGCTGCCCGGCAATCCCTACCGCTTCCCGGAAGGCTCCCTGGCCAAGGCGCGAACCATCCTGCCCCTCCGCCGGGCGGGCTTCAAAGCCGCCCTGGACGCCGGGGTTCCCATGGCCTACGGCACGGACATCGGAGTCTTCGAGCACGGCCAGGTGGCCGCCGACTTCCGCTACCTGGTGAGTTATGGCATGACCACCCTTCAGGCGATCCAGAGCGCCACCCTCGTCGCGGCCGACCTGCTGCGCCTGGGAAGCGAACTCGGCACGCTCGAATCGGGCCATGCGGCAGACATCATTGCCGTCGATGGCGACCCTCTGAAAGACATCAGCACCCTCGAGCGGGTTCGGTTCGTCATGAAGAGCGGTGTGACGGTCCGGAAAACACCTTGAACATTTCCCGCAAATGGGATCGTCTGGGTAATTATTAAATCCATACACACAAACACTTGCGTTCGTTTTTATCAAATAGAATTGATTCTCATGAAAATTAACAACCCTTAACTTGAGTCGACCGACGGGCTAGCCGGAAGCTGACTGTCTCATCCCCCCGTTCTTTCTACCATTCACACCAGACCCCCGCAGGCCCATCGCCTCGGTCTGGAGCCCTTCAGGCCGGAAGAACCGGAAGGGCCGTGAATCCCCCTTCCCCCTCCTGGAGGAGTTGCCCATGGCGACTATCAAGGGCCGTATGGCCCTGTCCTTTGTCACCGCAGCCCTGGCTGCCGGTTCCCTCTATGCCCGCACCCCGCAGGAAACCCTGCGTGTGAATGCCGCCTCTGACCGCCTGCTGGCCAGCCGTGCCCAGCTGGGGCTCGATGCGGATCATGCGTTCGGGCTTCGCATCGCCCACTCGGATGAGCTCGGCCAGACCCACGGCCACTTCACCCAGCGCTACAAGGGCGTGAGGGTGTGGGGCGGCGACGCCATCACCCACACGGGCCGCGACGGCGCCGAGCTGCCGATGACGAACGCCCTCCGCAAGAACATTCGCCTGAACGTGACGCCCTCCCTCCCGGCCAACGAGGCTCTCGCCATGGCCCAGCAGGACCTGGCGCCCCAGGGCGCCTACGCCTACGCCCCCACGATGGAGCTGGTGGTCTTCCCCCAGGAGGTCGAGGTTGTCACCCGCCGTGGCCGTCAGTCGGTGGATCAGGAACTTAATGCCTCGGACGTGACCCGCCAAGTGGTCCGCTACAACCTGGCCTACCACGTCCACACCGAACTCGAGAATGAGCTCGATGGCATCAAGCACACCGACTACATCGTGGACGCCCACACGGGCGCCATCCTGAAGAAGTGGAACACCCTCCACACCACCGCCGCCACCGGCACCGGTAACAGTCAGTACAACGGTGTGGTCACGCTCAACACCAACAGCGTCACCTCCGGCTTCGAGATGCGCGACATGACGCGCGGCACGGCCGGGAACTATGTCACGAACATGAACCACGCCGCAACGACCTCCACGGCCACCGGCACCATCTATACCGACACCGACAACACCTGGGGCGACGGCGCCAACTACGTGGAGGGCAGCTCCACCACCGCCGCCAACGGCCAGACCGCGGCTGTGGACGCCATGTATGGCATGGCCAAGTCCTGGGACTTCTACAAGCTCGTCTATGGCCGCAACGGCATCGACGGTTCCGGCAGCACCACCTACAGCCGCGTGCATATCAGCAACAGCTATGACAACGCCTTCTGGTCCGACAGCTGCTTCTGCATGACCTACGGGGATGGCAGCAGCTTCACCACGCTGACGGCCCTGGACGTGGCCGGCCATGAGATGAGCCACGGCGTGACCTCCCGGACCGCCAACCTGACCTACTCCGGCGAGTCGGGCGGCCTGAACGAGTCCACCTCCGACATCTTCGGCACCATGATCGAGTTCTACGCCCGCGGCGGATCCGGCGCCACCATCGGCAACACCGGCGGCAACTGGACCATCGGCGAACAGCTGGCCTCCACCCCGCTGCGCTACATGCAGAAGCCCAGCCTGGACGGTTCCTCGCCGGATGCCTGGTCCTCCACCCTCGGCAGCCTGGATGTGCACTACTCCAGCGGCCCCATGAACCGCTGCTTCTACTTCCTGAGCGCGGGCGCCACCATCACCGGCAATGGCAGCACGACCCTGCTTCCTTCCGGCATGACCGGCATCGGCAACGACAAGGCCTCGGCCATCTGGTTCCGCGCCCTCACCACCTACCTGACCGCCAGCTCCAACTACGCCGCGGCGCGCACCGCCGCCATCAGCTCCGCCAAGGATCTCTATGGTGCCGGGGGCGCGGAGGAACAGGCCGTGTGGAATGCCTTCCACGGCATCAATGTGGGCTCCGCCTGGT
>JAVBYJ010000048.1 GCA_030824075.1 Geothrix sp.
GGCTCCTGTGGCTCCGGCCGGCCCTGCGGCCCTGCCCGCCCCCGCTCCAGCCAAGTAGGCCCGGCGGCTTTTCGACGAACGACCCCGGTCCCGCCGACATTCCCACCGTCGGCGGGACCTTTTAACGCCCCCACGCGGGGAGAGGATGTTTCTCATGACCACTGCCACTGCCACCTCTTTGAGGGATTCCCTCGCCGCCATCCTGGGGCAGGATCGCGTCCTGGACCGTCCGGTGGATCTGATTGCCTTCGCCTCGGACGCCAGCTTCTACCGGCTCATTCCCAAGGCGGTGGCCTTCGCTGGCAGCGTGGATGAGGTGCGGAGCCTCTTCCGGCTCAGCCATGACCTGAAGATCCCCATGACCTTCCGCGCGGCAGGCACCAGCCTCTCCGGCCAGTCGGTTTCCGACGGCATCCTGGTGGAGGTGGCCCGGAACTGGCGTGGCATCCAGGTGCTGGAGGGCGGCGCCAAAGTGAAGGTGCAGCCCGGCGTCATCGGCGCCCACGTGAACCACGCGCTCAAGTTCTTCAGGGCCAAGATGGGCCCTGATCCCGCCTCCATCAACACCTGCACCGTGGGCGGCATTCTTTCCAACAATTCCAGCGGCATGTGCTGCGGCGTGGCCCAGAACGCCTACCACACGCTCGAATCCCTGACCTTCGTGCTTCCTTCCGGCACCGTGATCGATACGGCCGCCCCTGATGCGGACGAGCGTTTCCGCGCCGCCGAGCCCGCCCTGGCCGAGGGTCTGCTGAAGCTGAAAGCGGACCTCCTGGCGAACCCCACCCTGGCGGCACGCATCCGGTCGAAATACCTGACGAAGAACACCACGGGGTATTCCCTGAACGCCTTCATGGACTTCGACCGTCCAGTGGATATCTTCCGCAACGTGCTGGTGGGTTCTGAAGGCACCCTGGCCTTCATTGCCGAGGCCGTGTTGAAGTCCGTGCCCGACCTTCCGGTGAAGGTGACGGGGTTCCTGATCTTCCCGGATCTGCACGCAGCCTGCGCGGCCATCGTGCCCCTCCGTGACGCGGGCGCGGCGGCTCTCGAACTGCTGGACCGCGCCTCGCTGAAGTCCGTCGAGACCCAACCCGGCATTCCGCCCAGCATCAAGTCCCTGCCGGCTGGCGCAGCAGCGCTGCTGGTGGAGTTCCATGGCCGGGACGAATCCGTCCGCGCCGAACTGGAGCGCACCGCCCTCGCCACCGCTGCGGGTCTCACGCTGATGGAGCCCGCCCGGTTCACGCACGATCCCGTTGAGCAGGCCCTGCTATGGAAGATCCGCTCGGGCACCTTCCCCTCCGTGGGCGCGGTGCGCAAGCGTGGCACCACGGTGCTCATCGAGGACGTGGCTTTCCCCATCGAGAAACTGGCCGACGCCGCCGTGGACCTTACGAAACTCTTCGCCAAGCATGGCTATGACGAAGCCATCATCTTTGGCCATGCCAAGGACGGGAACCTGCACTTCGTCATCACCCAATCCTTCAATGACCAGGCCGCCGTGGATCGCTACGCGCGCTTCATCGACGATGTGGTGGAGCTGGTGGTCAACAAATACGATGGTGCGCTGAAGGCCGAGCATGGCACAGGGCGCAACATGGCCCCCTTCGTCGAGGCCGAGTGGGGCCCCGAGGCCAAGGCCGTCATGGAGACGCTCAAGGACCTGGTGGATCCCCTGCGCCTGCTCAATCCGGGCGTCATCCTCAACGCCGACCCCAAGTGCCACCTGGCCGACCTTAAGCCCATGCCCGGCGTGGAGGAGGAGGTCGACAAGTGCATCGAGTGCGGTTACTGCGAGCCCAAGTGCCCGAGCCGCGAACTCACGCTCACGCCGCGCCAGCGCATCGTGGTGCGCCGCGAGATGGCGCGGCTCGAAGCCAACCGCGAGAACCCTGCCCTGCTCGCTTCCCTGCAGGAAGCCTTCCCCTACATGGCCCTGGATACCTGTGCGGTGGACGGCCTTTGTGCCACCGCCTGCCCCGTCAGCATCGACACCGGTCAGCTCACCAAGCGATTCAGGAGGGCCAGTCACAGCCGCCGGGCCCAGAAGATTGCCCTCACCGTGGCGCGCAACTTCGCCACCGTGGAGCCGGTCATGCGGGTCGCCCTGCGTTCCGGACACCTTGTGCAAAGCCTCTTCGGTCCCCGGGTCATGCCCTTCATCACCCGCGTCATGAAGGCCTTCGGCGCCTCCCATCAATGGAGCCCGGAAATGCCCAAGGCCGCCAAGGCACCGCTTCCCGTGACCACTCTGGAAGGCGCCCAGGCCATCTACTTCCCGGCCTGCATCTCCCGCATGATGGGCCACCTGCCCGGCGAAGCCGAGGAGATGAGCCTGGTCGAGGCGCTGGTGAAGGTCTCCGCGCGCGCCGGAGTGCCCGTTCACATTCCCCTCGATGTGGAGGGCACTTGCTGTGGGGTGCCCTTCTCATCCAAGGGCTACGACGAGGCCCACCGGTTCACCGTGAACCGCGCCATCGAGAAATTCTGGAAATGGAGTCAGGAAGGCCGCCTGTCCGTCGTGATGGACACGAGCCCCTGCACCTATGGCATGGTCAGCAGCCGGGCCTACCTCACCCCCGAGAACCAGGCGAAGTTCGACAAGCTGAAGATCATCGACAGCACAGCCTTTGCGCATGATGTGCTGCTGCCCAAACTCCAGGTGACCCACAAGGTGGGCTCGGTCGCGCTGCATCCGGTCTGCTCCGTCACCAAGATGAACCTGCTGCCCAAGCTGGAAAACGTCGCCAAGGCTTGTGCCGACACGGTCGTGGTGCCCCGGGACGCCGGCTGCTGCGGCTTCGCGGGTGATCGCGGCTTCACCCATCCCGAGCTGACGGCCTCGGCCACCAAGCATGAAGCCCGGGAAGTGAACGCCCAGTCCTTCGACGGTTACTACGCCAGCAGCCGCACCTGTGAGGTGGGCATGACCCGTTCCACCGGCGAGGTCTACCGCAGCTTCCTCTACCTGCTCGAATCCGCCACCCGCTGACAGGAGGCATCATGAATGCCCAGTTCGAGGCCTTTAAAACCAGGGCCGAGGCCGTCAGCGCTGAAGTCCACCGGTTCGCCACCCAGGCGGAGGCACTCGCCTTCATCCTGGGTTTCCTGCGGGAGGTCGGCGTCTCCGAGGCACCCCAATGCGGCGCGGTCTGGGCCGCAGGAAGCTTCCTGGAGAAGGCCGGGAAGGGGGGCCTGGGCGTCCAATTACCCGGCCTCCGCTTCGACATCACCCAGGAAGCGGCCGCGGCTTCGAAGGTCGGCATCAGCCAGCTGGATTGGGCCATTTCCGCCACCGGCACCCTGGTGCAGGACGCCACGGCCGTGGAAAAGCGCCTGGTGTCCACCCTGCCCCCCATCCACATCGCCCTGCTCGGCACCGAGCGGATCCTCGAGGACATGGGCAGCGTGCTCCAGCACCTGCGCCCCGAACAGATCAACTACATCTCCTTCATCACCGGCCCCAGCCGCACGGCTGACATTGAGCGCGTCCTCACCATCGGCGTGCACGGACCGGAGCGGCTCATCATCGTCGTGGTGGACGCATTCGAAAGGGTGATGGCATGACCACCCAGTTCAAGGAATCCATCGAAACCGCCCTGAACAACGGGAACCTCACCGGCGCCCTGGGCAGGTTCTCCGAGGCCTATCGGATCAGCCGCGCCAAGGCCTACGAAGGCATCGACTTCGAGGCAGTGCGCGACCGCATCGCCGACATCAAGTGCAGTGCCTCCTCCCACTTCGAGGAGCTCGCGGAACAGTTCAAGAAGAACGCGGAAGCCCGGGGCGCCAGGGTCTTCCGGACCGCCGATCCCGCCCAGGTCAAGCAGTACATCCTCGATCTGGCCAGGGAACATGGCGTCAAGCGGGTCGTCAAGTCCAAGTCCATGGCTTCCGAGGAGATCCACCTCAACGCCGCCTTCGAAAAGGCGGGGATCGAAGTGGACGAAACGGACCTGGGGGAGTGGATCATCCAGCTGGCCCACCAGACCCCTTCGCATATGGTGATGCCCGCCATCCACATGACCAAGGAGGAGGTCGCGGAGGTCTTCAGCCAGGAAGTGGAGGCCGGGCAGGCTCCGGATATCCCCAAGCTGGTGAAGTTCGCCCGCGCCAAGCTGAGGCCGAAGTTCCTGCAGGCGGACATGGGCATCACGGGCGCCAACATCGCCGTGGCGGAATCCGGCAGCCTCGTCATCGTCACCAACGAAGGCAATGCGCGGCTGGTGTCCACCCTGCCCAGGATCCATGTGGCCATCGTGGGCATTGAGAAGCTCGTGGCCCTCGTCCAGGACATCCAGCCCATCCTCACCGCCCTGCCCCGCAGCGCCACCGGACAATTGCTCACCAGCTACGTCTCCATCCTCTCGGGCCAGGTGCCCAACCCGGACGGCTCCCCGAAGGAACTCCACATCATCCTCATGGACAACCACCGGTCGGACATGGCCAAGGATCCCATGTTCAAGGAGGCCCTCCAGTGCATCCGCTGCGCCACCTGTCTGAACGTGTGCCCGGTGTTCCGCCTGGTGGGCGGTCACGTATTTGGCAAGACCTACACGGGCGGCATCGGCACCATCCTCACGGCCTGGTTCGATGAGCTCAAGAAGGCTGAGGATATCCAAGGGCTCTGCATCCAGTGCGGCAGCTGTGTTCCCGTGTGCCCAGGCAAGATCGATATTCCGGGTCTCATCCTGGAACTGCGACGTCGCCTCGTGGTCGAAAAGGGGCAGTCTCTGGCCATGAAAGCCATCTTCAGCGTGGTGAACAACCGCCGCCTGTTCCATTCCATGCTGCGCATGGCCTCCGTCACCCAGAAACCGTTCAAGCAGGGTCGCTTCATCCGGCATCTGCCCCTGTTCCTCTCGGACATGACGGATTTCCGGAGCCTGCCCGCCGTGGCCGCCGTGCCCTTCAGGGACAAGGTCAAGGAAATGGCCCAGCCCAAGGGTGGCGAGAAGATGGCCTTCTACGCCGGCTGTCTCATCGATTTCTGTTACCCGGAAATGGGCGAATCCCTCGTAAAGATCCTGAACAAGGCGGGCGTTGAGGTCGTTTTTCCGGACGATCAGACCTGCTGTGGGGCCCCCGCGCGCTACAACGGCGCCTACGAAGTGGCGGCCCAGAACGCTCGGGACAACATCAAGGCCCTGCTGGCCGATGACGTCAGCTACGTGGTGTCGGCCTGCCCCACCTGCACCGTGGCCTTGAAGCATGATTTCATCGACACCTTCAAAAGCCTCGGTGTTACCGACGCCATGGAGGAGGCCAAGCGGCTTTCGGCCAAGACCATCGACTTCTCCAGCCTGATCAAGAAGCTGGTGGACGCGGGCCGCCTCACCTTCAAGGAAGGGGAAGACCTCGGCAAGATCACCTACCACGACTCCTGCCACCTGAAGCGGACCCTGAAGGCCAGCGACGAGCCCAGGGAACTCCTCCAGCAGGCTGGGCATGAGCTCGCCGAAATGTACGAGTGCGATACCTGCTGTGGCATGGCCGGATCCTATTCCCTGAAGCTCCCCGAGATCTCCGCTCCGATCCTCGAGCGTAAATTGAAGAACATCAAAGATACGGGGGCCTCCAAGGTGGTCATGGACTGCCCCGGCTGCGTCATGCAGATTCGGGGCGGCCTCGACAAGGATGGGGCACCCATCCAGGTGGAGCACACGGCTGAGCGCCTTTCGGATCGTTTCCTGTAGGCTTGCGCCAGGACAGAGTGGGCATCTGAGGAGACGCGTCATGCGAGAGGTGTATTTCTACGGCACCTGTCTGGTGGATTTGTTTTTTCCCGATGCCGGCATGGCCGGCATCCAGCTGCTTCAGAAGGCCGGGGTGAAGGTGATCTTCCCCGAAGGCCAGACCTGTTGCGGGCAGCCCGCCTTCAACTGCGGCTACTGGGAGGAGGCCCGCGACGTCGCCCGTACCCAGGTGGCCCTCTTCCCCCGGGATCTGCCGGTCATCCTGCCCTCCGGCAGCTGCGCGGGCATGATGAAGGTCCACTATCCGGAGCTGTTCCATGGCCAGCCGGACGAGGCCGAGGTCCGCGCGTTCAGTACCCGTGTCTTTGAGCTGACCCAATTCCTGGTGGACGTCCTGGATGTGAAACTCACCGACCTGGGTGAACCCGTGAAGGTGACTTGGCACAGCTCCTGTCACGCCGTCCGCGACCTCGGCTTGAACGGTGAACCCCAGGCCCTGATCGACCAGTTGTCGAACGTGGAACGGGTGCCTTTGACGCGGGAGCATGAATGCTGCGGCTTTGGTGGCACCTTCTCGGTGCGCCAGCCGGAGATCTCAGGCGCCATGGCCTGCGACAAGGCGGCCGATGCCGAAGCCACCGGGGCTTCCGTGGTCCTGTCCACCGATGGCGGCTGCCTGCTCAACGTCCATGGCACTTTGGAAGCGAAACACAGTCCCTTGCGTGTTCAGCACATCGCCGAATTCCTCTGGGAGCGCACCCATGCACGCTGAGACAGACATTCATTTCCGCGATGCCGCTGCCAAGGCCCTGTTGGATCCCCAGCTCCGGGCCAATTTCCGCCGGGCCATGGATGGGCTCATCGCCAAGCGCCGGGCCCAGTTTCCGGATCCCGGGGACCTGCAGGACTTGCGCCACCTCAGCACGGCCATCCGGTCGCGCAGCCTGCTGAACCTCCCCGACCTGCTTGAGCAGTTCGAAACCAACTGCACCAAGAACGGCATCCAGGTCCACTGGGCTGAGACCTGCGAACAGGCCAACGAGCTGATCCTGGCCATCCTCCGGTCCAAGGGCGCCAAGACGCTGGTCAAGGGCAAGAGCATGGTCTCCGAGGAGATGCACCTCAACGCCTTCCTTGAATCCAAGGGCATCGAGGCTCTGGAATCCGACTTGGGCGAGTACATCATCCAGCTGGACGGCGAAACCCCAAGCCACATCATCATGCCGGCCATCCACAAGAACAAAGATCAGATCGCCCGGCAGTTCAGCCAGAAGATCAAGGACGCGAAGTACACCGAGGACGTGGACGAGCTCACCGCCATGGCCCGCCGCGTGCTGCGTCAGAAGTTCCTGGACGCCGACGCGGGCCTGTCCGGCGTGAACTTCGCGGTGGCCGAAACCGGGACGCTCTGCCTGGTGGAGAACGAAGGCAACGGTCGCATGAGTACCCATGTGCCGCCCCTCCACATCGCCGTCATGGGCCTGGAGAAGGTCGTGGCGACCCTCGAGGATGTGGCGCCTCTGTACGCGATCCTCACGCGGTCGGCCACGGGTCAGGCTGTGAGCACCTACTTCAACCTGATCACCGGTCCCCGGGGCGAAGGTGAGATGGACGGGCCGCAGGAGGTCCACCTCGTCATCCTCGATAATGGCCGCTCCCGGATGTATGCCGATCCCCAGCTGCGCGCCACCCTGCGCTGCATCCGCTGCGGTGCCTGCATGAATCACTGTCCTGTCTACACCCGGGTGGGTGGCCACGCCTACGAGGCCATCTACCCTGGTCCCATCGGCAAGATCCTCACTCCGCAAATGGAGGGCGTGGGAGCCCGCCATGATCTGATCCATGGTTCCAGCCTGTGCGGGGCCTGCGCGGAAGTTTGCCCCGTCGAGATTCCCATTCCGGAGATCCTGGTGCGTCTGCGCCGGGAAGCCACCCACGAGGACGCGGGCTCGAACGTCGTGGGCCGGGGCACGGGACGCACGGCCACCGAGGACTGGGCTTGGCGAATCTGGGCCGGGGTCCTGAAACGCCCGATCGTCTACCGCCTCGCCTCCTGGTTCGCCACCCGGTTCGGGCGCGCCCTCCCTGCTGGCGCCCCTTTGATCAAGAACTGGACCCAAACCCGCAGCAAACCCGTTCCGGCCCGCCGGTCGCTCGCCGAGCGCGTACGCGCCGAGGGAGTTCCCCATGTCTGAGCCCCGTCCCGCCTCTGATTCCCGCTCCGCCATCCTCGGCCGCCTCCGCGCCTGCGGCGAATCCGGTCCCCTGCCCTCCCTCGATACCGCCGTCCTTCAGCGTCGCCAGTGGCCCGCCACCGAGCGGGTGGCGCGGCTTCGCAAGGGCATGGAGGCGGTCCACACCGAGTTCCTCGATGCCACGCCGGACACCTGGCCCGCCGTGGTCCGAGCTTTCTGCGACCGCGAGGGCCTGAAGAACCTGCTCTTCGGGCCCACCAGCGCGGCTGGCAGGGCTCTTCTCGCATCCTGGGCCCCCGGTGGCACGCAGTTGATGCCCTACGATCGCCCCGTCGAGGCCTTCAAACAGGAACTCTTCACGGGCGTCGATGCCGGCTTTACTGGCACGGTGGGTGGTGTCGCCGAAACCGGTGGCCTGCTCTTGATGCCAGGTCCCGCCGAGCCCCGGCTCATGTCCCTGGTGCCGCCGATCCACCTCGCGCTCCTGCGGGCCTCTACCATCCAGGACAGCTTCTGGTCCGCCGTGAAGAACCTGGGCTGGGGCCGCAGCCTGCCCCCCAACGCCCTGCTGATTTCCGGTCCCAGCAAGACCGCCGACATCGAACAGACCCTCGCCTATGGCGTCCACGGCCCCAAGCGCCTCATCGTGGTGCTGGTGGATGATCTGAACTGAGCATTGGACGAAGACCCGCGCCTACGCTAGGCTATTTCTTCATGGCTGGGTAGCTCAGGTGGTTAGAGCGAGGGTCTCATAATCCCTAGGTCGGCAGTTCGAGTCTGCCTCCAGCCACCACTCAACACACCGGAGCCGAACTGCTCCGGTGTGGCTGTAATCCCCACCCAAGCCAACAGACTCGGACTGCCGAGAAGCAGTGGCGGCCCAGTAGGCTGCAGTGAGCAAGGCCCCAGTGGGGCCTGCGCAGCGTCCGCAGCCGGGGCCAGCCACGCGCGCAGTTCGAGTCTGCCTCCTTCGGTCAGCGCGGACGCTGCCCGAAATCTAGGGTCAGCCACCACTCAACACACCGGAGCCGAACTGCTCCGGTGTGGCTGTAATCCCCACCCAAGCCAACAGACTCGAGCTGCCGAGAAGCAGTGGCGGCCAGATAGCCCATAGCGAGCAAGGCCCCAGTGGGGCCTGCGCAGTGTCCGCAGCCGGGGCCAGCCACGCGCGCAGTTCGAGTCTGCCTCCTTCGGTCAGCGCGGACGCTGCCCGAAGTCTAGGGTCAGCCACCACCTGGGGATCGAAGCCACGGCCGCGATCCTCTGATTTTTATACCGAGGAAGAAGCAAGCTTAGACGGCGGAAATATCACGCTGCCTGGCCACGGCCCCGAATGGAACCAGCCGGACTTCTACTCGGAATCCTTGCTGGCATGTCGCGCGGTATGGCCCGGAAACATCGTCTCCACGCAATCCGGACAGATGCCGTGGGAGAAGCCGACCTCGGAGTGATCGCTGATGTACTGCTCCAGCTGGTTCCAGTAGCCCCCGTCATCGCGGATTTTCTTGCAGGAGGCGCAAATCGGAAGAAGGCCTGAGAGCTGTTTCACGTTCCCGAGGGCGGTGGAGAGTTCCTCGTTCCGGAGCCGCAATTCTTCGGTGCGTTTCGCGACCAGGACTTCCAGTTCGGCCTTGCTGCGCGCGAGAACCGCCAGCCTCGCCCGGAGGATGAGCAGCACCACGGCGGCAATGGACAGACCTTCAAGGGAGAGGGCCCACCAGGAACGCCACCAAGGCGGACGCACCTGAAACCCGAGGCTGGTGACAGGGCCAATCTCGCCTTCGGGATTCACGGCGCGGGCCTCGAACCGGTAGGTTCCACCCGGCAGGGCTGGATAGCGTGCCAGGGGCGCGTCCAGATCGCGCCAGCCATCCTCGATGCCCAGGAGGCGCACCTGGATCTTCATCTGACCTTCGTTCCGGTAACTGGGGACAGCCACCCGAAAGGCCAGGGAAGACTCCCCGGCTGGGATCGGCTTCATCTCCCCAGAGGGGGTTTCCACCCTGCGTTCACCTTGCAGCAGATGCAGGATGTGGGTCTTGGGGGGTGCCTCCCGGGGTTCAGGGTTTCCAGCCTCGTAGCGCACCAGTCCCGCGGCCGTGCCCACCCACACGCGATCCCGTTCGGTCAGGAGCGCCAGAATCGCGCAGTCCTCGCTGACCATGCCCTCACGGCGGCCCACATGAAGAGGGGGATCCAGGCGGTCCAGGCCCTGGTCCGTGGTGGCCCAGGTGCGGCCATGTTCATCGACATCCACCGCATAGATCAGGTCGGAGCGCAGCCCCTGTCCCTTCACCCGCCGTTCGAGGACGGACAACCGGTCCCCCTCGACCTGGACGCGCATCAGGCCCTGGGACTCCTGGTAGTGCAGCCAGGCGCTCCCGTCAGGCAGAAAAGCCATGCCATAGAGCCCGAAGGGCAGAAGCCCCTGGGCTTCATTGAACTGGCGCCAGATCCTAGCGATATCCCTCACGAACAGCCCTGCAGTCGTCGCGGCCCAAAGGCGGCCCCGGGCGTCCTCCCGTACCCGGAAAACTCCCAGGCTACCTGCAGGCACCGACCACGGACCCAGTTCCTGTATCAGCCGGCGGGTGGTTCGGTCCCATCGGAGCAACCCTTGGCGGGTATGGCCCAGCCAGAGCGTTCCCTTCGAATCCTCCATGACCGTATTCACGGCATAGCCCAGGTCACCCAGGGACGCGGTCTCGGCTTTCAGACTGCCAGGGCGGAGCCAGAGGGTGGGCCCGATGGTGCTGACCATCCAGAGCAGACCCGAACGGTCCATGGCGAGGCTCTTGATTCGGCGACCTTCCGTGCCAGGGATCCGCTGGAGACCGGCAGGATTAACCCGTATGGCGCCATCGTCCGTGGCCGCCAGCAGGTGGCCCCGAGAGTCCCGGGAGATCGACCAGACCACTTCCCCGGAAACACTGGAGGCCAGGGAATGGTTCCACACCCGCCCCGCCCCCTGCAGGCGGGCCAGGGTGGTGCCCAGGATCCAAAGGGTGCCCTCCCGGTCCCGAAAGACCGTTCGAACCCATCGGAAAGGCAGACCTGCCGTGGCGTCGATCTGCTCCGTCCGGGGCCCCTCCACGTGCAAGGCTCCCGCCTGGGTGGGAATCCAGGCGGATCCATCCGCATCCACGAAGGGGAGGCTGTTGGGGGAGAGGCTGGCTTTCAGCCGGTAAGACTCGTCGCTGAATCGGTGGGCTTCCCGGGCCTTCATGACGAGGTGTCGGCCCGACCCGGCCCAGATGCGCCCTTCCCCATCCTCCACCAGAAGGGAGACGCCAGCCTTGGGCAGGCCCTGGGCCGGCCCCCAGGTCTGGATGGCGCCGTTCGGGAGGATGGTATGCAGGCCCTGGTCCGTGCCGAGGTGCATGGCTCCGCCGGTCCCCGTCGCCAGAACGACCAGTCGCCCCGGCGCGACCCAGGTCTGAAGCTTGAAGTGGGTGCCCTCTTCCTGGACAAAGACGCCCTGGGTGGTCGCCATCCAGAGGCGCCGGGAGGTGTCTAGGGCCATGGAAATCGGCACTTTGCCGGTTTCACCGCCGAGACGCGCCACCTCGATGTGTCCACCTCGGATTCGAGCCAGCCCCCGGGCCGTCGAAACCCATACGCCGCCTGCGGGATCTGCGAGAACCCGATGGATGTAGGCCGACGGCAATCCATCTTCCCGGGTCCATCGGCTGCAGAGTCCACCTTCATACCGCAGCAGACCGCTCTCTGTCCCCACCCAGATGAACCCGTCCGTGTCCTGGGTCAGGCTCGTGATCGCGCCGGTGGGCAGGCCCTGGTCGGGCCCAAGCACCGAAAACGGTCGATGCCAACCCTCCGAGGCCATGGCGAACACCGCAGCCAGGGCCATCAGCAGGATCCGCCACCCTTTCATTCAGACTCCTTCATGGTCATCTCATCGGCGGTCCTGGGGGGATGCTGACTCTCCGCAGGTACCTGACCCGGATTCATCACGCTTCCCCCAGGACCCGGCGATACAGGGCTTCGTACTGATCCACGATCGGGCCCTCCGCGAAGGTGCCCAGAGCCCGTTCCCGAGCGGCATTCCCCATGGTCAGCCGGAGATCCTCGTCGCGGAGCAGGGTCAGCGCGTCCGCCGCCATGGCGTCCACATCACCCATGGGTTCGAGGTAACCGTCCACGCCGTGACGCACCACCTCGGGAAGGCCTCCCACCCGGCTGGCGATGACCGGCACCCGGTGGCCCATGGCCTCCAGTGCCGCCAGACCAAAGCTTTCCGTGGCGCTGGGCAGCAGAAAGAGGTCGGAGCAGGCCAGCACGGTGCCGATGTCCAGCTGCTTGCCCGTGAATCGGACTTCCGAGGCGAACCCCCGGTCCCGGCTGTAGGCCTCAGCCTCCACCCGGTCCGGGCCGTCTCCCACCATCACCAGTCGGGCGGGGACCTCCTTCCGCACCCGCTCGAATACCCTCAGAACATCCATCACCCGCTTCACGGGGCGGAAGTTGGAAATGTGGGTCAACACATACGCGGACTTGGGCGCCAGCCAGGCCCGGCAATCCGGGCGCTCGTGCCCTGGGGGCTCCACAAAGTTGCCGATGACGTCGATGGGTCGATCCACCCCAAAGGTGCGGATGGTCTCCTGGCGCAGGTATTCGGAGACCGCCGTGACGCCGTCGCTCTCACGGATGGCCATCTTGACCATGGGCAGGTAGCTGGGATCGCTGCCCACCACCGTGATGTCCGTGCCGTGAAGGGTGGTCACCACTTTCAGGCTCGGAATGGCCATTCGTGCCAGCAGGGCCGCCATGGCATGGGGAATGGCATAGTGGGCGTGGATGATATCCAGCCCATGGTGTTCGGCCACATCCGCCATCTTCGAGCCCAGGGCAATGGAATAGGGCGCATCCTCAAAGAGGGGATAGGGCGAGGCCCGGACCTCATGGAAGTTGATGCGATCCTCGAAGCCCACCAGGCGCGGTGGCAGGCTGGGGCTGAGAATGTGCACATCGTGGCCGCGGGCGGCGAGGGCTTTGCCCACCTCCGTGGCCACGACGCCCGAACCACCGAAGGTGCTGTAGCAGGAGATGCCAATGCGCATGGATTGATCCCTCTCCCCGTTATGATGATCGGGTTCCCAGGATCCTGCCCATGCCTCTTCTCTTCACCATTGCCTATTACGGACTTGATGTCCTGATCTACCTGCTGCTAGCGGTAGCCATCCTCTCCTGGTTCCCCATCGACCCGGGAAACCGGTGGATTCGGCTGCTGCATACGGTCACGGATCCGATCCTTCATCCCATTCGGGCGCTGGTGCCGCCCATCGGGGGCTTCAGCCTCGACATCCTCATCGCCGTGCTCCTGCTTGGCGTCATCCAGCGGGTCTTCCTCCGGGCCCTGACCTCCTGAGGTGAACCATGAAGTACACCCCCTTAGACATCCAGCGCAGGGAATTTGAAAAAGGCTTCCGGGGCCTCGAGGAATCCGAGGTGCGGACCTTCCTCCATGAAGTCGCGGGGGAATGGGAGGAATTGCTGGCGGAGAACCAAAAGCTGAAGGAGGAGGTCCTCGATAGTCGTGAGCGATTACGCCAGTACCAGGACCAGGACCGCATCTTCCGCGAGACCCTGCTCCAGGCCCAGCGCACCCGGGAGGATGTGCTGGACGGCGCCAGCCGCGAGAAGGAACTGATCATCCGCGAGGCGCAGTTCAAGGCGGAGGAGGTCATCCGCGAGGCCCAGCAGCACGTGGTGGAGCTGGAAGTGCAACTGCGCAGCCTGAAGATGGAACGTCTGAAGTTCCTGCGGGAAGTGGAAGCCCTCATGGACCGCACCCGCCGTCACCTTCAGGAAGAAGCGCCAGACATCTACGTGGCCGCCTCGCCCACCTTGAATCTGGAGGGGCTGGATCTCAGCGCGCTTGATGACCCCATGCCCCCTCGGCGACCGCGGCCCTTGAGCTAGCGCTCTGTGGCAAGTGAGCTGATAGACCTCTCTTTGGAGTGCATTCCCATGTCCCACGCCGTGATCGTGAAATCCCTCCGCAGCCCCATCGGGAAGTTCCAGGGGGCGCTCGCACCTCTGGCCGCGCCGGACCTGGCGGCCCAGGTAGTGAAGGCCCTCCTGGCCACCGTGCCCAGCGCGGCGCCCACCGAGGCGATTTTCGGCCACGTGGTGAGCGCGGGCGTGGGCCAGGCCCCTGCCCGTCAGGCGGCCCTGCGGGGTGGCCTGCCCTCCAGCATTTCGGCCCTCACGATCAACAAGGTCTGCGGCAGCGGCCTCAAGGCCATCCAGCTGGCGGCCAACGCTGTGCGGCTGGGCGACCATGACGTGGTGCTGGCGGGCGGCATGGAATCCATGTCGAACGTGCCCTACCTCCTGCCCAAGCTCCGGGCCGGGGCCCGCATGGGCCACACCGAGGCCAAGGACGCCATGATCCTTGATGGCCTCTGGTGCGCCATGACGGACCAGCACATGGGCCTCACGGGCGAACTGGTGGCCGCCAAATACGGTGTGGGCAGAGAGGCCCAGGATGCCTGGGCCGCCGAAAGCCACCGCAAGGCCATTGCCGCCATGCAGTCCGGTGCCTTCAAGGCCGAGATCGTGCCCATCGCCGTACCCGGGAAGAAGGGCGACCTGCTGGTCAGCGAGGATGAGAGCCCCCGGGCCGATTCCACCGTGGAATCCCTGTCGAAGCTGCGCCCGGCCTTCAAGAAGGATGGCACCGTCACCGCCGGAAACGCCCCCAGCGTGAACGACGGCGCGGCGGCCGTCCTGGTCAGCACGGAATCCTTCGCCAAGGCCCATGGCCTGCCCATCCAGGCGCGGATCCTTGGCACTGCCACGGCGGGGCTCGATCCCGAATGGGTCCTCATGGCGCCTGTGGAAGCCATCCGCAAGCTGCTCGCCCAGGTGGGCTGGAGCACTGGCGATGTGGATCTCTGGGAGATCAACGAGGCCTTTGCGGTGCAACTGGTGGCCACCATGAACGAGCTAAACCTGCCTGCGGACCGCATCAACGTCCATGGCGGCGCCGTGGCCCTGGGCCATCCCATCGGTGCGTCGGGCGCACGGGTGATGGCCACCCTGCTCCATGCGCTCGAGCGTCACGGGAAGCAGCGTGGCGTCGCCGCGCTGTGCCTGGGTGGCGGCAACGCCATCGCCATGGCGGTGGAGCGGGTGTAGGCCTAACCGCCTACCAGACAAGGAGAGGGCCCGAATCATCGGGCCCTCTCCTTGTCTGAAGGTCGTTGGCTAGAAGCTGTACCGCACCTGCGCGGCCAGGATGTTGATGGCGGCCTTGATGGTGCCAGTGAGACTGCCCCGGGTGATGTTGTCGCCCGCGGAGGAAAGGTTGACCTTGCCATCCTCGACGAAGATATGGGTGTAGCCGAAGTCCATGGAGATCGCCTTGGAGTGGGTGTAGGAGGCGCCGAAGGAGACCCACTTGCGGTCATTGTCGGGAATGCGGGGGGTGCGGTGATTGTCGTCCGCAGCGCTCTGGTCGAAGGCCAGACCGGCCCGGAGGGTCCAGGCCTGGTTCATCTTCCAGGTGCCACCCAGAGAGTAGAACCAGGTGTCCTGCCAGTTCTCGGCCGTGATGGAATCCGGCGCGCCGGTGTCGAACTTCACCCGCAGTTCCGCAAAGCGGGACCAGGTGGACAGCGCCGCCTCTCCCTGAAGCGAAAAGGTGTCGCTGACGTTGTAGTTGAGGCCCAGAGAGGTCGTACCGGGAAGGTTGAGTTCAGCCGAACCACCGCCGTTCTTCAACCCCTTGGCGGCCAGAGAGGCCGCCCCGGTCGCCGGGAGCGAGGCCGGAATCTCGAAGGAGGCATCGCCCTTCAGGGTCATGGTCATGGCGCTCTGGTGGGCGAGGCCGATCTTGAAGGCCTGGGTGGGTTCCCAGATCAGGCCCACCTTGAAGCCGTAGCCCCAGCCATCGCCCTTGAGGCCGGCCTTGCCATCGTAGCCACCGGGAACGCCGCCGATGGCCATGGCCGCGCTTGCCGCCGCGCTGTTCTGCCCCCCGGGAGGGATGGTGGTGGAGAGGCCCGCGGCGGCGAACTGTGCGCCGGCGGCGAGGCCCAGGGCGGTGCCGTAGTCCACGCCATTGGTGAGTTCCGCATCCGCCTTACGAGCGATGAAGGCCACGCCGCCGGACCACTCGGGACTGAACCGGTAGGCGATGCTCGGTGAAAGGTCAATGGTCTTCAGTTCGGACTTCAGGGCATGGTAGCGGCCGATCCAGTCGCCGTCGTACTCCGTGGTGAGCCCGAAGGGGACATTGACGGAGAATCCAACCTTCAGGTCCTTGTTGAGGCTGTACATCAGGTTGATCGCGGGCAGCACCGCCGAGATGGCCGCATTCCCATGTGTGGGCTGCCCAGAGATGGGCAGGTACGACGGGTTGAAGCCAAGGGCGAGCAAAGCCGGTGTGCGGGAGGCGGTTCCATTGGAATACTCGGCGCTCAGGCCGACATAGGATCCGCCGATCGCGAACTGGTTGCCCGAAAATTGGGTCATCACCGCTGGATTGAAGAACATCGAGCTGATGTCGTTGCCGCCTGCGCTGACGCCAGCGAAGGCGTTGCCCTGGGCGCTGGGGCTCTGTTCACGAAGCTGGAAGCCGCTGGCCTGGGCCTGAGGCGCGAAGGCGCCCGCGGCGACCAGGGTAAGGACGGTGAGGGTGAGACGTGAACGATGGCTCATAGGGGCATAGCTCCTGACCCGGGTTCCCGGGGTGAGTGGCTGTCGCCAGCCGATTCCGTAGGGATGATGATGGACCACGATACCAAATCGTTACCGTCCTGCAACCACTCCCGAGAGGCCCCGTCGTCGTGCTGATTCACGATCTATACATCGTCAACCATGCGCGGTGTCAGCGCTTCGCGTAGGCTCCGCCCCTCAGCCAGTTCCTGGACCAGCGCCGACCCGATCACCGGCGTGGCACCCATGGTCCGGATGACACTCAGACTCTGCGGATCCGAGAGGCCGAAGCCCACGGCCAGCGGGCGTTCTGTCAGGCCCTTCAGTGCCTCCAACCGCCTCGAAATGGGCTCCCGGTCCATGCCCTGCCCTGTGCCGGTGACGCCCAGCCGGGCCACCACGTACGCGAATCGCTGGGCGAAGCAGGCGGAGGGCCCTGGATCCGGCCGGTCCAAGAGGATCTGACGGGCGCGGCCGAGAGTGGTGGTGGGCGCCAGCAGGGGCACCATCGGGTAGCCCGCCGTTCGCAAGGTCGCCTCCAAATCAGATTCCTCCCCGAAGGGCAGATCCACCACCAGCAGGGCCCTCACCGGGGTAGGCGCAAGCAACTGCTTCAACCGCTCCGCGCCCATCTGGAACAGGGGATTCAGGTAGGTGAAGAGGATGATGTCCGGACTCTCCGAAAGTCCCGCCAGGGATTCCAGCACCCGCCGGGGCGTGGCGCCACGGGCAATGGCGCGATGCGCCGCGGCCTGGAGCACCGGACCATCCGCAATGGGGTCCGAGTGGGGCAGGCCCAATTCGATGGCCTCGAGCCCGAGCGCTTTCGCCTCGGCGAGCAGGGCCGGCAGCGCCTCAAGCGAAGGGTCACCCGCCATGAGAAAAGGAAGCAGTGGATTCAAACTCATCTCAGATCCCCAGGCGCGCTTGGTAGGTCGATAGATCCTTGTCACCTCGGCCGCTGAGGCCCAGCAGAACCGTGGCGACCCCTTCGGCGACGAGGGCAGGAAGCAGAGCCAAGGCGTGGCTGCTCTCCAGGGCGGGCAGGATGCCCTCGTTTTCGCAGAGCATTCGGGCACCGGTCAACGCCTCCTCATCGGAGGCCCGGCGCACCTCCACCTGCCCATCCAAGACCAGGGCCGCCAGTTCCGGACCCAGCGCCGGGTAGTCCAGTCCCGCGCTGATGCTGGCGGTTTCGGCGGTGTGGCCGTGCTCGTCCTGCAACAGCAGCGTCTTGCAGCCGTGCAGCACACCCATATGGCCGCCATCAAGACGCGCCGCATGTTCTCCAAGGGCCGTACCATACCCTCCAGCCTCGACAGCGACCCGGCGCAAGCCATCGCCCAGAAAGGGCACCAGCAGGCCCAGGCCATTGCTGCCGCCGCCCGCGCAGGCGAGGACCACCTCCGGCAGCGAACCGGATTGGTCCATCACCTGGGCCCGGGCTTCTTCCCCAATGACGGTCTGGAAGCTGCGCACCAGGGTCGGGAAGGGATGAGGTCCGAGGGCAGATCCCAGGATGTAATGGGCGCGGTCGCATTGGCCCGCCCAGGCCCGCAGGGCCTCGTTCACCGCTTCCTTGAGGGTGCCCTGCCCCGCTTCAACGGGCATGACCTTGGCCCCGAAGAGCCTCATACGAGCCACATTCGGCGCCTGCCGGGCCATGTCCGTCACGCCCATGTACACCGTGCAGGCCAAGCCCAGCCGGGCGCAGGCCGCCGCCGTGGCCACGCCATGCTGGCCCGCGCCGGTCTCCGCGATGATCTCTGTCTTGCCCATGCGCCGGGCCAGGATGGCCTGGGCCAGGGCGTTGTTGATCTTGTGGGCGCCCGTGTGGGTGAGGTCCTCGCGTTTGAGGAACAGGACCTTCAGGCCCAGCTTGGCAGCGAGGCGAGGCGCGGGCGTGAGCGGCGTGGGCCGGCCGACGAAGTGGCGCAGCTCCGCCCTCAGCTCCGCGAGGAACGCCGGATCCACCGAGGCGGCTCGGAAGGCCGCCTCGAGATCGAGGAGGGGCTGCATGAGGGTTTCCGGGGCGTAACAGCCGCCGAGGGACTGGGCGCCGAAGCGCGTGGGAAGGGCAAATCCTTCGGTCATGCCGACTCCAGATCATGGGCCGTGTGGATGAAGGCGGAGACCTTCGCGGGGTCCTTTCGACCGGGCGAGACCTCTAGGCGGCTGGCGGCATCTACCCCGCGGAACCGCACACGCGAGGTGGCTGGAATGGCCGCCACTCGCTCTCGCAGATGGGTGGCGTCCAGCCCCCCCGCCAGCAGAAAGTCACCTGGCGGTGGAAAGGCCATCCCGTGCCCCTGCCCCGATCCTCCCGCCATCCCCGTGATCGCGGCGCTGGGCTCCCATAGGTATAGATCCGCAGGTACCAGAATCTGGCCGGGTTCGTCCGCCCAGGGCAGCAGCACCTTGAACCCGGCCGCGCGAAGGAGGCGGACGCCGCGTTCGCGTTCCCCTTCCGGAAGATGGGGCTGCACCCATCGGAAACCGTGGCAGCGCGCCAGCTCAAGCACCGCCTCGCTGCGGTCCGCCACGTTCACCAGCACGGCGCGCTCCAGACACGCCTCTGCGACAGACAGGTCTGAACAATGTCGAGGGCTTGGCGGGTGCGACACGAAGCCGAGGAGGTCCGCACCCTCCGCCAAGGCAAAAGCCACATCCTCTGCGCGGCTCAGTCCGCAGACCTTAGCCAGGACGCTCACTGGGTCACCGTGCGGAGATTCGCCAGGATACGGGTCAAGAAACCCCGTGGATCTGGACTGCGCATGAGGGCCTCGCCGATGAGCACCGCATCGAAGCCCGCCCGCAGGGCCGCCCGGGCGTCCTCCGGCGTGGCAAGGCCCGACTCGCGGATGAGGATGGCTTCCGGGAAGGCGCTTCGCAGTGGCGCCGCAGTGGGTTCGCCCAGGGTGAAGGTGGAAAGGTCCCGGGCGTTGATGCCCACCAGGCGGGCGCCCGCAGCCTGGGCAAAGGCCACTTCCGTGAGGTCGTGCAATTCCACCAGGGGTTCAAGACCCCGGGCCCGGGCCGCTTCGGCGAACGCGGCCGTGTGCCCCTTGAGCACCCGCGCAATAAGGAGAACGGCCTCGGCACCTGCTGCTTCAGCCTCGGCCAGTTGGATATCTGAGATCACGAACCCTTTGTAGAGGCGGGGCACGCCAAGGCCCGCCGCCACCCTGAGGTGTTCGGCCGAACCCCGGAAATAGGCCGGTTCCGCGAGGATCGAAAGGGCCGATGCGCCCCCTTCCAGGTAGGCGTGGAGCTGAGCCAGAAGCGGCGTTCCCATGGCAAAGGGCCCCAGGGAAGGCGAAGCCTGTTTGTACTCGGCAATCACCGCCCCGCCTAGGGTGCCGGCGCCACCGCGCAGAGCGGCTTCGAAGGGGCCCGTG
>JAVBYJ010000069.1 GCA_030824075.1 Geothrix sp.
CCCTTCCTGGAGGCCATGGCCCGCCAGACCGGCAAGCCGGTGTCCTCCCTCGATCCCTTCGCCTTCACGGACCTCACGGAACCCTTCTTCAGCATGATGCGGCTCTCCCTGTGGTCTGCCGCCGTGCTCTGCGCGCCCTTCCTCTTCTACCAGCTCTGGGCCTTCATCCGGCCCGGCCTGCTGCCCAAGGAACGCCGCCTTGTCGTCCCCTTCGTCTTCGTGACCTCAGGGTGCTTCCTCGCGGGCGCTGCCTTCGCCTACAAGCAGGCCTTCACATTCCTCGGCGACATCCTCTTCCAGGAAGCCGCCTCGGCGGGTCTTCGCGCGAACCTCCACGCCTCCGACTACCTGGACCTGTTCATCTCCACCACGCTCATCACCGGCGCGATGTTCGAGCTGCCCGTCCTGTTTTTCTTCCTGGCGAAGTTCCGGATCGTGACCGCCCGCCTGATGCTGAAGTACTGGCGCCACGCCACGCTGGTGATCCTGGTCTTCAGCGCCTTCTTCACGCCCGGCGATGTCGTCGTCACCACGGTCTTCTTCAGTGTCGTGCTGCTGGCCCTTTACGCCGTCTCTGTGGCCGTCGCCTGGATCGCCGAGCCCCGCCAGCCGAAGTAGGCGCTCTATAGTGGGATCCATGGAGGCCGCCATGCGACCCATTTTGAGCGCCATCCTTGCCTGCTCTGCGTTGATGGCCCAGGGGCCGAAGGTGGATGAGGTTGCCCTCAGGGCCCACCTGGCCTTTCTCTCCGACGATGTGCTGGAGGGCCGCGGCACGGGGCAGCGGGGCGGGGAGCTGGCCGTGCGGTACCTGGAGACCCAGCTGCAGGTCCTGGGCCTCGCGCCCGCCAACGGTGCCAGCTACCGTCAGACGGTCAAGCTGTCGGGCATCCGGCTGGATGCGGCCGCCAGTGGCCTGAGTTTCGCGGGACCGAAGGGCACCCTGGTGCCGGCCTTTGGCGTGGATTTCGTGATGGGCGCCGCATCAGCGGAAAACGCGCTGGTGGTGGACGCGCCGCTGGTGTTCGTGGGCCACGGCATCACCGCCCTTGACGGGAGCCGGGATGACTACAAGGGGCTGGATGTGCGGGGCCGCATCCTCGTCATGCTGGTGGGCGACCGGCCCAGCGGCCCCCCCATGCCCCTCTGCTGCGAACCGGAGAATCAGTACGGGCGGTGGACCTACAAGTTCGAAGAGGCCCGTCGTCGCGGCGCCGCAGGCGCCCTGCTGGTGCATACGGATGCCTCCGCCGGGTACGGCTGGCCCGTGGTGAAAAACGGCTGGATCCAGGAACGTTTCCAGCGGGAGGGCTCGGGGCAGGCGGGGGCCGTCCAGGGATGGGTCACGGAAGCCACGGCCATTCGCCTCTTCGCCTTGGCGGGCCTGGATTTCCGGGCGCTGGCGGCTGGGGCCGATGGCTTGACCTTCCGGCCGGTGGCGCTGCCCCTGCAGGCCAAGGGCCACCTGCGCTCAGCGGTCCGTTCGCTGGAGCAGTGGAACGTCGCGGGCATTCTGCCCGGCACGGACGCCGACCTGCGAAACGAGCTGGTGGTCTACTCGGCCCACTGGGATCACTTCGGCAAGGGACCGGATGGCGCCATCTATGCCGGGGCCGTGGACAACGCCTCTGGCTGCGCGGGGGTCCTGGCTCTGGCGAAGGCCCTGGTCCAACACCCCTTGAAGCGCAGCGTGATGTTCTTCTTCCCCTGTGCGGAAGAGCAGGGCCTGCTGGGGGCCTCGGCGTATGTGGCGGCGCCGCTTTGGCCCCTGGCGCGCACGGTGCTGGGCATCAACCTCGAAAGCCTCAACGTGGTGGGCCCCACTCGGGACATTGGCCTGCTGGGCTCGAACGAGCCCCGCCTCCGCGCCCTCTGCGCCCAGGCCGCTGCCGCCACGGGTCTGGTCATCACGCCCGCCAAGGCCGACCCCGCGGGACTCTGCTTCCGGTCCGATCACTTCCCCTTCATGAAGGCCGGCGTACCAGCCCTGTCGCCGGGCTTCTCCCTGGATGGCGGCTGGGACTACCTGGGCGACAAGGCCGCGCTCCAGGCCAAGGCCGCGGCCTTCCTGAACCACTATCACCGGCCCACAGACCGCTACGACCCCGCCTGGAACCTGGAAGGCCTGATGCAACAGGTCCGCTTCGCGCTGGCCCTGGGACGATTGGCCGGGACCGTTCCTAACGCCCGGTGACCACCGCATCCTTCGCGTCGCCGCCGGTCTTCAGCCTGCTGTAGTCCAGCTGGCTGCCGCGCAGGCTGTGGGGGATGAGATACACGATCGCCATGGCGAGGGTGGCTGCCAGCACGGCGGCACGGCTCCAGCCTTCGCGGCGGTGGGGGCGTGGTCCGGCGACGAGGGCGGCGAGAACCCAGACGCCCCACATAAGCAGGGTCTTGTTGTCCGTCAGGTCGTAGCCCCAGGGAAAGCCCGTCCAGTAGTGGCCGAAGGCGGCCTTCTGCACGAAGGGCCCAAGGATCAGGCCGCCGAGGGTCAGGCAGGCCAGGGTGATCCACACCAGGCGCCGCGGCGCCGTGGCACCGAAGAGGGCGCCCAGGCCCGCCCGCAGTCCCACCAGGACGGCGATGAACATCATGGACAGATGAGCGAGGAGCAGGGGCGTCGAAACGGGCCCCTTGTAACGCAGCACGATGGGGTCCGCCGCAGGGATGCGCACCAGGCTGCGGCCCTCGCCCACTTCCACCGTGTATTCCACTTTGCCCGCCGGGGCCTGCTTCGGGAGGTACCCGGCCCGCTCCGTCTGGCCGCCCTTCAGCTCAAGAACCATGGGCTGACGGGTCCAATCATCCTGGGTGGGGAACCGGCGCCACACCAGCACCGCCGGCGCGCTCGGATCCGGCAGGGCCACCCGGGCTTCGCGCACGGTCTCTTCGCTGCGGATCAACTTATAGGCGATGGTTTGGCCGCCCGTGATCACCGTTCCTCGCAAGGGATGGGTCGGTCCCGTGCGCCGCTGGTAGTACACGGTCCCGGCCATGAGCAGGACGGCGAGGAGCCAGAGGAGGGTCGTGCGAAGGGGGGAGGGTGGCGTGGCCGTGGGCATATGCGATCACCCTATCGCAAGGCTCAAGGCATCGGAAGTCGTGCCCAGCGGAGCTTCGCGCTGGTGGACCGGGGGTTGGACCGCCGCTCCTCCGGCGAGGCGCGGATGGGCTCGGGGGCGACCTCGGCGTAGACCCCGTCCCGGAGCCCCTGCTGGAAGGCCTTCTTGACCCGGCGATCCTCGCCCGAGTGGAAGGTGAGGATCGCCACGCGACCACCCGGGTTCAGGCAGCCCGGCAGCAGGGAGAGGAACTGGTCCAGCACCGTGAACTCGTCGTTCACGGCAATGCGCAGGGCCTGGAAGGTGCGCTGCATGGCTCGCTTCACGTCATCGTCATCCAGTCGCTCGGTGCGCAGCGCCGAGCGTATGCGCTCCGCGAGGTCGCGGGTGGTGCGAATTTCTTGGCCGTGAACGTGTCTCGCGATGGCCGCTGCGTGGGGCTCGTCAGAATTCTCCACGAGCAGATCCGCCAGGGCCTGCTCATCGAGGGTGGCCAGCAGGTCGGCGGCGGACCGCCCCCGCTGGGGGTTGAGGCGCAGATCCAGGGGACCCTCCACCTTCCAGGTGAAGCCCCGGGCCGGGTTGTCGATCTGCATCGAAGATACGCCGAGGTCCGCCAGCACCACATCGAAGCCGCCCGACTCCGCCCGCAACCGCGGCAGCCCCGCGAAGTTCATGCGGCGCGCGGTGAAAACAGCCTCGCCAAAACCCAGGTCCCGCAACCGGGCCTCGGTCCGGGGCAGTTCCAGGGGATCCACATCCACACCGAAGAGCCGCCCACCGGGCAGCAGCCGGGGCAGGAGTTCCCGCGTGTGCCCGCCGTAGCCCAGGGTGGCGTCCAGGGCCACCTCGCCGGGCTTCGGATCCAGCACCGCCAGGATCTCCACCACCATGATCGAACGGTGCGTCCCCGCTGGCGTGTGGCCCCGGGCCATCACCTTCTCCAACTCACCGGCATGTTGTTCCGGCGACAGTTCCTTGTACTTCTCCGCGAAGCGCCGCGGGTGGGTGCCCTTGTACCGGACCCGGCGCTGGCGGGGTTCGTTCGCATCGTCCATGGATTCCATCATCGCCGCAGAAGGAGCCGGGGACGCTACCCTTCAAGCATGAACGCCACCGCCTTCACCTACCGTCCCATCGGCGTCGTACGCACTCCCTATGCCCGGCGCATCGATGCGCCCCACCAGTCCACGGTGGTGGCGGGCACGGAAACGGGCGCCCCCGCAGAGGCCACGCTGGAGCTGGATGCCTCCTTGCCCGAGACCGTGCTGCGCGATCTGGCAGGCTTCGAGCGCCTCTGGCTCATCTTCGCCTTTCACCTGAGCGAGGGCTGGGCGCCCCTGGTGCAGCCGCCCCGCGGCCCGAAGGCCAAGCGGGGGGTGTTGGCCACGCGCTCGCCCCACCGGCCCAACGCCATCGGTCTGTCCGCGGTGGAACTGGTGGCCGTGGAGGGCCGCACGCTCCGCCTGCGGGGCGTGGACCTGCTGGATGGTACGCCGGTGCTCGACCTGAAGCCCTACGTACCCTACGCCGATGCCTTCCCCAAGGCCCGGGCTGGCTGGATCGATGCCGTGGACGCCGCGGCGGGGATCCAATCTGCCCCGGGTCCCAAGAAGCCGAGAAAGCACCCTCAATCCCCTTGACCGGATTCCACCGCGGGCTCACCCTACGAACGCCCCCTCAACCGATGTTCTGACAACCAGGAGTCGCCATGGTAACCCTCGCTCAGCTCTGGATTCCCATCCTCCTTTCGGCCGTTTGCGTGTTCGCCGCCAGCAGCCTCATCCACATGGTGGTGAAGTGGCACGCCTCGGACTACAAGGCCCTTGCCAATGAAGATGAGGTGCGCGCCGCCATCCGCAAGGGCACGCCCGCGCCTGGACAGTACGTGCTGCCCCATTGCGCGGACATGAAGGACATGGAGAAGCCCGAGGTGCAGCAGAAGTACAAGGACGGCCCCGTGGGCTTCCTGGTGATCAGCCCCAGCGGGGTGCCGGCCATGGGCGCGGCCCTGGGCAAGTGGTTCGCCTTCGCCATCCTGGTGGCCTTCACCGCCGCCTACCTCGCCAGCCGCACCCTGGCGCCCGGCACCCACTACCTCCAGGTGTTCCGCGTGGTGGGCGCCGTCTCCTTCCTGGCCTACGGCTTCGGCAGCATCCCCATGGGCATCTGGATGGGCAAGCCCTGGGGCAGCGTGGTCAAGGATCTCGCCGATGCCCTCATCTATGGCCTGCTCAGCGCCGGTGTCTTCGGGTGGCTGTGGCCGAGGTAGGGCCGTGGATGCCCGGCCCGATGCTTATGGGCGCCTCGCCTACCGTGGCCTCATCGCCTGGCCCGAACGCCTCCAGCGCGAAGCGCCGCTGCTCCAGCGGGTTCTGGAAGGCGCGCCGTCGCGCCGGATGCTTGACCTCGGCTGCGGCAGCGGGGAGCACACGCGGTTCCTGACGGCGCTGGGCTTTGAAGCGACGGGTGTGGATGCCTCCCCGGCCCAACTGGAAGCGGCCCGTGGGGCCGATCCCGAGGGCGACTATGTCGAGGCGGGGCTCATTCGGCTGGCGGAGGTGATCGAACCAGGGCAGGGCGGCGCCATCTGTGTGGGCAATACCCTGCCCCACCTCTGCGAGGAAGAGGCTGTCCGCGCCTTCTTCTCGGGCCTCGCCAGGTGTCTGCTTCCGGGCGCTCCCTTCCTTCTCCAGTGCCTCAACTACGACCGCATCCTCGACCGGGGCGAGCGGACGTTTCCGGTCATCCTGCGTCCCGGCGAGGCCGAGGGTGAGGACACCGTCTTCCTGCGCCTGATGACCCATCACGGCGGCGGCCGTCTCACCTTCACCCCCGCCACCTTGCGCTACCGTCCCGGCACCGAGGCCCCCCTCGAACTGATGGCCACCCAGGATGTCTCCCTTCGCGGCTGGCGCCGCGCCGAGGTCGAATCCCTGCTCCGCGACACCGGATTCCGCGTGGGTGACGTGTTTGGCACCATGACCGGCGACGCCTGGAGCCCCCTGTCGTCGGATCTGGTGGTGGTGGCAGAACGGAGATAGACCAGAGTCTGGTTTTCAGAACAGACCCTAATCGCCGAAGCAGATCCCCAGATCGCGTCCGGTTTGGAGCGTGTCGCAATCCAGGGGCACAGACTTCATGCGGCCCGCCACTTCTTCGAGGGGGACGTAGTTCACCCCCGCGAGCGCCAGGGCCACCATGACGCCGTTCTGGCCTTCATCCAGGGCCCTCACGGCGGCGGTTCCGAAACGGAGGGCCGCGAGGCGATCGAAGCTGGTGGGGCTGCCGCCACGGAGCAGGTGCCCCAGGACGACCACCCGCGCGTCCTTGCCGGTGCGTTCCTGAAGGGACTTGGCCACCCATTCGCCAATGCCGCCGAGACGTTCGGCCTGACCGATGTCGGCCTGCTCAAGCACCGAGCGCTGGCCGTGGGCCGGATTGGCGCCTTCGGCCACAACGACCAGGGAATACATGCGTCCCACCTGATCCCGGGAGCGGATCTTGGCGGCGACCTTGTCCAGGTCGAAGGGAATCTCGGGAATCAGGATGGCGTGGGCGCCGCCGGAGATGCCTGAGTTGAGCGCGATCCAGCCCGCGTAGCGGCCCATCATCTCCACCACGAACACGCGCTGATGGCTTTCGGCGGTGCTGTGCAGCCGGTCCAGGCATTCGGTGGCGAAGCCGACGGCGGTATCGAAACCGAACGTGGTGTAGGTCTTGTCCAGGTCGTTATCAATGGTCTTGGGCACGCCCACGACGCGCAGCCCTTTCTGGTAGAGGGCATGGGCGATGGTGAGGGATCCATCTCCACCGACGGACACAAGTGCATCCAGTTCCTTGCGCGCAAAGGACTCCAGGATCTCGCCCGTGCGGTCCACATCCTTCACCGATCCGTCCGGCATCTTCATGGGGAAGTGCAGGGGATTGCCCTTGTTGGTGGTGCCGAGGATGGTGCCACCCAGGTGGGCGATGCCCCGCACGCGGTCCCGGGTCAGGCGGAACACGCCTCCCTCGGGATAGCGTTCCGGGAAGAGGATGCCGTTGAACCCATCGCGAATGCCGTAGCACTCCCAGCCGCGGTTGGAGGCGGCGATGACCACGGCGCGGATGACGGCATTGAGACCAGGAGCGTCTCCGCCACCGGTGTTGATCGCAATGCGTCGGATGCTGTTGGTCATGATGGCTCTTTCTGGGGGTTGGAGTACAGGCTATCGGGAGAATGGGACAAAGGAGCCCGGGTTGGCCCAGCTCAGGGAAGGGGCACCGGAACGAACGGCGCCTTCCAGATATCCCGGGCGTACTCCCGTACTGTGCGATCGAGGGTGGCGACATGCACCAGGTTCAGCAGCTGTCGCCTGAGGCAAGGCGCGGGCTTTGGGATGAAGCGTGGGATCAGTCATCGGATTTCATTATCATCCTCAGCCATCCCATCGGTGCACCTATCCCCTGAAGGTTCTGAACACCCGATGCGAACGAGACGCCTGCCGGCTTGGGCCGACGGGCGTCTCGCGGGTCATCTTGGGCGGCTTTCAGCCCGAATGGGCCGATCCGCCGGGCGGGCGCTTACTTGGCCACGTGCTGGACAAAGCGCATCAGGTTGCAGGTGTAGCCGTACTCGTTGTCGTACCAGGCGACGACTTTGACGAAGGTGCTGTCCAGGGCGATGCCGGCTTCAGCATCGAATACGGAGGGACACGTCTCACCCCGGAAATCGGTGGAAACGACCTTCTCGGTGGTGTAACCGAGCACGCCCTTCATGGAACCCTCTGAGGCGGCCTTCATGGCGGCGCAGATCTGCTCGTAGGTGGTTTCCTTGATCAGTTCCACGGTGAGGTCGACCACGGAAACATCGGAGGTGGGCACGCGGAAGGCCATGCCTGTGAGCTTCTTGTTCAGCTCGGGAATCACCTTCCCGACCGCCTTGGCGGCGCCCGTGGACGACGGGATGATGTTTTCCAGGATGCCGCGTCCCCCGCGCCAATCCTTGGTGGAGGGGCCGTCCACGGTCTTCTGGGTGGCCGTGGCGGCATGGACGGTGGTCATCAGGCCGCGCTTGATGCCGAAGGTGTCGTTCAACACCTTGGCCACCGGGGCCAGGCAGTTGGTCGTGCATGAGGCGGCGGAGACGATGGTTTCGCCGGCGTATTTCTCATGGTTGACCCCGTAGACGAACATCGGGGTGTCGTCCTTGGACGGGGCGCTCTGCACCACCTTCTTGGCACCGGCATCGATATGCTTCTGGCAGGTTTCCTTGGTGAGGAAGAAGCCTGTGCATTCGATGACGACATCAACGCCGACATCGCCCCACTTCAGGTTGGCGGGGTCCTTCTCAGAGGTCAGGCGGATCGTCTTCCCATTGACGATCAGGTTCTTGCCATCCACCGCGACATCCCCGTTAAAGCGGCCATGTACGGAGTCGTACTTGAGCATGTAGGCCAGGTAATCGGCCTCCAGCAGGTCGTTGATGGCGACGATCTCGATTCCCGGGAAATCCTTGGCGGCGGCACGGAACACCATGCGTCCAATGCGACCAAAACCGTTGATGCCAACCCTGATAGCCATGCCCTCGCTCCTTGGTAAACCACCAGTATACGTGACCAGATGGCGGGAGTCAGGCCACGGCCGCTTGGAACAGGCAGGCGGATGGTCCCCTGCCGTAGCCGCGTTCGGATCGGTGCGATCCGATTCCGTGAGCGCGAAGGTGGTGCCACCATGGCGGACGAAGCCTGGCGTGCTGTCGTCTGGTGGCGGTACGAGTGCAGGGGGCAACGGGGCTGATGGATCATTCCTGGGGATTGAAGGCGGGTGGTTCAGCGGTCGCGCTGGTGTACCTGGCGGGGATGGCCGCGATGCTCTGGGTGCTGAACCAGGCCAAGCGGTCCTTCTGGCTCTGCTCGCTGCTGGCGCTGCCGGGGACACTCTGTCACGAGGCCTGCCACTGGACGGTGGGGAAGCTGCTGAACGGTCAGCCGGTCCACTTCACGGTGATCCCGCGAAAGGAAGGACACGGCTTCGTGCTGGGCTCGGTGGCCTTCCGGAACCTGCGCTGGTACAACGCCTTCTTTGTGGGCATGGCCCCGTTGGCGCTGCTGCCCCTGGCCTACGGCCTCCTTCTCTGGAGGCTCGGAGGCGACCCTGCCCTGGGCTGGTCTGAAGCCGCCATGGTGTTCCTGCTCGCGAACCTGGTCTTCGCGGCCATACCCTCCTGGCAGGACGTCCGGATCGCGGCCCGATCGCCCCTCGGGTGGCTGCTGCTGGGGGGAGTGCTGGTGGCGGGGTGGCTGCGCTTCGTGGGGCCGGATGCCGCCAGCGTTCCCGCGCCCGCCAGGCCCAGCGTGCCCCGGAGATGACGAGTGTCCATGCGCGAAGCGATCTTCATGGGGCCGCACGGGGTTGGTCCCGGACATCGACGTTGAGCAGCCGCTCCCCGAGCCCAGAACGCCGCGCGACGCGCCGTTCCGAGGCCGCGTTCACGGATTCAGGGGAGCCGATCAAGAGGACTTCCTCCTTGGCTCGGGTGAGCGCCGTGTAGAGCACCTCTCGGGTGAGGGAGGGGTGCTCGGCTGGCGGCAGGACCAGGGCCAGCGCCTTGAACTCGGAGCCCTGGGCCTTGTGCACGGTCATGGCATAGGCGTGGGCGAGGCCGTCCTGGATGGAGGCCAGGGGGAAGCTCACCAGGCCTTCCCCCCGGGGAAAGACCGCTTCGAGATGAGGGTGGCGGTCCCCGCGCTGCACCGGCAGGATGACGCCCTGGTCGCCGTTGAAGAGGCCGCGGCTGGAATCATTGGAAAGGACCGTGACGGGCTCCCCCGCGAGGAAACGCGGCTGCCACTCCAAGCTGTCTGCGGTGGCGTCCAGTGCCAGCGCGTGCAGGTGGTGGTTCAGCTGATCGACGCCATCCAGCTCTGGCCCTTCGTTCACCGGGCAGAGCAGGCGGAAGCCGTCGAAGTGGGCCAGCAGGGCCTGGGCTCGCGCCAGGTCGGCTTCCGCCCAGCCGTTGGCGCCGTGGCGAAGGGGAGGCAGGACCCGCGCGCGCCAGGCCGCCGGCCCCTCGCCACCCCAAACCCGTTCCTTGATCCAGCGATCCAGGAAGGTGGCCATCCAGCGGCTTTTGGGTGCCTGCGGTTCCACCAGCCACACCCCGCCCTGACCGGAGGCCTCCTCCAGGGATCCCAGGCGGATGCCCTGCTCGCCCCACAACTCCGCAGTTCGAGCCGGGTCATGGACGTGCTCCGCCTGAAGCAGGATATGCCGACCCTTGGGATTCCTCGGGTCCATGCGGTAGCTCTCGCGAAGGATCACCGTGGCATCGGGCAGGGCCGCCACCAGCTCCCGGAAGGCAGCCCCTGGGTCCACCGAGGGCAGTTGATCCGCATCCCCCAGGAGCACCAGCCGGGCGTCCGGGGCCAGGGCCTCCAGCAGCCCTTCCAGGAGTTCCAGGCCGATCATCGAAGCCTCGTCCACGATGACCAGATCGGCGGGCAGGGGGTTGTCGGCGTTGTGCCGGAAGCCGCCCACGCCGGGGTGGTAGCCCAGGGTCCGGTGGAGGGTTTTCGGTGCAGGTCCATCCTTCCGCAGCAGCGTGTCCAAGGCCTCCGGTTCGCGGATGCCGTCCAACCCAAGCCGAATGGCCTCGCCCATGCGCTGGGCGGCCTTGCCGGTGGGCGCAGCCAGGAAGATCCGGTCCAGGGCCATGGGGTGGTCCTGACGCTGCAGGGCGCGCAGCAGGGCCACGACGATGGAGGTCTTGCCCGTGCCGGGCCGCCCGGTGATGAGGGTCAGCGGGGAGGTCAGCACCCGGGTCACGGCGCGCCTCTGATCGGGGTTGAGGCTGACCGGCGCCACCAGCACCTGCTCGGAGGGGGTTGCAGCCTGACCTTTCTGACCCGAACGAACCTTCACGGCGTTGGCCACCCGTTCTTCGGAGGTCCGCAGGCGCTGGGAGGCAAGCCAGCGGCCCTCTCGAATCAGGGGGCGCCCACTGGCCCCGACGAGCACCTCCAGTCCGGGGTTGTCGAGAGCCTTCACCATGGAGTCCCAGGGGCCCATGGCCTTGGCAAGGGGCTCGGGCCAAGCGGGGTTCTCCAGGTCCACCCGGCTGTGCCCTTCGCTTTCGGACACCAGCACGCCCAGCAGGATCCAGAAGGCCTGGTGGCAGGCCTCCGGCGGCACCAGGCTGGCCAGCCGGTGGGCCATGGCGCTCAGGGCGGGATCAAGACTGAGGTCATTCAGGACCTGGTGAGCCTGGGCCAGGGTGTCCTGCCAGGAGCGGGGGCCGAAGCAGCCCACGGGAGACACCACCCGCAGATCAGCCAAGGAGCACCTCCCGGTGAACCCGCTCCAGATCGCGTTTCCAGGCCTGCACCTCGACCCAGGTCGGACGCAGGGACCAGGTGCCTTGACCCGGGAGCCCGCGGAGGAACACATAGAGGATCCCGCCGAACCGGGCCTCGTAGGCCGCTTCATCGTGGAGGCCGAGAAAGGCGAGACAGGCCAGCAGGTAGACCTGGGCCTGCAGAAGGTAGTGCTCTGTGACGGCGCGGTGGAGGGTGGCGGGTTCGTAGTCGGGAAGCAGGTTGCTTTTCCAATCCAGCACGTAGATGCGCCCTTCGCTTTCGCAGAGCACGTCGATGGAGCCCTTGAGGAGATCCTTGTCGGCCGGGAAGCGTTCGGCGTCGAGGAACCGCGAAACGAAGTCCACCTCCCGCAGCAGTCGCGCCGCAGTGGCGATCCGAACCCCGCCGCCCCAGGCGAGGGGAAGCTCTGATGTGAGCCCCGCATGGACGACCTCGGCCACCTTGGCGGCGCAGGCACGGGGCAGGCCGTGCAGATCCAGGGTCGCCCGGATCTGCGCCTGCACCTCGGGGCGCCGGGACCAGGCTTCCAGTGAATCCAGCGTGCTGAGGTCCACCCACTCCAGCAGCTCATGCAGCGCCTGGCCGGTGTGGGTGCCTCGCGGAAGGTCCCCCGCCGAGGGGCGGACGCCCACCTGATCGCGGTCCCCACTGATGACAGGTTCCGTCGCCTCAAGGCGACTTTGCAGGGCCGTGAACGATGTGGTCACGAAGGGTCTCGCCAGCCTGGCCTGGGCGGCGTAGTCGAAGAACGGAGCCTTCGGAAGACGTGGAAGCGTCAGGTTCTCAGGCAGGGCAGAAAACCCTTCCTCCAAGGAAGTGCTGCCGAGCGCCACCACCGGTTCCCAGGTGAAGAGGTCCTCCCGCTCGCCGCACAGGCCCACCAGCCGCTGATTCAGGGTGTCGTAGGCGCTGTTGAGCTTCTTCAGCTCGCCCTTGCCGGTGCGCTGATCGAAGGCGCAGAGGATCAGCTTCGCCTGGGCGCGGGTCATGCCGACATAGAGCAGCCGCTCACTTTCTTCCCGGGCCTCACGCTTGGCCTGCGCGTCGATGGTTGCCGGGGCGCTCCCCAGGCAGAGGCAGCGTTCACCGCCCTGGTGGAACCGGAGGAGGCTCGAACGGCGGCCCTTCCCGAACGCGAAGAGGGCGACAATCGGTGCTTCCAGGCCCTTGGCGGCATGGAGCGTGAGGATCTGGACGGCGTTCCTGTCACCCTCCAACCGCTGCAGGTCGGCTTCCTCGGCGGAGGGCTTCTCGACGCCGCGCCGCCACCGCTCCAACTGCCGGATGAGGTCCGCCAGGGTGACGCGCCGCTGCGTGGTGACGTTCAGCAGCGATTCGGCGATGTGGCGGATGTTCACCAGGGCGCGGTAACCGGCCTCCGCCACCAGCAACCGTCGCGCGAGGCCACTTTCTTCCTGCATGGCGTCGAACAGCTCTCCGAAGCGATGCTGTTGGGCCAGGCTGCCCCAGGTCAGCAGGCGCTGGAGGGCGGGGTGTTCCTCCGAGAGGGTGGGGAGGGACCGCAGCTCCTCCAGGTCGTAGCCGAAGAAGGCGCTCAGGAAGGCGCGCAGCTGCAGGGAGCGGTTCCGCGGCTCCGCTACGGCCCGCAGGACATCCAGCCAGGCCTCGGCCTCACGGGTCTGAAACAGTCCCTTCTGCTTGTAGAAGGCGCAGGGGATGCCCTCGGCCCTCAGGGCTTTTGCCATGAGTTCACCTTCCGAGGCCTTGCCCACGAGGATCTGAACATCCCCGAAACCCAGGATCCTTTCCTGGTCGGGTTCCCCGAAGGCGATCCCAGCGGTCACGAGGTCGCGGATCCGCAGGGCCAGGTGGCGGGCCAGGCGCTTCCACAGGCGCTGGCCGCCCTCCATGGTGTCCAGCACCAGGACATCCACGGGCTTGATGGGATGGTCATCGACCTTGGCCGACAGGTTGGGTCGGCCACAGCTCACCGGGTTTGGATAGAGCGTGGGATCCCCGAAGAAACGGTCCGGACCGTCGCCGCTCAGGAGGTGGTTGGTGGCCTCAATGACTGATGGGGTGGAACGAAAGTTCTGTTCCAGGCGCTTGGGCCCGGCGGCGCCGAGAATTTCGCGGCAGGCTTCCTGGTAGGTGGGCAAGTCGCCGCCCCGAAACCCGTAGATGGCCTGCTTGGGGTCGCCGATGATCACCAGACGCCGTTCCTCCCGCAGGAAGATCCGCTTGAAGACCTTCCACTGCTGAGGGTCTGTGTCCTGGAATTCGTCCACCAGGGCGATGTCGTAGCGCTGGCGGAGGCGCTGGGCGAGGGCTTCGCCGTCCGTCGCATCGAGCGCTTCGACCACGCCGCGGACCATGCCCTGGAAGGTGAAGAGGCCTTCCGTCTGTTCCAGCCGCTGCTGGGTCCCGCGGACTTCGTTCAGGAATAGGTGCGCCTGGAGTGCTTCGGGACTGAGGAGGGAGCCCTCTCCGCGCGCCAGCCAGGCGTGCAGCGGGCCATGGTTCCCCGCCAAGGCGCTGCTGGCCTTCCAGAGCGAACCCAGACTCAGGCCATCGAGGGCTTGGGCTCGCTGGTAGTCACTGGTTGCTTTCGGCCAAGCTTCCGCAAGGGCCGCCAGAGCTTTCGACGCCGAGGCGACGGTGCTGTGGTGGATCCCGGCGGCCTTCCAGTCCAGGTTGAGCGCCTCTGATTGGGCAAGCCAGGCCGGGTCTAGCTCCGCGATCCAGGCCTTCCAGGTGTCCCATCGGGGCAGCAGGTCTCCACCGTCGGAATGGACGCTCCAGAGCTCGTCTTCGAGCCCTTCCATCGTGCTCCCTGCGGCCAAGGAGGCGGCGAGCATGGCCTGCAGTTCGGGAACCTGGGTGAAGACCCGACTCAGCGCCTCCCGGAAGGCGCGTCCAAAGAGCGCCCGCTCATCGGCCAGATCCCGGTCGAAGAGGGTGCGGCCTTCCAGAGCGGATTCCTGGAGTATCTGGCGGCAGAACCCGTGGATGGTCGAGATGGAGGCCCGCTCGAAGCCTCGCAGGGCCGCTGCCAGGCGCTCCCGCGCTTCTGCATCCACCTCCCAGAAGGGAGCCAAATCGTCATCTTTGGTCTGGTCGTGGACTTCCTGGAGGTAGCTCCGGATGCGGGTGCGCAGCTCCTGGGTGGCCTTTTCCGTGAAGGTCACCACCAGGATGCGATCGATGGTGGACACACCCCGGAGGATGAGATCCGCCACCAGCCGCTGGAGCGTGTAGGTCTTGCCGGTCCCGGCACTGGCCTCGATGACCTCATGCGCAGCGTGCAGGTCGTCCAGCAGGGCGGGCTTGCTGATGCGCACGCTCATGCCTGCTCCCAACCGGACTGGAGATCGAGGAAGGCGCCCAGGCGTCGGCGACCGGTTTCCAGGTCATCCACAGGAAGGTCCTTCACCCGCGGCACGGGGCCATGGAAGCTGGTCAGCGTTGGGCGATCCTCGTCATCCTTCTGATCCTGGATCCAATCGAGGAGGTTCGGGATCTCCTTGCCGCTCAACAGGGCTTCGATGGGCAGCTGCTTCTGAACGCCATCGATCAGGAGCTCGCGGCACCAGCCGGTCAGTTGGTTCGTGGCCTCGGCGGCGGTCACGGGTGGGAGCGGCAGCCGCCAGAGGCTGTTGGTGCCCTTTTTGGGCGCACTGTGCAGTGTGGCAAAGCGTGGCCTTGCCTCCCCGGCGGCGCAGAGGGCCAGGTGCCCCAGCCAGGCCCGCAGGGACTCCAGGCGGGCCTTGTCCTTGGGGCCATCCTTCGTGCAGTCGGCGGTGGACAACATGAGAAATTCATCGCCTCGAAGGGGTTCGGTCAGACCCTCCAGGTGGATCTCCGTGCTCCCCTGGGAGTGGTCAAGGCTGAGCACCAGGGCCGGGTGATCCTGGACGGGAATGCCCTTGGTCTCGACGGGCAGGCCGCTGCCGAACCGGTGGAGGGTCAAGCCCTCGGTGGGGCCCACCAGAGCGTCCCAGCGATTCAGGGTGGCCAAGTGCCGCTGGCGTTCCCCCTGGCTCAGCGCGCCGATGGGGACCTTGGCCTGGCCTTCCTGGTCCAGGCGCACCTGCCGGTAGACGGACTCGAACGCCGAATGCTCCGCCGAGCGGGTCCAGAAGGTTCTGCGGAGCAGCCACCACTGATCCAGGGGGCTGGAATCCATGGGGAAGGCGTCCCTGCCGGTGGCGTCATCCTCGTCCAGGCGCTTCACGCCCAGGCGCAGGGCCACGCCGCCTTGCACCGGGCATTCCAGCCATCGGCGCAGTTCCTTCAGTGTGATCCGCATCCGGCTGGGCAAGCGCGGCTCTGGATCCCCGATGGGGCCACAGCTCCCCAGGAGCTGGTTCAGACCCGAGCGCAGGTCTGGGCTGCCGCCCATGGCTGCCACGTGCCGGGGCAGGTCCCGATCGCCCATCTCGGCCCGGAGGTGATGGCCGAGCCAGCGGGCTTCCGCCTCCTGCCTCGCCGCGGGGATATGGCAGGGAAGGGTGAGATGGTTCTCCGGGTTGGGCTCAGGATTCAGCCCCGGGAAGAGGGAGAGGTCGTGGCGGTGGAGGGGCTGTTCAGGGCAGCGGACCCGCCGCCAGAGGTCGGGGCCCAGGGCCTCCTGAAGGTCCAGCACCAGCGGGGAGGGCTGGAGGGGATCTCCGGTGACGGCGGTGCGACTCGGATAGGTGCAGACCAGGTGCTGCCTGGCGCAGAGCAGTGCCTCCAGGAAGAGCTGCCGCTCCTGCTCGGGGCGGGAGACATCCCCCGCTCGACGGGGGCTGGCACTCACCAGATCGAGGGGGTCGGGCCGTTCCGTGGCCGGAAACAGGCCTTCGCCGAGGCCCATGAGGAACAGGACCTTGAAAGGAATGGCCCGCAGCGGGGTGTAGCAGCTCACCTGGACTCCCCGGCCTGGGGGCAGGGTGTTGTCCGAGAGCAGGGTCTCCAGCGAGGCCTTCACCAGCGAACGGACCGCCTGGAAATCGAGTTCCGCCGGTGGCAGGCCCTCGACCTGGAGCTGGGCGACCTTCTGGAGCTGCAAACGGACCTTCTGGAAGGCTGCCGCCTCGGGTTCAGTGGCCTCGTCCGGATCCGGTCCCAGGTAGGTGCGCAGGAAGACGCCCAGCCGCTCCTGCCAGGTCGAAAGGGTGAACCGACCCGTGGCGAGGGCCCGCAGGTCCGAGGCCAGCGGCCCCAGCAGGGCCAGCATGGGGGCCGCTTCCGCCCGCCCCACGGGACGGCCCATGGGGCCTAGCTCTTCGACGATCGCATCGTCCTTCATGAAGCGACCGAGCGCCAGGCGGGTCAGTCCCTCGTTCCAGGTCCAGCGACCGCCCTCCAGGTAGGTGCCTGCGGTTTCCGCTGCATCCAGCCGGGCCACGATGCCCGCCTGCTCGCACAACCGCCCCCAGGTTTCGGGAGCCGCCCCAAGCCGCGCCTGGATGAAAGGATGGCTCACCGCCCGCAGGAGGTCTGCCCGGGTGAGGTCCCCGCCGCCGAGGTCGAGCAGGAGCTGGCAGGCTTCCACCAGTTCCCGGAGGGTCCGCGAGGCGCCAAAGGCCTTGGCCCAGGGAATGTCGTGGGCGCTGCGGAACGCGGCACCCAGGTGTTCCTGGTATGCGTCCTGCTCCGAGGCGGGAACCAGCACACCGATGTCTCCGAAATGGAGCTCGCCTTCGTGCTTCTGCACCAGATCCCAGATCCAGTTGGCGACGGTTTCCGCCTCCCGCCGGGGGGACGGGCAGGGCACGACGCTCAGCGATTGGTTTGCCTCCGCTGGGACCGTGCCCATGGCGCGCTCAGGTTTCAGGATCCGCTGTTGGAGTTGGGCCAAGAGGGTGGGCGCCTCCGGCACCACAAACCGCCCCAGGAAATCGCCCTGAGCCACGCCAGCCAGCAGTCTCAACTGCTCGCGTGCGGGGCGGGCCCAACGTTGCAGGATGACCTCGCTGCGGTCCAGATGAAGGGAGAACGGATCGTCCCCTTCGGGGGGCTCACCCAACTCAAGGTCAAGCGCAGGTCGCTGCAGGGGATCCAGATCCCAGGGCTCTTCACAGGGATTGACGAGATAAAGCCGCACGGAGGAACGTGCCCCCACCTTGGCCAGGGCGTGGTGGAAGACAGGCGCCATGTGGCTCATGCCGAACAGGAAGACCGCTTCGGGGAAGGGGGCCGCCTCGAACGTGGGGTCGTCCAGCCAATCCATGAGCGGCACCGGGGGATTTCCCAGCCCCTTCCACGACCTGCGCAGGCGTCGCCACAAGGTGCGCTGCCAGACCTCTAGAGCGGCTGGTTCGGCGCCTTTGGCGATCAGGCCGCGGTCCCAGCTCCGGAGCCAATCAGGCCGCTGAAGGAGCATCCGCTCGTACTGCTGAGCCAACCGCTGGCTGAGCTGGACCGCCTTGAGGTCCTCGGGGGCGCCTTCCAGGTAGTGGAACAAGGGCTGGAGGCTGGGATCCTGGTGGGTCTCGGGGTTCTGCAAGACCGAAAGGATGGAACCGAAAAGGGTCGCCCGGTCCAGGAGCCGCCGATTGGCATACCGATTCCAAAACCCTTCGAGGTATCTGAATTCGAGGTTGGCCACCGCCCCGAAGGCCTCCGCGAAGGAGGCCCGCAGGTAGTCCTTCACATTCGGATTGGGAACGACCAGGGTGGCCGCCTTCCAGGCGCCTTCCTCTCCTCGGTACAGGGCCAAGTCCAACGCCAACTGGGCCGCCAGTTTTTCGACCTGGTTGGAGTAGAAGACGTGAAGTCCGGTGGACAGGGAAGGCATGGCTCTACTGTAGAAGAGGTCGGTGGACAAATTCTGGCGAGAGGTCAAAGTCAGCCCTTCCTTCTCCTGGAAGGGCGGAAAGCAGGCGGGAGCGGCTTCGGCGACGGGGGAGACCCGGGGGACCAAGGCCCTGCTTTATGGCTTCATTCTCGCGATTTCACCCCGCCGCCATCACCCAGCAGCTGCCGCCGCCAGACCGTGGGTGAAAATCCCGTCTCTTTGCGGAACCGGCGGGCGAAATAGGCCTGGGAGCTGAATCCCAGCCGCTCGGCGATGGTGCATACCGGCAGGCAGGTGTCCCCAAGCAATTGACAGGCTCTGTCCAGTTGCTGCAGCAGGCGATAGCGCTGGGGCGTGAGCCCCGTGTGGGTCCGGAAACTCCTCCTGAACCAGGAGTAGCTGACGCCAAGATCCTCGGAGAAGGTCTCCAATCCCATCCGGTTCCGCTCCGGGTCGCCCAGCAGACGGTAGGCGCCCTGGATGAGCCCGTGCTGCCGATTGACGCCACTGCCGGTGCGGGTGGCGCATTCGAGCCGCGCCAGCAGATGCCCCAGCGCCCCAGCCATAAGACGCCCTGAATCCGGCATCGGATGTTTCGCCAGTTCCACCAGCTTCACCATCAGCCCCAGCAAGCTCTCATCGAAGCCGGCCCGGATCACCCGCGGCAGGACGCCGAAGAATCCCGCCTCCTCCCAGCGCTCCATCCAGGCGCCGCCAAAATCCACCTGGTGGATGCGGCAGGGCTGATCGGGATCGGAGATCAGGGTTCCCCCGCTGGATGCGGACGACAGCACCACGTCCCCCGCTTCGACCCGCTGCCGGCGCCGGCCCGGGGTCACCAGGGTGGCCGTGCCCCGCACGATGCATTTCAGGCGCCACCGCGCGGGTGGCGGTCCGGGCGGGTCCTCACCCGAGGCCATGGCGCTCACGTACAAGCCCCAGGCCTCATCCAGAGGCGTGGAAGGGATTCTCCAGACCGTAGCAAGGGGTTCAGTCATGGGAAGGGCTCCGCAATACTTAATGATGGTGTCAAAAAGTGCAAATGAACGGACAGAACTCCCCCTATTTCGACACCGGCTTCGGCGACTACGCTGTCAGCGAGTCCTCAGGAGCCCTCATGCACGCGAGCCTTCAGCGCCTGAAGACATACCTCCTCTGCGGCGTGTCCCACGTGATCCCCTTCGTGGCCTGCGGCGGCATCCTCATCGCCGTGGCCATTGCCTTCGCTCCCATGCGGCCCGGCACCGGTCCGGATTTCAGCCAGGCCCCGACCCTGAAGCTGATTCTGGACATCGGCACGGCGGCCTTCTCCCTGGTCGTTCCGGTGCTGGCCGGCTATATCGCCTTCGGCATGGCCGATCGTCCGGGCCTGGTTCCCGGCTTCGTGGGTGGCTTCATCTCCAACGTGGTG
>JAVBYJ010000010.1 GCA_030824075.1 Geothrix sp.
ACAGGTCCCCACCATGCCCCACTGCATCCTCGAAGCCTCGGACAACCTGCTCGACCAGCCCGATTGGGCGGGTCTGCTGCGGGAGATCAACGGGGCCCTGGTGGCCACGGGGCTCTTCGTCGCGGCGGACATCAAGAGCCGCTGCCTCCGGCACAGCCTCTTCGCCATCGGCGACGGCGCGGCGGATCAGGCCTTCGTCACCCTGAATGTCCAGATCCTCGGGGGCCGCACGGACGAGGTGAAGGCTCAGCTCAGCGAAGCGCTGCTGCAGGTGCTGACGCCCGCCTTCCCCCGCACCCTCGGGCAGATGCGGTGCAGCCTCACGGTCCAGATCACGGATATCCACCGGCCCAGCTATCGCCGGCAGATCAGTTACTAGCACGCGCCCAGGAGCCTTCATGACGGAACCCATCTCCCCCCGCCAACTCACCCTGCTCCAGGTGGTGGCCAAGCACCCGGACGTGCCGCGGGACCACCTGGTGAAGGCCGGGGCCACGGATGCGGACCTGGCGTACCTGGAGCGCCACGACCTCATCCGGGAGCGGGCCATCGGGCGCTACCGTGTCTCCCACATGGGCCAAGAGGTGCTGAAGCGGAGCCTGTGACCGGCGCTTCGGTGGCAATCGACCTTGTGGCGAAAAAACAGGACGCCATGGACGCCGGGCCACCCCAGCGCGAGAATGCCCATCCCTGCCTGGAGTCCCCATGCCCCTGCTCACCCGCGCCGAAGCCACCCGCTATGAGGAAACCAGCCGCCACGCGGATGTGATGACCTTCATCGCCGGGCTCCAGGCCAAGGGCGACAAGCGCCTGCATGTCACCCGGTTCGGCCTGAGCCCTGGGGGCCGCGACCTGCCCCTGCTCGTCCTGTCGGCCCACGGGGTGAAAACCCCCGAGGAGGCCCGGAGCCTGGCCCGGCCCGTGGTGCTGATCATCAGCGGCATCCACGCGGGGGAGGTGGAGGGCAAGGAAGGCTGCCTGATGCTGGTGCGCGACCTGCTGGAGAACAAGCCGGGCCTGGATGCGGGCCAGATCCTGGCGGACCTCACCCTGGTGGTGGTGCCCCTCTTCAATCCGGATGGCAACGATGCCATCGACCCCGGCAACCGGCGTCTGCACCTGCCCAAACTCAGCGGCCAGCTGGGGCCGGAGAGCGGCGTGGGCACCCGCGTGAACGCCGCCAAGATCAACCTGAACCGCGACTACCTGCGCATGCAGGGCGAGGAAATGCGCCTGCTGCAGACCCGCGTCTGCCAGCCCTGGGCGCCCGATCTCACCATCGACAACCACGCCACCAACGGTTCGGTGCACCGGTTCTCCATGACCTACGACATCCCCCACACGGTGGAAAGCGGCCGGAGCGAGCCCATCGAGTACATGCGGAACCGCCTGCTGCCGCCCGTCACCGCGGCCCTGAAGGCCAACCACGGCCTGGACGCGGGCTGGTACGGCAACTTCGTGGAGGATGAGCGGGCCCTGGATGCGGACCGGGACGCCGAGCCTGGCGCCCCCGTGCGCGAAGGCTGGATGACCTACCCGCACCACCCGCGCTTCGGCAGCAACTACCGGGGCCTCACCAACCGCATGGATCTGCTGCTGGAGTGCTATTCCTACATCTCCTTCGCCGAGCGGGTCCGCACGGCCTATGCCTTCATGCTGGAGACGCTGAAGTTCGTGGCCGCGCACCGGGATGAGGTGCTGCAGACCGTGGTGGAGAGCCGCCTGCCCCGTGAGCGCATCGCCGTGCGCTACGGCTTGGAGCGCTTCGGGACCCCCGTCGAGATCCTCACCCGCACGCCCCGCACCCTGGAGGGGGCGCCCACGAGCGTGACACTTCCCTACCTTGGCCGCTTCGTGGGCACCACCGTGGTGGAGCGGCCCGGCGCGTACCTCGTGCCCGCGCCCATGGCGGCCCACCTGCGCCTCCACGGGCTGAACGTCCGCGAGGCAGTGGGCACCTTCGAGGTGGAAGTGCCCGTGGTCGAGGGACTGGGCTCCGAAGGAGGCCGCGCCATTCTGGAGGCCGCCGCCGTGGGGGACCTGTCCGTGTCCTGGCGCCGTGAACCCCGAGCCGTGCCGCCAGGCTGGGCCCTGGTGCCCACGGATCAGCCGCTCGGGGCCATCGCGGTCTATCTCTGCGAGCCCGAAAGCGATGATGGCGCCGTGGAGAACGGCCTGCTCCCCGTGCCCGCCATGGGTGAGGAACTGGCCCTTTGGCGGGTGCCGGCCCTGGGCTGACCCCCTGATCCCTCCCCCCAAACGGAAGGGTTCAGGCCCCTTTCTCCGAGCGCAAGAAGGTCCGCCAGGCCCGGCGGGCGGTAAACTTCATGTGCCAATTATATGGCAAACAAATACTTAACAATTGAACTCAAAAAAAGTTTCTAACCGTGTCGATTTTGTCTCTCCCCGTTCGACGCATGAGTAGAATCCGGGTCCGGCCACCACCTCATCCGCTGACCCGACCCTGCTCATGGTCACAACACCTCTGGAGGAGACAGCCATGCCAACCAGCACTCAGCCCCTTCCCGGTTAGACCGCACCGCGCATCGTCTGAACCTGCGACACAAAGGAGACATCCGTGAACAAACAAATATTCATCAACCTGCCGGTCGCCGACCTTCCGAAGTCGATGGCTTTCTTCAAAGCCCTCGGCTTTTCACACAACCCGCAGTTCAGCGACGACAATGGCGCGTGCATCATCATCAGCGACACGATTTTTGTCATGTTGCTGACCCACGCCAGGTTTCGTGACTTCACGCCCAAAGCCATCTGCGATACGAGCAGGGCCGTTGAGGTGTTGCTCTCTCTCAGTTGCGAGAGCCGCGAGCAGGTCGATGATCTTGTCGCCAAAGCGATCGCCGCAGGCGGCTCGACCTACGACAAGCCGGAGGATTTCGGCTTCATGTATACCCACAGCTTTGTCGACCCGGATGGCCATGGGTGGGGGCTCCTCCACATGAGTGCCCTGCCGCCACAAAAGTGACCCGTGTGCTTCACACACGAAGGCCACGCACCATGGTCGTACCTGGCGGCCGAACCTTCCGCTATTTCTCTTGTTCCTGCTTCCTCGGCTTCGTTCAGTGCTTCGGTGCGGGCGGGGCCGGTTGGCTTCCCCTTGTTCGCCGGAAAGATACACACGTTGAATCCACGAGGCGTCACATGGCACCGACCCAATGGCAAAACAATCGCGTCAAAAATATATTGATGTTTATCGTAGTTATTTTTTCCATTTTTATGCTTACTGCTTGTGATGGAGGCGCAGCCGTGAAACCAGACTTTGATTTGGCTCTACAAAGACACTTTGCAGCCATCTCAAATAGAGATATAGAGGCGTTCAAGTCGCACCTCACCAAAGGAGACACCCTTTATACAATCATTCAAAATGGGCATGCCTTTACGACCCCGGCCGAAACCATTGAACTTCACAGACAATGGTTTAAAGACTCAAATTGGGTATGGGAAGGCTCCGTTGTTCACAAGGTAGTGGGAGAAGATGTGGCAATGGCGGTTGTTAAATATCAATACCGCGCCAAAGCCGAAGATACGCCCATCGTCACGTGGCTTACGTACGTTTTTCAGTTGCAAGAGGGCCAGTGGCGTATCGTCCACGACCAGAACACAGCCCTTGATTTTGTTGCCTTTACCAAGATGGCAGGGAGTGACGTCAAGTGACCGCGCCTGCCAAGTCCATCCACCAGACGCCCAAGAGCGACGCATTTGGGCTCCCCCCGCGACCTTCCGGCGCCGGGTACTTCCCACGTTCGGCCAGGAGCTTATGGGCGGGCCGCATCCTCAGCACCCTGCCGATCCTGTTCCTGCTCTTCGACGGCGTCGCGAAAGTGATGAGGCTGCCTCCCGTCCTCGAGGGCTTCACCAAGCTCGGCTACCCGCCAAACGTCTCGGTGCCCATCGGGGTCGTCCTCCTCTGCTGCGTAGGGCTCTACGCGCTTCCAGTGACCTCCGTGCTGGGCGCCATCCTGCTCACCGGCTATCTCGGCGGTGCGGTCGCCACCCACGTCCGGGTCGGCGATCCGCTCTTCTCCCACGCTCTCTTCCCGGTCTATGCCGCGGTGCTGGTCTGGGGCGGGCTTTTTCTCCGGGATGCGCGGCTGCGTGCCCTGGTGCCTTTCACAAAACGGGCGTCCTGACAGCCCCCCATTCATGGAGGTATGACGATGCGAGTCATGGTCTTGATCAAGGCGAGCAAGGACACGGAAGCAGGCGTTTTCCCCGATGAGAAGCTCCTGACAGAAATGGGCGATTACAACGAGGAACTGGTGAAGGCCGGCGTGATGCTCGAAGGCGAGGGGCTCCATCCCAGTTCGAAGGGCGTGCGGGTCCGGTTCTCCGGAGGGGAGCGGACCGTGATCGACGGACCGTTCACCGAAACGAAGGAATTGGTCGCCGGTTTCTGGCTCTGGCAAGTGCGGTCGATGGCCGAGGCCATCGAGTGGATCAAGCGTTGCCCCAATCCCACGGGAGAGGAGGCCGAGATCGAGCTACGCCAGGTCTTCGAGGCCGAGGATTTCGGCGCCGAGTTCACCCCGGAGCTGCGACAGCAGGAGGAGCGACTGCGCGCCGAGATGGCCCGGAAGGCCTAGGCCCCTGCCAAACCCCACCCATCCTCGCGAGGAACCCATGCAGAAACAATCCGTCATCGCCGTGGGGGTGGGCGTGGTGGTCGTCATCGTGGCCACGACCCTGGTCGATATCGCGCTCCATGTGGCCGGAGTCTATCCAGCCATGGGTCAGCCCCTGAATGATGGGCTCGCCCTCCTTGCGACGTCCTACCGACTGGTCATCTCCGTGGCGGGCGCGTGGCTCACGGCTCGACTCGCGCCGGGTCAACCCATGAAACATGCCATGGCCCTTGGTTATGTGGGTACCGCCTTGGGCTTGATCGGCCTGATCGCGACGTGGGGCAAGGGGCTCGGGCCCACCTGGTACCCCATCGCCCTTACCGTGTTGGCGATACCGCAATGCTGGTTCGGCGGTCGGCTCTATGGGTTGTCTTCAGGCAGACCATGACCGGCTGTTCGCTTCCGCTTGCAGCGCCTGACCAACGGTGTTCTGATTTTCGCTGTGACGACATCCGACACCCATCGGGCCATCGACGCCGTCTGGCGGATCGAAGCGGCCCGGCTCATCGCCGGCCTCATGCGGCTGGTGCGCGATGTCGGCCTGGCGGAGGAGCTGGCCCAGGATGCTCTCGTGGCGGCCCTCGAGCAGTGGCCCGAGGCGGGTGTTCCGGATAACCCCGGTGCGTGGCTCATGGCCGCCGCGAAGCGCCGCGGGATTGATCGACTGCGACGACTCCGGCTGATCGAGCGCACACACGAAGCGCTTGGCCGCGAGCTCGAATCCATGCAGGAGGTCGCCATGGAGGCCTTCGATGCCCCGCTCGACGATCCCATCGGCGATGACCTGCTGCGTCTCGTCTTCATTTCCTGTCATCCGATTCTTTCTCCCGGAGCCAGAGCTGCCCTCACCCTGCGCCTCCTCGGCGGCCTGACGACCGAGGAGATCGCCCGGGCCTTTCTCGTCCCGGAGCCGACCGTCGCCCAGCGCATCGTTCGAGCCAAGCGGACGCTCGCCGAGGCGCGGGTTCCCTTCGAGCTTCCCCGCGGGGCCGAGCTCAGCGCCCGGCTCTCGTCGGTGCTGGAGGTGATCTACCTCATCTTCAACGAGGGTTATTCGGCGACCGCCGGTGACGACTGGATCCGGCCCGCCCTTTGCGAAGAAGCCCTCCGTCTCGGCCGGATTCTGGCCGGCCTCGCCCCCAAGGAACCAGAGGTTCATGGCCTCGTCGCCCTGATGGAGATCCAGGCCTCGCGCCTGCGCGCACGGGTGGGACCCTCGGGAGAGCCCATTCTGCTGCTCGACCAGAACCGCGGGAAGTGGGACCAGCTCCTCATCCGCCGAGGGTTCGCCTCCCTCGAGCGGGCCGTGGCCTTGGGAGGCGCCCGTGGCCCCTATGCGTTGCAGGCGGCGATCACCACCTGCCATGCGCGGGCCCGCAGCGCGGAGCAAACGGACTGGGCCCGCATCGCAGCCCTCTACGGCACGCTCGCCCACCTCCAGCCCTCTCCTGTCGTCGAGCTCAACCGGGCCGTGGCGGTCGCCATGGCCTTCGGCCCCGCGGCGGGCTTCGAGATCGTCGAGGCGTTGACCTCAGAGGCGTCGCTCGCGGGGTACCACCTCCTGCCGAGCGTGCGCGGGGACCTCCTCGTCAAGCTCGGTCGCGGGGACGAGGCACGCGCGGAGTTCGAACGGGCGGCCTCGCTCACGAGGAACGTGCGGGAACGGGACCTGCTCCTCAAGCGAGCCGCCACCTGCGGGAGTGGCTGAATCCCACCCATCGCCCCGCGGCCCACCGCCCGCCCCTGCTGACCGGGGTGCCGCCCCCCTGAGTTGTCCTAAAGTGATTTGCCACCACAGGAGCGTGCCATGCCCTACATGTTGCTGATTATGGAGCGGCGTGAGCAGCGGCGAAGCCGATCGCCAGAAGAGGGACGCGCTGTCTACGACCGGATGCTGCGCTTCACCGATGATCTCCAAGCCCGCGGCCTGCTCCTGGCCAGCCAGTCACTCCGGTCCGATCGGGAAGGGGTCCGGGTCGAAGTGAGGGGCGGCAAGCCCACACTCCTGGACGGTCCCTTTTCTGAATCCAAGGAGATGGTCGGCGGCTTCTTCTACCTCGATTGCCAAACCAAGGCTGAAGCCGTGGCGATTGCAGAAGCCTGCCCTGCGGCGGAGTGGTCCACCGTTGAGGTCCGGGAGGTCGGCCCCTGTTACGAGGACGAATGAACGGATGAGGGTGGCCAGCCCTGCGCTGAACCCAGCCGCCGGTCCGGTCCCACCGTTCGCCGGTTCCCTCCTTGATGTTCCTGGGAGGATCCGTAGCTTGGAACCATCCCTCCGTGAAAGGAAAGCACCATGACCACCGACACCACCCAGGACCGAACCCGCACCGAGGAATTCAAGGTCGAAGGCGGGAAGGTCCTGGACATGATCAAGGACCTCATCCACCAGGGGAACATCCGCCGGATCATCCTGAAGAACGAGGGCGGGAAGACCCTCATCGAGATCCCGCTCACCCTCGGCCTGGTGGGGGCAGCCCTGCTGCCGGTCTTCGCCGCCGTGGGCGCGCTGGCCGCCGTTGTCACCCGCATGGTGATCGTGGTGGAGAAGACCGAAGAACCCTGATCCCGACCCTGCGACTCAGCGTCGCACCCATCGGTGATCCCCGTCGCTTGCGGGTTCTGCGAGCTTCGAGGGACCATGGGCCATGCTCGAACAATGGTTGAACCATCCCCACGCCGCGCCCTGGCTCGTGGTCATGTGGATCGCGGGGCTGCTCGGCTCACTGGGGCACTGTGCAGGCATGTGCGGGCCCATCGTGGCGGCCTTCGGGCTGTCGCAGGCCAAGCATGGTGGCAGCACGTGGACGCGGCACCTGCGCTTCCAGTTGGGCCGCATCACGACCTACGCCATCCTCGGCGGCATCATCGGCTTCCTGGGCGGCTTCGCGCGGCTGCAGACGGTCCAGGACATGCACGCCTGCTGCCGGCCGGATGGCGCGGCACTCATCGCGGCCCAGGCCTGGCCCTGGCAGATCTGGGTGAAGCTGGGCGTAGGTGCGCTCATGCTGCTCATGGGCCTGGTGATGATGCTCGGTCAGCGGGCCGATGCGCTCATGGAGTTCAAGCTGCCCGCCCCCCTGCAGAAGCTCCTGGGCAAGGGCCTCGCCCTGGGCAGCCTGCCCTACGCGCTGGGACTGCTTTGGGGCCTGATCCCCTGCGGCCTCGTCTACATGATGTTGTTACGCACCCTGGACGGCGGCGACTGGAAGATGGGCGCCGCGGGCATGGCCGCCTTCGGCCTCGGCAACGCCCCCCTGCTGCTGGGCCTGGGCCTCGCCAGCACCCGCCTCAGCCAGGCCTGGAAGGCCGTGCTGCTGCGGGTGGGTGGCCTGCTGGTGGCCGCCATGGGCGGCTACATCCTCTGGCAGGCCGTGATGCTGCTGCGGCTGCAGGGACAGGGCTGAAACAACATGCCTGGAAAAAGGCAGCTGGTCGCTCCTATGCCTACGTGCGGTCCCGCCCCAGCCGCATGGAGTTGCCGATGACCGACAGGCTGGAGAGCACCATGGCCCCGGCGGCGAGGATGGGATTCAACACGCCGGTCATGGCCAGGGAGATGCCGAGGGTGTTGTAGAAGAAGGCCCAGAACAGGTTCTGCTTCAGCACCCGCAGGGTGAGGGACGCGAGGCGGAAAACACGGGTGATGCGCGTGAGCGAATCGCGCATCAGCACCACGGGCGCGGCATGGGTGGCCAGGTCCGCACCCGACCCCATGGCGATGCCCAGATCCGCGGCGGCCAAGGCGGGAGCATCGTTGACGCCATCGCCCACCATGGCCACCACCTTGCCTGCGGCCTGGAAGCGGCGCACGGCGTCGGCCTTCTCCTCGGGCGACACGCCGCCCACCCACTCGTCAACGCCCACGGTGCGGGCGACGCGCTCCGTGGTGGTCAGGGCGTCTCCCGATAGCAGGACCGTCCGGATCCCCCGGGCACGAAGTTCCGCGATGACCGCGGCAGCCTCCGCCCGGGGACGGTCTCCGAAGGCGAGGGCACCGCTGGCCGTGCCGTCCACCGCGGCGAAAGCCACGGTGAGGCCCTCGGCTTCCCAACCCTCGGCCAGGATCTGGAGCACCGGGGAAAGGATCAGGCCTGCCTCGGCCATCAGCCTCCGGTTCCCCACCACCACCCGGTGGCCGGCCACGGTGCCCAGGATTCCCCGGCCGGCGCGAACCTCGATGCCGGTGGCGTCCAGGCGGCCGAGTCCCTGTTCCGCCGCATGGCGGGTCACCGCGTGGGCCAGGGGGTGCTCCGAGTACGATTCCAGCCCGGCCACCAGATCTAAGTGTTCCAGCGCGGCGTGGCGCACCCGGAAATCACCCTCGGTGACCGTGCCGGTCTTGTCGAGGATCAGCAGGTCCACCTTGCGGAAGGTCTCCATGACCCGGGTGTCGCGGATGATGATGCCCTGCCGCGAGGCCGCGCCAATGGCGGCGGTGGTGGCCAGAGGCGTGGCGATGCCCAGGGCGCAGGGGCAGGCGATGACCAGCACGGCGATCCCCCGCAGCATGGCCTCGGTGGCCGGAAGGCCCCTCCCCAGGCACACGGCCACGGTCAGCCCGGCCAGGATCAGGACCGTGGGAATGAAGATGCGGGAAACCCGATCCACCGTCCGTTCCAGTGGACTCTTGTTGGCCAGGGCTCCCTGCACGGACTTCACGATCTGCGCCAGGGTGGAGTCCTCGCCGCAGCGGCTGACGCGGATCTCCAGCACACCGGCCGTGTTCAGGCTGCCACAGATGACGGAATCCCCCGCGGCCTTGGCCCTTGGGTCGGCCTCCCCCGTCACCACGGATTCATCCACCGCTGACTGGCCTTCCACCACCACGCCGTCAGCCGGAATGCGCTCGCCCGGTTTCACCAGGAACACCAGGCCGGGCTCCAGGGCCTCGATGGCCACGAACCGCTCCTGCCCATCGATGCGCAGGCGGGCCTTCTTCGGCAGCAGGCGATGCAGCATGGCGATGGCGCGGGCGCTGCGGTCCTTGGCATTCCGCTCCAGCGCCTTGCCCGTGAGTACGAGGGTGACGATGGCGCAGGCGGTGTCGAAATAGAAGTGCTTGCCACCCAGGAAGGCCTGGACCGAACTGTAGGCGAAGGCGGCCAGGACGCCCGTGGAGATGAGGGCCTCCATGCGGAGGTGACCGGTCTTGAGACCGAACCAGGCGATGCGGTGGATGGGCCAGGCGGAATACGCCACGGCGGGCAGGGACAGCACCATGAGGATGAGGGGCACCGCCCGCTGGGCCCAGCCGGCGATGCCCTCCCAGTAGCTCGCGTAGATCACGAGGCTGAACAGCATCACGTTCATCCACATGGCCCCAGCAATCCCCAAGCGCAGCAGCAGGTCCTGCCATTCGCGCCGGTCGCCCTCCTGTTCCATGCCGAATTCCGCGGCCCGGTAGCCCAGGGACTTCACCCGGTCGGGCACGGTTCCAGGGGGCACCATCTGGGGGCAGTAGGTGACCTTGAGCAGATCCGAGGTGAAGAGCACTTCCGCCGACACGATGCCGGCCTCGTGCCGGAGGGCGTGTTCCACCACCCAGCCGCAGGCGGCGCACCACATGCCGGACAGCTGGTAGAGGGCCTCCTTCGTTTCAGCGCCTTCCGGGATGGAAGCGACCTCCGCCTCGACCCGGTTCAGCAGGCCCAGCCGCTGGCTCTCCTGGAAAAGGCTGGTTTCACGCAGATCCATCCCGGCGTCGATGGCCCCGCTTTCCAAAAGAATGGCGTAGACATTCAGGCACCCCGTGCAGCAGAACCGCTTCTCCTGCTCCCGGAAGGTCTGGACCTGGGGGTTCTTGGTGGCGGCGGCACCGCAGAGATCGCAGGTCGTTCCCGCGCTCGCATCGGGGCTCATGAGGGGGGCGTCTGTTTCGGTCGGCCCTGGTCATCGAGCATCACGGGATTGGCCTTCCTCGACACCTGGTAGACCACGGCCATGATGCCGATGAAGAGCAGGCCGATGAGACCGAACATCACCAGGAAGAATCGGCCGCCTCGCTTGGGTTCATGCATGGGTCACTTCCTCTTCAGCGGCGTGATGAAGGTCAGTTCCTCAGCATCCGCTTTGCGGGCGCCGTTGGCCTGGGCCAGGATGCGGATGTGGTGGACATCCTGGCCATCCGGCGCGAAGGGTGCCCGGAGTTCCACCGTGCGCTCGAAGGTCTCGCCCGGCTGCAGGACGATGGGATTCGCCGGCAGGGCGAGGTCGGCCCCCGCGAGCCCCTCCACCCACAGGTGCACCTGGGTGGCCAGGCCCGTGCGATTGGCGAGCTTGAGCCGGATGAGGTTCGCGATGCGGCCATCGTCGAGGACCTTGAACATGATGGACCGATCAGGGTTGATCTCCACCAGGACAGGCCGCCGCAGGGATAGCGCCAGGCCCAGGCCCGTGAGGTAGAACGCCAGGATGAGCAGGATGACCACCCGTTTGGCATCCCGGAACCCCCAGCGGCGGTACCAGGGCTCTTGCGCGTTCGCGGCTTTCGGGATCTCGCCCCAGGTGTAGTGGATGAGACCGGGCTTGCCCAGCTTGCGCAGGACATCCTCGCAGGCGTCGATGCAGTCCCCGCAGTGGACGCACTCGATCTGGTACGGCGAATCGCGGATATCGATGCCCATTTCGCAGACCCGGACGCACTTCTTGCACTCGATGCAGTCCTTGGCCTCGCCCCTGCCTTCGTACGGGCCGTCCTGGTAGCTCACCAGGAGGGTGTGCTTGTCCTGGAGCATCCCCTGGATGTAGCCGTAGGGGCAGATGCTGGTGCAGAACTTCTGCCGCACCAGGGTGAAGTCCAGGAAGGTGATCAGTGTGACGGAGGCCCCCGTGATGCCGCCCACGGTCACGAGATCGAAGTGGAACAGGCGGCCCAGCAGATCGCGGGGCTCCACGAAATACGTGGTGAACACGAAGGCGAGGAACACGGAAGCCCCCGCCAGCACCGCGTAGAAGAGTCCCTTGGCGGCGAGGTCCTTGGCTCCCGGGCCGCTGGCCTTCATCCGCTGCTGGGTCACCCGCTTGGCCCAGGCCTCCACCGTTTGGCTCCACTCGCTGAAGATCATCTGCGGGCAGGCATAGCTGCAGTAGATGCGCCCATGGATGATGGCCGAGGCCGCGATGATGAACATCAGCAGCATCAGCGCGAAGAAGATGATGGCGAATTCGCTGATCCACAGCTCGAAACCCGCGAAGTAGAACCGCTGCCTCGGGATGTCAAAGCGCATCAGGTTGGAGAAGGGCGCCGCCACGAAGAGGAGGAAGAACACCAGATGGATGCGCTTCCTGATCCGCCGGTAGACCGTCTCCTGGGGCGGCAGGGGGGGCAGCCGTTCAGTTCTCGGTTTGGCACCGGATGCCGTGGCCTGGCTCATTCAGGCCTTGTACAGGATCTTGGGGTTCGGTGACGGGAATGAAACACATTCGGTGTGGTGGTCGAAGCGCTTCATCAGGATGGCGTGCGTGGGGCACCGCGACGCGCACATGGCACAGCGGATGCAGGTGCTCTCGTCTTTCAGCATGATGCCACCCAGTTCATCCTTGTCCTGGGCGCTCAGGGCCTGGTACTCGGCGAGGGCGATCTCGGCCCCCGCCTGGACCAGACGCGCGTGGGCGTCATAGTCGGAGAGCGTGCTGATGCCCACCAGCTTGATGAGGTTCTCGGGGCAGACATCCACACAGCCGTTGCAGGCGATGCAGTGATCCGTCTCGAACACGGTGTTGATGTTGCAGCGCAGGCACCGGGAGCCCTGACGGCGGGCCATCTCCTCGGGGTAGCTCAGCTCGACATTTTCGAGGGAAGCCGAGCGGCGCTCGCTTTCCAGCACGGGCGCATTGCAGCGCTCTTCGCGATGCCATCCTTCGGCCATGGTGTATTCGGCCGGTAGCCAGCGCTTGCGCACCACCACATCGGTGCGGGTGCCCCGCAGGAAGTCGTGCATGGAGCGCGCCGCCGTGTGGGCCGAGGCGATGGCATCGATGAAGAGCCGGGCGCCGTGGGCCACGTCACCGCAGGCGAAGATGTCCGGGGCGGTGGTCTGGTAGGTCCCTGGATCCACCTTGATGAGGCCGCGGTTCGTTTCGACACCGTCTTCGGGTTTGAGGAACGAGAGATCCGAGGACTGGCCGATGGCGAAGATCACCGCATCGGCGTGGATATCGGTGAGGTCGCCCTCATCGAACTTGGGTTCGAAGCGCTTCTCCTCGTTGAAGACGGAGAGGCACTTGACGACCCGCAGGCCCTTGAGCTTGCCGTTCTCGACGATGATTTCCTTGGGTCCGACGCGGTTGTGAAGGTGGATGCCCTCCTCCTCGCCTTCATGGACTTCCACATCGTCCGCCGGCATCTCGTCCCGGGATTCGAGGCAGACCACATGGATTTCCTTGTCCCCGCTCATGCGCAGCGCCGAGCGAGCCACGTCGTAGGCCACCTTCTCACCGTGCCCCATTTCCTCAAGGGCATCCTTCTGATTCAGGGCCTCGAAGGGGCGGAGGGCCGAACGGGCCACATCGTAGGCGACGTTGCCGCCGCCGACGACCACCACGCGCCGCCCCATCGGAAGGGGTGTGCCCTCGTTGAAGGCCTTGAGGAACTCCATGCCGTCGTAGACCCCTTCGGTCTCCCCGCCCGGCAGGGACAGCTTACGCCCGTTGGGCAGGCCCACGCCCAGAAAGATGGCCTTGTAACCCTGGGCCCGCAGATCCGCGATGGTGAAATCGCGGCCCAGCTTCATGTTGCACTTGAGCTCAACGCCCATGGAGAGAATGGCATTGATCTCGTGGTGCACCAGGTCCCGGGGCAGCCGGAACACCGGCACACCCACGGTCAACATGCCGCCGGGCTCCGCGTTGGATTCGAAGACCGTGACCTTGTAGCCGATCTGGACCAGATCATGGGCCACGGTCAGCCCGCTGACTCCGGCACCGATGACCGCCACCTTCTCGTAATCGCCCCGGTTGGGCGGGAGCATGCGCTGGTTGCTGCCAGCGCGGTAGCTGGCGTAGTCGCCGGTCTCGGGGCCGAACTTGTCCGTGACGAACCGCTTGAGGGCTCGGATCGCCACGGGCTCGTCGAGGGAGCCTCGCCGGCAGTTGGCTTCACAAGGCGCGCCGCACACCCGTCCGCAGATGGAAGCGAAGGGGTTGGTGGCGCGGGCGATCCGGTAGGCCTCTTCATACCGCCCTTCGGCGATGGCCGTCACGTACCCGCACGCGTCCGTATGCACGGGGCAGGCGTGCTGACACTTGACCATCTCGACCCAGTACTGCGAGTCGTCGGGAACCCTGAACTGCCAGCTGGCGTTGTCCACAGCGTCAATCCTCGTGGGGTTTGCGGAAAACGAAGACCGCGACGATGACCACATAGATCAGGACCATCAGGGCGACCGCGTACATCAGCATCGGGCTGGTTCTGGTGGCGGCGTTGAACTGCTGGACCAGCGGTCCGCGGGTCGCATGGCCCACATCGCCGTACATCTGGAAGAGCAAGTAGCCAAGCCCGCCGAGCCCGATGATCGGGGTCGCCAGTTTCAGGAACCCGGGGGCATCGGTGCCCTTGCGCTCCGTCATCCAGCCCCCTGCGTACTCCTTGAGTGCCTCCTGATCTTGCTTCTTGACCGGCTCGCTCATGGAACCCTCCTATGGGTGTCGTCGTCTTCGAACATCTGGTATTTCGCGTCCTCACCCCTCTCGCCCCAGTAACCGTCATGTTTCGACCGGATGAAGAAGTAGACGGCCAATCCGAACATCAGGGCGAAGAACAGGTAGGCGAAGTAGACGCTGGGGTAGGTGAAATCGTGGACCATGGGGCTATCGCTCGTAGTCGTTGGCGGGACGCCAGTCCTTGCCGCGGCCAAGGCTCTGGAGGTAGGCGATCATGGCCTTGAACTCCTCCGGGTTGTTCACGATCCATGGGTAGGGCGGCATGATCGAACCCTTCACGAGGTCCCGTGGATTGCGGAAATGGGTGCGGTGCCACTGCTCGTCGTACTTGCCGCCGATCCGCGCGAGATCCGGGCCCGTGCGCTTGGTGCCGAACATGTGGGGATCGTCATAGACGAACTCGTCCGGGGTGGAGATCGGGGCATCCACGCCACGCCATCCGTAGCGCTTGGTGTCGGCCAGGAGGGTCCTGATCTGCTGTGTGTGGCAGTACCAGCAGCCTTCCCGGACGTAGATGGCGCGGCCCTTTTTCTGGAGGTCGGTGAGAGGAACCACCTTGCCGGTGATGCCCTTGGACGGGTCGTGATTCTCGAAGGGCTTGGCCCAGGTGGTGTCCACCAGGGGCGGCACCACGGTGGTCAGGAGGCCGCCGATAAAGAACAGCACGAGAGACATTCCGATGGCCCAAAGGGCGTTGTTGTCTGCTTTTTTGAACATGGTCGCGCTCCTTTCTGCGGCCTAGGCGGCCGCCTCCTCGTTGGCGCCCATGGCGGTGGCCAGAATGTTGTAAGCGAACATCACGATGCCGATGAACATCAGGATTCCCGAGACAAACCGAACGATCCAAATGGGCCTGAGGGCGATGACCGTGTCGATGAAGGGGATGCTCCAGTTGTTCCACTGCCAGCCCTGCCAGAAGCCGCCCAGCCACAGGGTGGTGAAGAAGCCCAGGCCGCCGATCATCAGCATCCAGTAGCTCCAGTTGGCCAGCGCCTGGGAGTGCAGCGGCTTGCCCCAGATCCTCGGGACCGCGAAGTAGGTCCCGGCGATGGCGAAGAAGCTGAAGCAGCCCAGCACGGCCATATGGGCGTGGCCGGGGATCCAGTCGGTCTTGGATACGATGGCGCTCACCGTGCGAAGGCTGTGCATGGGCCCCTGGAAGCAGGTCAGCAGGTAGAACACCACGCCCGACAGGAGGAACTTGAGGGGCACGCTCTCCCGCAACTGGTGCCACTGCCCCTTCATGGTGGCGAAGAGGTTGTAGACCACGGCCCATACCGGGATGAGCAGCATCACCGAGAAGGCGATGGCGATGGTCTGGAGCCACTGGGAGATGGGCCCGTGGATCATGTGGTGGGCACCGGTCCAGACATACACGAAGGCCAGGGACCAGAAGCCGACCATGGACAGCTTGTGGCTGTGCAGCGGCGTGTTCGAGGCCCGGGGGATGAAGTAGTAGGCGATGGCCAGCCCAATGGGCGTGAAGATCAGGCCCACGGCGTTGTGCACATACATCCAGTTCAGGTTCGCCTGGTTGGTGCCGGTGGTGAACAGCACCGCGAAATTGCCCGTCAGGTAGACGAAGGCGGTCCAGAGGATGCAGCCCATGGTGTACCAGATGGTCACGTACATCGCCTGGTGCTTGCGGGTGGCGACGGTGAGGAAGATGTTGAGGCCGAACATGATCCAGGCCACGACCACAAGGATGTCGAGATACCAGGGCAGTTCGGCGTACTCCCAGCCCTGGTTCAGCCCAGCGAGGAGGGTCACGACCGCGCCGAGGATGATGACGTTCCAGAGGGCCGCGGTGGCGAGGCCGAGTTTTTCGCTCCAGAGCTTCACGCCGCAGAGGCGGGGGATCACGTAGTAGGCCAGGCCCATGTCAGCGGCCAGCAGCCAGCCGAAGAGCATGCCGTTCACATGCAGGGGGCGCAGGCGGCCATACGTCAGCCAGGACATGGTGCCCATGAGATCGGGCCACACGAATTTGGCGGCGATCAGCACGGCGATGATGCCCACGATGAAGAAGTAGGCCACCGAACTCACCAGGAACCACTTGGCGGTCGCGTCATCGTGGACCAGCGCGCCCTCCGGCGCGTGGGCCACCTCGGCCTTACTGAATTGCGGCTGCATGCGGGCCTCCCTTCGGCTTCTGGTTGATGCTGCGGATGAAGTTGATGAGGTCGCCCACATCGTTGTTCGTCAGGCCGTAGTCGATCCACGGCGGCATGGCCGTGCCCTGGACGCCGTACTGGATGGACTCGAAGAGCCGACGGTCATCCACGCTGTCCACGAAGGCGGTATTCCGGAGGTTCCGGGGTTTCGGCAGGATGTCCAGGGAGTTCGCACCCTTGCCGTCCCCCTTCTTGCCGTGGCACCCGGCGCAGCGGTTGACGAAGAGGGCCTCGCCGCGGGCCACCGATTCCGGGCTCATGGCCACCGGGCTCTTCTCCGGGATCTGGCGAGGCTTGAGCTCCCGCCGAGGTTCCTTGGTGAAGGCCGTCTGAATGTGGCCCAGCACCACCTTGGCTTGTTCCTCACTGAGCAGCTTGCCCCAGGCCGGCATGGAGGTTCCGGCCACGCCATTGCGGATGGAGGCCACCAGGCGGGCTTCGGGTTTCGAGTTCATGAAGCCGGACTTGGTGAGATCGCGAGGGTAGGGATCGAGGTGTTCCGCGATGGGACCCTGGCCATCCCCCTTTTCGCCATGGCAGCGCAGGCAGAGGGCCTTGTAGATCGCCTCCCCGTCGGCCGGAGCCGGGAACCCTTTGAGGGTCATGAGATAGGCGGTCATGGCCTTGAACTCGTCCTCCGTGAACCGGAAGGCCGGCATGATGGAATCGGGCATCGTCGACTTGGGATTCTTGAAGTGGGCGAGGAGCCACTGCTCGTTCTTGAGCAGGCCCTCGAAGCTGAGATCCGGGGCGATGCCGCCATCCCGTTCGCCGAGCTTGTGACAGGCCGTGCAGGCCCGGTCCAGCACCAGCTTCTCGCCCTGCTTGATCATCTCGGCGGGGCGGATTTCGACGGGCTTGATGGTGGCCTGGACCAGCTCGGCGCCGCCCGTGAGCTTCACCTTGAAGCGCTGGATCTCGGTCTCGGCGAAGTTGCGGCCCTTCCGGCTCTTGAGGAAGACCACCAGGGCCTTGACGTCCTCGTCCTTCAGGTTGAACTTCGGCATGATCGAGGTGGCGAGGATGAACTTGGGATCGGCGATGCGGCCCCAGAGGTAGTCGAGCTTCCACTTCTTGCCCACATCCGAGAGATCCGGGCCGATGGTCCCATCCGACAAGCCTTCGATGCGATGGCAGCCGTAGCAGTTGGATGAGAAAAACAATTCGCGGCCCTTCGTCACCAGCGGCGTGCCCGGGAAGGCGATCTCGGTATGGCACTGGGCGCAGTTGGCCTGCATGTATTCCTTGCCCTTCAGCTTGGGGGCGAAGTCCTTCCGCCAGTGGGCCTGGGTGGTGAACCCCAGCAGCGGATCCGGCCAGTACTCGTCGTTGCCGTGGCTGTATTCGGGATCCAGACCACGGCCCTGACCGTCGTGGCAGACGGTGCAGCCGAATTCAGAGAACTTGTGGCGCCGCTCCCACTTCCCGTCCTTCTGCGTATCGCCCATGGCCGTGGAGTAGGGGTGGGTCTTCAGGGGCTCGGCATAGGTGACGAAGCGAGGATCGTCGGAGGCGATATGACAGGTGGTGCAACGGTCCACCCGGGTTTCCCCGAAGTTGCTGACGACGATCTGCTCGATCCGGGGCTTCCGGGCGGCCAGGGCGGCGCGCTCCGTGTCGGTCTTGGCCAGGACGCGGGCCTGGTCGAAGTAGGCGTTCTGGTTCCGCTCCCACTGGTGGAAGAACTGGTTGTAGAAGACGATCCCGTGGATCACGAGGATGAAGAAGGTGCCGATGGCGAGTGCTGTTCTCATGTCGCGCTCCTCACCAGGGGGTCACGAAGGCCCAGTTGGCCCCGCGGAAGAAGGTGCCGATGATGACGAAGATGATGTTCGCCACCACGAAGGTGATGAAGATCGTGTTCGCCAGCAGCCGGTCCCGGGAGAACCACTTGCCCACGCCCTTGGGTCCCCGGTCGAGATAAGGGGCCGCCAGGAGCAGCAGCACGAAGATGGTCGGCACCCCGATGCCGCCCCAGAAGGCCGAGTAGCTGACCATCTCCTGCAGGCCGAGGAAGTACCAGGGTGCCTTGGCGGGATTGGGCGGATGCAGGGCGTTGACCGGCTCCTCCAGCGGGGCGTTGAAGAGCAGGGACAGCACCAGGATTGCGGACAAGGTCACCACGAAGGTGAACAGCTCGGCCAGGAAGAGGTTGGGCCAGGAGAACACGGTGTTGTCCGGCACCTGCCCGACCTTGGTGAGTGGCCCGCGCACCAGGCCCTGGAAGCCGTAGACCTTCTTGGGCTCGGGTACCGAGGCCTTCGGTGCAACTGCGTTCTCCATGGCCTCGAGGCTGGGCTTGGGATCGGCATCGTCGGGGCGCGACAGGCCGCCGTCCTTGCGGATGCGCCAGAAGTGGATGGCGATCATCAGGGTGAGGATGGCGGGCAGAACAGCCACATGCAGCACGTAGAAGCGCAGCAGCGCCTCCTGGCCCACGCTGGTGCCGCCCATGAGCAGGAACTGCATGTCCTTGCCCACGATGGGGGCGTAGCCGGCGATGGCGGTGCCCACGGTGATGGCCCAGAAGGCCAGCTGATCCCAGGGCAACAGGTAGCCCGTGAAGCTCATGAAGAGCGTCAGCAGGAAGAGGATGACCCCCACCACCCAGTTGAACTCCCGGGGTTTCTTGTACGAGCCCGTGAGGAAGACGCGGCAGAGGTGCAGGAACACCACGGCGACCATGCCGTGCGCCGACCAGCGGTGCATGTTCCGCAGCAGGGTCCCGAAGGCCACGGTGCCGCGCAGATCCAGCATCCGGTCGTAGGCCTGGGTCGTGGAGGGCACGTAGTAGAACATCAGCAGGATGCCCGTCACGATCAGGATCACGAACAGGAAGAACGACATCAGACCGAGGCCGAAGGTGTAGGTGGGCCTCAGCGAATGCTTGTGCACCTTCACGGGGTGGATGTGCAGGAAGAAGTTCGTGAAGCTGGTGGCCGAGCGCTCCAGATCGTTGGACGGGAGCGGGTTGCGGAAGATGGAACGCCAGACGTTCTTCGGCAGGTCCATCAGCGTGGCCAGGAAGGGGGATTTGGGTGGGGTGGCGGGGCTCATAGGGTCAGGTAGCTCCCAGGGGTGATTTCAATGTCCTTGTCCACTTCGATCTCACCGTTCGGCGCGAGGGTGACCTGGAACCAGGGCAGTGGACGCGGGGCAGGCCCGCCCGTCACATTGCCGTCCTGGTCGAAGCGGGATCCGTGGCAGGGGCACGCGAAGCCCGTGTCGGCGGCACCGACCGTGCACCCGAGGTGGGTACAGGTCGTCGAGATGGCCGCCAGCCGGGCGCCCTCCCGGATGATGCAGATGCCGCGGGAGGCGAGCACCGCCCGGGTGCCGGAGGGGTAGTCCTCGGGTTTGCCCACGCTGAACCGTTGGGGCTGCCCGTAGGTGGCCCGGGGCCTGATGAAGACGAAGTTGGAGACGGCGCTCAGGCCCGCTGAACCAACCAGGCCCGCGCCGGTCAACCACCCGAGCATCCTCCGACGCGAGGTCTTGCCCTTGTCGGAATCACCCCCGCTACTCCGCTTTAGATTGACTGCCATCGGCCGTCTCCTGAGTGGGTTTCACCTGTGCCTGGTTGTGCTGGTTGTGCTTGTCCTGCTTGTCCGACCAGAAAACCTGGTATTTCGCATCCTCGATGTCCCGCATCCAGTTCCGCTTGACGGCGTAGATGAAGAAAAAGGCGGCCCCGGAACCCATCGCCAGGCTGGCTGCGATCGAGATCCAGGTCAGTTCCATGGAGGGGCCCTTGGGGAGGAGGTCTCCGCGCGAGGATCGGATGCGGAAGACCACGTTTGATGCCAGAAATGCCATCTTGAAGATCTATTGGTCGCGTTTCAGTGAATCCTATTTACCAGCATGTTCCGTGTGATGGGTGACACAATATGTAATCATTGATAATAATTGTTTTATTGAAAAATATTTTTTCGTGCACCTCAAAATACAGGGACTATTTGATTTATTAAAATCTACATAAATTGTTTTAATTCAATTTTTATATGTATCTATCATCGTGTGATTGACAGTCTTAAACAAGCAATGACATAAAAAATGAATATTGATCACTTACTGTTTTAACATTTTAATTAAATCCTTTTTTGATTAATCTTATGACCCCCTTGAATAGATGGATTCAACGCGTGGTATGCCGGGCCAGCGGCTTTCCGGCACCTCGGGTGCATCCTGGCTCCGGGCCGCCGGCGCTCCGCCCTACACTGGCCAGACCCCTCCGGAGGCCCCGTGTCCTACCCCCATCTGCTGGCCCCCCTCGACCTCGGTTTCACCACGCTGGCCAACCGTGTGCTCATGGGTTCCATGCACACGAACCTGGAGGAGGCCAAGGGCGGCTTCGCCAAGCTGGCGGCCTTCTACGCCGAGCGGGCCCGCGGCGGCGTAGGGCTCATCGTCACGGGGGGCATCGCCCCGAATCTGCGGGGCCGGCTCACACCCTTTGGCTCTCAGCTCTCCTGGCCTTGGCAGGTCGCCAAGCACCGGAAGGTGACGGAGGCCGTCCACGCCGCGGGGGGGAAGATCGCCCTGCAGATCCTCCACGGCGGGCGCTACAGCTACCACCCGCTCAGCGTGGCGCCCTCGGCCGTGAAGAGTCCCATCACGCCCTTCAAGCCCCGCGAACTGAGCGCCCGCGGCGTGAGGGCCACGATCCGCGACTATGCCCGCTGCGCGGCCCTGGCCAAGCGCGCTGGCTACGACGGCGTGGAGATCATGGGCAGCGAGGGCTACCTCATCAACCAGTTCATCGCCGCCCGCACCAACCGCCGCACGGACGCCTGGGGCGGCAGCTACGAAAAGCGCATGCGCTTTCCGGTGGAGGTGGTGCGGGCCGTGCGCGAAGCGGTCGGGACCGACTTCATTGTCATCTTCCGCCTCTCCATGCTGGACCTCGTCCCCGACGGCAGCAGCTGGGAGGAGGTGGTCCAGCTGGCGAAGGCCCTGGAGACCGCGGGCACGACGCTCCTCAACACCGGCATCGGCTGGCACGAGGCCCGGGTGCCCACCATCGGCGCCATGGTGCCACGCGGCGCCTACGCCTGGGTCACCCAGCGGCTCAAGGGCGAAGTGGGCATTCCCCTCATCACCACCAACCGCATCAATACGCCGGCGGTGGCCGAGGAGATCCTCGCCAGCGGCTGCGCCGACATGGTGAGCATGGCAAGGCCCCTGCTGGCGGATCCCGACTTCGTCAAGAAAGCCGCCGAGGACCGCCCCCTGGACATCAACACCTGCATCGCCTGCAACCAGGCCTGTCTGGATCACGTCTTCAAGCAACAGCGCGCCACCTGTCTGGTCAATCCCAGGGCCTGCTTTGAAACGGAGCTGGTCTTCCAGCCGACCATCGCCCCCAAACGCATCGCCGTGGTGGGCGGCGGCGGCGCGGGCCTGAGCTTCGCCTGCCACGCCGCGGAGCGCGGCCACATCGTCACCCTCTTCGAAGCCTCCGAAGCCCTGGGCGGCCAGCTCAACCTCGCCAAACGCGTACCGGGCAAAGAGGAATTCTATGAAACGCTTCGTTACTTCACGCGCCGCCTGGCGGCCGCGGGCGTGACGGTGCACCTGCACGAGCGGGCCACCGCCGAATCCCTCACCACCTTTGACGAGGTGATCCTCGCCACGGGCGTCCTGGCCCGCACACCGGATATCCCGGGCATCGACCATCCCAAGGTCATCAGCTACCCGGACCTGCTCTCGGGACGGAAGACGGCGGGTCGCACCGTCGCCATCATCGGCGCCGGTGGCATCGGCTTCGATGTGGCCGAGTTCCTGGTGCAGCCGGATCATGCCGCTGAGGGGGCCTCCCAGGTGGGCCGCTACCTGAGCGAATGGGGCGTGGACGGGGCCCATGGCCACCGGGGCGGCCTTCTGCCCGCACCCCAGCCACCGGAACCTGCGCGGCAGGTCTTCCTCCTTCAGCGCAAGACGGACCGCATGGGCGCCGACCTGGGCAAGACGACGGGCTGGATCCACCGCGCCACGCTCAAGGCCATGAAGGTGAACATGCGGGGTGGCATCCACTACGAAAGGATCGACGACGAGGGCCTCTGGATCCGCGACGGCAAGGACGCCGGGTCGAAGTGCCTGCCCGTGGACAGCATCATCCTCTGCGCGGGCCAGGTCTCCGAACGCAGTCTCGCGGAGCCTCTGGGAGCCCTCGGCCGCACCGTACACCTCATCGGCGGCGCCGACCTCGCCGCCGAACTCGACGCCCAGCGCGCCATCCGGCAGGGGGCCGAGCTGGCGGCGAAGATCTAAATTTCAGCCACAGATGAACACGGATGAACACGGATGCATCATGATCTGTGTTCATCTGAGTTCATCCGTGGCTGATTCCGTTCCCACCATCTCCGCCCCCACCGCCCAGCGGCTGTTCCTGGGGGCCCAGGGGCTGCTGGACGATCCTGCCCGGCGGGTCACCACGGCCTCCCTTCAGAAGCTCATCGAGCGATTGGGCTTCGTCCAGGTGGACACCATCAATGTGCTGGCCCGGGCCCATGATCTGACGCTCTTCAGCCGCCTGGACGGCTATCGGCCCGAGCAGCTGGAGCGCCTGCTGGAGGGCAAGCGGACCCTGTTCGAAGGCTTCACCCACGACGCCTCGGCCATTCCCACGGCCTGGTTTTCCCACTGGAAGCCCCGCTTCGCCCGCGACCGGGAGCGCATCCAGGCCCATGCCTGGTGGCAGCACCACTTCCGCGGCACGGACGGCGGCCAGGTGGTGAAGGATGTGAAGACCCGCATCGAACGCGAGGGTCCCCTCAAGTCCTCGGACTTTGAACATCCGGAAAAGCGCGGCCCCTGGTGGGGCTGGAAGCCGCAAAAAGCGGCTCTGGATTTCCTCTGGCGGAGCGGGGAGCTGGTGATCCCAAGGCGCGAGCGCTTCCAGAAGGTCTACGACCTCACGGAACGCGTGCTGCCGGAGCACCACGCCCTGCCCTGCCCCGACCCCACGGAGCACCTGGCCTGGGCCTGCGCCACCGCCGCGGAACGGCTCTGGATCTTCACGCCAAAAGAGCTGGCGGATTTCTGGGATTCTATCGAAGCTCCGGAAGCCAAGGCCTGGTGCGCGTCCGAAGAGAGGGCTGACCGCCTCGTCCCCGTGCAGGTGGAAGGTGCCGACGGGGAACGCCGCCCGGCCTTCGCCCTGGTGGACTGGGAAGCCAGGCTGGCGAAGCTGCCAGAACCGCCGGAGCGCACCCGCCTGCTCTGCCCCTTCGACCCCATCCTCCGCGACCGGGCCCGGGCCCTGCGGCGCTTCGATTTCGACTACCGCTTCGAGGCCTTCGTGCCCGAACCCAAGCGCCGCTACGGCTACTTCGTCCTGCCCATCCTCGAAGGCGGCCGCCTGGTGGGCCGGCTCGACCCCAAGCTGCACCGCGACCGCGGCCTGCTGGAGATCAAGGGCCTCTGGTGGGAGCCCGGCATCAAGGCCACGAAGGCCCGCAAACGTCGGCTGGACGAGGCCCTGGAACGGTTGGCGGTCTTCGTGGGTGCGGAGCAGATCCAGGTTGTTGGCTGACCACGCTATCCTGGGCCCCATGTCCGTCTCGAAGAGCCCCCTGCTGAACCGCCTGCACAGCGCCAAGGGGTTGTCCCCCAGCCAGCGGCAGATCGCGGACTGCCTGATCGCCAACATCAACGAGGCCGCCCTCTGGGGGGTGGAAGAACTGGCCGAGAAGACCCAGACCTGCGTGGCCACCGTGGTGCGGTTCGCCAAGAAGCTTGAGTACTCAGGCTACCTGGAGATGCGGAAGGCCCTGGTGGGCGCCGCCAAGAAGCACTACGGCCGCGGTGAGCAGCTCCTGCAGTCCCCCGTTGGCGCCTCGGCCACCCTGCTGGAAGTGGCCCGGCGGGATGTGCGGAACATCGAGATGCTGGTGCAGGCTGTGAACGAGGATCTCCTTCAGCGGGTGGTCAAGCAGCTCAAGGCCAGCCGCCTTCGCCTGGCCATCGGGGACGGCGTCTCGGCCCTCATGGCCCGGCAGCTGGCCTACCTCCTGATCAATACCGGCCTGCCGGTGATGGAGGGCAATCCCGCCGACTTCGCCACCCAGGTGGGCATGCTCGACGGCAGGGACCTGCTCATCGCCATCAGCATCAATCCCTACACCCAGGAGACCCTGGACGCCGCCGCCTACGCCCGGAAGCGGGGCATTCCCGTCCTGGTGTTCACCGACAGCTTGAATTCCCCCCTGGCCAAGTCGGCCACCCTGATCCTGCCCATTCCCGGGGAGAACCTGCTCTTTTCCCACAGCGTGACGGCCTTCGGCGTGCTGGCCCACGCCATCGCCACCTCCATCGCCAGCCAGGCGCCCCAGCAGGCGCTGAGCAAGCTGCGCGAGGTCGAGCGGGTGGCCCACCGGAAGTTCGCCAAGACTTAGATCCGCGTCAAACACGGACACCGCCTTCCCCAGAAGGCGGTGTCCGTGTTTTTTGGGTTAATGAAAAAAAACTTGACTCACTCGTAACAGAAGCATTACTTTTTGGTCACCAATCCAACATCTTTCAACTTTCGGAGGCGTGATGACTAGAACGTCTGGCATTTCCAGATTCAGTGCGCTCGTCCTGACCCTTGTGGCGGCCCCCGTGGCCCTGGTCGCACAGAGTGCCTCCACCTCCGCCCTGACCGGCGTGATCAAGGACGCCAAGGGGGCCCCCCTCCTGGGCGCCACGGTGCGGATCTCCTCCCCAACAGCCATCGGTGGCGAACGGATGGTCAGGACGTCAGAGAATGGCAGCTACCGCTTCCCCATGCTGGCTCCCGGCCGGTACCGCATCGTGGTCGAGGCGCCGGGCCAGACCACCCTCACAGGCCAGGAGACCCTGGAACTCGGCAAGACCGTGACCCGGGACTGGCGCTTCGCCGCCATCACCGGCGCCACGGTGGAAGTCATGGCCGACACCGCCTCCGTGGACTCCGCAACAGTGGGTCTCACCCAGAATTACAGCGTCGAAGCCCTGGTGGCGCTGCCCTCCGACCGCTCCCTGAACGGCATCATGAACTTGACGCCGGGCGTGAATGACGGCCGGGCCTGGGGCGGTTACAGCGGCGAGAACGCCTACATGATGGATGGCATGAACATCAGCAACCCTTCAGGCGGAGGGGTGTGGATCTTCCCCAACATGGACTGGTTCTCGGAAATCCAGGTCGCGGGGCTGGGCGCCAACGCGGAGTTCGGCGGGTACATGGGCGGTTTCACCAACGGCCTCATCAAACGGGGCGGCAACACCCTGGAGGGCAGCCTCAACGCGTTCTACGGCGACTCCAAGTGGCAGGCTCGCAGCCGGGCCAGCCACCCGCTCATCACGGAGGCTGACAAGGAGATCCTCCCGACGAAAGACTGGGATCTGGCGATCAGCGTGGGCGGTCCCATCATCAAGGACAAGCTCTGGTACTTCGTGTCGGCGGAACGCCAGGAGCAGACCAACAATCCCACGGGCGCGGATCTGCCCCAGCGGAACCAGAAGATCATGGGCCTAGCCAAGCTCACCTGGGCACCTACGGCATCCACCACCCTGGAATTCCTGGCCGAATATGACTACGTCGGCAGGGATCGACGCGGCATCGACTACTCCACCATGCCCGAGGCCACCCAGAAGGAAGACGCGCCGAACCGCTCCTACAGCTTCACCTGGACCCAGGTCCTGGGGCAGGACATGGTTTTCGGCCTCAAGTCCTTCGGGTATTCCGGCCGCTATGATCTGCACGGCTACAGCGGGGATGCCCCTCCTTTGGATACGGCCTCTCCCTGGGATGTCACCGGGAAGGAATACTACATCAACCCCCAGACGGTGGAATGGAACTACCGCTCCCGGGCCACCATCCAAGCCACTTTCGATCTATTCAAGACGGGCCTCATCTCCGCCAGTGACAGCCACGCCTTCCGTTTCGGCATCGAACGGGAGCAGGCGGCGGACGAGGAGCTGCAGCGGTACCCCGGCGGGCTGAACCTGAATGCCGACTGGGACAGCGGTGGCGTCTACACGGACTACATCATCGCGGGTGGCGGCTGGAACGTCCGCCAGCGGACCGACCGTGTGGCTGCGTTTATCCAGGACACCTGGCGCGTGAACGACCGCCTCACCCTCAATCCCGGCGTCCGCTTCGAGCAGTTCAAGGCCCGCTTCTACGGCGGAGACAACGTATGGAACAAGGACACCGTCGCGCCCCGGTTCGGCTTGAGCTACGCGCTCACCAGCGACCAGAAGAATGTCTTCAAGCTCCACTGGGGCAAGTACTACGCGGGTTACTCCACCTACTTCATCGACCGGTCCATCCAGGCGGCCATTCCTGAGAAGGTCTATTACAACTGGGGCAACTACGACTACATCGACCCCTTCAACCCGGCCACCTGGCCCAGCTACGACATCACAGATCCCGTCAACTACGAGTACCGGCGCGTCAACGACCTGTCGCCGGTGGATTCCAACGCCAGGCAGCCCTATACCGAGGAAACAACCCTCTCCCTTGAACACAAATTTGACGGCCCATGGACCCTCAGCGGATCGTACATCCACCGCGACTTCAAGGACAGCCTGGTGCGCAAGGACCTGGCCCCGGACCCCGATGGCGCCTGGTTCGACTACACGAATCCGCTCACGGGCAGCACGGTGAGCGTCTGGGAACCCGGTCTCGCCGGTGACGAACACCAGTACGTGGTGACCAACGGTGGCAAGGACGCCAAACGCCGCTACTGGGCGGCCACCATCAGCCTCGACCGGAAGCTGGAGAACAACTGGAGCCTGAATGCCAGCTACACCCACAGCAGCCTCAAGGGCAATATCCAGAGGGCAGACAGCTACGACAAGGTCTTCTACACCCCCAACAACCTGATCAACGCTGATGGCAAGCTGCCGGGCAACAACGATCATGAGGTCAAGGCCCGCATGACCTACCAATTCCCCTGGAACATGAGGATCTCGGGCAGCTTCACCTACCTCAGTGGCGAGCACTGGACACCCACCTTCCGCACATACAGCTATTTCGGAACCCGCTACGCCATCAACACGGAACCTCTGGGCAGCCAGACCTATCCCAGTCGCAGCCTGCTCGACGTGCGCCTCAGCCAGTTCCTGAACGTGGGCAAGACCGCCAAGGTCGAGATCTTTGGAGAAGTCTTCAATCTCCTCAACCACCAGTCCGCGACCTCCTATACCACCCGGGTGAACACCAGCCCCGATGCGGCTGATGGCGTCTACGATTACTACAAGTACCCCGACACACTGGACAAGGGCCGCCGCATGCAGCTGGGCCTCCGGCTCTCCTTTTGATTCAGCCCTCAGCGCCTGAACCACCCAGCGGGCCGGTCCTCCGGCCCGCTGGCTTGCGGAATCTCCGACTGAAAGCCGCTCCCATGCTCCGATTTCTTGCCAGCCTCGCCCTTTCCCTTGCGGGGGTCCTCTCCTTGGCCGCATCACCTCCCAAGGGCACCCTGGTCATCGTGGGTGGCGGGGGCATGCCGCAGGACATCCTGGAGGCCTTCTTCCGTGCCTCCGGCGGCAAGGGCGGGGTGGTGGGCATCGTGCCCACCTCCACCAGCGATCCGGACGGTGCGCTGAAGGAATGGAAGGACGATCTGGAGAAGGCGGGCCTCGCCTTCGTTCCCCTCGATGTCCGCACGCGGGAAGACGCCTCGGATCCGGCCATGCTCGACCGGGCCCGGCGCTGCACAGGTTTCTGGTTCTCGGGCGGGGACCAGAACCGCGTGGGCGACAAGATCGTGGGCACGCCGTTCCAGAAGGTCGTCCAGGACCGTTACCAGGCCGGCGCCGCCATCGGCGGCACCAGCGCCGGGGCCGCCATCATGTCGAAGGTCATGCTCACGGGCGATGACCGCCACGGCAAGGAAGCCCTGTCCGAGTTCGGCCCGGGGGCCTACGGCACCCGCGAAGGCATGGGGTTCCTGCCCGACCGTGTGGTCGTGGATCAGCACTTCCTGCGCCGCTCCCGGGAGAACCGCCTCTTCAGCGTGATCATGGACCACCCCGATCACCTGGGCCTGGGCATCGACGAAGCCACGGCCCTGGTGGTGAAGGACGGCAGGGCGACGGTGGCGGGGGAACGCTCCGTCATGGTCTTCGATCCCTCGGGGATGGCTCTGGATGGCGCGTCCTTCCGGGATCTCCGGATCCATGTCCTTCGCAGCGGCCAGTCCATCGATCTGGCCACCCGCAAGGTCGCGCCATGACTGGCGGTGCGCGGTTCGCAAGCCTGCTCCTGATTCTTGCGGCGGCCGGGTTCGCCGGCTCTGTCCAAGCCCCCTTTCCGGCGGATCACCGCACCCTGCGGCAGACGGTGTCCTACGACCAGATGTCCACCTTCCTCAGCGCGGTGGCCCGGCCCGGGTTCATCACGGTCACCGAAGAGGGTCGCAGCACCCAGGGCCGCAAGCTCTACCTGGTGCGCCTCAACCGCGGTGGCGCGAAGGCCCGGTTCAAGGTGCTCTACTACGCCCAGCAGCATGGGGACGAGGTGGCAGGCAAGGATGCTCAGCTGACGCTCATCCGGGACATCGCGGAACACCCTGCCCTGCTGCCCGAGGACGTGGACCTCTACCTGATGCCCATGCTGAACCCCGATGGCGCCGAGGCCCACACCCGCACCAACGGGACGGGTGCCGACCTGAACCGCGATCACCTCCTGCTCGCCCAGCCCGAGACCCGCACCCTCCACCGGGTGGCCCGGCGCATCCGGCCCCACCTCGCGGTGGACAGCCACGAATTCGGACGGGATGGGGACGGCTACACCAAGAAGGGCTGGACCGCCTGGCCCATCATTACCATGGATGCTGCCAACCACCCGCTGATCCCGGAGGCCCTCAAGACCATGGGCCTGGCGGCCGTGGCCTCTGCGGCGCCGCTCCAGGCCAGAGCCGGACATGCCTACCAGCGCTACACCGTGGGCGGACCGCCACCAGACGAGGAGATCCGGCCTTCCACCTCGGAAGTGGACGATGGTCGCAACGGCATGGGCACCCTGGGCGCCCTGTCCTTCATCATCGAGGCCGGCGTCCGCCACCGGGCAGCCGATCCCCAGGCGGATCTGGGTGAGCGGGTGGACGGCTACCGCATCCTCTACCGACACCTGCTTGGCGACCGGTCCTGGCGCGAGCGGGTGCGGAAGCAGGCGGAGCAGGCCCGCCGTGAGCCCCTGCCCCCCTTCATCGCCACCAACACGTTCTGGGCGAATCGGGGCGGCAAGGTCATCCCGGTGAAAGTCATCGAAACCGCCACGGGCCGGACACTCGAGGTCCCCACCGCCAACGCCATGACCGATCTGGTGGTGAAGGGCAGCGTACCCACGCCCAGGGCCTATGCCATTGATCCCATCGCCGCGGCCCGCTTCCTTCCCGTGCTGGAGGCCCAGGGCCTGCGCTGGGAGACCCTCGCAGCGCCCCGCCGCGTGCGGCTGGAGCGGGTCCGCCTGCTCCGCCTCGAGGAGCCGTACGACGACTTGTATCAGCGGTACAAGGACCGGCAGATCGTCGAACGGCAGTCCCAGGCCGAGGTCGATCTGCCCGCCGGGACGCTCATCGTCCCCCTCGATCAGGATCTGGCCCGCCGCGCCATCCAGGTGCTCGAGCCCTGCCTGCTCTACGGGCTGTACGGCTACCCCGGCTTCCGCGAACTGGCCCGACCCGGGGCCGATCTGCCGGTGTCCCGCCTCTTCTGAACCCGTTCCGGACCCTGCGGTCTGGCTGGAGTCCCCATGCTGCTCCTGATCAAGAATGCCGATGTCTACGCCCCGGAACCGGGGGGTCGGTGCGACCTGCTCATCGGGGGCGGCAAGCTCCTCCGCATGGAGCCGGACATCCGCATCGCCCGGAAATACTGCGAGGTGATCGACGCCCGGAACCTCAAGGCGGTGCCCGGTTTCATCGACGGCCACGTGCACATCATGGGCGGTGGCGGCGAAGGAGGCTTCGCCACCCGCACACCGGACCTGCCCCTCACGGATGCGATCCAGGGCGGCGTCACCACCGTGGTCGGCTGCCTGGGCACCGATGGGTACACGCGAAACATGGCGGGCCTGCTGGCCAAGGCCAAGGGTCTCGACGAGGAGGGCCTCAGCACGTTCGTCTATTCGGGTTCGTACGGGCTGCCCCTGCGCACCCTCATGCCCAGCCTGGAGGAGGATCTGCTCTTCATCGACAAGGTGATTGGCGCGGGCGAAGTGGCCCTCTCCGACCACCGCTCCAGCCAGCCCACCTTCGAGGCCTTCGCCCAGGTGGTGGCCATGGCGCGGCGGGGGGGTATGTTATCGGGCAAGGCCGGGATCGTGAATGTCCACCTGGGGGATGGGCCCCGGGGCCTGGACTTTCTGCGCCGCCTCCTGGCGGAAACCGAGTTGTCCGCGACTCAGATGCTGCCTACCCACATCAACCGCAACCCGCGCCTCTTCGAGGAAGGCATCGCCTACGCCAAAGGCGGCGGGTTCGTGGACTTCACCACCTCGACCCTGCCTTCGTACCTCGAGGATGGTGAAATCCCCTGCGCCAAGGCGCTGCGCCGCATGTTGGAGGCGGGGGTGGATCCGGGCCACATCACGTTCACCTCCGACGGCCAGGGCAGCCTGCCGGACTGGGACCGCAAGGGCCGCCTGCAAGAGATCTCCGTGGGCCGCGTCACCTCGCTCTTCCCGGCCGTGCGCCAGGCCGTGCTGGAGGAGGGCATCCCCCTCGAAACGGCCCTGCGCGTGATCACCGCCAATCCAGCCCGCATCCTCAAGCTGAAAGCCAAGGGGCGGCTGGCACCGGGGATGGACGCGGACATCGTCCTGCTGGATCCGCAGACCCTGGAGGTGCGCACCGTCATCGCCAAAGGACGCCTGCTGATGAAAGCGGGCAAGCTGATGGCGAAGGGGATGTTCCAGTGAACGACCAGGAGCAGGCCCCCAGCCCCCAGCTTCCGGTGCCCTCCTCGGGCCTGAAGATGCCCCACACCCTCGTGATCGTGGGAGCCCTGATCGTGCTGGTTCTGATCCTCTCCTGGATCGTGCCCTCGGGCGAGTTCCAGCGCATCGAAAAGGTGCTGCCGGACGGCGGCCGGATCAAGGTTCCCGTGGATGGCACCTTCCACCAGATTCCCAAGACCTACCTGGGCCTCCACACCCTCTTCCTGGCGCCCATCAAGGGTTTCCTTGATGGCGCGGGCCTGATCTCCTTCCTGCTCATCATCGGGGGGAGCTTCGCCATCTTTCAGGAGACCGGCGCGGTGGAACAGGGCATCAAGCGGCTCATGGTCCACCACGTGCGCCGCCACCCCACCCTGGAGACGCTCTTCATCCCGGTGCTGATGACCGTGTTTTCACTGGCCGGGGCGGTCTTCGGCATGGCCGAGGAGCTGATCCCCTTCATCGTGATCTTCATCGCCCTGTCCCGGGCCCTGGGCTACGACTCCATCGTGGGCGTGAGCATCCCCTTCCTGGGTGCCGCCGCCGGGTTCGCCTGCGCCTTCTTCAATCCCTTCACCGTCGGCGTGGCCCAGGGTATTGCGGGCGTCCCCATCTACTCGGGGCTGACCTACCGGGTGGGTGCCTGGGTGGTGGCCACGGCCGTGGTGATCGCCTACGTGATGGTCTATGCCGCCAAGATCAAGCGGAATCCCGAACTGAGCCCTGTCCGGGATATCGATCTGGCCCGCGAATCCAGCGTTCCGGCCGGATCAAGCGATGACTGGAACCGTTCGCACATCCTCGCGCTCCTGACCTTCTTTGGCGCCCTGATCCTGCTGGTCTACGGCGTCCTGAAATACCAGTGGTACCTGGAGGCCATCGCCGCCCTCTTTCTCGGCATGGGCATCCTGGTGGGCCTCATCGCGCGCATGGGCCCCAGCACCCTGGCGCAGCACTTCATCGCGGGCGCCAAGGACATGGTCGGCGTGGTGTTCATCGTGGCCTGCGCCCGGGCGTTGCTGGTCATCGCCAACGACGCCCGGATCATGGACACCCTGCTGCTCTACGGCTCCAACGCCATCCGCGTGCTGCCCCAGGCCATGACCGCCCAGGTGATGTTCCTGGTGCAGTGCGTCATCAACTTCTTCATTCACTCGGGCACCTCCCAGGCGGCGCTCACCATGCCGGTGCTGGCGCCCCTCTCGGACCTGGTGGGCATCACCCGCCAGACCTGCGTCTACAGCTTCGCCCTGTCGGAACTGATCAACCCCATCCTGCCCACCAGCGCCGTGACCATGGGCGTGCTGGGCGCGGCCAAGATCCCCTGGGATCGCTGGGCCCGCTGGTTCCTGCCCCTCATGCTCATCCTGGTGGTCCTGGCTTTCCTGCTGCTGGTGCCCCCCACGCTGCTGTTCTACTGGGGCCCGGTGTGAACCGGCAGGTCCTTTCTTCGCTCACGCTGTGGGGCCTCCTCGCCAGTTCCGCCATGGCCCAGGATTCGGCTGGAGACTTCATCCGCGTCATCCGCCCGGAGCCCCTTCCGGCACCGCTGTCGACGCTACTGGGCGACCTGCACACACCGCGGATCGCCCAGCACATGACCTTCCTCGCGGATCCCCACCGCGAAGGCCGGGGCCTCGGCACCCGGGGGCTGGACGATACCGTCGGCTACCTCGCGGCGCAGTTGAAGGCCTCGGGCATCCCCCCCCTCGGCGGGTCCTACCTTCAGTCCGTGCCCATGCGGAAGGTGCAGCCGGGGGCCAGCCAGATCACCCTTCGGGCCCCGTCGGGTGCCTTCACCTTCCGGGCGGGCCGGGACGCCGTGCTACCGCCCATCGCACCCGGAACCCTTTCGGGGCCCCTCGTCTTCGTTGGATACGGCATCCAGGAACCCGCCCTCGGGCACGACGATTTCCGCGACCTCGAGGTCCGGGGCAAGGTCGTGGTTTTCCTGGCGAGATGTCCAGAGGGCCCGCTTTGGCAGACGCCTGACCTCCTCGCGAAATACGCCTCCCAGCGGCCTGCAGACCGCTACGACAGCCGCTTGGCCGTGCTGGAAAAACTCGGTGCCCGCGCGGCCATCGCGGTGGAGGACGGGTTGGAGCGTCGCATCCGGGAAGGCAAAGAGACCCTCCAACCCTATTTCCTCGCGGAGGCCGGTGTCCCCATCTCCGGCGAGCCGCCCCTGGCGCGGGTGGCCCTGATCCCTGAGCTCCGGGGATGCATCAAGGCCGGGTTCGAGGGCACGGCGACCCTGACGGTACGTGGCCGGGTGAAGGGCTTCCGTGGTTTCAACGTGATGGGCAGACTGGAGGGCTCCGATCCGGCGCTGCGCCAGGAGGCCGTCCTCCTGGGGGCCCACATGGACCACCTCGGCATGCCGGACGGCGTGCTGCATCCCGGCGCGGACGACAACGCCTCGGGCGTGGCGGCCCTGCTGGAGATCGGCCGGGCCGCCGCCAAGGCTCCCACCCGCCCCCGGCGCACGCTCCTCCTGGCCTTCTGGACCGGCGAGGAGGAGGGCAAGTTCGGCTCCGGCCACTACACCCGGCATCCCCGTTGGCCCCTGGTCACGACGAAGGCCTACCTCAATCTGGACATGATCGCCCACCCCTGGACGACCGCAGAACTCCAGACCCTGGTGGCCGAGGCCAAGGCGCCGAAGGCCTTCCTGAATGGGCTGGATCCCGCCCACTTTGCCGAGCCGGGACTGTCCATGGCGCACCGGGACCTGGGTCCGGTTCTCATCCAGGCGGGCCGAGGCACGGGTATGTCCCTGCACCTGGACTGGACGGACGGACGGAATGGCGGCAGCGACTACCGCGACTTCGCCCGGCTCAACGTGCCCTTTGTGCGTTTCTTCGGGAGCTATTTCCCGGACTACCACCAACCCGGCGACACCCTCGACAAGCTGGATCCCGAGCAGGTGAAACGCATGGCCCGGCTCGTGCTCGCCACCGCCTGGCTGCTGGCGGACCGCTGAGCGGAACAGCGCGTGTCCAGAGGCAAGTAAATTGATTTTGAAGCCACGGATGAACACAGATCAACACAGATGCAAAGACCCCGATCCGTGTTCATCTGTGTTCATCTGTGGTTTCCCTCATCCTTTCCATGGCTGCTTACGGATCACTCGAGTTCGACCTCTGCGTACCACCCCTTGCTGATGATCTTGGTGCCGTAGGGCGCGGACAGTTTCTGCATGAGCGCGAGGATCTCTCCGCCCCGCTTGGTGCTGGCCAGGCGCGGCACACCGTAGAGGGGACCCTCGTCATCGATGGTGACGGGCAGCAGCTGGATCCGCTTCAGCTTCCCCTGATTCAGGGTCATGCGGACCATCACGGACTCCATGACTTCGCGGGATTCCCGGCGGTCCCACACGGAGACATTGGTGGGCCGAGGCATCTCGATGTCCCTCTGGTGGATGAGATCCACGGGAATCCGATCCGGCGTCCGGTACTGGTAGATGAAATCGCCCAGGCTGTAGAAGATGGGCCTGCCCTTGTAGATCTCGATGCCGCGCAGCACATGGGGCCCGGTGCCCAGCACCAGATCCGCTCCCGCTTCGATGGCGCGGTGGAACATGATCTGGTCATTGGGCGGCGTGGTGTCCTGGATCCCGTAGGCGCGGTGATGGGTCACGTCGTGGTTGTGCAGCGACACCAGCAGCACATCTGACCGTCGCCTGGCGAGGAGGATATCGTCCTCCATGGCCTTCACGTCGGCCTCCAGGGGGCCCTCCACCTTCTCCACCTGTCCGTCCTTCGCCACGAGGATCACGGCCGGATCGATGGTGGCCAGGGAGGGTCCATTCGGATCCTTGGACCGGTATTTGGCCGTCCAGTAGCGCATGTAGGACAGCAGGGCGAAGGTGGTCTTGCGACCCGCGATCTCCATGCGGCCGGGCTTCCGGGCCTCGGCGAGGGTGGTTCCCGCTCCGGCGTAGGTGATGTTGGTGTGATCCAGGGCCTGGAGGCACTCCTTGAGGCCTTCCGGCCCGAAATCCAGGGCGTGGTTGTTGGCCAGACTCACGAGGTTGATGCCGGTGCGCGCCAGCTCCCAGCGGAACTCCCGGCCGGCCCGGAAGTTGTAGAAGGGGCGCTGCAGGTCTGGCCGGTCGTTCAGGGAGAACTCCATGTTCCCGTAGGCGATGTCTGCTTCCTGCATGATCCGGAAGAGGCCGGCACGCTCCGCGTCCGCAAGGTGGGTGATGGGCTGGTTGAAGATCATGTCACCCACGGCGGTGATGACGACCTCCCCCGGCTCCTCCTTGAGCAGCTCGCCGATGCGGCCCTGCCAGTCGATGCGTTCGGCCGGTTCCTTCGGCTGGATGCGCCGCTGGTAGACGGAGCGAGGGTCGTCCTTCGTACTGCCGGGGCCCGCCTGGGCCAGACCGGGAACGGTGAGGCTGACCAGCAGCGCTGCGGCCAGCGGGAGGCTTCGATAGGTCCGGTTCGTCCCGTTCATGGGTGCTCCTGGCGCTTGAGGGAAGGTATGCACAATTTTGTTTCATTTATCGGATACAGGCAAAGTATTTCGCGCATCACCGGGCCTTTCCGGGGGGCGTTCTATCCTGGAGTCATGACCACCCACTCCGATTACTGGAACCGCATCTACGAGGACGAGGGCCGGCCCGGCTGGGATATGAATGGCGCGACCCCCCTGGTGGGCGAGACCCTGGACCTGGCCCATGCCCTGGGCCTGCATCCAGGCGGAGACCTGGTGGTTCCGGGCTGCGGCTACGGCCACGACGCGGCGGAACTGGACGCCCGGGGCTTCACGGTCACGGGCCTGGATTTCGCGCCCCTCGCCATCCAGGGGGCCAGACATCGCTACGGGGATCGGGTCATCTGGTCCCAGGCCGACTGGTTCACCACGCATCTCGGCCCCTGGGACGGGATCTTTGACCACACCTGCTTCGTGGCCATGGATCCGGTCCGGCGGTCTGCCTATGTGGACGCCTGCGCGGAGCATCTGAAACCGGGAGGCCTCTGGATGACCGTGCTCTTCCACGATGTGAAGGGGCAGCCGGGCCCACCCCATGCCATCCCCATGGTGGAGATGCGGGCCCTCGTGGAAGCCCGTTTCGAAGTGCTGCACCTGGCTGAAACATCGGGCAGCCACCCGCGCCGCGCCGGCCGGGAGTATCTGATGGTGGCGCGGAAGCGCTGATCGGGACCTCCTGTCCCTGGCGACCGGGATTGCCGGGCACGCCCCCGATGGACTTGACCTAGAATGGCTTCAACCAATCCCAACCTGGAGCCGACCATGCGCGTGAAGCCCATCCTCTCGTTATTCCTCCTCACCGCCCTGTCTCTGTCCGCCCAGGATGTGGTCCGGCTCGGCAATCTGAAGTTCGCCCACTACGGCGCCGTGTCGTACATGAAGGAACTGGCCCCGAAATACAGGCTCAAGATCGATGAGCGCATGTTCGCCAAGGGCATCGACATCAGCCCGGCCATCGTGGCAGGCGAGATCGATGCCAGCGCTTCGGCCCTGGATGCGGCCGCCGCGGGCCGGGCCGCTGGGGTGCCGATCTACGTGGTGGCGGGTTTCGCCAAGGGCGGCGCCCGCATCGTGGTGAGCGAGACGTCCGGCATCAAGTCGCTGAAGGAGCTCAAAGGCCGGAAGGTGGGCGTGGCCCGGGGAGGCGCCCAGGAACTGCTGTTGATGGCGGAGCTGGCCAAGGTCGGCCTCACCTGGTCGGACAAACCCGGCAAGGACGTGCTGGTGATGTACCTCCCCTTCGCGGACCTGAACCAGGCCCTGATGGCGAAGCACATCGACGCCATGTGCCAGAGCGAGCCCTACAGCTCCCAGGCCATCAACCGGAAGTTCGGCGTGGAACTGATGAAACCCTACGACACGCCCCTCGGCGAGCCCATCCGGGCCCTGGTCATCACGGAGAAGCTCTACAAGGAACGTCGCGATGTCGCCCAGCGCTTCCTACTCTGCTTCGTGGAAGCCACCAAGAAATTCATCGATGACCCCAAGTTCGCGGAGAAGTATGTTCGCGAGGTGATGTTCAAGAACCAAATCACCTCTGACGACTATCAGGACGCCATCGGGAACTCCCCATTCTCCTATGACATGACGACGGAACACGCGCAGATCACCGTGGATCTCATGGCGAAATACGGTGTGGGGAAGATGGCGAACCCGCCCAAGGCCGCCGACTGGGTGAAACTGGACCTGCTGACCGAGGCCAAGAAACAGCTGAAGGTGAAGTGAGGATGAAAAGGTATCGACACGCCGCCTCCGGCATTCTTGTTCCGCTGGCGGCTCTGGCCTTCTGGCAGCTGCTGTCCAGCCAGGGCTGGGTGAACGCCACCATCCTGCCCTCCCCCATGCAGGTCATCACCAAATGGTGGGCCTACCTGTTGCCCCTGGAGGTGTTTGACCCGGCCCAGGGTTCATACCTGAAATGGTGCTTTTCCGGTGAACTCATCCAGGACGCCATGGGAAGCCTCTACCGCGTGCTGCTGGGCTTCTTCATCGGTGGCGGTCTGGCCCTGCCCCTGGGACTGGCCATGGGCTACAGCCGGGTGGTCTACGGGCTCTTCAATCCGCTGATCCAGGTGCTGCGCCCCATCCCGCCCATCGCTTACATCCCCCTGTCGATCCTCTGGTTCGGTCTGGGCAATCCTCCGGCCGTCTTCCTCATCAGCATTGGGGCCTTCTTCCCGGTGCTGATGAACACCGTGGCGGGCGTCCAGAACGTGGACAGCATCTATCTCCGCGTGGGACGGAACCTGGGTGCTTCGCGCTTCACCCAATTCACCCGCATCATCCTGCCCGCGGCCACGCCCTACATCTTCACCGGGGCGCGCATTGCCATGGGCACGGCCTTCATCGTGGTGATCGTGTCCGAAATGATCGCGGTGAACAACGGTTTGGGCTACCGCATCCTGGAGGCCCGGGAATACCTCTGGTCCGACAAGATCATCGCCGGCATGTTCACCATCGGCCTGTTGGGTCTGGGCATCGACACTGTCATGAGCCGCCTCAGCTCGTACCTGCTGAAGTGGCACCGCGGCCTGGAGCAGGGATGAACGGAAGCGCCAGCCACATCTCCATCCGGGGCGTGCACAAGGTCTTCCAGAGCGGCGGGGCCGATGTCCACGCCCTCAAGGCCATCGATCTGGAGATCATCCAGGGCGAATTCGTCTGCTTGCTGGGGCCCTCCGGTTGCGGCAAGTCCACGCTGCTGAACGCCGTGGCGGGTTTCAGCCCGCCCAGCTCCGGCGTGATCGATGTCGAGGGGTCCGCCATCACCGCCCCCGGTCCCGACCGGGGCATGGTCTTCCAGGAATACGCCCTGTTCCCCTGGATGACCGTGGAACAGAACATCGCCTTCGGCCTCGAGATCAAGGGCACAGCCAAGGCCGCCATCCAGGAAAAGGTGGCCAGTCTGCTGGGCATGTTGCACCTCGAGGATTTCCGGAAGCGCTATCCCAAGGACCTGAGCGGCGGCATGCGCCAGCGCGTGGCCATCGCGCGGGTGCTGGCCCTGGATTCGCCCATCATGCTCATGGACGAGCCCTTCGGCGCCCTGGATGCCCTCACCCGCCGCAACCTGCAGGATGAGTTGCTGCGCCTGTGGATGGAGTTGAAGAAAACCATCCTCTTCGTCACCCACAGCATCGAGGAGGCCCTCTACCTCGCCGACCGAACCGTGGTGATGACGTACCGTCCCGGCACCGTCAAGCGCGATCTGCGCGTGGATCTGCCCCGCCCCCGCGATGTGGCCAGCCCCGCCTTCAATGCCTTGAAGAAAGAACTGTCCCAGCTCCTCATGGAAGAGCAGAGCCGCCACAACCAGGACGAGTTCAAGGGCGCGGCAGTGGATTGAGGACTGTGATGAAAAGCTGGGTCAGATGGGGCGCTGGCGCTCTCTTGCTTTCGGTTGGCTTCTACTACTACCGGAAGGTGATCCCCGTCTATCGCGTCGAAGCCAAGTCGGAATTGGTCATGCTGGGCGACCTGGATGGAGATCATCGGTGGGGACCCGGCGATCTGAAGCGTCTCGATGCCTTCCTGACTGATCCATTCGCATTTTCAAACGGGTTCGCCCGTCGGGTCGATCTCAATCAGAACGGTTCGGTGGATGCTGAGGATCTTAGGATCCTGCGGTCCCTCGCCGATCAGCCGGACCCGTATTACGCGGAGCAGGCCTCCAAGGCGCAGGGAATCGCCTTTCCCCGCCCCAGGGAACTCTATCGTTACGAACCGGTAGGAGCCTACCGCCCGCGGGTAAGGTGGGCCCTCCCTCCACCCCATCCCTTACCTGAACTTCGATGGATGGACGCACTGAAACCATCCCAAGGACGGGGAGACTACGGGGACAACCTTGATGCAGAGATCTACAACGAGGCGATCCGCCTGCAGGAGGCCTACCGGAAGCGTGTGCCTTCGCTCCTCCCCATGGAGCTGGAACATGCCCAGCGCAAGTTCGCCCGTTGTCAGGACTACCTCCAGAAAGGAGAACGATTTGATCTTCTTCTCGAACTGATCGCACTGGTCGAAGATGCCGAAACCCTCCGAGCCGGACCCTCTGATGAAAAAGCCATCCGGTACCTCCAATTCCGAGACTCCCTACGAGGGCTGCTTGCCTCCCAGCTGTTCGACCGCTATCGCAAAGGTGAAGCCACCTGGCAGGAGGTGCTGCAGGCCATTGAGCAGCACCTGAAGAAAGACCTGGGCCTTGATTACCGGCTGGCATCCCTCCCTCCTCCACGCGACCTGACGAATCTTGGAAACTACCTCCAGCGTGCGGAATGGCAGTACTACAAGACCTCTACCCAATCCGAGGATTTTCACCAGCTCCTGGATTACGCCCAGCACGATCCCCGATACCTGCGTTCCGTGTCCCGAACCAGCCGGAAGCACCGTGACCCCCACGTAGAAAACCACAACCTCCCCATGGTGTTGCTGTTTCGCGAGGCACTCCGCATCAAGGGAGGGGACAAGAAGCGGGCCGTGGGTCTCCTCGACGAGGCCATCCGCATCCCCTTCGCCTGGATCAAGTCCATTCCGCGTGAGAACCTGCCGAGCTCCCTGGCCCTTGATAACTTCCTGCTCCCTGGCAACAAGGAGGACGGCAGCGACAAGAGCCGCCATTGGAATGTGTTCGGTGGGATTTGCCTCTACAAGTCCCCCGAGGAGGCCCTGGATTTGGCGCTCAAGCGCGAGTTGAAGGATCTCAAGGGGTCCGGCTTCACGGTCGACGGCATGACCGAACTCATCCGGGACATGATTGCGAACCTGAACGGCATGTACCACGTGATGGCCATCGACCCGAACCTGCTTCCAAAGCAGACCGGTGAAGACCCTTCACGCTAGACCTTCCCATCAAACCGCCCCCGGCTCCTGCAGCGGCTGGTACAGCTCCACGCGATGTCCTTCGGGATCTGTGATCCAGGCGAAGCGGCCGTAGCCGTAATCTTCACGTTTTTCGACGGAAACGCCCTCGCCTTCAAGTCTGGCGCAGAAAGCCTCCAGGTCGGCTACCCGCCAGTTCACCATGCACTCTGGACGACCCTCGGCCAGGGGCCCCATGGCCTTCATGAACGAGAACACTGTGTGGGCCTTCGCCCCATCGGGGTCCGTGTAGGGGAGTTCGAGTCCGTAGCAGGTGCCGGGCTCCCATTCCGTGAAGCTGAGGCCGAAGTGCTCCGAGTACCACTCCGACAAGGCTTTCGGATCCTCCGCATAGAGGAAGACGCCCCCGAGGCCCTTCACACCCAGATTCAATTCAACCTCCTTGGTGGCAGCGGCACCTCATCCTCGTCTCGGCCCCGGGTGGCCAGCGCCACGGCCAGGGTCCAGAGGGGCGCCATGTTGAGGTAGGGGATCCACTCGGTGAGGAAGGAGGGCAGGAAGGCCCAGTGGAAACCCAGCAGCGCCCACATGACAGCCATGGTGATCAGGTCGAGGCCCGCACCCAGGAACCAGCCCAGGGGCCCTGCGGCCGTCGCCGGGACCTGGATGGCGTCCACCGTCAGCGCGATGGCCCAGGCCACACGGATGCGCGTCCTGCTGAGGGGAGGCCTGGCTTCTGAACCGGAGGACATGGCAGAAGTGTACCGGAGTTGACGGGCCGCGAGATCCTGTCGATGGTTGGGCAGGAGCAGGTTTCAGGAAAGGCCCCGATGGCTCACATTCAATGGAAGGACCGCTACAACATCGGGTACAAGGACATTGACGCCCAGCACAAAGTGCTGCTGACGCTCCTCAATGATCTCATCGACCTCATTGACCAGGACGGTACTCCCGAAGCCGTCTCTGGCATTTTCCAGCGCCTCTGCAGCTATGCCCTCACCCACTTCGCCAACGAGGAACGCTATTTGAAGGCAGCCGGGTACCCAGGCCTCTCGGGGCAGGAGTCCTCCCATGCCGACTTTGTGCATCAGTTGCTGGTGTTCAACCAGGCCTTCGATCCGGCGGACCCCCGCTTGCTCGAAGAAACGCGGTCCTTCCTGAAGGACTGGTATCTCGACCACATCCTCAAATCGGATATGGATTACGTCTCCTGTGTGAAGCGCTACTACAGCGAGGCCGCGATCAAGGCCGTCCTCTTCGACTTCGGAAATGTCGTTTGCCAGTTCGACAACGCCCGGTTTCTCGAAGGCCTGGCCTCCTTGTGTGGCAGGCCCACCGAGGATCTGAAGGTGGCCCTCTACCAACAGTCCACCCTCACCCAGGACTACGAAGCGGGCAGGATCGATTCGATGGCATTCCGTGAAGGCGTTTCCGCCCTCTGCGGCATGGACCTGCCCGAAGCTGATTTCATCCGGGTCTACACCCACATCTTCACGCCCATCGAGTCCACCTTTGAGCTCATCCGGAAACTGAAGCCCAGATACCAGCTCGGCCTCCTCTCGAACACCAGCCCCTGGCACCTGGAACATGCCATCCAGACCACGGACGTCTTTCCGCTTTTCGACAGCGTCACCCTCTCCTTCAAGGTCGGCGCCAACAAGCCCGATCCGCGCCTCTTCGAGGATGCCTTGTCGAAGCTGGGCCTGATGGCGGAAGAATGCGTCTACATCGATGATCGGCAGGCCTTCGCCCAGGCGGCGACCGCGCACCTCATGCACGGCATCACCTACACAACCCCCGCGGCCCTGATGGCCGACCTGGGGCGCGCCAAGGTGGCCATCTAGCCTTTCGTCAGCCCACACCGGCCAAGCGAGCGCCGCTCAGCGGCGCGCCTTCCCGGTGGCCCGTTCGATGCGGATGCGCAGCACCGCCGTGCGGAAGAGGTCCCTGTCGACCTCGCGGTCCACCAGGTCAGGATGCGCCGCGGCAAAGCGCAGGCCCAGGGCCCGGAGCGCCGCGCGCTTCTCCCCCTCGTCCATGAGCAGCTCCGCTTGGCCGAAAACAATGACGCTGGCATAGCGGGTGGCGAGTTCCAGAGGCAGGGTCTCGGCCTGGGTGACGGCGCAATAGGAGACCTTTGGATTGAAGGCCAGGTTGGCAAGCTTGTGGCCCACGGTGGCGCAGTGGATGATCAGAGCCCCTTCCACCACCGCATGGTTCACGGGCACGGCGTACGGCCACCCGGCCTCGTCCACCGTGGCCAGCACGCCCCACTCGGCTTCCTCAAGAAGCCGCTGGGTTTCGGCCTCGTTCAGGGCTCGGTCCCGTCGGCGGATGGGGTGATTCGGCACGCTCATGCCCGCTTCCGCGCGATCCAATTGAGGGCCTCCAGAGGCGTCATGCGATTCAGGTCCAGGGCCTCCAGTTCGGCGCGGAGCGAATCCGGCTCCACCTCGAACAAGGGCAGCAGCGGCTGGCTGGGCATGGGTGCCCGGGGCGGGGCTTCGGGCGCCTGGGCCAACAGGCGCTGGGCCTGCCGGATGACGGCCTTCGGCAGGCCCGCGAGGCGCGCCACCTGGATGCCGTAGCTGCGATCCGCCGGACCCGGCGCCACGCGGTGGAGGAAGTGCAGCTGCTCTTCCCACTCCTGCACCTCCACGTGGAGGTTCTGGACGCGACTGTCATCGGCCAGCTTGGTCAGCTCGAAGTAATGCGTGGCGAACAGCGTCCGCGGGGCCCCTCCCGGGGAGCCAGCATTCGGCCCGCCTTTGAGGTCCCGCAGGAACAGGGCGATGGCTTCGGCTAGGGCCAGGCCGTCCCGCGTGGACGTGCCGCGCCCGATCTCGTCCAGGATCACCAGGCTGGCGGCGGTGGCCTGGTTGAGGATCCGCGCGGTTTCGGTCATCTCCACCATGAAGGTGGACTGGCCCTTGGCCAGTTGATCGGACGCGCCGATGCGCGTGAAGATGCGGTCCACCAGTCCGAAGCGCATGAGCTCCGCGGGCACGAAGGAGCCCACCTGGGCCAGCACCACCAGCAGGGCCGCCGTGCGCAGGAAGGTGGACTTGCCGCCCATGTTGGGACCCGTCACCACCGCCATGGGCTGCGCGGCGCTGAACTGCAGATCGTTGGGAATGCACTCACGGCCGAGGCGCGCTTCCAACATCGGGTGGCGGGCCGCGGCCAGCACCAGGTCCCGTTCGTCGCCCAGCTCGGGCCGCGTCCAGCCTGAAAACCGGGCCCGCTCCGCCAAGGCCGCCAGGACATCCAGGGACGCCACCGCCCGAGCCAGACCCGTGAGGTCGGCCCGGTGCTCGAGCACCAGGGCCAGGAGGCGCTGAAACTGGGTGACCTCCAGCCGGCCCTGATCGCTTTCGGCGCTCAGCAACCGCTGCTCGAAGGCCACCAGCTTCTCGGTGGTGAAGCGTTCCGCGTTGGCCAGGGTCTGCTTGCGGAGGAAGTGGGCCGGTACGGCGCCCAGATTGGATTTGGTAATCTCGAAGTAGTAGCCGAACACCCGGTTGTATTTGATCTTCAGGCTCTGAATGCCGCTGGCCCGGCGCTCGTCCTCTTCCAGTTCCAGCATCACCTGCTTGGCGTCCCGGGCCAGGCGGCGCACCGCGTCCAGGTCCGGATCCACGCCTTCGCGGATGATCCCGCCCTTCTCCAGATCCAGCGGCGGTGCCTCGGCAAGGCAACGCTGGAGTTCCCCGAGCAGCGGGGCACAGAGGGGCGTGTCCACGGGCCAGAGGCCCAGATCCGCCACCTCCGCGGCCCAGCCCTCGTCCTGAATCTTCGCGGGCAGTTTCTGGAGGATCGCGAGGCCTTCGCGGAGCTGGGCGAGTTCCGGCGGGGTGGCCAAGCCCAGGGCCACGCGGCCCAGCAGGCGGTCCAGGTCGGGCACCTGGGCCAGCAGGGTCTGAATGGGCGTGCGGCGGCGATCCTCCGTGAGCCAGGCCACCTGGGACCAGCGGCCCTCCAGCGTGGCGCGGTCGCGCAGGGGCCGCTCCAGCCAGGCCTTCAGGTGTCGCGAGCCCATGCGGGTGCGGCATTGGTCCAGCAGGGCGAAGAGGGTGCCCGCGCGGCCCCCGTCGAAGCCGTTGGTGAAGACTTCGAGATGGCGGGTGCTGGTGGCATCCAGCAGGGGACCCGAGGCGCCCAGCTCGAGGCTCACGCCCTGCAGATGCGCGGGGCGGCTCTTCTGGGTGGTCTCGACATGATCGAGCAGGGCCGCCAGCGCGCCCAGCGCTGCGGGATAGGGATCCAGGCCCACGCCTTCCAGGTGCTGCCAGCCGAAGAAGGCCAGCACCTGCTGTTTCGCCCGTGAAACCTCGAAGCGCCAAGCCGGCAGCCGGGTGCGAGCGGCGTCGAGGTCGGGGACGTCCTCGGCCCCGTCGGCCAGGATCAATTCCTGAGGCCCGAGGCGCTCCAGGGTGGCCTGCAGGGCTTCGTCGCCCTCGCCAGGCAGCACCCGCAGGGCGCCAGAAGCCAGCTGCAGCAGGGCCAGCCCCCAGGAGGCACCCGTGCGGTGCAGGGCACAGAGCCACCGTGAGTCATCGTCCAGCCAGGTGCCGGGCGTGATGATGCGCTTGATGGCCCGGGGCAGCAGCCCCTTCACCTCATCGGCCTTGGCCGTGGGTTCGGCGATGGCCGCGGAGAAACCCGCCGCCAGCAGCTTGGGCAGGTACGACTCCAGGGCGAAATGCGGCACGCCGCACATGGGTATCTCCGCCTCCGTGCCCTTGCCGCGCATCGTGAGCGCGATCTCCATGACCGGCGCCGCCCGCACCGCATCCTCACCCAGGATTTCGTAGAAGTCCCCCATGCGCGTGATCAGCACGGCGTCGCCCGCCTCGCGCTTGAGGCCCGCGATCTGCTGCAGCATCGGAGTGGACATGGGATGGACCGGTCTTCGCAAGAGGTGGAGGGCGAATCCTTGATCTTCCCACAGGCCCGCTCAGACCTTGAACTGATCCACCAGATTGAGCAGACCCGTGGCGATGCGGGCCTGATCCTGGGTGGTCCGCGAGGAGGCCTCGACGGTGACCGACAGCTGGAGGGTGGAAGCGGCATTCCTGATGGCCACCTGAGCCCCCCGTTCGACCTGGACCGCCACTTCGGCGCTGGTCCGGGCCTGTTCTTCCGTGGCGCTGGAAATCTCCAGGGTCAGCGACTGGAGGGTGCCGATGCGACCGCGGATCTGGTCGAGGGAGTTCACCGCGTCCTGGACCGTGGCCCGGCCACTCTGGACAGCCCGGTTGGATTCGTCGATGAGCTGCCCGATCTCCATTGCGGCGCTAGCAGAGCGCTCCGCCAGCTTGCGGACTTCCTCGGCCACCACGGCGAAGCCTTTGCCCACCTGGCCGGCATGGGCCGCCTCGATGGCAGCGTTGAGGCTGAGCAGATTCGTCTGCCGGGCAATGTCCTGGATCACCTCAACCGCCTTCACAACTTCTGCCGTCGCCGCCTCCACCTCGGACATGGCCGACATGGCCGCCTCACCGGCCCTGTCCCCCTCGACGGCGGCATGGACGGCCTCTTCTGCCTGCTTCTGACCCTCGCGCACATTGGAGGCCACCTGGGTCACCGAGACCGATAGCTCTGTGATGGCCGAGGCCAGGCTTTCCGAGGCCGCCCGCTGCCCTTCGGTGCTGCGAGCGATTTCCTCGGTGGCGCCGGACATCTGGGTCGTAGAGGCCGACAGGGCCTCGGCGCTGGAGGCCACCTCCGTAGCCTCGAAGCGCATGCGATTCACCATGCTCTTGACGCGCTGCTGCAGGGCCCGGATATGCGCCATCAGGCTGCTCACGTCACCGTCCCGCGTGGTGATGCTGGCGGAGAGGTCACCTTCCGCCATGCGCTGCAGGATGGACATGGCTGCCAAGGGATCGCCACCGAGCTGCACGTTCAACATCTGGTTGAGCAGAAGGGCCATCCCCGTTCCGAAGGCCAGCCCCACCAGGATGCCGAGGCTCACAGCTGCCGGGCCGCCGAGCCAGCAACCCACCCCCATGGACGAGGCGAACAGAAGCAGCGCCACCCCGAAGGAGCCCAGGATCCTGGCCCGGAGGTTGAGATCCGGCAGGGGCATGAAGGGTTTGTGGTGGGTCGATTCCAGGGAGCGGCCCTGATTCAAGAGGCCATAGACGTGCTTGGCCTGCTCGATCTGAGCCTCGGTGGGGCGGCTCCGGATGGACACGTACCCCACCGCCTTTCCACTCTCGAGGATGGGCGACACGGCGGCATCCACCCAGTAGAAGTCCCCGTTCCGGCAGCGGTTCTTGACCATCCCGTGCCAGTGCTTCCCCGCCTTGATCGTTTGCCACAGATCGGCGAAGGCCGCAGCGGGCATATCCGGGTGGCGCACGAGGTTCTGCGGTGAGCCGATGAGCTCCTGTTCCGTGAATCCGCTGACCCGGAGGAATTCCGAATTGACGTAGGTGATCAGCCCCACCAAGTCAGTCTTGGACACCACAAAGGCGCCGTCCTGGATGTGGTGCTCGATGGAACTGACGGGAAGATTGGTCCGCATGGCCGGGTGAATCTCCTGGGGGGGGGGGGTCGCCGGCCATCCAGCCGCCGACGGAAACGCCATTCTTAGAAAACTATCGGATCACGTGATCCCCGATGTGATCTATGGAGGCTCCAGTCGGAACCTTCCGTGTCCCTCTCTTCGACCTCTGGTCGAATAATGTTAATAAAAATACTTAGACATTTCATGCAAAGGGGCCCGGGCCACCCGACCCTTTCTTGCCCCCAGCACCCGTGAACGCGGATCAGGCCCCGACCTGAAACAATCGTTCGCGCGGGGGCGGTCATGGAACGAGTCCAATGTGTCGTCATCGGGGCGGGCGTGGTGGGCCTGGCCCTCGCCCGGCACCTGGCCCTGCAGGGTCGCGAGGTGGTGCTGCTCGAAGCGGAGGACCGCATCGGCACGGGCATCAGCTCCCGCAACAGCGAGGTCATCCATGCGGGAATCTACTACCCCGCGGGCTCATTGAAGGCCTGCCTTTGCGTGGCGGGAAACCGCTCCCTCTACGCCTATTGCGCCACCCACGGCGTGGACCACCGCCGCTGTGGGAAGCTCATCGTGGCCACGGACGAAAGCCAGGTGGAGGCCCTCCGCCAGCTTCGTCTTCGCGCCGAGGCCAATGGGGTGAAAGATCTCCAGTGGCTTAACGCTGCAGAGGCACGAAGCCTGGAGCCCAGGATCCGCGCCTCCGCCGCCCTGCTCTCCCCCAGCACCGGCATCGTGGACAGCCATGGCCTCATGCGGGCGCTACGCGCCGAGGCCGAGATGAAGGGTGCCACCGTCGTGCTGAAGAGCCCTGTGCTGGGCGGCCGGGCGACCTCCCAGGGATTGGAAATCATGATCGGCGGTGATGAGCCCATGACTCTGCTGGCCAGTCGCGTGTTCAACGCCGCGGGACTCGGCGCCATCGGCCTGGCCTGGGCCGTGGAAGGCATCCGAACCGAGGCCCTCCCGTCACGCCCCAAACGCTTCGCCAAGGGCAACTACTACGGCCTCTCCGGTGCGGCCCCCTTCTCACGGCTGGTGTACCCCGTGCCCTCCCAGGGGGGATTGGGCGTGCATCTCACCTTGGATCTCGCGGGCCAGGCGCGGTTCGGGCCCGATATGGAATGGGTGGATCACGAGACCTACGAGGTGGACCCCCGTCGAGCCGACAGCTTCTATGCGGAGGTCCGCAGGTACTGGCCGGACCTTCCGGATGGCGCGCTGCAACCGGCCTACGCGGGCATCCGGCCCAAGCTGCACGGCCCCGGTGAAAGCGCGCCGGACTTCCTCATTCAGCGCGAGGATGCCCACGGCGTACCGGGCCTGGTGAACCTCTTCGGCATCGAGTCCCCGGGGCTCACGGCCTGTCTGGCCCTGGCCGCCGAGGTCGCCACCTGAGGCGGCTACCCTGGGGCATGGACGCCCCTCCGCCTGCCACCTCCCAGCCCCCCGCGCCGCCGGAAATTGCGCTCTGCCTCGAACTGGGCCGGGCCTTCCAGGCGTTCGGCATTCCCGCGCACCGTTTCGAGGATGCCCTGGCCCGCATCTCCGCCCGGCTGGGCCTGGACGGCCAGTTCTTCGCGCTGCCCACGGCCTTCTTCGCCTCCCTCGGGAAAGGCGACCACCACTGGACCTTCATCCAGCGCAGCCCCTCCGGAGACGTGAATCTGGCGAAGCTGTCGGACCTGCAGGAGACCACGGACGCCCTCATCGAGGGCCGCCTGTCCGCCGCCGAGGCCCGGGACCGGGTGCGGGAGATCCTGGCCGCGCCGGACCGCTGGGGTGCGTTCCTGACGGTGCTCTGCTTCGGGTTGGGGTCGGCTCCGGCTGCCATGTTTTTCGGGGGCGGCTGGCGCGAGATGGCCCTCACCGCCGTGCTCGGCACCCTGGTGGGGCTGACGGCGGTGCTGCTGGGACGAAGCGCCGGCTCTTCGCGCCTGGTTCATCCGGTCGCGGGCACCCTCGTGGGCTTCCTGGCCCTCGCCGCCGCCTACCGGTTTCCCCATGTGTCGCCCCAGGTCCTGACCCTGGCGGGCCTCATCGTGCTGCTGCCGGGCCTGCGCCTGGTGGTGTCCATGAATGAACTGGCCACGGGCAACCTGGTGGCCGGCACGGCCCGGTTGGTGGACACGGCCATGACCTTCCTGTCGCTGGGATTCGGCGTGGCCCTGGGCCAGCGGCTCGGCGCACCCCTCCTCGACCAGGCCCTGCAGGGCACGCCCCTGCCCCTGCCCGCCTGGACCCTCCTGCCCACCCTGCTGCTGGCGGCCGCGGCCTTCGTGGTGATCTTCAAGGCGCGCCCCTCCGACCTGCCCGGGATCTTCGCCGCCTGCGCCCTGGCCTTCTACGGCACTCGCTACGGCGCGGTCCTGCTGGGACCCCAATTCGGCGTGGGCCTCGGCGCCTTTGCCCTGGGCCTCGGCAGCAACCTCTACACGCGCATCAAGAACCGCCCCTCGGTGGTGACCCTGCTGCCCGGAATGATGGTGCTTGTGCCCGGGGGCCTCGGTTTCAAGGGCCTCGAATTCATCATCCAGAAACAGGTGGTCATGGGCCTCGACACGGCCTTCCAGGCCCTCTTCGTGGCCATCGCCCTGCTCACCGGCCTGCTCCTGGCCCATGCGGCCGTGCAGCCGAGAACGGCGCTGTAGCGGGGCTTCAGCCCTTCGCTGCCCTGACGTCCTCCCAGAAAACTAGACCAAGGATAATGTGAGTCCTCCCCCTTTGGAGGGCCCCTTGAAAAAGAGCAAATACACCGAGGAGCAGATCATCTTGGCCTTGAAGCAGCACGAGGCCGGCAGGACTACGGCAGAGATCTGCCGGAAGCTCGGCGTGAGCGAGCAGACCTTCTACCGATGGAAGGCCAAGTTCGGCGGGATGGACGTGGCGGATGCAAAACGGTTGAAGGGGCTCGAGGATGAAAATCGAAAGCTGAAGCAGCTTGTAGGGGAGCTTGCGCTCGACAACCAGGGCCTGAGGTTCCTGCTCACAAAAAAATTCTGAGGCCCCCGGATCGACGGAAGGCTGTGAGTGGCCTTCGGACCCAGTTTCAGATGAGCGAGCGGCGGGCCTGCCGAGTGATCGGAATGCAGCGGTGCAGTTATCGGTACCAGTCCCAACGAAAGGACTGGGTCGAGCTGCGCCAACGACTGCTGCAACTGGCCGCCGAACGGAAACGGTTCGGGTATCAGCGACTCCATGTGCTTCTGCGGAGGGAGGGCTTTCCGTGAACGTGAAACGGATCTAACGGCTCTACAAGGAGGAAGGGCTCTCCGTGAGAAAGCGCATCCGAAAGCGGCTGAAGGGGTGCCTCAGGAAGGAGCTACAGGCCCCCACCCGGCCTGGTGAGCAGTGGGCCATGGACTTCACCTCGGACGCCCTGGCCGATGGCCGGGCGCTGCGAACCCTGAACGTGGTCGACACCTTCACCCGCGAGTGCTTGGCCATCGAGGTGGACACCAGCCTGCCGGGTCTTAGGGTGGGGCGGGTGCTGGGCCGGATCATCCACGAACGGGGCAGGCCGGAAGTCATCGTCACCGACAACGGCCCGGAGTTCATCAGCCGGGTCTTCGACCAGTGGTGCTACCAGCGGAGAATCCGGCACCACTTTATCCAGCCAGGGAAGCCTATGCAGAACGGCACCTGCGAGAGCTTTAACGGGCGCTTCCGGGATGAGTGCCCGAACGAACACTGGTCCCGCAGCATCCAGGAAGCCAGACGGATCGCCGAAGCCTGGCGACATGATTACAATCACCGCAGACCCCACGGCTCCCTCGGCGACATCACCCCAACCGAAGCTGCGCAACGCTGGGATTCACTCCGGTCGCCTACGGCTCCCAGCGAGATCCTTTCTAACCCGGGCTCTCACCGTCCTTGGTATAGAAGTGGGGAGGACGTTAGCAAAGCATTCTAAAACTGCTGCGATCTCATCCACTCTGACCTTCGTTTGCATCCTAAGACCCTTCACAAATTACAGAAAGGTGCTGACTCTCGTCTTCCGACCGCCTTCCACAGGCGCTACGTTGCGGGCGCAACTGATCGGCCTCTTGGTATTGAAGTGGGTAATAGACGGGCTCGAAAAGGAGACATGGAAATGCCTCCGCGCGGTATGGCCCTTCCCTGCTTTCCAGGGCCATTAATTTCGGAACAGCCATGTCAGGGCTTCCACTCCGGCATCTCGGTCCCATAGAAGTACTTGTCCATCCACGCCTGGTAGTCCTTGCCCGTGACCTTCTTCAGCAGATCCGGGACATCCTGGTTGAAACTGGGCGGGTACCATGGGAAGGACCTGAGATAAAGGCGGAGGAATTGCACGAACTTCTGTTCACCAAGTTCCTTGTGCAGGCAAGCCAACATATAGGCCCCCTTGTAATAGACTAAGGCCTGCCTGTATCGCGACTTCTCAGGGTCGCCTCCCATCATGGCAGGATGCAGCAAATTAGCTGTGGGGATGGTGGCGGACTTGGCGGCCTTTTGGGCTTGTACGCCCCAGTCCTTTACAATAAGTTCGTAGGTTCCCTGCCCCTTGTTCTTCATCGCCCGCATGGCCAAAGCGGACGTGTACTCTGCGAACGACTCGGTGAGCCACTGATCCTCAAAGCTCCACATCTTCAGCTGATGAGCCCAATATTGGTGGGCGAGTTCATGAGCCACCAGCCGGTTCACCCAACCCCCCACAGCCCCACGGCTAGCCACGAGGCGATTGACGTCATCGCCAATCGCATCAAAAGCCTCCCGAGTGAACCAAATCATGCCCGCGGGCGCCTGGCCAAATCCAAGACTTGGCACCTCCACCAAATTTACCTCGTCAAAGGGGGCGCTCCCCAGAAACTGGCTGTAGAATTCAAGAACCGCATGAGCTGTCTTCAACAAGGGCTCAGCCCCATGTCCGATGCCCGAATAGCCCCAGGCTCGGACCGTGCGTCCATTCTTGACCATCTCCTTGGAATCGTACTTCCCTGCGGCGATGGAGAACCACAGCGTTGGTTTATCCAAACTGGCTTCGATAATGTTGTGAGTCGCGGAAGCTGTCCGAGCAATGGTCTTAGCCGAGACGATGGCCACAAAGGGTTTTTCGACAGCAACACGGGCCTTCACCGTGTAGCTCTGCCCGGCCATCTCGGGCTCAGGAAACCATCCCTCCCCGGGCGTAAGGCGCCAGAAGTCGAAGGTCATATCCCTTCCAAGCATGTCCCCTTCGACCTCGAAGGTGAGTTCGAGGGTTTCGCCGTTGGTGGCGTGCCGACCGAGGTCCACCATCAGGAATCCCCCGCGGTGGATGAAGGCCAGATCTTGCTTGTTATTCAACACCACGCGCTGGATGACACTTTTCAAGATCGACACTTGCCCAAAGGAACCAGATGAAAACTTGCGGTCCTGCATTTGGAAGGACAGCAGTTTTAGACCTGGGCGGATCACTTGGATTGTCTCCACCACCTTCAGTTTCGCCTGAGTCTTGTTGGAGGCCACCAGATCAAGATCAATGTGGGACAGACGGAAATCGGGGTCCAAGGGGGCTTTGCGCGTCCAACCGATAGGAGCATAGTCCACAGCGAGCAGGTCGATGAACGGAATCCCGAGATCCTTTCCCTTGGGCCGTTGGATGAATAGCGACTCCGTGTGGCTCCTGACAGGATCGTGGGTGTAGACCCAGCGTTCCTTTTCACCCACCAGTTCACCGGTCACCACGGGCTTGCTCGGATCATTGGCTGTTTGATAGGCAGCGAGTTGCCCGATGGGCATGCGGGTCAATAACTGAGGCAGGCCCGAAGTCGTCGTCTCGTCGCGAGCCCCGAAAAAAGTCCAGGCGGCCTGGAAGGCCGCACTGGGCGCGGGCAGGGACGGCGGCGGCAGCCTGGGAAGATCCCGTCCAATGAACCAGAGGATGGCCTCTTTCAACGGTTCACCCACGACCAAGGCCTGTCCGGATTCGGCAGGGAGAATTTGGGTATTCTCCTTGAGGTTGAAACGGGTCATTGGCTGGGTCACGGGATCCTTGGCCATATAGCGGAATTGACCAACACCCTGTAAATAGAGACCTCGCACCTTACCGTCCACCAGCACGGGGCAGGCGACCCCGTTCTTGAACTCCAAATGGAGGTTACCCACTTCTATCGAAAGCGAATCGATGGCTGAGGCCTGCTCCACTAGGACCGGGGATTGGTAGATCGCAGCCTCCGCCAGGGTCCTGTAACCCACGACCTCCACCGTAGCTCCGGCCATCGGAGCCTGAGGGGAAGCGTGTTGACCCTCCAGTTGTGAAGACATAAGCAGGAGTGAATTTACGAGGATCCGAAAAATCATCTTGTCTCCGGCAGAATGAGAAGGCTGGCGTTTACTAGCAGCTAACATGTGGATCTATAATATTATCGATATGAGGTTAACCCAGCTGGCTGTGAAGCCAAAATATTCGGTTCATCCGAGAATTCCGGGGAAGGTTGCGCGGATTTCGAGGGGAAAATGGCCATCGTCGCGGTAGACATGGCCGATGCGTTCGACGAACTTGATCTTGTTGTTCATGCCCTCGACCAGGAGGGTTGTGGAGGGGAAGTGGCAGTGGGTCGTCTGCCGAAGGCGAAGCCCGCAGGTCCTGGTTACACGTGGCAGCAACATGTACTTTGAAATCGCTAGAGAAGATCATGCGGGTGCCATCGAGTTTGGAACATCCTGATTTATCGAGGTGCGCCATGTCCCTCCTTCCTTTCACCCAGAAAGCCAACGACGTCTTGGTGGCAGCGCGACAGCGGGCCACTCAGGACCAGCATCCGGAACTGGTGCCCCAGCACCTCTTCGGGGCCCTTCTGGGTCCGGATGCCGGATTGCACTCCCTTCTGGAGCGGGCGGGCCAAACTCCCGACTCCGTACAGGGCCTCGCGGGGGCTGCCGAGGACCTGATCTCGAAGCTGCCACGGGCAGTGGGTGGTTCGGAACCCCAGATTGGCGCAAGCTTCCGGCATTTTCTGGAAGTGGCCAGTGACACGGGTCGCGGTCTGGGCGACCGTTTCCTGGCCACGGACGCCCTGCTGCTGGCCCTGACCAATGCCCATACGGACGCCAAAAAGGTGCTGGAGCGCTTCGGACTGGACCGGAAGACGCTGGAGGCGGCCATCCGCGAGACCCGCAAGGGCTCCCGGGTGGAGGACGAGAAGGCCGAGGAGAAGTTCGCCAGCCTGGAGAAGTATTCCAAGGACTACACGGCCCTGGCCGCCGCCGGCAAGCTGGATCCCGTCATCGGCCGGGACGAGGAAATCCGCCGGGTACTGCAGGTGCTGTCGCGGCGCACCAAGAACAATCCCGTACTCATCGGCGAACCCGGCGTGGGCAAGACCGCCATCGTGGAAGGCCTGGCCCAGCGCATCCACAAGCGGGACGTGCCGGAAAGCCTCAAGGGCCTGCGGGTCATGGGCCTAGACATGGGGGCGCTGGTGGCGGGCACCCAGTACCGGGGCCAGTTCGAGGAGCGTTTAAAAGGCGTCATCCAGGAGGTGGAGAAGGCCGAGGGCCAGGTCGTGCTCTTCATCGACGAGTTGCATCTGCTGGTGGGCGCCGGGGCCGTGTCCGGCGGCATGGATGCCGCCAACCTGCTGAAGCCCGCGCTCGCCCGCGGAGAGTTGCGCTGCATCGGGGCCACCACGCTGGATGAATACCGCAAGTACATCGAGAAGGACGCCGCGCTGGAACGCCGCTTCCAACCCGTCTTTGTGGATGAACCCGGCGTCGAGGACGCCATCTCCATCCTCCGGGGATTGAAGGAGCGCTATGAGCTGCACCACGGTGTCCGCATTCAGGACGCGGCCCTGGTGGCGGCGGCCCAGTTAAGTCATCGCTACATCGCCGACCGCTTCCTGCCGGACAAGGCGGTGGATCTCATGGACGAGGCGGCCAGTGCCGTCCGCATGCAGCTGGACAGCCGGCCCACGGAAATCGATGTCCGCGAACGCCGGGAAATGCAGTTGCAGTTGGAACGGCACTCCCTGACCAAAGAGAAGGATGCTGCCAGCCATGCCCGGCTGGCTGATATCGAGAAAGAGCTGGGCGAGTTGAACGAGGAATTGTCCCGGCTGCGCGCGCAGTGGGAGAACGAGAAGAAGGTCATTGAAGGGACACGCGGCCTCCAGAAGAAGCTGGACGATCTGCGCATCGAGCTGGAACAGGCCAAGACCAAGGGCGAGTACGAGCGGGCGTCCCGCCTCGAATATGGCGAGATCCCCGCCCTTGAGAAACAACTGACGACGGTCTCTCCCAAGGAGAGCGCCATGCTGCGCCTGGAGGTGGGTGAATCCGACATCGCCTCCATCGTCGCCCGGTGGACCGGCATCCCGGTCAGCCGCATCCTCGAAGGCGAAGTGGAGAAGCTACTGCTCATGGAGACCCGCCTGCGCGAACGCGTGGTAGGCCAGGATCCAGCCCTGACGGCCATCGCCGATGCCCTGCGCCGCAACCGTGCCGGCCTGGGGGATCCCAAGCGACCCATCGGCAGCTTCCTCTTCCTGGGCCCCACGGGTGTGGGCAAGACGGAAGTGGCCCGGGCGCTGGCCGAGTTCCTCTTCGATGACGAGAACGCCATGGTCCGCATCGACATGAGCGAATTCACCCACGAGGCCGACGCCACGCGCCTCATCGGCGCCTCCCCGGGTTACGTGGGCTACGAGGAGGGCGGTCGCCTCACCGAGGCCATCCGCCGCCGGCCTTACGCCGTCATCCTCTTGGACGAAATGGAGAAAGCCCACCCTCGCACCTTCGATCTCTTCCTGCAGGTGCTGGAGGATGGCCGCCTGACGGATGGCCAGGGCCGAACCGTTGATTTCCGCAACACCGTGGTGCTCATGACCACGAACCTGGGCAGCCAGGCCATCTACAGCGCAGGGGGCGATCCCGCCAAGGCCGCAGTCGCCGTTCAGGACGCCCTGCACGCCCACTTCCGTCCCGAATTCCTGAACCGCCTCGACGAGGTGGTCATCTTCCGGTCCCTGAGCCGGGAAGATATGAAGGCGGTGGCCCGCATCCAGTTGAAACGGCTGGAGTCCCTGCTCCAGATCCAGCACCTGGGCCTGGAGGTGACGGAGGCAGCCCTGGACTGGTTGGCCGCCGAGGGCTTCGATCCCCACTACGGCGCCCGGCCCCTCAAGCGCCTCATCCAGCAGGTCGCAGTGAACCCCCTGTCGCGCCTGGTCCTCCAGGGCCAGCTTCAACCCGGCGGCCTCGCCCGCCTGGATATCCGGGGCGGGCAGCTGGTGGTGGAGACGGAGGCGGTGCAGTAGGGCGGCTCGAGGCCTGAAACTTTCCCCTCGCGCCACCCGGTCCGATGAGGTGGAGGTCGTTCGGAGCCGGTGTGCCTCTTTCCCCCCCCATCCCCATCCTGATCGTGGATGATGAAGCCGATCTGCGGAACCTCCTGGTGGAGGCCCTGGAGGATCAAGGCTATGCGGCGGAGGGCGCCGAGGGGGGTACCCAGGCCCTGACACGGGTGCGGGAGAAGCATTTCCCGGTGATCTTCACGGACCTGAACATGCCCGGGGGGCTGTCGGGACTGGAACTGCTCCGGGCCGTCCACGAGGAGGATCCCCGGACCATGGGCATCCTCATGACCGGGTACGCCACCACGGAATCCGCCATCCAGGCCCTGAAGCGCGGCGCCTACGACTTCATCCAGAAGCCCTTCAAGCTGGCGGAGATCGAGGCCAGCCTGGAACGGGCCCTGGAACACTACCGCCTGCTGCGCGAGAACGAGGCCTACCAACAGAACCTGGAACGCATGGTGGAAGCCCGGACCCAGGAGATCCTGGGGCTGAAGAACGATATCGAGCGGCTCTTCGAAGGCTTCGTGAACGCCTCCGTAACCGCCATCGAGGCCCGCGATCCCAGCACCTCCGGCCATTCCAGCCGCGTGGCCGAACTGACCGTGGGTCTGGCCGAGGCCGTGAACAGCACGCCCAACGGGCCCTACGGCGCCTTGCTCTTCACCCCAACCCAGATCCGGGAGATCCGCTACGCCAGCCTGCTCCACGATTTCGGGAAGGTGGGCGTCCGTGAACAGGTGCTGGTGAAGGCCAAGAAGATCGAAGGCGAGCACCTGGAGAGCATCTACCAGCGCCTGCACCAGCGCACCCTGGAATCCATGCGGGACCGGATGCTGGACGCCTGGAGCAAGGGCCAGGTCTTCGATCACGCTGCCGTGGGAGGGCTGCTTCAGCACCAGGAGGACGAAACCCAGCGACTGATGGATCTGGTGAGACGCAGCAACGAACCCACCGTCCTACCCCAGGAAGTGGCCCTGGAACTGCATCTGCTGGAGGACCTCACCTACCAGCACTGGTCCGGCGACCGCCGCACGCTCATCGAGCGCCAGGACATCGACCTGCTGAAGATCGCCAAGGGCAGCCTCTCCGAACAAGAACGCGACGAAATCCAGAGCCATGTCACCTACACCTACCGGTTCCTCAGCCAGATTCCCTGGACCAGCGAACTGGCGGGCGTGCCCGACATTGCCTGGGCCCACCATGAGCGGCTCAACGGCAAGGGCTACCCCCGGCAGCTGAAGGAACCCGACATCCCTGTGCAGAGCAAGCTCATGGCCGTGTCGGATGTCTTCGATGCCCTGACCGCCGCGGATCGACCCTACAAGGCCGCCGTCAGCGTGGAACGCAGCCTGGAGATCCTGGCGCAGGAAGCCAAGGTGAACCTGCTGGACACCGAAGTGCTCCGCATCTTCATCGAGGCGCGCATCTTCGAACGCACGACGGGCCATCTGAGACCGACCCCATGATCCAGGACCCCATCCTCATCGTGGACGACGAACCTGAGGTTCGCAATACGCTGCTGGAGGCCCTCCAAAGCCAAGGCTACACGGCCGATGCCGCGGCCAGCGGGGAGGAAGCCCTTGAACGCATGGCCCGGCGGGCGTATCCCGTCGTGCTCACCGATCTCCACATGCCCGGGGGACACACGGGCCTGGAGCTCATGGCCACCATCCGGCAACGGCACCCGGACACGCTCTGTGTCCTGGTCACGGCCTTCGCCACCCTGGATACCAGCATCGAGGCGCTGAAGCACGGCGCCTACGACCTCATCCAGAAACCTTTCAAGCTGGCGGAAATGGAGGTCGTCCTCAACCGCGCCCTGGATCACGCCCGCCTGGTCCGGCAGGTCGGCGCCTACCGGGAGGAGCTGGAAACGCGCATCGTGAGCCGCACCCGCGACCTTCAGGAGGCCCACGAGGAGGCCCTGGCGCTCTGCGATCTCAGCCTCCAGGGTCTGGCTGCGGATTCCGTCGGAGAGGCCCTGGCACCCCTCCTGGACCGGCTCGGTGTCCGTTGGGCCCCGGATGGCCTGGCCTGCTACCGGCATACCCGGGTTGGCCTGCTGACTGCCGTGGCCCGGCGGGGCGCCCGTCCCCTGCCGGTCGCCCTCGATCGCCCTCGACCCGGCCCCCTCGCCCCACCGGACCTGGGTTATCCCGAGGAACGCCTGGTCCCCCTGGGCAGCGCCGGATGGCTCTACCTGGGCTTCGAGGACCGTTCAGCGTTCAACGAAACCGACCCCGAGTTCCTTCTCCTGGCCAGGCACCTGGAATTCGCGCTCCGAGTAAAGTGAGGGGATGAGCCAAAGCCAGCAGCAGCTTCTTTGGACCGGCTTCCGGGGCCTCGACGCCGCGGAGGTCGACCTTCCTTTTTCACCAGGCGGCCTCATCCTCTTCGCCCGCAATCTGGACCCCAGCCCCGCCACCGGGCCGGCCCGCTGCCGGGCCTTGATCGATGGCCTCCAGGGCCGGTTCGGAGCAGAGCTCCCCCTGGCGGTGGCCTTGGATCAGGAAGGGGGCCCAGTGAGCCGCCTGCGCCCCTGGGTCGGGGCCACCCCGCCCCTGCGCCAGATCTGGACCAGGGGGGGAGCGAAGGCCTGCGCCCGTTGGGGCGGGCTGTGGGGCGAGGGGCTCGCCCTTCTGGGCTTTAACGTGGATTTCGCCCCGGTGCTGGATCTGTGGGATGGCCACCCGGGCGCCGGCATTGGGGACCGGGCCGCCAGCCCAGATCCCACCGAGGCCGCCGAGGCCGCCGGGGCCTTCTTGCATGGACTGGAAACGACAGGTGTTCGCGGCTGCCTGAAACATTTCCCGGGCCTGGGCGGCACCCTTCTCGACAGCCACCTGGGCCTGCCCGAACTCGCCGAGGCCGGCCGGGTGGATCGGAACGCCTCGGCCTTCAAGGCCCTGGCCCATCCCGATCGCCTGGTGATGGTCGCCCACCTGCGCACCCCGGCCTCGGGCCTGTGGCCCGCCAGCCTGCACCGCGGCTCCGTGGCGGACAATCCCTGGGGCATCCAGGGGCGCTTCCTGCCAGACGATCTGGAGATGGGAGGCTGTTCCGATTGGGGCTGGGACGACCGGGTGCGGCTCTCTCTGGAGGCTGGTCACCAGTGGCTGCTGGTCTGCCAGACGCCCGCGGGCTGGACCGCCTGCGCCGAGGCAGCCGGCCGCCTTCCCGAATCCCTGTGGGGACCGGCCCTGGAAACCACGCGGTCCATGCGCCGCCACCTTCCACCGGCGACCCCCTTCGATCCCGAGACCTGGCAAGCCTGGTTGGCGCGGCTGCAGGCCGCCGTTGAGGAGATCCACTGATGGCTGGCCGCATTCTCATCGTCGACGACAACGCGATGATCCGCAGCGAGATCAAGGCGGTCCTCATGAAGGACGGCAGCTACGGGCATTTCATGGAGGCTTCGGACGGCCTCACGGCCTTCAAGACCATCATGGAAAACCCACCGGACCTGGTGCTCTGTGATCTCGTCATGCCCGGCTTTGATGGCTTGAAATTCCTGGGCCTGAAGGCCAGCCGCAAGGAGCTGGAACAGATCCCGGTCATCATCCTCACCGCCGAGGATGATCTGGACCGCAAGGCCGAGATCCTCGAACGCGGCGCTTCGGACTACGTCACCAAGCCCTTCCATGAGAAAGAACTGCTCGCCCGGGTGCGCATCCACACCAAGCTGAAGCTCCTCCAGGACGAACTGCGCGAAAAAAATGTCCAGCTCGAAACCCTCTCCGTCACCGACGTGCTCACAGGCTTGGCCAACCGCCGACGACTCATGGCGCGCCTGGAGGAGGAGGTCCAGCGCGCCCGCCGCTACAAGACGCCGCTGTCCGTCGTGATGATCGACATCGACCATTTCAAGCAGGTGAACGACACGCACGGTCATGCCATGGGTGACGAGGTGCTTCGCAACATCGGCGCCATGCTGAAAGCCAGCGTGCGGACCACGGATCTGGCCGCCCGCTATGGCGGCGAGGAACTGACGGTGGTGCTGCCCCACACGGACCTGGCTGCGGCGGTCCTGGTGGCCGAAAACCTGCGGCAGAGGTTCGCCGAGATGGAGCACCAACTGGATGGGGTCACCCTGAGAAAGACTGCCAGCATGGGGGTTGCCGCCCGCGATGGCCAGGGCGAGGTTCCCAGCGCCGAGGATCTCTTGAAGCATGCCGACGAAGCCCTGTACCGCGCCAAACAAGGCGGCCGCGACCGGGTGGAAGTGGCGGAGTAGCCGTCAGCTTTCGCCCCTAAAAGCAGATGCGGCCTTAAGGCCGCATCCATGGACTCTGATCGCTGATGGCTGCGCGCCGGCAGCTACTTCGCCGCCTTGCGAAGCGCGTCCACCTGATCCGCCTTCTCCCAGCTGAACTCAGGTCGGCCGAAGTGGCCATAGGCGGCGGTGGCGCGGTAGATGGGTTTGCGGAGATCCAGAGCCTCGATCATGGCCTTGGGGGTGCAGCTGAAGACCTCGCGCACGGCCCGGACAATGGTGTCGTCCGATACCTGGCCGGTGCCGAAGGTGTCCACCGCGATGGACACGGGCTCGGCCACCCCGATGGCGTAGGCCAGCTGAATCTCGCAGCGGTCGGCCAGACCCGCCGCCACGATGTTCTTGGCGATGTAGCGGCCCATGTAGGCCGCGCTGCGGTCCACCTTGCTGGGGTCCTTGCCGGAGAAGGCTCCGCCGCCGTGGTGGCCCGTTCCGCCATAGGTATCCACAATGATCTTGCGACCCGTGAGGCCTGTATCCCCCATGGGCCCGCCCACCACGAACCGCCCGGTGGGATTCACATGGTAGATGGTCTGGGCATCCAGCAAGTCGGCAGGGAGGGACGCCTGGATCACGTCCTTGAGGATGCTGTCGCGGATGGTGTTCTGGGTGACGTGCTCGTCGTGCTGGGTGGAGATGACCACGGTGTGGATGCGCTTGACCTTGTCCCCCTCGAACTCCACGGTGACCTGGGACTTCCCGTCCGGCCGCAGCCAGGGCAGCTGGCCGTTCTTGCGGACCTCGGCCAGCTTGCGGGTCAGCAGGTGGCTGAAGTGGATGGGCGCGGGCATCAGTTCCGGGGTGTCGTTGCAGGCGTACCCGAACATGAGGCCCTGATCACCGGCGCCGCCGGTGTCCACTCCCATGGCGATATCGGGGCTCTGCTGGTCGATGGTCACCATGACGGCGCAGGTGGCGTAGTCGAAGCCCTTGATGTGGTGGTCGTAGCCGATGTCCTTGACCACATCGCGCACCAAAGAGGCGACGGGGATGTAGGTCTCCGTGGTGATCTCCCCCGCCACCAGCACGAGGCCCGTGGTCAGGAGGGTTTCGCAGGCGACCCGGCTGCGGGGATCATCCTTCAGGGCGGCATCCAGCACCGCATCGGAAATCTGGTCCGCCATCTTGTCGGGGTGCCCTTCGGTGACACTCTCGGATGTGAACAGGTGTCGCCCCTGGGTGGCCATGGCCGGACTCCTCGGAACACCTCCAAACATCGGTTTGGAGGAAACAATGAGTATATCGTGGGCCTCGCCTTCCTTACACCTTTCGGATGACGCGGGAAACCTTGCCTTGCCCTAGCCTAGAGGACTAAGGTGGGGAGTTCCCCGTCTTCGAAGCGCACTCCCACCGCCCCCACGTGGAGGAACCCATGAATCCATTCCGCCGCTCGACGCTTGCCTTGGCTTTGATGGCCGCGTCCCTCCTGATGGTCTCCACCGCCTGCAAGCGGGAAGATCCTCAGATCCGCGAACTGACCCAGAAGGCCGCCGAGGCTGACAAGGCCAGCCAGCAGTTGAACCAGGCTGGCGCCGACCAACAGAAGAAGCTGGCCCAGGCCGGTGTCAACGATGTCAGGCCCAATGCCGAGACGCTCCAGCTCACCGATGAACAGAAGAAGGCCCTGGAAGAGCGCATCAAGAACGAAAAGAACAGCTCCTACCAGGCCCTGCTCCAGGAAGTGCTGGACAAGGACAAGGAGATCAAGGATCTCAATACCAAGCTGGCCAAGCTCAAGGCCGATCTGCCCCGGCCGGACGTGGCCAGGCCCAACGACAGCCACTACGGCATGTCCATGCGCTTCCTGAAGAAGAAGGGTGTGCCCGAGGCCGAGGCCAAGAAGCTGGTGAGCCGCGTGGCCATCCTGGACAAGCTGGCGCCGGGTTTCGAGGTCTATCACTTTTACGCCAACGGCACCTACGGCACCTGGGTCGCCCAGGGCAAGGCGAAGATCAGCCCCAACGATCTGATGCGCCAGGAACGCGAAAAGGTCGAAGGCGAGCGTGACGAGGCCGTGGCCCAGAACGAGAAGCTGCAGGAAGAAGTCACCGACCTCGAAAGCCAGAAGAAGAAAATCGAGGAGGAGATCACCACCCTCCAGGGCGAGCGCAGCAACCTCATCGAGGAGCGCACCAAGCTCCAGTCCGACAACGCCGGCCAGCTGGCCAAGTTGAACTCGCTGCACTATGTCGTCGGCAAGCGCGACACCCTGAAGACCGAGGGCGTCATCGAGATCCCCGTCTTCGCCAAGGACCGCGCGGGCAAGAACTGGCGCGACGAGGTCTTCACCCAGAGCCTCGATCTCCGTTCCGCCAAGACCATCACCATCAAGGCCGCCGACCTGGGCCTGAAGAAGATCGGCAAGGTGAACGTGGTCCCTGGTTCCTACCTGAAGGATGAGCACTACAAGCTCACCATCAGCGAGGACAAGCAGACGGCCACGATCGAGCTCATCACCGTGAGCCGCTTTAAGAACGACAAGGTCGTCTTTGCTGTGACCGATTAGTCCATCCCAGCTCGAAGAGGGGCCCCGAGTGGGGCCCCTCTTTTTTGTGGAATTTCGTCTCCGGCCCGCCTATCGTCTGGAGACCCATCCTGGATTTCCTCTAACCACACCCATGAGGTGAAGCAATGCGTGTAAACCTGTACCAAGCGCTCCTTGGTGTGTCCCTGCTGGCCGTCATCGGATGCAGTGGCGGCGGCGACAGCAAGTCCCCGTCCCCGGCCCCGGTCGCCCAGCTCACGACGGCCGTGTTCGACCCCAGCACCGGCACTGTGCCCCTGCCGAACATCCTCGCCTCGGCCACCGCCCTCGACCCCATCACCAGTTATGTGCCCCCCACAGGCGGCACGCCGATCGCTCGGCCCGCAAACACCCCCATGACCCCACCCGAGGCCCTGGCCTACGTGAACCTGCGGGAAATGGGGGGGACCAACGCCGTGGCGGGTCTCAATGCGCCGATCTACCTGCGTTTCTCCGCCGCCCTGGACGCCACCACCGTGACGGCCGCCAACATCAAGGTCTTCCAGATCACGCCTGACGTGGCGGGGACCGAGAACAACCCCTTGGGATTCAGCGATGTGTCCGGCCTGTTCACCTATCAGTACACCGCCGGCGGCACCGACCTCTTCCTCTTCCCCAACTTCCCGCTGCTGCCGGGCACCCGCTACCTCTACGTGGTGACCAACCGCGTGAAGAACACCGCTGGGGCGGCCATCGGCGGCACGCTCTACTTCGAGGCGCTCAAGTCCACCACACCGCTGGCCGGGGATTTTGCCGCGCTCGAGGCCCTGCGGGCCAACGTCATGAGCGGAGCCAACGTCCTGCTTTCCGGCTACGCGAAGGTGATGAATGATCTGATCGCCGCCACCGCCACGACCACCGTGACCTCCCGCGCCGACCTCGCCCTGATGGGCCGCTTCATCACCAGCGGCGCCGGCTACATCGCCCCTGCCGCTGCGGCGCCCACCACCCGCATTCCCGTGGAAAGCGCCCTGCGCGCCTTTGCCGCCGGCGCCACCTTGGGTGGTCTGTCGGGCAAGTCCTGGACAAATACCATCACCGTGACCGCCACCTTCGACCGCGGCGGAGTCAATCCGAGCCCTGACGCCTACTACGCGCTCGTGCTCGGCACCGGCGCCACCGCCCCCGCCACGGTGGGCACCGTGGTCCTGGGCACGATCAACAGCGCGGACCTCTCCATCGATCCGGTCGTGTCGACCGCCACGGCCAACGCCGGCACCATGGACCTGACCGCCGTCACCGGCGCCTTCAATCCGGCTGCGGGGGTCACCCAGGCCTTCCGGACCGCCGGCAACCTCACCGGTTATTACCACACGACCCGCCCCGTGTCCTTCGTCTATATCGCACCCACCGCGGCGGCCCCCGCTGGCGGCTATCCGCTGGTCCTCTTCCAGCACGGCATCACCGCCCAGAAGGAGAACATCCTCGGCGTGGCCCAAAGCCTTGCGACCATCGGCCGCGCTGTCGTCGCCATCGACCTGCCCCTGCACGGGGCCCTCGCCGTCCCAACCCACACCACCGGCACCGCATGGGGTCAGGACTTCATGGCCATCGGCGCTCCCCTGGCCACCCGCTCCAACATCCAGCAGGCCGCCTTCAACTTGAACCGTCTGGAGTTCACCGTCCGTACTGGCGGCTTCGCCACGCTTGGCACGGCCGCTCCTTCCCTGGCCGATATCAAGTTCGTCGGCCACAGCCTCGGCGGCATTGTCGGCGCCTACTACCTGGCCGGGAACACCACCATGGCCACCAGCGGACTGCCCTATACCCAGACGACCCTGAACAGCGACATGAAGGGCTACCTGTCGGTCCCAGGTGCCCGCACGGCCTACCTCATCCAGAACAGCCCCGCCTTCGGCCCCAGCGTGGATGCCGGCCTGGCGGCCGTGGGCATCGTGAAGAACTCGCCCACCTATCACAATTTCTTCCAGGTGACGCAGAGCATCGTGGATCCGGCGGATCCCGCCACCATGACCACCCCCCTCGCCACCGGCCTGCCCAGCCGACTCTCCAACCGGGTCGCCATTCAGGAATCCGTGGGCGATCAGGTCATCAGCAACCCCTACACCCGCTACTTCGGCAACGCCCTGGGCGGCCGTGAGGTGCTCGGCGCCGCCGGTGCAGCCGTGGCCCCCGGGTTCAAGCAACTGGCCTACACCGCCGGTGGCACTCCGGACCACGCCGCCGGCGTGGTCGCCCAGTTCATGTTCACCCTGAGTGGCGTCACCCCGGCTCCCAAGGTCGCCAATGCCGCGGTGGCTCCCACCGACACCACCCCCAGCGAAGGCTACTTCCAGTTCGACCAGACGGGCATCAGCCACAGCTCCCTGCTCGACCCCTCGAATATGACCAACCTCGGCCTGATCCAGAGGCAGATGCGCTATTTCCTGGGGGTGACCGGAAACACCATCGTCGTCGATCCCACCCAGGGCACCGCCCTGCCGATCGCCCCGGTGCCCGTGCAGGACGTCCAGGTTCCCGAGCGATTCACGATCTTCGGGCACTGACCCCGAACCATCCCACCAGAGAAAGGCGGGGCTTCGGCCCCGCCTTTCGTTTCAGCACCCGAGTTCAGGAAAGGCTTCCAGCAGGTTCCGGCGGGCCTCCAGCAGGTCCGGCACCGCGGGATCCCGGTGCCGGAGGAATCCGCGGATGGCCTGCAGGTCCTCTGCGGCGCGCTCGAAGATGGGCAGGCCCAGTCCTGCCGCCAGCAGGGCCAGAGGCGGCAGGAGCGCGGCGCCCCATCCCCAGCGGAAGCCCGCAACCCCGCCCAGAAGGGCGGCCCAGAGGGGCAGCAGCAGCAGGCCCCCCAGCAGCTTCAGGGTCGCGGTCTGGTCCCCTTCATCCGTGAAATAGCCCGCAGCCCATCCGATCAGGCGGTAGGGCGGCCAGAACAGAACCCCCGGCAGCCACAGCAGGGCGACCGCCAGCATCCGGAGCCCGGCCCCGGGCAGCCATCGGCGCACCTCCGCACCGGGGTAGGGATGGCCCACCTGATCGGGCCGCAGTCCCTTGGCCCGGAGCCAGGCCTGGACCGCGTGGACGCGGGCCTCCAGAGCGGCGAGGGTTTCTTCTGGAAGGGAGGACAGATGGGGCAGCAGGCCCTGGACCCGCACCCGCAGAGCCTCCAGATCCACCCGGCTGCCCGGGCCCTCAGCCATCAGCCAGGCCACCTCCTGGGCCAGAGCCAGACAGCGCACATCCGCATCATGGAGGGTGAGAGGCTTGAGCGCCGCACGGATGCGGGAGGTCAGCTCGGTCACGGCCCTGGGTTCCGGCCCCTGCCCGGCCAGATCCTCCCAGAGGATGGGCGCGCCCAACTGCAGCAGGACGCTATGCCGAAAGGTGGCGCGGTCCCCGTAGACCAGTCCAGCGGGAATGATCGTCACGGGCACCGGACTGGACAGGGCGATGCGGGCGGCGCCTGTCTTGAGCGGGGCGAGGTCGGCCCCGGTGTGGCTCACCCCTTCGGGAAACAGGGCCACGGACCCACCCCGGGCCAGCACCTCATGAACCTTTCGGAAGCTCTGCTGGATGGATTCCGGCGTGGCCCCGCCGTCCTTGGGGCGGCTCACGGGAATGGCCCGGAAGGCCGCCAGAAAGGGCCGCAGGGGCGCGATCTTCCAGAGCGTAGCCTTGGCCAGCCAGCCCGCGCGGCGGTCCAGCAGGGCCGCAGCCGCCAGGGGATCCAGCAGGCCATTGGGGTGGTTCAGGAGAATCAGGCAGGGCCCCGGAGGAAGGCTTGGCCCCTCGCACTGGAGCGCACGGAACCAGAGCCGACCCAGAACCCGCGCCGTCCGGCTCCCAGGCATATCAGACGGCGCGGCGGGGCTGGCGAGCCCACCATAGGGCCAGGCCGCTGAGAAGAATGGCTGGCAGCACCAGGACCAGCGCCCGGGCCAGAGCATCTCCGCCCGCAAGCCCCACGGCGTGGAGCGCGTCGGCCCGGCGGCCCACCAGTTCGGGGCTGATGGCGTCTCCCAGCAGGTGGATCAGCAGGACATTGATCGCGATGCCCGTGGCGCGGATGCTGGCGGGCAGGCTGCTGACAGTGAGGGCATTCACGGGGCTGGTGTTCACGAAGAGCAGGAACATCCCCAGGAAGAACATCAGGTAGGCCACGTTCAGGCTGTGCGTGCCCAGGGCCCAGGCCACCACCGGAGCCGCGGCCAGCAGGGTGATGCCCGAAATCCCGGCACCGGCGTCGGGCCACCGCTTCTGCCAGCGATCCGTGAACCAGCCGCCCAGGAACGTTCCCAGGATGCCCGTCACCACCGCCAAGCCGCCGAAGACCAGGCCCGCCTTGGCCGTGGTGATGGCGAAGCGGCGCTGCAGCAGCGTGGGCCCCCAGGTGCTCAGACCACCCATGGCGAAGGTATAGGCCACATAGCTGGCGGTGCACGCCAGCCAGATGCGGTTGAGGAAGACGTGCTTCAACCGCTGAAGGTAAGGCGCACCTGCCTCCTCATCACGGGTAGCATCCATGGCCCCGCGCTCAGGATCTGCCTGGAAGGCCATCCAAAGAGCGAAGGCCAGACCTGGAAGGCCCGCCACCAGGAAGGAGGCCCGCCAACCCCAGGTGCCCGCCACCAGACCGCCCAGCCCGTATCCGAAGGCGCTGCCCACGGGGATGGCCAGGTAGAACCAGGTGAATTTTTTGGCCCGCTCCGCTTCGGGGAAACCGTCGGCCAGCATCGCGGGCCCGAGGCTGGCGTAGGCCGCCTCGCCCACACCCACCAGCGAGCGCGTGACCAGGAGGGCCGGGTAGCTATGGACAAAGGCCGCGGCGACGGTAGCGAGGCTCCACAGCGCCACCCCCGCGGCCACGAGGCGAGGACGGTGGAAGCGGTCGGCCAGGTAGCCGAAGACCGGCGCGGCACACATGTACACCGCGATGAAGACAAAGGTCAGGCGCCCCAATTGGGCGTCCGAAAGGTGAAGCTCTTTCCCCAGTGGCTCAAGGATCGCCGCGACGACATACCGGTCCAGGTAGTTCACCAGGTTGATCCCGGTGAGCAACAGGAGCAGCCGTCGCGCGGCGGTCACGTCTTAGAGCTCATGGGCCAAGAATGGCCCGGGCTACTTCTTGGGCGCAGCGGGTTTCGGGGCGGCGGGCTTCGGGGCAGCTGGCTTTGGGGCGGCGGCGGCAGGGGCGGCACCTTCACCGGCATCCAGACGCTTGGCCACCTCGGCCGTGAAGCCCTTCATCCAGGTTTCATCCGCCCAGGAGAGGACACCGACGGCCTGATCCGACAAGACCAGCTGGAGGTTCCGCTCCTTGGCGAGCTGCTGGACGATGGGGGCCGCCATTTTGGTGATGGCCTCACCGACCTTCTTCTCCACACGCTGGTATTCAGATTGGCTGTCTTCCTGCATCTTCTTGGCCTCGAACTCCAGGTCGCGGAACTTCTTGGCCAGGGTTTCTTTCTTCTCCGGGTCGAGGCTCGGGGAGTTCAGCTGCTGCTGAAGGGTCTGCAGTTCCTGGCCCTTGGCCTGGAGCTTCTCCTGGAGACCCTTGCCGGTGATCTCGAGTTCGGAGAAGACCGCACCGGCCTTCTTGGAACTGCGCACCAACTGGTTGATGCTGAAGAAGGCAAACCGCGGAGCCTCTTCGGCCGCAGCCGGAATGGACAGGGCTGCGGACAGGCAGAGGGCGGCCACGGACGGGGCGATCAAGCGCATGGGAGGCTCCAGGACGAAAGGGCCATTATAGCGTGGAACGGCGCGGAGCTCAGGGGAATCAGAACGTGGTCCCGATGGAGAACTGGAAGTCGTTGCGACCTTCCGTATCGAAGGGATACGGGTTGAGTTTCCGCGACCAGATCAGGCGCAGGGGTGCGGGGCTGATGGGCAGGAAGAACCGGAATTCCAGGCCCGCGGACCGGACCAGGGTCGGGTTGGCATAGGAATAGGCGATTCCGTTGGCGTCCTTGTACGTGATCAGGTCCCGGCTGAAGACCTTGGTGCCGCTGCTCCAGGCGTTTCCGGCGTCATAGAAGGCCACCAGCCGGAACTGTTCCGCGATCTTGAACTGATACTCGAAGTTGGCGATGAACTGCTTGTTGCCCCCCACCACCACGGCGTAGCCGTTGTTGTCGAGGAGCACGGATCCGACCTGACCGTAACGGTATCCGCGGATGCTGTTTTCGCCGCCGGGGCGGTAGAGATCGTAGAGCGGCAGTTCCTCGCGCCCCAGGTTCTGCAGGTAGCCGTAGCTCATGTTCACGGCGAAGATGTGCCGCTCGGCCACATTGGCGAACTTCGCGAAATCCCAGGTGGCGCGCAGGAAGGGTTTATCCCCGCCGAACTGCCATCCCCCGTATTCCAGGCCGAAGGACAACCGGGTGCCCTGGGTGGGCTTGAACTGATGGTTCACCGTGCTGTAGGCCAGGCTTTGGCTGAAGGTGGAAGTGAGCTGGTTCGGGATATCCCGGAAGTAGAAGTTGCGGCCACCCTCGATGCGGATCAGCCGGAAGCTGTAGCCCGTGGAATAGGTGGTGAAGAAGGCCCAGGGCTTACTGGGGAGCCAATTGCTGAGGCGCGCGCCCACGGAGACCCCGAGGCTGCGGGTGAACTGCTTGTAGGCGTTGGCCACGCCCACGCGGGAGGCGTCGTAGTCCGCGGACCCGTTCGATACCGAGGTGGAGAAAGAGTAGGGAAGGTCAAAGACATAGGGCTCCGTGAATCCCACGGAAATGTTCTTGGAGAACGCGCCTCCGTTGTAGCTCACGGACAAGGTCTCGCCGCCGCCACCCAGGTTTCGGGTGGAGAAGCTCACGCCCAAGGAGAAGCCGAACAACGATCCGTAGCCACCCTGGAAGAGCAGCTCGTTGACGCCAGACTCCTCGCCGCGGATGACGACATCCACCTGGGGCTTGTCCTGCACCAGATCCACCTTCGGCTCGGAATTCTTCACATCGAAAAAGCTCAGCTGGCTGATGCTCAACAGAGAGTCCTTGAAGCGGTCCGTCTGGAAGGGATCGCCTTCGCGCATCAGCATGCTGCGGCGCAGCACCTTGTCCTTGGTGGTGAGGTTGCCCTCGAACTCGATCTTCCGGACCGTGTAGACCTCGCCCTCATCCAGTTTGAGCGTGGTGTCCACCTTCTTGACGCCGCCCTCTTCGCGGATGTCGAATTTCTTTTCCGCCCGGAACATGATGTAGGCCTGATTGCTGTAGGCCTCCTTCAGCTTGTCCACAGTCTGGTTTACCGCATCCAGGTCGAAGGGCACGGGCTTGTCGCCGGGCTTGGGGGGCTCGATCGACGGCCTGATGTTGAAGAACTTGCGCAGGAAGGACTTGTTGTCCCGCTTCACCTCCGCGTACTTCGCCGGATAGAAGGACTCCCGGAAGAGCTTGCCGCCTTCGGTCTTGAAGGTGCCCTCAAAGAAGCGATCGCCTTCCAGGATGGGGATGGTCAGGGTCGCCCGGAGGTCGTACTTGGGCGACTTCGCCTCCGCCACCCGCTTTTCGTTCTTCTTCTTCTGCTTGGCGGTGGTGTGATCCTCGACTTCGATGATGGGCTTGCCCACGAAGACATCCTTGTAGCCCAGCTTCCAGTAGGCCTTCTTGACGTTAACGAGGTCCTCTTCGAGGTTCTTGTCCACCAACAGATCGTGGGTGGTGAGCCAGCTGAACATCCAGTGCCGGCGGGTCTTCTCCATGACGCTGCGCAACTGGGCGCTGGAGAACACCTTGTTGCCCTTGAAGGCCACCGTGTAGATCTTGGCCTTGCCGCCTTCCTTGATGTCGAACACGAGGCGCGCCACCCCCCCCGCCATGGGCTCGAGGGTGATGTCCACCACCGGGTTCCGGAAACCCTTTTCGCCCGCCTGATCCACGATCAGGTCTTTGATCTTGCGGGCCGACTCGGGGTCGTACACCGTCTCCGGGTTGATGGTGAGCTTCTTCTCCTTCACCTTGTCCTTGATGTTGGTGAGGCCCACTTCTGTGCCACCGCGGTAGTCGATCTCCTTGATCAAGGGGCGTTCCTTGATCCGGATCACCACCTTCTTCCCGCCCTTGGCGTCTTCCAACTCGAGCTTGATGTCGTCGAAGGATCCGCTCTCCCACAGTTTTTCAACCACGGCGGCGAAATCCACGTTGCGAAGATCATCCCCGATCCTCAGGCCGGACTTGAAGATCACCGTCTCGGCCGTCTGTTTCTGGGCGCCAACCACCTCGATGGCCACGATGGGATCGATGTCCTGGGCCACGAGGGGAGAGACGATACCCGCCACCAGGGCGAAGGGCAACCATCGGGAGTGGACCCGGTTCCAGGCGCTGTTCCGTTGCGTCATTCAGGCACTCCGACCAGATGGGTTTCTTGGCCAGCGGCCACGTCTCCGGGATCAGACAGGGTGGGGACAAGTTTCTCGTCCACCAGATCGAAGTTCACCGCGCCGGAGAGCACCGTGTCCTGGCCAACCATCAGCTCGGCGAGGGGATCCTCGACCTGCTTTTGGATGGCACGCCGAAGCGGCCGGGCACCATAGGCCCGGTCCCGCAATGTGGTCTTCACCAGCCAGTCGCAAGCGGCATCCGTGAGGGTCACGGACAGCTTGTGCTTCTGCAGGGTGATGTTGAGGTCCTCCACCAGCAGGCGGACGATCTTGCGCAGCTCGTCATCGCCCAGGCGGTTGAACACCACGATCTCATCGATCCTGTTCAGGAATTCGGGTGGGAAGGAACGCTTCAAAACCTTCATGGCGTCGCCGGTTTTGGCGTCGGGACGGCCATCCTGCTCGACGAAGCCGAGGTTCTTCTCTGACAGCAGCTCCCGGCTGCCCACATTGGACGTCATGATGATGATGGTGTTCTTGAAGTCCACCAGGTTCCCGAAAGCATCGGTTGCTTGACCATCGTCAAAGATCGACAGCAGGATGTTGATCAGGTCGGGATGGGCCTTCTCGATCTCGTCGAAGAGCAATACGCAGTAGGGATTTCGCCGGATGCGATCCGTCAGCAGCCCCCCCTCCTCGTAGCCGACATACCCTGGAGGGGCCCCGAGCAGCTTGGAGACTTCGTGCTTCTCCATGTACTCGGACATGTCGAAGCGGATCATCTTCTTGACGTCACCGAAGAGCAGGGCTGCCAGCGTCTTGGCCAACTCCGTCTTGCCCACGCCCGTGGGGCCGAGGAAGAGGAACGATCCCATGGGCCGGTTGGGGTTCTTGAGGCCGGTGCGGGCCCGGCGCACCGCGCGCACCACGGCGCTCACCGCCTCGGGCTGGCCGATGACCCGCTCGTTGAGCTTCGGTTCCATGTTCACCAGGTTGGCCTTGTCGTCGCCCTTGAGCGCCTTCACGGGAATGCCCGTCCAACTGGCCACCACATCCTCAATGTCCTGTTCCGTGACCTCGGGGAAACGGGCGTAGTCCTCTTCCGTGAGTTCGGTGCGGTCCTTCTGGATCTCCTCGCGGAGCTGCAGCTCTTTTTGCCGCAGCAGCACCGCCCTTTCGAAGTCGCGGCTGAGGACGGCCTCGTTCATCTCGTTGATGACGCGGTGCAGCTCCTCCTCATGGCTGTGCCCCTCGGTCGAGGCCCCACCCGGGCCCACCCGCAACTTCACCCGGGCACCGGCCTCGTCAAGCAGATCGATGGCCTTGTCGGGCAGGAAGCGGTCCGTAATGTAGCGATTGGACAGGTAGACCGAGGCCTCCATGGTCTTCGCCGAGTAGCGGACCCGGTGGAACAGCTCGTAGCGGTCCCGGATGCCCTCGATGATGCGCAGGCTCTCCGTTTCGTCCGGCGGGTTCACCGTCACGGGCTGGAAGCGACGCACCAGGCTGCGGTCCTTGTCGATGTATTTGGCGTATTCCTTGTGCGTCGTCGCGCCAATGCACTGAATCTCGCCGCGGCTCAGCGCCGGCTTCAGGATGTTTGCCGCGTCCAGGCTGCCTTCGGCGGCGCCGGTGCCGATGAGGCTATGGATTTCATCGATGAACAACACCACGCTCGTATCCTTGCTGGCCTCCGCGATGATCGACTTCAGCCGTTCCTCGAACTGGCCGCGATACTTGGTGCCCGCCACCACGAGGCTGAGGTCCAACGCGTAGATCCGCTTATCGGCCAGGCTTGGGGGTACCACGCCCTCGTGGATCTTCTGGGCCAGTCCCTCCACGATGGCGGTCTTGCCCACGCCCGCCTCGCCCAGCAGGATCGGGTTGTTCTTCCGGCGCCGACTGAGGATCTGGACGATGCGCTCAACCTCCGCATCCCGGCCGATGAGGTTGTCGAAGATGCCGCGTTCGGCCATCTCGGAAAGGTTGCGCGCGAACTCCGAAAGCAGCGGGTGCTCTTTTTTCTTCTTCGCGATCTTCTCTTCCTTGCTGCTTTCCAGCAGGATCTCCTTGGCCGCGATGAGATCCGCGCCGGATTCCTTCAGCAGGCGCCCCGCCAGGCAACCCTCTTCCTTGAGCATCCCCAACAGGAGGTGCTCGGCGCCCACATGCTTGTGATTCAGCTTGGCGCTTTCCGCGGTGGCGTGCTGAAGGATGCGCTTGACCTCCTCCTCCATGGGGATATCGATGCTGGTGCTGCTGGGGGTGATCTTCTTGTCCTTGGGGGTCAGGGCCGCCACCAGACGCTCCCGGAGCGTGCTCACCTGCACCCCCATGCGTTCGAGCAGTTGGGTGCTGGTCTTCTCCGACTCCCGCAACAGTCCCAGGAGGAGGTGACCGCTCTGGATGCTTTCCGCACCGAACTGGCTCGCCTCATAGCGAGCGAAGAACATGACGCGACGGGCTTTTTCAGTGAACTTTTCGAACACGGGACACCCTTTCGGGTTGAAAGATGACTCCGAAGCCGGGATGGTTCCGGAGCGATCTATCAGGGTAGCGCCTTCCGGCACCCCTTTCGACTGTGAAGGATCCAGGTGCACCGGTAGACTGGAAGGCTGGGAGGGCCACATGAGCCTGGCTAGGACCAATCTGGCGATCCTTGGCCTCCAGTGGGGGGACGAGGGCAAAGGCAAGGTCGTGGACCTGCTCAGCCCCAGTTTCCGCCAAGTGGTGCGCTTCCAGGGTGGCAACAACGCCGGACATACCGTCGTGGTGGATGGCCAGAGCATCGCCCTGCATCAGGTGCCCAGCGGCGCCCTGCATCCGGGCTGCTTCCTCGTCGTCGGCAATGGCGTGGTGCTCAACCTCGAGGTCTTCCAGCAGGAGCTGGACCGCCTTCTGGCCCGCGGCTTCGACCTCACCGGTCGCCTCCTGCTCTCCGAGAAGGCCCACATCATCCTGCCCCACCACATCGCCCTGGATCAGTGGCGGGAAGTTCGAGCCGACAAGGTGGGCGCCAAGATCGGCACCACCGGCCGCGGCATCGGCCCTGCCTACGAGATGAAGGCCGCCCGCATGGGTGTGCGCCTGGGTGACCTGCGCCATCCCGAGACCCTGGCCGATCGCATCGAGCCCGGCTACGCGGAAGTCCGTCTGCGCCTCGGGACCGAGGTGGCCATGCCCAGCCTGGAAGCCATCGTCGGGGGCCTGCTGCGCACCGCCGAGCCCTTCTTGTCCTTCATTGGCGACGCCCAGGGCCATCTGATGGCCGCCAGGGAGCGCGGCGAAAGCATTCTCTTCGAGGGGGCCCAGGCCACCCTGCTCGACATCGACCACGGCACCTACCCCTTCGTTACGTCCAGCAACTGCAGCCTGGGCGGCCTCTTCACCGGCACCGGCCTGCCCCCCAAGGCCCTCGACAAGATCCTGGGCATCGCCAAGGCCTACACCACCCGCGTGGGCGCCGGCCCCTTCCCCGCCGAGCTGCTGGACGCCACCGGCGACCGCCTGCGCGAAGTCGGTCGCGAATTTGGCACCACCACCGGCCGTCCCCGCCGTTGCGGTTGGTTCGACGCCCCCATCACCGCCCACGCCTGCCGCACCAATGGCGTGGACGGCCTCGCCATCATGAAGCTCGACGTGCTCGACGGCCTGGATGAAGTCGGCCTCATCGTGGGCTACCGAACCGGCGAAGGCACCCTCACCACCAAGCTCCCCAGCTGCGCCGCCGACTGGACCGGCCTGAAGCCCGAAGTGAAGCGGTTCAAGGGCTGGACCCGCACCCGCGGCATCACCGATCCTCGGAAGCTCCCAGCCGAAGCCCAGGCCTACCTCGAGTCCTTGGCCGAAAGCGTCGAGGTGCCCATCGCCTACCTCAGCACCGGGCCCGACCGCGCCGAGGGCTGCGTCTATCCCGGAACCTTCCTCGAACCGCTGCTAGCTTGACCTCAGGCCCATTCGCAGGCACACTGATCCTCCTGCCCGTTCAGGTACCGCACGCTTGCGTGCACCGCGCGCTCGAGGGTTCGCGGACCTGAGACCACCGGCAAGGGCCCATAGCTCAGTCGGTAGAGCAGCGGCCTTTTAAGCCGTTGGTCGCGCGTTCGAGTCGCGCTGGGCCCACCAAGTTCCACCCCATGGGGCTATCGTCTAGGGGTCAGGACACCGCCCTTTCACGGCGGTAACACGGGTTCAAATCCCGTTAGCCCTACCAGAAAACACCCTAGAAAAATCTAGGGTGTTCTTGTTTAAAAACGACCTTCCACATCACGCAAATGGCGCCATCCGAAAATCATCCGAAAAGGGTGTCCACGAACACCCATGGATGTTTGAGAACCCAGAGGGGTGAAACCTCTGTTTTCAACCCTTTGTTTTGACCGTAGTGGCGGGCGCCCCGAATTCAGATCCACCGAAGAATCATGACTCCGTCCTGAAGATCCCCCACGCCTCGAGCCGGGATCATCTCACCAACCGTGAACCCCTGCCCGCGCCGGCGGAAAGCGTCAGGGAATACCACCGCTTCGACCAGCCCTGTCTCGTCTTCAATGGTCACGAACTGCATCGGTTCGTCGTCCTTGGTGAGCACGAGCTTCTCCGCGACCACTAAGACCCAGAATCGGCTCTCGCTGCCGATGCGATGAGGCACCTGGCTTGCACGGTGAAGGGAGACCAGCCGGTTTCGTGAATGGATGGACTAGAGTCTCGCTATTCTAGGACCTGGAGTCAGCAACCTAAGATGGCGTCACTCATGCGTAACAAGAGCCCCCATTCTCGGCCTCGAGCCATTGGCATTGACCTGTTTTCTGGAGCAGGAGGAATGTCACTTGGTGCAAGGTGGGCAGGAGTTGAGACCCAGATCGCCGTAGATTCTGATCCTTTTGCCGCTGAGACATATCTAAAAAATCACAATCCAAAATATGGATTTCTGCTTTCGGATATCTCAAAGGTGAAACTCGATCCATCAATATTCAAAGCCGAGTCGCCGGTCATAGTTTTTGGTGGACCTCCATGCCAAGGGTTCTCGACCTCGAATCAGAAAACACGGAGCTTAGACAATCCTTCGAATTGGCTTTTTTCTGAATTCATTCGAATCACAAAAGCAATTCAACCCGACATTGTAATCTTCGAAAACGTTCGCGGTTTCAAGGAAACTGCGAACGGTAGGATTCTTGAGTTAGTGCTCTCTGACCTTGAAAAGTTGGGTTATTACCATGATTGGGCGATATTAAATTCGGCCGATTTTTCAGTACCACAGACCCGACACCGCTTGTTTATAGTTGCCACAAAACAAAAACCCAGGACCAAATTTTCAGATCTAATAAATATACTAAAATCAAAAGCTTGCGTTAATGTAAGCGAAGCACTTCATGATCTCCCAGAGCTAGAAAACGGCGCAAGCACCGATCGCCTACCTTATCGCTGTCCAGCCTCATCCGTATATGCTCGTCGAATGCGAGGGGGATTAAAATTCAGTCGCAATCACCTTGTTTCAAACAATATGCCCATAGTACTTGAACGATATAAATACATTCCTATGGGCGGCAACTGGGAAAACATCCCTCTCAGATTGATGAATAATTATACTGATTCAAGTCGTTGTCACACCGGTATTTATCACAGACTAGAACTTTCAAAACCTTCAATTGTTATTGGCAATTTTCGAAAAAACATGCTGATTCATCCCCAACAACATCGCGGCCTCTCAGTCAGAGAGGCCGCTCGACTTCAGTCCTTCCCGGACAATTTCGAGTTTGAAGGTTCAATTGGATTTCAACAACAGCAAGTCGGGAATGCAGTACCACCATTACTTGCACAAAAAGTCTTTGAAGCAGCTCTAGGCACGATTTCCTTATAAGTTACCTGGTGCAAAATGAACCAATATCTCGAACAGCTCCTCCAAGAAAAAGCCTCCCAAGCAACCGCCTTCCCTGGTGGGCGAACCGACTATTACAGTGTGTACGAAGCAATAAAAGCAGCCATTTATCGTGACGCCAGATTTGTCAATTGCAGACTCTCCTTCAATGATGATTTCATCCCCACAGATCACGGCAAGGAACACACAGAATCCGTCATCCGTGCTGCGGGAATGCTTCTCAAACCATCTGTAGGGCATGGGCAGCCGCACGAGCTCAATCCTTACGAGACCTTCATTCTTCTTGTCAGCATTCTTCTTCATGATGCAGGCAATCTCTTCGGACGAGTCGGACACGAACAGCACTGCCTGGGCGTCCTTCTTGAGGTGGCAGGCGGATGTCTCAACTCTGTGGAGGCTGCAAACATAGCCCGTATTGCAAGTGCTCATGGCGGAAAAACCGAAATCGGTGGAGTCCCTTCCAAAGATACAATCGGCCTCATCATCCGCAAAGACCTTGACGGGTATCTTTCAATTCAATTCCGACCACAGCTATTAGCCTCGATCACTAGATTCGCAGACGAAATATGCGAAGATTCAAGTCGAACATCGAAATTTTTAATTGATAGTGGCCTGATTAATCCAGAAAGCGAAATATTCCACAAATACGGCGCATGCATTTCAAATGTTACATTTGATCCTCCAGATCGCTCAATTCGAATCACTTTTCAAATAGAGAAGGACTGGTTGCTCAACAAAATGCCAAAACAAACATCAGCAGGCCTTGTAGAAATCTATTTAATTGATGAAATATTTAACAGATTAAATAAAATGAATTGCGAACGGCATTATTGCGCTCGTTTCTTTGGCGATGTCCTCAAGGTAAAAAGTATCAAGGCCGAACTTGAGATTTTTCATGACGATAGAACAAATCGTAAATTCACGGAATTAGATCGAACAACTTTATCTCTTTCTGATAGTGGTTACCCAAGCATTCCTGACGTTCAGTGCGGCATAGGGTGGAGTGGAGAGGTCCTGGCCGCAAAATTCAGGGAGGTGTCTGCATGAGCAACAATCCTTTTGCCGTTAAAACTCCCGAAAAGCTTAGCGACGAGGACATTGCGCATTTATTTGTTGATGTATTTACAGATTTTCCATCAATTCTTGGGCCTCACCATACATTTATCCATGGTGCTCGTGGTTGTGGGAAGAGCATGATGCTCCGATATTTGGAACCGAATGTACAGCTAATTGAGCGCAAAGCTCCAACTATTAATCAACTACCATTTTACGCCATTCACATACCTATTCGAACAGCCAATTTAAATGTCATTGAATTCAATCGCCTACAGGAAAGCAAATACTGGGCAATTGCCGAGCACTTCCTGGTTCTATATATAAGCGGAAAAATTTTAAACAGTTTGAATAATCTTGCAAATAAGTTCGATATCTCATCTGATACCGAAAAAATCAGAAACCTTTTTGATGAATTTTTTAACAGATTAAGACTCGCCGGATGGCCCGGAGAAATACCGAATTCAGCGGAAAAATCGACAAATGATCTACTTAAAATATTGCACAAATCAATTGACACTGAATTTCAAATCATCGGCCAGTACCTTCGTCGACTCTCACTCGGTGACGGCACCATCCCATATGACGGAGCCATATGTGATTATCTTTCCTTTCTTTATCCTCTATGCAAAGAGATTCAACAGCTAGACTTTCTCCCATCGGGGCCCTTATTTTTACTATTAGATGACGCCGATAACCTACATGAAAAAATGCAGCGGATTCTAAATACATGGGTTTCGTTTCGAACAACCGAGACAATTTGTCTTAAAATCACAACTCAATTGAAATACAAGACCTACCGCACAACTAATGGCCAATTAATCGAGTGCCCCCACGATTATTCGGACATCGATATAAGCACAAAATATACTAACGACCTGAGCACGTACTACAAACGTGTCGAAATGATAGTCCAAAAGCGCCTTGCTCGGTTCGATATTCAAAATATTTCTGTTTACGATTACTTCCCTACAGATAGTGCTCAAGAGGAGGGTATTAAATTAATAGCGGAGGAACTTAAAAAGCGCTGGCACACTGACAATAGCGGCCCAAAAGGATATCGCCCATCTGACGATGTCACAAGATATGCCAAAGCCGAGTATATTCGACGCCTTGGTGGCTCTAGCAAAAATTCCGCCACTTATAGTTATGCAGGTTTCGGCAGTTTGGTTGATATATCAAGCGGGATTATTCGATGCTTTTTGGAGCCTGCCGCAAGAATGTACAGCACTTGCATTAGCCAGGCCCAAGTAACTCCACGGGCAATTCCAACCAAAATTCAAGATGAGGTAATGAGACAGTGGTCTGAAGAGTTTCTCCTGAATGAGTTCGAGAAGGTTAAGCTTTCTGAGGATTCAGAAGAACAGGCTGCTGCAACCGGACAGAGGGATCCGCAAAATTATTACGACCAATCCCAAATTCCTAACAAGCTATACAATCTAATAAATGCTTTAGGCGAGGCGTTCCAAACCCGATTACTGGATCAAAACGCTTCAGAAAGAAGGCTGATTTCAATCTTGCTAAGCTCTCCGCCTAGTCCTGATCTTGAGTCCGTTCTTAGACTCGGAGTCGAATACGGATATTTACAGGCCAGCACTCTTGGGTCGAAAGAGGGTATTGGCAGGCGAAAACAATATATTCTAAATCGTCGGCTGGCCCCGTACTTTAGGCTCGACCCTGGAGGGTATGCTGCATATCTATCGGTCACGCCAGATGACCTCGTTCTCGCCTGCACGAACCCTCGTTTGTTTGTTTTAAAACGCCTTAAACCTAAAAAAGAATCTTCGACTGTAGCCGGAAATGAGCACCCATCACTTTTTTCAGGAGAGTGATTTTATGAGCCGCGCATTTCAACTCAGTGAACTTAATTCCATTGAATTGCCCGATTCGACTTGTTTTATCGGCTTTCATAGTTTTGAAACAAGAAGTGTTTCTATTATCGACAACCTCCCCACTCATGATTTATCAAAAATCCTTTTCTTTAGAACAACGGAATGTCTCGATCTTACCACCACAAATGCTCTTTCCTTATCCGAGCGATTCGCCGACAAATATCAAGAGATTCTGATTGATAGCGATATGCCCCTCGGGATTGCTGATCAAATCCTTGATGGCATCTCGTCCCTTTGTCGTAGTTTTTATAAACCAAATTTATTAATAGATATAACAACCTTCACACGAGAGTCACTATTAATTCTCGTAAAAATAATCCACTACAATAGATCTAAAATTAGTGAAGTAAAGTTCATGTATTCACCTGCACAGGGTATGAGCAGGGACTGGCTAAGTAAGGGCTTCGATGAGATACGCACAGTGGTTGGCTATCCCGGAGATTTTAAACCTTCAGACCCATTGCATCTGATGGTTATTGCTGGATTTGAAATTGAAAGAGCTAGACAAATAATTTATTCATACGATCCAGAATTAATCACGATCGCTTATGGCAAATTGGAAGAATCCGTCAACAGAGATTTCTTCGAACTTAACAAAAAATTCGCCCTTGAGCTGCGCTCATGCTTTGGCTACAAAGTTGCAGAACCTCTAGAAATACCCTTACTCAATCCCGAAAAAATCGCCAAAACAATTAACACTCATATTTCAAAATTTCCATCATATAACACTACAATTTCTCCGCTGAACAATAAAATTACTACCTTAGGCACAGCCTTGGCTGCTATCGCCGATCCCAGTATTCAGCTTTGTTATTGTCGTGCGCGTATTTACAATCATGAAGCCTACTCTGTTCCAAGCGCCACCTGCTATTTAATCGAAAACATCATCTGGTAGGTTGAATAAATAGCTGGCTTTGATATTACAAGAATATATCGATTAGATTCCATCGAATTCCTCTTCTCTCTGCGGTTTGATATAGCCCGTGTACCGAATAGGAGCTTTGTTTTGATTAGGCTTAACTGCAAGTTTATTGAATTCACTACTAATTGGAATTAATCGAGTAATTAGTCGGTCCTGAAAAACCCCGTTCTGGCAATCAGGCTGCCGTGAGAGCTTGCTGAGGGGTTGCCTCAGCTTCGAGCAAGGCGATGAGGGCCTGGATGGCCATCCTGGGCTCGCTCATAAGAAGGCGCAAAAGGGCCCTGAGGTGAGCCAGGATCTTCCTCATGTTGTGCCCGGCACCGCTCAGGATGACGTTCTGGGCGCCTCCGACCACGCCCTTGAGGAAGTTCCGCCCGAGCAGTCCGTCTGATTTCATGTGGCCCAGCTCTGGTTCGATGGCGGCCCTGCGTCGTAGGTCCCGTTTGAGCATCTTGCTGAGTTTTCGGGTTCCGCTGATGAGGACTGCGCTGCGCCCAGGGTCCACGCCGTGCCCCTTATATCCCTTGTCCACGAACGTGGTGGCTGGCATTTGGCCCGTCAGCCGCTCGACCTGTTCGAGTTGGCCTTCGAGCGTGTGGCCGTCGTACGGATTTTCGGGGCAACTCATGGCGCCCACCACAAACCCCTCCTTGTGCGTCACCGCGAGGCTGGCCTTCACGCTGAATTCGTAGGGCTTGTGTGCCTTCCCCTTTGCGATGCACTCCACCTCTGGCGCATGCAGGCTGTAGACCTTGCCCCTCGTCGTGCGCTTCTGCGTGAGGATCAACTCGGACAGGATCAGCGTGCCCTTGTGCTTCTGAAAGGCTGCGTCGTCGATCTTCCGCTCCACGTCTCGCATGACTCGGCCTGCCATGGACTTCAAATTCCGAAGGACCTTCCTCGCACGCTTGAACTGCTTGGCCTTTGCGTAACCTCCATGCTTGCGGATGGCCCACTCCATGAGCTTGCGATAACTCTGGCGAAGCTTGATGTCCTCGGCTCTCGCGATGCGCAGCATGGCTGCGTGGACCTTCCGGTACAGGCGGGCATCGGTCGGGTGCTGCACAGCCTTGGGCTGCACGGTCGTGTCCACAATGACCTTCTCAAAACTCTGCTCCGTGATCGCACCCGTGGCCTTCCCCGTTTGGATCGTGGCTTGCAGCAGCTTCTCCACGCCCTTCTCGCCAATGCGCTTCCGCCAGCGCGTCATCTGCGAGGGATTGATCGGGAAGTGGTGCTGGAACATCACCTCGCCACAGAAATGCTGCCAGTACGGGTTCTCGACCCACCCCCTCATCACATCCTCATCCGACAAGGCGTAAGTGTGCTTGAGCAGGTGCAGCCCTGGCATCAACCGAATTGGAATCCCAGGTCGGCCAAGATCAGGCACATACAGGCGACCAAACTCCTGCGTCAGGTCATCCCAGGGAATCCTCGTCGCCAGCCGTACCAGCTCGTGGTTCGGGTCCAACGCCAGGTCCAACTCCCACCCGATCACCGGCTGATCCTTCGTCGTTCGCCTGGGTTTTGGCTTCATGCGTACACCGGAAAAGCGGGGGTCACACCTACCTTTCTGGTGTACCAGATATGCCAAAGGTTTCCTTAAATTGTTGCCAGATCTACATCTGCGGCTTATTCAGGGGCGACTTTCCTAAGCCTGCTTCCCGCATGGGAGGTCCGTGGGCACGATCTCGTGGTCCCTGAGCCGGGCCCTGGAGCTTGATCCCAGCCAGGACAACGCCGTCGCGTGGCAAGAAACCGTTAGGAACACGCCATCCACGCCGGCCTTCAGAGACTCCCCAGACGATGGACTTGCCATCAGAGCGCTGGCCTTTTACGTTGGAGGCGGAGTTTGGATGCGCCACCAGCACACGACAACCTGGATGAACCTGGAGACGGTTGAAGTCTCCAGGGCCGAAGCCTAGGCTCCGGCCCTCACCCACTCAGATGCGCCCCCACGAGGGGCTTGAGCGGTCGTTCATTCAAGGAATCAACCATGACGCATTCTTCAGTAGGCCTAGGCCTGCCATCGTTCAACATCCTCGCACCCTATGGCTGGTCCCCAGCCCGCAGCGAGTCATTTCAGATTTCTTCTCCTCTCGGTGGCGAACCAGGACGCATTGTGGCTGCATCACGCGGTCTCGTCCTCGCGCAAACCGCCCATGGCGAATGTTGGAGCGTACCGACAGGTCGCTTCCGCGAACGCCTTCAAAGGGAGGGAGCAAGCCTGTGCGCAGGAGACTGGATCATCCTTCGGGTAAATCCTGGTCCCTCGAAAGCCTCGGTCATCGACTTACTCCCACGCAGCGCTTCGCTCATGCGAAAGGGGACAGGCCCGGGCAGCCGCCATCAATGCCTTGCGGCCAACCTCGAAGTGGCCTGGCTGGTCATGGGGCTGGATCGCAACTTCAATCCGGCGCGCATGGAACGGTTGCTTGCCCTGGCCTGGGGCAGCGGCGCCCAACCCGTGGTGGTGCTCACCAAGCGTGACCTGAACGCACAATGGGAGGCCTTCGCAACCCGTACTGAAGGGTTCGCTCCCGGCGTGCCGGTGCTGGCTATCTCAGCGTACAGCGGCGAAGGCATGGAAGAGCTCCAGGCCTTTCTTCCCGAAGGGCACACCGCTGTCATGGTTGGATCCTCGGGTGCCGGAAAGTCCACCCTCCTCAACGCCCTGATGGGCAGCGACGTGCGGCGCACGAAGGAGATTCGCGTCTCAGATGGCCGAGGACGCCACACCACGTCCCTGCGCGAACTCTTCCTGCTGCCACGGGGCGGATGCCTCATCGATACGCCGGGCATTCGCGAGGTGGGTCTCGGCGCCGAGGGCGCCGACCTGGATTCCGCATTCTCCGACATCGCAGGTCTCGCCGGTGATTGTCGATTTTGCGATTGCACCCATGGCGCTGAACCCGGGTGCGCGGTGAAGGCGGCCCTCACGGAAGGCTCCCTCGATCCGGATCGCTATGGCCACTACCTGCACCTGCGCAGGGAGGTGGTCTTCGAGGCGGCTCGCAGTGACGAACATCTCTGGCGCGAGCGCGAGGAGAAGTGGCGCCGCATCAGCAAACTCCAGAAGCAGTTCAAGAAAAGGTGAGTCAATGTCTCGCAATCTCCCCACGCTCAAAGGGCATTTCTTCAATCAGCCGACTGACGCCTTCCTCTGCGCACACTGTGGAAACACCGTGCCGGGAGAGTCACCAGGAACTCGACAACGCAATCACTGCCCGCGCTGTCTTCGCAGCCTTCACGTAGACATCACAGTGGGGGACAGGCGGAGCCTCTGTAAGGGCATTATGGATCCCATCAGTGCCTGGGTCCGCCACGGAGAAGAGGTCGCCCTCTTGCACCGTTGCCAGCGCTGCGGTCTCATCCGCTCCAATCGGATCGCAGGGGATGACGATCCCAAACCACTGCGCGACCTTTTTCGACTCCTGGAGGTCGCAGTAGGGTCAATCTGAAGCCCTGTAGAATCCCTGGGTCGGAGATACGGGTGAGATGCCAGTGCCTCCGGCGGGAGCGCCCCCATCGGTGAGGGACGAGACCCATTGATGATGACCTCATTACGGGCCTCGTAGGACAGGTCCCTCGTGCGGATGCACAACGAGGCCCCGTGTGGGGCCTCGTTGTTCCAGTTCCAGGAACGCGGCGTCTTCCAGGGCAGTAAGCACTTATCGGGTCAGATGCTGCCTGTAGTGGTTCCGAAGGCGACGCCCGATCTCGGGTGGACCCAGATTCCTGCCATCTCAATCCCTATTTTCGCTATAATTTCGCCACCGCTTCCTTGGGACATCAACGTGGCCTCACAACCGATCCGCCACCTTGCACCCGACCTGAAATGGGTCCGTGGATGAGCTTCCCGGAGATGCCAAACCAGGAGCCCCAGGCCGCAGCGTCTCCACCCCGCCGAATCGCTCACCTGGACATGGACGCCTACTTCGCTTCCGTGGAGTTGCTGCGGTATCCAGAACTGAAGGGTCAGCCTGTGGTCATCGGAGGCCGTCGTCGGACCGCGGCGACCGATGCCCAGGGATTCCAGCGTCTCCGCAGCTATGCGGGCCGGGGCGTGGTGACCACGGCCACCTATGAAGCCCGGACCTTCGGCGTACGGTCGGGCATGGGCTTGATGAAGGCCGCGGCGCTGGCTCCGGACGCGATCCTGCTGCCTGGCGACTACGAAACCTACAGCCGGGTTTCGCGCACGTTCAAGGCGGCGGTGGCTGAGCTTGCTCCCTGCATTGAGGACCGCGGCATCGACGAAATCTACATCGACCTGACCGACGTTCCTGGTGAAACACGAGACCTGGCCCAGCGCCTCAAGAATGCGGTGCGGCAGGCCACGGGCCTCTCCTGTTCCATCGGCGTCACGCCCAACAAGCTGCTGTCCAAGCTTGCCTCTGAACTCCAGAAACCCGATGGCCTGACGATCCTCGGCTTGGAGGACATTCCAACCCGGATCTGGCCGCTGCCCTGCGCTGCGGTCAATGGCATCGGACCCAAGGCCACCGTCAAGCTGGAGGGCTTCCGGATTCACACCATCGGTGAGCTGGCCAAGGCTGACCCCGGCTTCCTCATGGAGCACTTCGGCCGGAGCTACGGCGCCTGGCTCCATGAGGCCGCCCACGGGCGGGACGACCGTCCCTTGACCATCTCGCGGGAACCCAAATCCATCAGCCGGGAAACCACCTTCGAGCGCGACCTGCACCCCCGGCAGGACCGGGAGGAACTGACCCGCATCCTCCTCGACCTCTGCGAGCGTCTGGCACAGGACCTTGACCGCAAGGGCTACCTTGCCCGCAGCGTGGGCATCAAGCTGCGCTTCGACGATTTCTCCACCGTCACCCGGGATCACTCGGTCCAGGTGCCGGTTGCCGATGCCGCGTCCCTGCGCGATGCCGCGCGCGACAGCCTGAAGCGCGCGCCCTTGGACCGGAAGCTGCGCCTTCTGGGCATCCGGGCCGGATCACTGGTAAGGGAGGTCGACTACCGGATGCAACATGCAGGACCCGACCGGGTGGCTGAGCCGAGTCTGTTCGAGGGGCTGGCCCCCTGATGGAACGAATCACCCGCTCCGTGCGCGACTTCGTGCTGCCACTGGAACCCAGTGGCAGCCTGGATGCCTCCCTTTCCTTCCAGCTGGAGGAGGATGCCGCCGCCCAGGGGACGCGCCTCCACACCAAGGTCCAAAAACGTCTCGCCCGGGAGCATCCGGACCTGCAGAGCGAGCGGACCGTGCTTTCGACCATGGAGCGCGAAGGCTTCGAGTGCGTGGTGCGCGGCCGGATCGATGTGCTGATTCCCGGCCCTCCACCCATCCTGGAGGAGATCAAGACCACCTTCCAACCCCAGCGGCTGCTGCGGGCGCTCGAGGCGGACCCTTGGCATCCCTTCGCGCAACAGGTGCGGATGTACGCCTGGATCCATGCCCAGACCAGCGACGCCAGGCCCACCTGCCGCCTGCGTGTGATCTCCCTGCTGGATGAAGCCGAAACGCTCATCGAAGTTCCCTTTGACTTGGCGACTTTCACCACCTGGGTGGAAACCCAATTACAGGGCCTGCACGCGCAGCATCTGCAGGCCCTGGCGCGGGCGGCCCAGCGGAAGGCCGCGGGCGAAGGGCTGGGTTTCCCCTTTGAGGCACCCCGCCCAGGCCAGGTGCGGCTTCTCAAGCTGGTGGAAGAGGCCATGCAGGCCTGCGAGCCCCTCCTGGTGCAGGCGCCCACGGGACTCGGCAAGACCGCCGCCGTGCTCTATCCCGGGCTCCAGAAGGCCATGGCCGAGAATCTCCGCGTCTTCTACCTCACACCCCGCAACAGCCAGCACAGCGTGGCGGAAGCGTTCGTGCGCCGCCTGCTGGAAGCCGGGTACCCCGTACGGTCTGTCACCCTGCGCGCCAAGGAGCGCATCTGCCCCCAGGACGAGGTCCATTGCCATCCCGACATGTGCCCCCGGGCCAAGGGCTACTATGACCGCCTGAAAGAATCGAATGCGCTGGACCACATCGCCAACCTCGGCTGCGCGGACTCCCCTGCCATTCAGGCCCTGGCAGACGAACATCTGCTCTGTCCATTCGAGCTCTCGCTGGATGCGGCCCGGAATGCGGATGTCATCATCGGGGATTACAACTACGCCCTCTCGCCCTCAGCCACCTTGGTGCGGTTCTTCGGGGAGAAGGAGGCCCAGGCGCAGAACCTGCTCCTGATCGACGAGGCCCACAATCTGCCGAACCGCGCCACCGCCTGGTTTTCGCCCGCGCTGGAGGTGACCCAGCTGCAAGGTCTGAAGAAGGCATGGAAGGGAAAGCGCTCTTCCCTGAAAGGTGGATTCACGCGGCAGGTGGATCGCTGCCTCGGGCTCGTGGCCGCCCACGAGGGCCCGAACCGGAAGCTGGATCTGGACCCTGTGCCATTCAACGCCGAGGAAAAGCGCATCAGGGATCTCATCGCCAAGGCCGCGGCGGAAGGGCTTGAGCTTGCGCCCAGCCACCCGCTGGTCCAGCTCTTCCGGATGTGGTCAGACTTCTGCGCCATCCTGCGCGAACGCACCGAGGCTCACCTGCTCACCTGGACGCCACCCGGACGGCTCCAAATCACCTGCGTGGACGCCTCTTCCCACCTTGCCGAGCGCTTCAAACCCCTTGCCGGGGCCGTGCTCTTCTCAGGCACGCTGAAGCCCTTCGACTACTACGCGCGCCTCTCGGGCCTGGCGAAGCCCCGTTGCGAGGAAATCCCTTCCCCCTTCCCCTCTGAACACCGGTGCCTGCTGGTGGTGCCCCAGGTCTCGACGCTCTACCGCCGTCGCGACCAGGAAACGCCACGCATCGCCCAGTTCCTGTCCAAGGTGCTGCCCCTGCGCCACGGCAATTACCTGGTCTTCTTCCCCAGTTTCGAGTTCCTCGAGAAGACCCTGCCCTTCCTGAAGCTGCCGGGGTTCCGCATCCTTGCTCAACCCAGACGCGCCGCCACGGAAGCCCTGGATCAGATCCTGACGGCCCTTACTGGGGAACGTGGACTGGTCGTTCTCGCCGTCCAGGGGGGCTCCCTGTCGGAGGGCATCGACCTGCCGGGCGAAGCCCTCATCGGCTCCGTGATCATCGGGCCACCCATTCCGCCCTTCGACCTGGAGCGAAGGCTCACCAAGGATTACTTCGATCATTCCTGCGGCGAGGGCGAGGCCTATACCTACATCTATCCGGCCATGGCGAAGGCCATCCAGGCCGCTGGTCGCGTGATCCGCGGGCCCGAAGAACGAGGTCTGCTCGCCTTTCTCGATCCACGTTTTCTGGAGCCCGCCTTCGCCCAGTGCTTCCCACAGGACTGGTTCCGAGAGTCACCCCAGGAGGCCGTGTCAGGTCAAATCCTGGCGGATGTGAGCCGGTTCTGGAGCGAGGCGTAACGAGGGTCGACCCCCCAGAGAATCACCTTCCCGAAGCGCGGCTTCCAGAGTCGTAGGCGCCGGCCGATCCATCCCTCGGGCTCCATGGTTCGCGGGCATATGAACTCATGGTAGCGTTGCGAACGTCTCTCGACGAATTCCGCCACGGGCTATCCTCGCTTAAACCAGGCTGCGCGCAACGAAGGAGATGAATGGGTCGTGCGACTCTTCGGGATCTTAGTGTCGAATCGCTGCACATTTATTCGACCAGCCATGCTTGAAAGGGGACTCACATGAGGTTGTCATTACGCTTCATCCTGCCTCTGATATTGGTCCTGGCGGGCATCGCATACGGAATCGCACCCCTGGTAGATCAGTTGACATTGCGTTGGTTTATCCGGGATCTGAACAGCCGTTCGACGCTGATCGCCAACACCGTCCAGGAACCTCTTCTGGAGCAGCTTGCGGCGGGGAAAAGGGCCAAAATCGAGGAGTTCTTCAACCGCATCACTCAAGATGAGCGGCTCTTTGCCCTTGGATACTGTGCTTCGCCGCAAGAAGAAATATTGGCCAGCCGCTCACTCCCCGCAGAGATCAGGTGTGGCGATCTCGACCGCTGGCAAGACCCCCAAGGGCATCTACTGGAGAGCGCCCATGGGCCATTGCATGTCTCGGTACGGCCGATGGCCAGCGAGGCAACGCCAGGTGGACAGTTGGTGCTCGTGCATGACATGAGTTTCATCACCCGACGCACGGAAGAGACCAAGCGCTATGTGTTTTATTTCTTCATGGCGCTGGCCGCCGTGGTTTCGCTCATCACAGTGGTCATCGCCCAGCTTTCATGGCGCGGGTGGATGGCTGGCATGAGCTCTCTGCTGCGGGGCGAAGGTCTGCTGCGGAAGCCGTCGGGAGGGGCGCTGGCTCCCCGCCCCGAGTTCAAGCCGATTGCCCGTGATCTGCAGCGGCTGATCCAGGATCTGGAGACAGAGAGCCGAGCCCGGGATGAATCCCAGATCACCTGGACGCCAGAAGCTCTGCGCACCATCCTCCATTCTGAATTGAGCGGCGAAGATGTGATTGTCGTTTCCAACCGCGAACCCTATATCCACCAGCGTCATGGAGATCGGATTGAAGTTTCGAGACCAGCCAGCGGATTGGTCACGGCACTCGAACCGATCATGCGGGCCTGCTCGGGCACCTGGATCGCTCACGGAAGTGGTTCGGCTGATCGTGCGGTTGTCGACAAGAATGACCGCATCCAGGTGCCACCTGAAAGGCCGAGCTATCAACTCCGCCGTGTCTGGCTGAGTCAGGAGGAGGAGGCTGGCTACTACTACGGTTTTGCCAATGAGGGCATGTGGCCGCTGTGCCATATCGCCCATGTGCGGCCGACCTTTCGATCAAGCGACTGGGCTCAATACCTGGCCGTGAATCAGAAGTTTGCCGAAGCCGTGGTGAGTGAAGCCAAAACAAAAGCCCCCATCGTCCTGGTCCAGGACTATCACTTCGCCCTGCTGCCAAAGCTGATCCGCGAAGAGCTTCCGGACGCCACCATCATCACCTTCTGGCACATACCATGGCCCAACCCAGAGTCTTTTGCCATTTGTCCCTGGCGGGACGAAATATTGGCTGGGATGTTGGGCAGCAGCATCATGGGCTTTCACACCCAGTTCCACTGCAACAATTTTGTCGACACGGTGGACCGGTTCATCGAGGCGCGGGTGGATCGGGAATCGTTCACCGTATCCTTCGGAGGGAAGCTCACCGCCGTCCGGCGCTATCCGATTTCCATCGCCTGGCCGCCTGAAGCCGAGATGTTGCAGAAGGCCGTTCCGGACTGTCGCAGCAGCCTCCGTGAATTGAACGATCTTCCGCCTGAACACAAACTCGGCATCGGTGTCGACCGCCTGGACTACACCAAAGGTATCGTGGAGCGATTCCGTGCCATCGAGCGTCTGCTGGAATTGAACCCGAGTTGGGTGGGTCGCTTTACCTTCGTCCAAGTCGCCGCACCAACCCGCTCAGGCATCGACGAATACCAGCATCACGAGGCCCAGGTGCGGGCCATGGCCAAGCGTATCAATGGCCGCTTCGAAGGCCAAGGGCCGCCTCCTATTGTGCTCAGGATTGAGCACCACGAACCGCAGGCGGTCTATGAATACTTCCGTGCTGCCGATCTTTGCTTTGTGAGCAGTTTGCACGATGGCATGAACCTGGTAGCCAAGGAGTTTGTCGCGGCCCGCGACGACGAACGCGGCGTTCTCATTCTCTCCGAGTTCACCGGCGCGGCGCGGGAATTGCCTGAAGCGTTGATCGTCAACCCCTACGATGCGGACCAGTGCGCAGCCGCCATGCACCTGGCTCTCACGATGCCCGTCACCGAACAGCGCGACCGCATGCGTCTGATGCGCGGCCTGGTGGCGGAGTTCAATGTGTTTCGCTGGGCCGGTCGCATGCTGCTTGATGCTGCCGCGATGCGGAGACGAGGCCGCCTGGCCGAGAAAACGGGACGCGCGGGGAGGTGACCGATGCTCCGAACATCCCCACCAGCAGCAAGCGTGGATTGGGCCTTTTTCCTTGATGTCGATGGGACCTTGATCGACATTGCCGACCTTCCGGACGCCATCCGGGTCGACACGGCACTGCTCGAACTGATCGCGCATCTGCATCGGGCGAGTGGCGGGGCCGTGGCACTGGTCACTGGCCGGTCGTTATCGGACCTGGAACATCATCTCGGCCCGCTGCGCCTGCCCATGGCCGGGCAGCAAGGCCTCGAACGACGCGATGCGGCCGGACGCCTATGGATTCACGCCGCCGCACCTGCCACCAAGTTCGAGATCAAGGAAACTCTGGCAACGGTGCTGGTTCGTCATCCTGGCCTTTTGCTGGAAGACAAGGGGCTGACACTGGCATTGCACTATCGGCAGGCTCCCCAATTGGCGGCCTATGCGCATCGCCTTATGGGCCGTTTGGCCCGTTCGGCTGGGCCGGACCTCGAACTTCAGGCTGGCAAGCGCGTGGTGGAAATCAAGCCGGCTGGCTTCGACAAGGGCACAGCGGTGTCCGAATACCTCTCGGAGCCGCCTTTTATGGGACGGCGTCCCGTATTCATTGGTGATGACCTGAACGACGAGCATGGTTTTGCCGAGGTCAACAAACTGGATGGGATCTCGATCAAGGTGGGCAAGGGATCCAGTTGCGCACGGTTTCGCTTACCGGATGTGGCCGCGGTGCGCCGTTGGTTGGGTCACGCCCTGAAAGGTGTGTCATGAGAAGTCTCGATCTGGCTTTGATCGGTAATTGCACCATCGGCGCACTGATTGACGAGCGCGCCAGGATCACCTGGGGCTGCTTTCCTCGCTTCGATGGCGATCCGATGTTCTGCGCCCTCCTCAGGGACAGCGATGACTACGGGTATTTCGGGATCGACCTCGCAGATTGCGAGCGCACCGAGCAGCACTACCTCGAGAACACAGCAATTCTGGTGACCTGTCTCTACGACCGGCATGGCGGCTCAATAGAAGTGGTGGATTTCGCGCCACGGTTTCATCTGCATGGGCGAACATTCAGGCCCATGATGCTGGTGCGTCGTATCCGGCGCCTTGGTGGCAGCCCCCGGTTGACCCTGCGCCTGCGCCCTGCTTGCGACGAAGGGGCAAGCCGACCAGAGCTGACCTGGGGAAGCAACCACATCCGCTATGTGGCGCCAGCGCTCACCCTTCGGTTAACCACCGATGCCTCGCTGACGGCAATCATGCAGGAGACCTCGTTCTTCTTGGAGGACACGATCACGCTGCTGCTTGGCTCGGACGAGACCGTCAATGAGGCTACAGGCGAGGTTGGACGCCGGTTTCTTGAAGAGACCACACAGTACTGGCGGGAGTGGGTTCGCAACCTCGGCATTCCCTTCGAGTGGCAAGGTGCAGTGATCCGCTCCGCCATCACGCTCAAGTTGAATGCCTACGATGATACCGGCGCCATCATCGCGGCCATGACCACCTCCATTCCTGAGGCGGCAGGCAGTACCCGAAATTGGGACTATCGATATTGCTGGCTCCGAGACAGCTATTTCGTGATCAATGCCTTAAACCGCTTGGGTGCAACGCGCACCATGGAGCGCTATCTCGCTTACATCATCAATCTCGCCGCAGATGCCGGGGGTGGTCCCTTGCAACCTGTTTACGGAATTGATGGCCGTGCGGAGTTGCATGAACGGGAAGTCCAGGCCCTGGCGGGCTATCGCGGCATGGGGCCGGTGCGCACCGGCAACCTTGCCTACCGCCAGGTGCAGCACGATGTCTATGGGTCGGCCATCCTGGCGGCGACCCATGTCTTCTTCGACCAACGCTTGACCAGGCGCGGTGACGAAGCCTTGTTTCATCGCCTGGAAGCCCTTGGCGAACAAGCCATACGCTGTCATGACCAGCCGGATGCGGGGCTCTGGGAATTGCGTGGAAGTGCGCGTGTGCATACCTTCTCCGCCGTCATGTGCTGGGCGGCCTGTGATCGCCTGGCCAAGATCGCCCATCAATTGGGACTGCCCGACCGCGTCACCTACTGGCTGGAACAGGCGCAGACCATTCACAGCACCATCAACCGACGCGCCTGGAACGATACGCGTGGCACGTTCGTGTCCACCTTTGAGGGCGAGGCACTGGATGCCAGCCTGCTGCTGCTGGTTGAGGTCGGTTTCCTCGATCGGAGCGACCCTCGCTTTGCTGCGACAGTCAGCGCCATTGAGAAGGAGCTGCGGCATGGTGATTTCATCTTCCGGTACACCGAGAAGGACGACTTTGGCGAGCCGGAGAATGCCTTCATTCTCTGCACCTTCTGGTACATCAATGCCTTGGCCGCCCTGGACCGCCGCGAGGAAGCGGGCGTCCTTTTCGAAAGGTTGCTCGCCTGCCGCAACCGACACGGCTTGCTGGCAGAACACATCGATCCCGTAAGCGGCGAACTGTGGGGAAACTTCGTGCAGACCTACAGCATGGTGGGGTTGATCAATGCCGCGATCCGACTATCCATTCGATGGGATCAAGCCTTCTGAGCGCCAACCTGCACAGAAACGCGTCCCACGCCTTGTGCGCTTTCCCAATCCCAACAGCTTCCCCACAGGCCCAGCGCCAGTGGTCACCCGTTGGTGGACAAGGTTCTCCGAGGTGGCCATCGGTTGAAGCCACGGTCAGCCATCCAACACACGGTTAACTACTGGTTTCACGAACCATAAGGTAAGCCACTGTGGAGCCCACCAATGCGGGGACCACCAGGGCTGCCTGGGCGGTGGTTTCGGCGAGGAAGACCACAGGAACCAGCAATGATTCGTGGGTGGCTCCGGCGAAGGCAGCCGCGCCGACCAGCGTCATATAGCCAGGCTGGCCCAAGCCGAGTACCGCATCGAAGGCTGCGCCAATGGCTGCACCCATGGTGAATGAAGGCAGCCATAGACCACCAACACCACCAGCGGCGAATGTGACTGCGGTAGCAAGCAGTTTGAGAGCCAGGAACATCACGGCATGGCTGGGCAGGGTTCCGCCCGCGAGCAACTGACGCACGAGTTCGATGCCGCCCCCTTCCGTAACAGGAAGACCAGCCCAGAAGTAGCGAGCCGGAAGAAGCAGGACAACAAGTGCCACACCCCCGACGAGACCTCGCCATAAAAGCGGGATCCGACCGAATAGGTTTCCAAACCCCTTGCGGAACCATAGGTAGATATTCGCTCCAAACCCGATGGCGATCCCCAGCAGGAAAGCCCAGGCCAACTCAATGGCGTGAAGATGATAGGGCCTGGCCTGAGGGAAGAGGGGACCTGTTCCCATGAGGCTGGAGAACACCACATAGCCCGTGGCGGAGGCCACCACGCAGGGGACGAGTGCCTCAGGATTCACTTGTCCATGGTGTTCGGCCGCCATCAGGGCACCTGAAAGCGGGGCACGAAAGACGGCAGACAAGGCGGCGGCGGCGCCTGCTTCTACCATGACCAGGGGGTGAGCATGTAGCCGTCTGAAGGGTGATATGCGCCGACTTAACCAGCGGGAGACCCGGTGGTATTGAAGTCCAAGCGCAGCCCCAAGCCATTTGCCGGGTCCCTCGATACCTGCGCTGCCTCCAAACCCGATTGTCAGGGTGCAGGCGAGGATTTTGCCCATGGATTTGCGGAATGGAAAGGCTGCATGTGGGCCGATCCGCGCAAGATCCAGATCCTTGAACAGGGACACCTCTCCGATTCCGGTAAGTGCCAGCCAGATGGTCGTAAGGAAAAGTCCAATTGCGGGGAGAAAGATTCCCGCATGAGTGCGCCCACCCCAGGTGGCAATCCACGGTTCCAATCGATTCAGGCCAATCAGAGCGCTGGTAACGACCAGCCCGATGAGGGCGCCGAGCGGCATCACCACAAGAACGAGACGCCTGGTGTGGGCCAACAGGCGCAGTTGCTGGTGCCGTTTGGGAATCAGGTCTTCAGACATGACAGGCATGGCTTACTTTACCCCATGGACCTCCAGGTTTCGGCCAACCCTGAGGCTTGCATGACGAAGCACACCAAGCTGCTCAGTGGGCGTGCCCCTGGTGACTCTTCTTGATGGCAGCCAGCGCCTCATCCAGAGCGGCCTTTGCCTCAGGAGGAGGGGTGGCCGTGGGCAGCGCGAACATCTCCTTGGCATGTCTCGATAGAGCATCCAGGCGACGGTAGAGGCCCGAGCAGAGATCACACATCATCAGGTGGATCCGGATGCCAAGCCGCTTGTGGAGGGGCAAGGCCCCTTCCATGTAGTCGGTCATGCTGGCTCCGACTTCTTGGCAGGAGGGCAAGCCCATCATGAGAGCCTCCCGGAAAGCACGGGCCTGAGGCGGGCCTGAAGGAACATGCGGGCCCGGTGCAGGCGTTGGCGAACCACGGTCTGACTGATGTTCAACTGCTTGGCAATTTCCTGCGTGTCCATGTCTTCAATGTCCTTGAGCACGAAGACCACCCGAAGGGCATCCGGCAGCAGATCGAGGGTCCTCATCATGCGAATCCGAATTTCCTCCCGTTCGAGATGGAGGAGAGCGTCCGGCTCAGTGCTCCATTCCAGCATGGCCTCGGCATCCATGGGGCGTCCGTCGTCCTCCCCTTGTGACGCGAAATCCTCCATGAATTCTTCCTGCCTGCGCTTCCGACTCCGAAGGACCTGGAGGGCCGCGTTGACGCAGATACGATAGGCCCAGGAACTGAACTGGCTGCGGCCCTCGAAACGAGGCAGATCCTGGTAGATGGAGAGCAACGCCTCCTGCAGGGCGTCCTGGGCGTCCGAAGGATCCTTCACGATCCGCAGGATGGAGAAGTGAAACATCGAAAGATGCGTCGAGATGAGGTCCGAGAAGGCCTCATGGTCACCTGCCCCCGCCCGCTGCAAAAGCGAGTTTGAGGTTTCTATGCCAATGGTTGCGGACATGATCGGGACAGTATGCCTCATTCCCTCATGCCCCGAATCAGGTGAACCCACAAGGAAAAGCCCCGTGTGCCCGGCCAGACACACTGGGCTGAGAAGGTCCGGAAGGACAGCGAACCAGGAGATACCTTGGAATGGGCTACTTCTTGTCAGGCTTAGCGGCAGGTGCGGAAGGAGCATCATTGAAGAAGCCCACCAACAGCAGGTTCAAGCTGACCTCATCCTTCAGGCTGATCTTGGCTGCGATGCTGTCCGCACCGATCCCGAAGTCCTTCCGACTGATGGGGAGCGTGGCCTTGTAGGACCAGGTGGGGTTCCCTGCGCCATTCAGACCCGTGGCTTCCGTAAAGGTAATCTGAAGGGGCTTCTTAACCCCATGCATGTTCAGGATCCCTTGGACCTGGACCTGGTCTCCCTCTCGCCAAGCTTTCTCAGAGATAAAGGTGATCTTGGGGTACTTGGCGGCGTCGAAGAAGTCTTCGGTGCGCAGGTGGTCGTCCCGCATCTTATTGGCGGTATTCACTGACTTCGTATCAAGTTCGACCTTGATCTTGACCGTGGTCAGATCCGCAGGATCCCCCTGGATATTTAGTTTGTATCTCTCGAAGCGACCAGGCACATCGAACAGAACCGTCGCAGCCTTGAAGCCGAAGAAGGAGTGGTTCGTGTCCGGTGTGAAGGTCTTGGTCCCCGCCGCAAGAGGGGAGATCAGGGCGAGTGCTGATAGGAATAGGGCCTGATTGCGCATCGGGTTCTCCAGAGGTGGATGAAAACGAAACTCGTGGTGGTGGCACGGCCTCCCTGTTGGAGAGTCGAGCCATACCCATCCGGTGCACCCCCGGATTCATGCGTTCCATAAATAAATTGGACGAAAACACCTGTCACGCCAGCGGCATCCCAATCACCCAAGCGGGAAAGTCCACCTCCCACCTCCCGAGGTCTCCGTGATTCCCAGAAGTGCCACCCTGCTCTTCACGGCCATGCTTGGCTTCAGCATGCTCTCCGCGCAGCCCGCCCCTGGCTCCGATCCCAAATGGGTCATGGCCAAGGCCACAGAGGACCTGATCAAATCCGGGCAGGCCCAGCGGGCCATCCAGCAAGGTCAGATGGCACCCGATTTCGTTCTGCCCGATGCCAAGGGTCGACCCGTTCGACTTTCGGAACGGCTCAGAAAGGGCCCCATCGTCCTGACCTTCTATCGGGGTGGGTGGTGCCCCTTCTGCAACATCCAACTCAGGAGCTACCAGGAAAAGATTGCGGAGATCCGCGCCCTTGGCGCAGATTTGGTGGCCGTGTCGCCTCAGACCCCCGACCATACGGTGTCCACCGTAGAGAAGGCATCATTGACCTTTGAGGTCCTCAGCGACGTTGGCAACAAGGTGGCCCGCAGCTATGGGTTGGTCTTCAAGGTTCCGGACCCTGTCGTGAACATCTACAAGGCCAACGGAGTCGACCTTGAGACGTCGAACGGTGATGCGAGCCACGAACTCCCCCTCGCGGGAACCTACATCATCGGCATGGATGGCAAGGTCCTCCTTGCTTTTGTGGACGCGGACTATAAGAAGCGGCTGCCTGTGGCGCGCATTCTTGACGTCCTGAAATCCACGGCCAAGTAGCGACCTGGGCCTTCCTCTTTGGCGGTACCGGCCTTGGCTGAACGACTGCGCCACAAACCGGGAAACGGGGTTTTCAGGGAGCACCCAGCAAGGTCAGGCCTCTGTCACAGGCCCGACCCCGCCTGCGCTTCAAGGTTTGTCAAAGCGGGTTTTGAAGGATGCATCCCTGGCCAGGTCGGGGAATAGCGGTTGGAGGGGACGCGCTCCCGCATTGTCCCGCGTCGCGGCGGTGACGGCGAAGACCTTCACCCGGGGATCCTTGGGCAAGGTGAGGGTCCTGGCTCCGGGAGGAACGTCCACCGCGATGGAGAAGAGATAGCAGTAAGCGTAGACATCATCCTGACCTTTGGCGTGGCGATGAGAGGCCCACCAGGCGGGCCTGCCGGCCTTCAGGAAGGCCGGTGCGACGGCCTCCAGGTCATTGTTGATCGAGTAGGTCTTCTCATCGACCTCGCCCTTGAAGACACGGTTGTCCCAGGAACCCAGGTATCCCGTCCAGCGGGGAACCTCAACCATCGTCGCCCGGTCACCGGCCATGAACATGGCTTTCACGTCGCCGCCGGTGGCAGCCACCAACAGGTGGGTTCGGACCGTTCCCTCTGGAAGCGCAAGGGTTTGATTGGCGCACGTGAGTGCATTTTTCTGACCGTCGCCGCGGGGCCCCAGGTTAAAGCGGATGCCGCCTGCTTCCACGGTGTCCCCGATCATTTCGGAAGGGTAGCTCGCGTAGGGCTCCATGGCCCCTCCCTCCGTTCGGTTCGAGTTGGTGCTGAAGGCGGCCACGTCGAACGGGATGGACACGGGCTGGGTCGAAGGCGCCGGCAGCAGGGCGGGAGCGTCCACTTCCAAGCCGATCGTACGCAACTGGTAGGGGGTGAAGGCCAGGTCCAGCAAACCATTCCGTGTCTTCAGGTCACCCAGAAACCGCTCCACCCCATCCAGTTCCTTCGCGAGACGGATGGAACCGGCCGCCTGGAGATCGACCTGGGCATGGGCTCCCCGGAGTTCCTGGAGGCGAACCACGATGGTCTTGCCATCCTCCGAGCGCTTGAGGGCCTGGATGGCCACGTCCGGGGAGGACGTGCGGAGAAGGCTGAAGCTGCGGCCGAGGGGCCCGTCATGCCTGGGCACGGCGAAGGCGGTCAGGGGCTGGTCCTGGCGCATGGCCAGCCACGGCGCGCCCTGCCAGTTCCCGGCGTGGCCCGCCAGGCCATAGGTGAACGTGTGGCGGCCCCAGTCCTGCCAACGCTGCTCCCGGTAGTCTTTGCCAACCCCCGGCGTATACAGCAGTGTGAGCCGCAGGGTGCGATCGTCCGGTTTGTCGGTGCCGTACTTGGCGCCGGTCAACAGGGTCACGCCATAGCCGGCTTGGGTATCGGTGAGGTCCATCCAGCCGTGGGTGGGTACTTCATATTTCTTGGGGTCGTTGTTTCCGCGCTGGATGGTGCCCAGATCCAGGTTGTAGGTGGCCTGCGGATTGGACACGGACAGTGGGAATGTGGCCTTCAGGCTGGCTTCGGAGGTCTTCCAGTCGACGAGGTTGACGATCTCCACCCGATCCCCCGCCCCTCCAGCCGCAAGACGGATGGTCTGGACGAAGCGGGAACCTTCGCTTTCACGCACCACTTCGAGCGCGACCCGGACGGGTCCATCCTCGCTGACGCGGATGGCAGCGGGGCCAGAGACGTAGGCCCGAGGCGGCTTCTGGCGATCGGCCCAATCCATGTTCCAGGCCGGCCAGCGCTGGGGCTTTTCCTGCTGGAAGGCCAGCCGGGCCGGCGCGGAAAGGAGCTCGCGCTTGAGCTGCTTGTCGAACACGCTGCCGATGTCCCCAGCCTCGTTGAGCGTCACGCGGTACCGGGCGTTCTCCGCCATGCGACCTTGGGCTTTCAGTTCGGTTGTCGCAGGCGCCAGGCCCGCCCGCAGGCCGAACACGGCAAAGCCCAGGCTGGGCACGTTGGCCTGGAACAGCACCCGGCGGCGGCCATCGGAACCCTGGACCGTCTGGGTGGGGAGGGCCGTTCCCTCTGCGTCCACGGCCGTGAGCTGAGCAGCGCCCGCCAGTTCCTCCGGTACCAGGGCTTCTACGAGATCCTTCCGGGCGAGGCCCAGGGCGTTGTAGACCACGATGGGCACGCCGTCCACGCGCGTATCCAGGCCACGAGCCACGGCACCTACGGCGTCTTCCAGCGTTCCTTCGAAGGCCTTGGCGGCGAGGAGGCCGTCGTTCCAGGCATATTCGTAGGACTTGGGCAGGCTGGTGCCCGGCAGGATGTCATGGAACTGGTTGCGGAGCACCAGGCCCCAGGCCTTGTCTAGGGTCGAAGCAGGATAGGGACTGGCCTGGAGAAGATCCGCGGCCACAGAGGCTTTCTCGGCCGCGTCCGCCAGCAGTTCGTCCTGCCGGTTCATCTGCTTCATGAAGGCCGCCGAGGTGAGGGAACCGGCGGAGTGCTGGGTGAGCAGGAGGTCCCCCTTGTAGCCCTGCAGCCGCGCCTTCTGGTCTTCCGTGATGGCGTTGAACATCAGGTCGGCCCGACCCGCGACCACCTTCACGGGGCCCTGAGCGGCGAGCCCCTGCCAGAGGGTCTGCATCGAATCATTCCAGGGGGCTCCCCCCTCATCCCCGATGCCGTTGTAGAGGTAGTCCACCTTCAGGCCGCTCGCCAGGCCATTCGCATCCAGCCGCTTCACCCAGGATTCCCCCGTGAGGGAGGTCGTGAGGTGGGCGTCATAGCTGCCCGGATTGAGCGCCGCAATCACCGAGCGGCCATCGGGCCCCTCCCAGCGGCCCACATTGAAGGGCACGCCATTGGCGGAACCCCAGGTGAGTTTCTGGGTCGAGAACCCCTTCAGCCCGCAGTGCGCCAGAATCGACGGCAGGGAGGCCGGGAAGCCGAAGCAATCGGGGAGCATGTACTCCGAGCTTTCGGTGCCGAACTCCCGCTTGAAGTAGGTGTAGCCCAGAAGCACCTGGCGAATCAGGGATTCCGAGGACGGCACGTTCACGTCCGACTCTTCCCAGGCGGAACCGGCCGGGAACCACTGTCCTTTGGCGATGTAGCCCTTCAGGTGCGTGAACTCGACCGGGAAGTACTCCTGGAACATCTGATAGCGCCCGGCACCGCTCCAGTTGAAGACGTAGTCCGGATGCTGTTCCATCAGGGCGAAGTTGTCGTAGAGAGTATTTCGCAGCATCTCCCGGACCACCAGCGGGTAGGCCCACCGCCATTGCGTGTCCAGGTGGGAATAGTTGACGACGAAGAGGGTCCGGTCCCTGGAAAGGTCCGGGGGTGCGGCTGCGAGCGTAAGGCCGAGGGCCGTGAGGGCGGTGGCGCGAAGTAGGCGCATGGGGGCTCCAGATGACGTGGGTGAAGGCGGCCTTAGATGGACAGTTCGGAACGGAGGGATTCGAGCAGGTTGCCGCTATCAGGGCTGTCGAGAAGGTGGTGTCGGAAAGAGGGATCCATGAGGCGGCGGGCCAGCCGGGCGAACACGCGAAGGTGCTCCTCCTCCGCATCCGCCCGGGAAACCAGGAGGAAGACCAGCCGGGCCGTGGTCTCAGCGCTCCACGCGACGGGCGCGGCAAGCCTCAGCACGGCAATGGAATTCGCGATCACGGCCGGGCTCTTGCAGTGGGGGACGGCGAACCCGAAGCCGAGGCTGGTGGCGTAGGCTGCTTCCCGGGCCCAGATGGCCTCCTCCAGGCCGAGCGCGTCCCGCGTTCGCCCGGCGGTGGCGAGGCGTTCCACCAAGAGCTTGATCACCTCCTCTTTGGTGTGGCAACCCGCATCCAGAACCACCAGGTCGGGATCCAGCAATGGCAGGGCTGAGCTGGCCTGCGCTGTGTTTTCAAGGAGGGATTCGACCTCTGAAGAAGTGGAGGCATGAAGCGCCTTCCGGGCCAACTCACGGCAGGCTTCCGCATCCAGAGCGGTGAGGGAAGCCCGGATCCGGGCCACCGAGGAAGGGGCCACGCTGAGCTGCTCAAATCCCAGGCCCAGCAGCAGAGGAAGGAGCTTCGGGCGGCTGGCCATCTCGCCGCACAGGCTCACGGATTTCCCCGCTGCCCGCCCGCTTTCGGCGATGCGCGCCAGGAGGCGCAAGGTGGCAGGGTGCCACTCGTGGCTGGCCTTCATCAGGCCCGGGTCGCTGCGATCCGCGGCAAACAGGTACTGCACAAGATCGTTGGTCCCCACGCTGAGGAAATCCGCTTCCCGCGCCAGGGCCTCGAGGTTCAATGCGGCCGCAGGGACCTCCACCATGATTCCGAGGGGGAGGTCGGCCTTGCAGGCCTTCCCTTCGGCGGCAAGTTCGCCTGCCGTCTCTCGCACGAGGGCACGGACCCAGTCCAGTTCCTCCCTTTCCGAGACCATGGGGACCAGCAAGCGCAGGTCCCCATGCACGGCCGCCTGCAGGGCCGCCCGCACCTGCGTCCGGACCAGGTCCCGATGAACGGGATACCACCGCACGCCGCGCCGCCCAAGGAAGGGATTCGCCTCGGGGGGCAGTGGCAGGTACGGCAGGGGCTTATCGCCCCCCACGTCCAGGAGCCGGAGGACGACCGGGCGCCCTGCAGCACTCTCAAGAATCCGGGTATACGTTTGGACCTGCTCGTCTTCACTCGGGGAAGCGGATCGATGAAGAAAGAGCATCTCGGTGCGGAACAGTCCGATGCCATCCGCGCCAGATCCGAACGCGCAGGCGGCTTCCTCGGGGGTGGAGATGTTGGCCAGGACGTGAACCGGATGTCCGTCCCGCGTCGTGAGATGCCCGCCGATCCCGGGGGTTTGGCGCACGGCCCGCTGATGCCGGGCGTTCGTTTCGATCCGGTAGTAGGCCTCGACTTCAGGCGCGGGATCCGCGATGACGAGGCCCCTCCCGCCGTCGACCAGGAGGCGCTGGCCCGCTGCGAGGTCCAACTGGAGGCCGGTCACGCAGGGGACCCCGAAGGACCGGGCCAGGATCGCGATGTGTGAGGTCTCCCCCCCCTCGGTCAGGACGAGGCCCCTCAGAAGCCCTCGATCCAGGCTCAGGAAGGTCGAGGGGGCGAGCAGCTCGGCGACCACCACCGAGGGCTCAGTCAAGGAGAGGCAGGATGCTTCCGGGGCCTCGCCCAATATCTGCCGGATCAGGCGATCGGCCACATCCCTGAGATCCAACGCCCGTTCGCGGATGACCTGATGGTCTGAACGCCGCAAGGCGTCGATCGCACCCTGCGTGGCGGCGGCGATCGCAGCCGGCGCGGCCAGGTGACGGTCCCGGATGGCGGCCTCCATGTTCCCCTGCCAGCTGGCGTCCTCCAGCAGGGCGAGGTGGACCTCCAGCACGCTGCGTTGGGCCAGGTTCGAGGCGAGCAGGATCTCCTCCTGCAGGTGGACTCGCAGGCCTTCGATGGCCTGTTGAAGCACTCGGAGCTCGAGCTCGGGATGCGATTCCCCGTCGGGCCCGCTGGGCTCTGGAAGCGTGTTTCGAGTGTCCGCAACCACGGTCCGGCCCACCCCGATGCCTTCGGAAACGCCGTTCCCGGACCACCAGCGCCCGCCCGACCGTTCGACCAACCGGGGCACCACCGTGGACGCGTGCTTCGCCGGGGCTGAACCTCGATCGCAGCGTAGGAAGGGGCCGGACAGGAAGGCGATCAGATCGCCCCGCGCTTCATCCCCGCCCCCATCTTCCATGAGAATCCGGCAGGGATCCCCCAGGCGGGTGTCCGTGGCCAGCAGCCCCAGCACACTGTCCATGGAGGCCCTCCGACCCGTGCGCTCATTCACGAATTCAAAGCGGGCCTGATGGGCCATGGCGCGCTCGCGCAGAGCCGCGGCTGGCCAAGCGTGCAGACCGCCTGCAAGGGGGAAAGCAAAGGCATAGTCCATCGGGGATTCCAGCCTAGAGACGGGCGAAGATCTCGGCCGGGTTCTTGATAGCCAGCTGTACCGGAACTTCCAGGATCCTGGGGATGCCGGCAAAGCGCTCACGGCCCTGCACGGGCAGGTCCGAGGCCAGGATCAGGGCATCAGCGCCCAGCACATCCGCCTCGGTCAATCGGTTCTCGATGCCCATGGCGCCCTGGGTTTCCACTTTGATGGCGTGGCCCAGCTGCTTGCCGGTGCGCTCCAGTTGTTCCGCAGCCATGTAGGTATGGGCAATTCCCGTCGGACAGGCGGTGATGGCGAGAATTTTCATGGAAGCTCCGAGGAGGGCCGGACTGGCTGGACGAGTGAGCGCAGGAAATTGATCACCACGGCCACGGCGACGGTGCCGATGGCGATGGCAGCGAGATACCACCACCGGTGATCCACCACGGGCAGGACGATCAGGCCGCCATGAGGCGCGTGATCCCCCACACTCCCGAGCATGGCGATGACGGCCCCCAGAGCCGAGCCCCCCATGATGGTGGGGATCACCCGGAGCGGATCGGCGGCGGCGAAGGGGATGGCCCCTTCCGTGATGCCGATGGTTCCCATGGCCAGGGCCGCCAGGCCCGATTCCCGCTCGGCATCTGTCCAGCGGCTGGGCGCCAGGAGGGTCGCCAGACCCAGCCCCAGGGGCGGGATGCAGATGGCGGCAGCACAGGCGCCCATGACGCCCACATTCCCTTCCTTGATCATGGCCACGCCGAAGAAGAAGGCCGCCTTGTTCACGGGCCCGCCCATGTCGAAGGCGATCATGGCGCCCAGCACCAACCCCAGCAGCACCTGGTTGCCGCTGCCCAGACCCTGAAGCGCCTGGGCAAGCCACGCCATGAGCCCCTTGATGGGCGTGCCCAGGAGACCGTACATGGCCAAGCCGACCACCAGCGAGGAGAGGACAGGAATCACCAGGATGGGCATGATGGGCCGCAGCATTCGATGCACCGGCAGCCTCTTC
>JAVBYJ010000067.1 GCA_030824075.1 Geothrix sp.
CGGTGAGGCGGGCTGCTCTGGTTCGTCTTCCAGTTCGCCGTCATCAAGGCGGCGGGGGCCATCCTCGATCTGTTGCTGCACCCACTGGGCGGTGCGGTGCATGAGGGCGGCGAGGCACAGGCTGGTCTCGATGCGGGCGTGGGGCAGGGGGCCCAGCTGGGTGAAGACGGATGGGTCCGGGGGGATCATGCGCGGAATGCTGATCTCCGGCAAGGGCATGGGCAGGGCATCGTAGGCCTCCTCGGGCAGGCGGCGCCAGGGCTCGGGCTGAACCTGCTCGCGTTTGAGAAGATCGGCTACGGTCTGCTTTTTTTTCGGCGGCCGGCCGCGCTTCTTCGGAGCGGCCACGGCGGCGGCGTCGAGCGCCGACTGAAGGGCCTTCAGCACTTCGTCGCGGCTCTTGCCGCGCAGGTCGAAGAGCAGCCAGGGATCGCGGTCCAGGGCCTCGGCCATCACGTAGCACACGGCGGCCACATGCTTGCAGGGATTGGCCCAATCGGGGCAATCGCAGTGGGTCTGGAGCTCCTTGGGGACGCGCGGATAGAGACTGGCACCGGCTTCGCGGAAGGTCTCGTCCAGCCCCTGCGGCATTTCTCCGGCAAGCAGCGAGGCCACGAAGCGGCTCTCCAGGGCGATGCGATCCAGGGCCTTCTCCCATTGGGCGGCTGTGAGCGCCGGGAGGCCGAGGGTCACGTTGTAGGTCTTGCGTCCGTGGACGCGGGCCTGGATCTCACCGGGCTGCACGCCGAAGTGGGAGACGTGGCCATCCTCCGCGTATTTCTTGCCGCGGGGCAGGCGGTTTTCGTAGTCGTCCCCGAGCTTTTCGAGCCCCTGGATCCAGAGGCGCCCCCACCAGGTGGCGCCGAAGCGATCGGTGTGGCTGATCATGGCGCCACCTCCTTCGCCTTCCGGCGGATTCCCGATCGAGCGGCTTTCGGCGCGGGCTCGTCGCCGTTCCCTTCATCCGAATCCAGCAGCTCGGCGTCTGGGTCCAGGGCCACCAGGCGGCGCAGGGCGTCATCGTCGAGTTCGGTCAGCCAGCCTTCGCCGCTGCCCACCACGCGATCCGCCAGGTCGCGCTTGGATTCCAGCAGCGCGTCGATCTTTTCTTCCAGCGTGCCGATGGTGACGAGCTTGTGGACCTGCACGTTTTTCGTCTGGCCGATGCGGTAGGTGCGGTCCGTGGCCTGGTCCTCCACGGCGGGATTCCACCAGCGGTCGAAATGGAAGACATGGGTGGCGGCCGTGAGGTTCAAGCCGACGCCGCCGGCCTTGAGGCTCAGCAACAGCACGGCCGGGGAATCCGGATCTTCCTGGAAGCTGCGTACCATCTCGTCGCGGCCTTCCCGCGAGGTGCCCCCGTGGAGGAAGGGCGGCTCGAAGCCGAGGGCATCCTGCAGGTGGATCTGCAGGCGGTCGCCCATCTCCTTGAACTGGGTGAAGACGATGGCGCGCTCACCGGCCTCCATCACTTCCTCCAGCATCTCGGTGAGGCGATCGAGCTTGCCGCTGCGGCCGCGATAGGGGCCCTGCGCCTTCAGGAACTGGCTCGGGTGGTTGCAGATCTGCTTGAGGTGCGTGAGCAGGGCCAGGATGCGGCCCCGGCGTTCGATGCCGGTGGCGGCATCCAGCTCCTCGTCCATCTTCTGGACGCGGTACTGGTACAGCTCGGCCTGCTCGCGGCTGAGTGTGGTGAAGACCTTCATCTCCAGCTTCTCCGGCAGGTCCTGGATGATGGCCTTGTCACTCTTCAGACGGCGCAGGATGAAGGGGCCAATGAACTGGCGCAGCTCGTTCGCGGCGTCCGGATCACGGTACTTCTCGATGGGGGTGGCGAAGCGCTCCTTGAACTGGGATTCGGTGCCGAGGTAGCCGGGAAGCCCGGCACTCATGATGGCCCACAGCTCAGTCAGCCGGTTCTCGATGGGTGTGCCGGTGAGAGCCAGGCGGAAGCCGCCCCGCAGCTTGCGGATGGCCTTGGCCTGGGCCGACCCGGCGTTCTTGATGGCCTGGGCCTCGTCCACCACCACCCCGCTCCAGTGGCGGCCCGAGAAGGTGTCCTCCTCGCGCCGGACCACGCCGTAGGTGGTGAGGACCAGGGTGTGGGCTTTGAAGGTGGAAGGCAGGCGGTCGCGGTTGTTGCCGTGGTGCACGAAGACCGGCAGGGTTGGTGCGAACTTGGCCAGCTCCCGCTCCCAGTTGCCCAGCAGCGAGGTGGGGCAGACCAGGAGGGTGGCGGGGCCGAATTCCGGGTTCTGGATCTGGCGGTGCAGCAGCAGGGCCAGCACCTGGATGGTCTTGCCAAGGCCCATGTCGTCCGCGAGGATGCCGCCCAGGCCCAGGCGGGAGAGGCCCTCCAGCCAGGCGAGACCGCGCAGCTGGTAGGGTCGGAGCTGGCCCTGGAAGCTGGCAGGCTGAGTGATGGGCTTGTCGGGGAGGATCTTCAAATCCTCAAGGGCGGCACCGAAATCGCCGGCCACTTCTACTTCGATGGCCTCACTGACACCCGGGATGCGAGCCGTTCCGGTGAGGGCTGCGGCCAGGGCCTCGCCCTTGGTCATGCTCTCGAACCCGGCTCCCTTGCTGGCCTGGATGACGGTGGAGATCTGCTTGAGGGTCTCTGGGTCCAGCGCCACCCACTTGCCCTTCCAGGCCACCAGCGGGTGCTTGAGGTTCACCATCTGGGCGAAATCCTCCACGCTCAGGGCATCGTCGCCCAGCATGAGCGACCAGTCGGCGCTCACGCTGCCTTCGAGGCCGGCCTGGGCCATGGGGGCGGAATCCACCACGTTGCGGGCCCCGAGGCGAACCTTGGCGCGCAGGCGCTTGGCACCGCCGAAATCGGCGAGACCTTCGGGGATGTGGACCAGGAAGCCCGCCTCCTTCAGCTGGGCCGCCCCGCGGGTGAGGAAGCCCCAGGCCTCCGTGGGCCTCAGCACGAGGTCCTCGGGCTTCTGTCCGGACAGGGCGCGCTCCAGGGCCGGGAAGAAAGGCACGGCGCGGGCGAGACCGCGCAGCAGCACCTGGCGGGCTTGGAGCACCTCGGGTTCGGTGGAGGGCTCCCAGAGTTTGGCCACGCCGATGTCCGCCCCGACCTCGGTTTCCAGACCCACCTTGAGGATCCAGCCTTCCTCGGCCAGGCGGTCGGCGTCCTGCACGGCCTGGGTGGAGGTTGGCACAGGGGGCATCTCCAGGCGCAGGCTGGGGCGCAGCCACTGGGGCCGCGCGCCCTCGCTCCACTGGGCCAACTGCTCCCCCAGGGTGCGCTCGGTGACGCCGGTGGTGGGGAATTCGGGCAGCTGGTGGGCCAGGGCCACCATGATGCGTTCGTCCCAGGGCAGCCGATCCCGTTTATGTCCCCTCAGCCGGTGAACGAGGCCCAGGCGTGGATCGTCTCCCGCCCGGAGACCGCCCGCCACGAACCGCATGATGAAATCCGCACCATCCTCCAGGAAGGCCGTCAGCACAGCGTCGGCGGCGGGTGGCATGGCCAGGTCGTCTTCGATATCGAAGGCGTCGAGTTCACCCAGGGCCAGGGTCTTGGTGAAGGCCCAGGTGTCGTTTTCCGGAAAAGCCTGGGCGGCGGGCGGCAGGGCCTCGGCCAGCTGGCGCAGGGCCGCGCGATCGGAGGGGCTGGTGAGGCTCACGCCCCAGCGGGCCTTCCAGGGGTTTCCCGTCGTGTCGAGCTGGGGCAGCAGGGCGCCACGCACCACCAGGGACTGCAGCAGCCGGAGGGCGGTGGCCCAGTAGCGCAAGGTCGGTCCGGCGTGGCCGGGGTGCAGGGCCAGGGAGGAGAGCCAGGGATAGGCACGCTGCCACCGCAAGGGCACCGCGTGCATCTCCACCAGGGCGCCGTCCGGCAGGAAGATCTGGGCCTTGGCGGGCGTGAGGCGCTCGCGGCCCTGGAGATCACCCGGAAGGGTTCGAAGGCCCCGCACCCACTCGGCGGGTTCCACCGCCTCGGGCATGCAGAGCAGGAAGCCGCGGTCCTGGGGGCGGTACTGGAGGAAGGGATTCAGCATGAACGGGCTGACCATAGATATCGGGTGGCGCCTGCGCCGGCCGATGTAGGCTGGGAATGGATGTTGGACGGCGCCTGTGTCGTCCGATGGAGGCAATGGACTCTAGGCCAGGGGGCGGGACGATGAAACTCGGCTTTGCAAGTGATCATGCGGGGTTCGACCTGAAGGAACGGCTCAAGGCCTGGGCACAGGGGCAGGGATACGAGGTGGTGGATTTCGGCACGGATGGGTCGGCCTCGGTGGACTATCCGGATTTCGCGCACCGAGCAGCGGAGGGCAGGAGTCAATGGGAGCGCCTGGTACTGGTCTGCGGGTCCGGCATTGGCATCAGCATCGCGGCCAATCGCCATGCTGGCATCCGCTGCGCGCTGGTGACCTCCCCAGAGCACGCGGCGCTGGCCAGGCAGCACAATGACGCAAACGCCATCGCTTTCGGCCAGCGGCTGACGGATCCGCTCAAGGCTGAATCCTACCTCAAAACGTTCTTGGAAACACCCTTTGAAGGTGGACGTCACCAGGGGCGGGTGGACAAGATCGAGTCGAAGGGTTGCTGCTGATGCGCCGAACCGAGGAATTGCGCCCTTTGATATTGGAGAAAGGCGTTCAGATCCACGCCTCCGGCTCCTGCCTGGTGAAGCTGGGCCGGACCCATGTACTGTGCGCCGCCAACCTGGAGGACAAGGTGCCGGGGTGGATGAAGGGGCGGGGTCTGGGCTGGCTCACGGCTGAATACGGCATGCTGCCTGCGGCCACGAACACGCGGTCCGACCGGGAGGCCGCCCGCGGCAAGCAGCAGGGCCGCACCGTGGAGATCCAGCGGCTCATCGGGCGGAGCCTCCGCCAGGCCGTGGACCTCGCCGCCCTGGGCGAGCGCACCCTCACGGTGGATTGCGATGTGCTAAATGCCGATGGCGGCACCCGCTGCGCCGCCATCACGGGGGCTTGGGTGGCGGTGGCGCTCGCGCTGAGGGCCCAGGGATTGTCCTCGGCCCTGGTCCGTCAGGTGGCGGCGGTGAGCGCCGGTATCGTGGAATCCGGGGAAGGACGCCGGGGGTTGATCCTGGATCTGGAATACGAGGAGGACCACCTCGCCGCCGTGGACTGCAACCTGGTGGCGGCGCGGCCCTCGGCGGGAGGCGACCTGGAGCTGGTGGAGCTTCAGGGCACCGGCGAAGGACGTTCCTTCAGCCGGACGGAGGCGACAGGTTTGATGGACCTGGGCCTGGCAGGCTGTGTGGCACTGATGGAGGCACAGCGGGCGGCGCTCGCATGAAGCGGCTCCTGCTGGTGATCGGCCTTCCTGCCCTGTTGGCGGGTCAGGTCGCGTCGCCCGGCCAGGAAGTCCGGCCTCCAGGGCCGCGCCGCATCGAGGTCACAGTCCAGCCCGCGGACATGATCTTCCGGTTCACACCCCGGGTGGTCATCCCGGGGATGCCCCGGGTGGCCATCGCCCTGAGTGGGGGGGGCGCGCGCGGCCTGGCCCACATCGGCGTCCTCCAGCGCCTTGAGGAAGTGGGCTATCCCCTGGACAGCGTGGCGGGGACCAGCGCGGGCGCCATGATCGGAGCCCTTTACGCCTGCGGTTTCTCGGGCCGCGAAATCGAGGATCTGTTCGGTCGACTCGACCTGACCCGCGCCTTTCTGGAGCCCCTGTTGCGCAATCCAGGCGAGACCCTGGGTGAACAGGAGGACCGGAGTGCCACCCTCCTGTCCATCGAGCGGCAGAACGGCCACCTGTTCATGGCCCAGGGCCTCCGCAGCGGCTCAGAAGTGCAGCACACGCTCCAGGGCCTGCTCGCCCGGGGATCCTATTTCTCGGGTGGGGATTTCGACAAGCTCCAGCGACCCCTGCGGGTGCTGGCCACGAACCTCGAAACCGGCCAGGGGCGGGTGTTTGGACGCGGGGACCTGGTGGAGGCGGTGCGGGCCTCCCTGTCCATTCCCGGCGGATTCCGCCCGGTGGTGATCGAGGGTCAGCAGTACGTGGATGGCGCCCTGGTGGAGAACCTGCCGGTATCCACGGCCAAGGAGGCCTTCCATCCAGACCTGGTCATTGGCGTGGACATCAGTGCGCCGCTGGAGCACCGCCCCGCCACAAGCATCCTTTCGGTGGCGACCCGCAGCCTGGACCTGGTGGTGGAGCGGCGCCAGTGGGAGAGCCGGGCGGCGGCCGACTTTCTCATCCGCCCGGACATCCGCAACGCACCATTCCTCGAGTACGGGTCCGAGTGGGCCACGCTGATCCGGCAGGGCCGTGAAGGGTTCGATGCGCGCCGGGCGGCCCTGGAAGCCTTGCTCCGTGGCCGATTGAGCCAGGAACGGCTGGACGTGGCCAAGGTGACCACGGAGTGTCCAGGGGACCTCAGTGCACCCTTGGCGGCGCTCCTGGCCGAGGGCCCCAAACCATCCAAGGAAGGCATCCGCGTCCAGGACATCCAGATCCTCCTCCAGCAGATCCTTGTCCACGGTCTCGCGCAGGAGGCCTGGGCGACGGTGGACCCGGATCGCATCCTGACCCTTCACCTGCGGCCCTTTCCCGCGATCACCTCGGTGGTGGTGGAGGCTCCAGAGGGCTGGCGCCCTCCGATCCACGCGGCCGTGGCCGGCGCGATGAAGCTGGGGGAACCCTTCAATCCACAAGTGTTCGGCCGCATGATGGGGCACTTGGTCTATCAGTTTCTCATGCAGGGCGGGCCTCTGGTGGATGCCCGGGGGTCGGTCTTCGATCCGCAGACCGGTCGTCTGTACATCTCCATCGAGGAACCGTTCATCTCTAAGGTGGAGGTGCGCACGGACGTCGGCTCGACGGTGGACACGGCCCACCTGATCCGCCTGCTTGGGGAATTGAAGGGACGCCCCTTCCGTCCGAGCGAATTGCAAACGCGCATCACCCTGGCGGAGCATCGCCTCCATCTGGCGGAGCTGAGGTACCAGATCCGGCCGGATGGCCAAGGGGGTACGGTGATCACCCTCGTTCCCGTGCCTCACCAGCGGGAACGCCTGGATTTCTCCCTGGGCTACGAAACCACCCTGGGCGGCCAGGTGGGACTCGCATACCGGGCCCTGAACCTGGCCTTCAAAGGGACGGAAGTGGAATTGAGCGCCGCCCGGAATCGGCTGCAGGAACAGGCCTCCCTGACCCTGAGGAGCCCTTTCGGGTTCTCACCCGGCGCTGGACTGGAACTGATCGCAAACTACTGGCAGCAGCGCCTGGAAGTGCCCCTTCCCTGGGCCGCGAGCGAGTTGCCAGGGGACGGGGTCGATGCGCGCATCAGCGCCTCCGATCTCATGCTGAGGACCTTCTTCCGCTTCAGCCAGTTGGGCACGGGAAAGCTGAGCCTTGACCTGGGGAGGCGCAACTCGGCCTTCCGGGAGGATGGGTGGCGCCGCACCCAAAGCCAGGATGCGGTTTTTCTTTCGGGTGAATGGGATGACTTCGACCGGCACACCCTCCCGAGAAGAGGGCTCCTGCTGCGGGCCCGGTTCGGTGCGGGTCAAACCCGTCTCGAGAACCAGCCCGGGGCGACCTTCCAGCAGGCCTACTTCCGGGCGCGGGGCTTGGCTACCTTGGGGGAATCCATGGGGGTCAATCTGGACCTGGAGTGGGGCCAGGGCCGCCACCTGCCCCTGGACCGCTGGTGGGTGCTGGGCGGACCCTCCTTCGTGATTGGATCGCGGGCCGTGGGATTCATGGCACCCAACTTTGCCGCCATGCGGTTCGGGCTCCCCTTCCGTCTCTACATGGGGCTGGGCCTCACCGTGGAACTGGCCCCCCGCTTTGACCTGGCCTGGGTGGCTCAGCATCCCTCGGATCTCCTGAAGCCCGAGGCCCCCCTCCGGGCCCAGGGCACGGGCCTCCTCCTCCGGACAACCCTGTCCAATTTCTACCTGGAGCTGTCCTACGGAATCCTGAAGGTTCACACCCTCCAGGGCAGTGGCAAGGCGGAAGGCAGCTTCAACGTCCTGGTTGGAACCCAGCCCTTCGACCTCTGGAAGCGGCATTGATGCTGTCCGGGGGTTCTGCGCTGCGCGCACACCCCGGGCCCCGCGCTCGGCCCGGCGGAGCCGTGCCTCGCTTTGAATCTGCTCGGGAGGCCGCGCTAGGGCGGAGGGCGCTGCGCGCACATCCCGGACCCGCGCCCGGCCCGGTGGGCGGTCTGTGCTGGTGTGGCCTGTGACCCGTTCCACAGGCGGGTTTCCGGGGGGCGCCTGATATCCTGGAGCGTTGGCATTTCAACGTTCTTTGCCGAGGCCGCCATGCGCTACCTGCCCTCTTCTCCCCTTGAGGATCGAGCCCTCCTGGACACGATCGGCGTGCCGAATGCCGAGGCGTTGCTCGCGGGCATTCCGGAGCCCCTGCGCCTGAAGCGCGAACTCGACCTCCCCACCCAGGGTTCGGAGCAGGAAGTGGCCTGGCAGATGATGGACCTGGCCAACAAGAACACACGCTTCTGCGCCCAGTTCCTCGGTGCCGGGGCCTACGACCACTTCGTGCCCTCCGCGATCGACGCCATGATCAGTCGGCAGGAATGGTTCACGGCCTACACGCCCTACCAGCCCGAGATCAGCCAGGGCACCCTGCAGCACATCTTCGAATACCAGACGCTGATATGCGACCTCACGGGTCTCGAGGTCACCAACGCCAGTCTCTACGACGGCGGCACGGCCTGTGTGGAGGCGGCCCTGATGGCCGTCCGCGTGGCCAAGAAGCGGAACACCGTGCTGGTGAGCCGCGGCCTGCACCCCATGTACCGCGACGTGCTCAGGACGAATTTCGCCCCCCACGATGACTTGAAACTCGTGGAAGTGGATCTCAAGGACGGTGTCACCGACCTGGCGGATCTGCAGGCCAAGCTCAACAGCGACGTGGCTGCCGTGATGGTGGGCTATCCCAACTTCCTCGGCGCGGTGGAGGATCTCACGGCCCTGGCCGGGCCGGTCCACGCCGTTGGCGCCCTGCTGGTGAGCGTCACCCAGGAGGCCTTCGCCTTTGGCTGGTTCGAAGCTCCCGGCAAGGCCGGCGCCGACATGGCCTGCGGCGAGGCCATGAGCCTCGGCAACAAACCCAACTACGGGGGCCCGTTCCTCGGTTTCCTCGCCGTGAAGGACGCCCACAAGCGGGAGATTCCCGGCCGCGTGGTGGGCCAGACGAAGGATCTGAACGGCGAGACCGGTTATGTGCTGACGCTCACAGCACGCGAGCAGCACATCCGCCGCGACAAGGCCACCAGCAACATCTGCTCGAACCAGGGCCTCGTGGCCTTGCGCGCCAACATCTTCATGCAGCTTGCCGGTCCCGAAGGGCTGCGTGGCCTCGCCGAGCAGAACGCCGCCAAGGCCCAGTACCTGCGCCAGCGCCTGCTGGAGCTGCCGGACATGGAGCCGGTGCTTGATCAGCCCTTCTTCAATGAGTTCGTGCTGCGCTACAGGGGCGACTACGCCGCCCTGCAGGAAGCCTGCCTGAAGGAGAGCCTGCTGCCTGGCCTCGATCTGGGCCGCTTCTATCCCGAATACGCCGGCTGCATCCTTTGGTGCGCCACCGAACTCCACACCCGCCAGATGATCGAGAGTCTCGTCGAGATCCTGGCCCGCGTCCCCGCCGCTGTCTGAGGAGGCACCCATGTTTCTGCGTCAGCGCGAACCCCTCATCTTTGATCGCTCCGTCCCCGGCAAGCGGGGCATGGATCTGCCGAAACTCGACGTTCCAGCCGCGAAGGATACCCGTCCCGCCCACCTCAGGCGCAGCGGCTTCGACGCGATGCCCGAACTGAGCGAGGTGGAGATCATCCGGCACTTCACGCGGCTCTCCAAGTGGAACTACGGCGTGGACGACGGCATGTATCCGCTGGGCTCCTGCACCATGAAGCACAATCCGCGATTGAACGAAAAGGTCGCCGGGATGCCCGGTTTTACCGACAGCCATCCCATGGCCCCGGATGCACTCGTCCAGGGCAACCTCGAAATGCTCTACACCCTGCAGGAATGGCTGAAGGAGATCACGGGCCTGCCTGGCGTCACGCTGCAGCCCAGCGCGGGCGCTGCCGGTGAGCTGACGGGCGTCATGCTCATCCGTGCCTACCACCTGTCCAAGGGCGCCAAGCGCCGGGTGATTCTCATCCCGGACAGTGGCCACGGCACCAACCCGGCCACGGCCGCCATGGCGGGCTACGAGGTGGTGGAACTGCCCTCGCTGCCGGATGGCACCATCGCCTTCGACGATGTCACCGATCCCGTGAACGGCAAGGTTCGCAAGGGCCTGAGAACCCTCGTGAGTGAACTGGGTTCCGAGATCGCGGGGGCCATGATCACCAACCCCAACACCGTGGGCGTCTTCGAATACCGCTTCAAGGAAATCAGCGACCTGCTGCACAGCGTGGACGCCTTGGTCTACATGGATGGCGCCAACATGAACGCCCTGGTGGGCGTGGCCCGCCCCGGCGACTTCGGCGTAGACGTCATGCACCTGAACCTGCACAAGACCATGTCCACGCCCCACGGCGGGGGTGGCCCCGGCGCGGGCCCCGTCTGCTGCGGCGCGAACCTGATGCCTTTTCTTCCCGTGCCTGTCGTCGTGCGCGACACCGTGAAAGTGGGTGAGGGCGAGGTGCCCAGGCACAGCTACCGCATGGACTGGGACCGGCCCCAGAGCATCGGCAAGGTGCACACGTTCTACGGCAACTTCGGGATCCTCGTGCGGGCGCTGACCTACTGCCTGAGCCATGGTTCGGATGGCCTGAAGGAGGCCACCCTCAGGGCCATCGTCAATGCCAACTACATCCGCACCCGGCTGAAGGGCGCCTATGCCCTGCACATTGATTCCCCCAGCCTGCACGAGGTGGTCTTCAGCGATACGAACCAGGCGAAGCATGATGTCCACACGTTGGACATCGCCAAGCGGCTCATCGATTACGGCTATCACCCGCCCACGATCTACTTCCCCCTGATCGTGCCCGGCGCGCTGATGATCGAGCCCACCGAAAGCGAGGGCAAGGACGAACTGGACGCCTTCTGCGACACCATGCTCCAGATCGCCAAGGAAGCCGAGGAGAACCCCGACGTCCTGCACCAGGCGCCGACCCTTGCGCCCCTGCGCCGGATGGATGAGACCACCGCGGCGCGGAAGCCCGTGCTGCGGTGGACCAGAGCCTAGGCTCTGTTTTCCAAGTGCTAGCGTTCCCGAGGCGCCGCCAGGCTTTTTTCGCCCTCCTGTTTCAGAATCCAGACGGCCGCCGCTCCGATGGGGGCGTCGACCAGCGAATGCCCCCCGGGATACCGTTCAAAGGTCGTGGGTACGTGCGCCGCCTTCCAGAAGGCGAGCCGGTCGGGAATTTCCGTCGGGGAGTAGACGCGATCCTTCCAGCCGTGGGCTAGGAAATGTGGCAGGCTGTTCAAGGCGGTGATGTCCTCGTCCGTCAGCAGGTTCCTGGGGTTTCCCGCGCCAAAGGCCAGAACCCCGTCGATGTCTGACCGCAGCCGCGCGGCGGCCAGATAGGCCAGCGCGGCCCCTTGGGAATGACCCAGCAGGTAGACCCCGCCCACTCGGTAGCGCTGTTTCAGGGCCTGGATGGCCCGCTGGATCACTTCCACAGCGTGGGTGTCGGTGTGGGCCCTCAGCTTGGGATCGCCCGAGGCGTGGAACCAGCCGAAGCCGTCTCCTTCGGAGTAGGCGCCCTGGGGGGCGGCGAGAATGAACCGATCCTCACCGAGCCGACTGCGCAGCGTCAGCATGGGCGACGCAGCTCCTCCGCGGCCGTGGAGCAGGAGCACCAGAGGGTAGGCCCGGGAGGGGTCGTAGGCTGCGGGCAGCTCCACCCATAAGGGAACCAGCACCTTCGCTTCAACCCATAGGCCCTGGGCCGGGGCCTGGGCGGTCACCAGCAGGAGGCAAAGCGTCAGAAAGGCTTGGCGAAGGCGCATGACGCCATTCTGAGTATTCGGGTCGGAGGATCAAGCCCCCAGGGGCGAATGGGCTCCCTTTAACGCCGGTCGAAGCGCGGCGCCATCACCAGCAGGGTTTGGGTGGAGGCGATGCCTGGCAGCTTCGCGAGCTCGTCGCGAACGCGGTTGAGATCTTCCAGGCGCTCGCCCTCCAGCTGCAGCACCAGATCGATGTCGCCGCCCACGGAATCGGCCACGCGCACTTCCGGAAAGGCTTCGAGGATGCGCACGGCCCGCTCGTGGCTGGGACCGCTGCCCTTCACCAGCAGGTAGGCGCGGACGCCGGGTTTCGTCTCCAGGCCCAGGCGCAGCGTGTAGCCAAGGATGACGCCTTCCCGTTCCAGCCGCTTGATCCGTTCTTGCACGGCGGAGCGTGACAGGCCCACCCGTGCCGCCAGGGCCACCTGGGTCAGGCGGGCATCGGCGCTCAACTCTGCGATGAGGCGGCGGTCCAGGTCATCCAGGTCGGGCTTGGGCATACCTGCATTCTGGCAGTTTGCCGAGGATCCGGCACCCTGCCGACTACACCCCGGCAGGGGAATCACGAACCCTGGAGGTTCTCCTGGTTCAGGAGGTGGCTTGGAGGAATCCGGCCAGCTCCCATGCCTTCACCCCGCCCTTTCACGGGAGTCCGACCCATGTTCACCACCCTCGCTCACGTGCGCATCGCCGACGCGGATCGCTTCCTTCAGGTGTTCGCCAGCCACGGGCTGCAGGCCCGCCAAGCCCATGGAAGCCTCGGCGCCTCCGCCTTCCTGAAGGCAGAGGATTCCGGCACCGCCATCGTGCTCATCGACTGGGCCGATCGGGAGAGCTTCGAGGGCTTCCTGGCGGACCCTTCCGTGCGCGACACCATGCGCTCAGGCGGCGCCCTGGAGCCGCCGTCTTTCACGTTCATGACCCGAACCGGCGTCTTCCCGGCCTGAGCACCCCGACGACCCGAACCCCTTCACACCTTGGAGATCCCGTGCGCCTGAACCCCGTCTTTTTCTCTGTCGCCCTCGCCTTGACCCTCGCACCCCACGGCATCGCGGCACCAACGCCGCTCACCCCTGATGACCGGAAACAGCTTGTCTCCCGCATCGCCGACCTCGTTCGCGACGAGTACGCCTTTCCGGAGCTCGGACGCTCCGCCAGCGAGACGCTGAGGAACAGCGCGAGCACCCTCATGAATGAAGCCTCCGCGGACCCCGCCGCCTTCGCGGCCCGGGTCACGGAGATCCTGCAGGGCGAGACCCGCGACAAGCACATGAGCGTCCGCACCCGCATCCCCCATTTCGATACGCCCACCCCCGATCACGGCCTGCAGAAGGTGGAGCGGCTGAGCGGGAACATCGGGTATCTGCGCGTGGATCGTTTCTACCAGGCCGAGGAAAGCCGCCCGACCTTCGAGGCGGCCCTCGATCAGTTGGGGCCCTGCAAGGCCATGGTCATCGATCTGCGCGAGAACCACGGCGGTTCCGACGCGAACGTGCTGCTGGCCTCGTATTTCCTTCCCGAGCGCACCCTTCTCAATCGCCTCGTCTGGCGGAAGCACGATCCCATGGACTTCTGGGCGGGTCCCTCGAGCCGGCCGGAGCTCGTCCAGGTGCCAGTCTATGTCCTGGTCAGCCGGAAGACTTTCTCCGCCGGGGAAGGGTTCGCCTACGGCCTCCAGCAGCGGAAGCGGGCCGTGATCGTGGGTGAGCCGACCGGGGGCGGGGCCAATCCGAACCGCTTCTTTCCGGTCGGGAATGACCTGGAGGTATCCATCTCCATCGGCCGCACGGTGAATCCCGTCAGCGGGATCAACTGGGAGGGCGTGGGCGTCCAGCCGGACGTGGCGATTCCCGCCGATCAGGCGCTGGACAAGGTGCTGGCCCTCACAATGACGCCAGCGGCGACACCGACGGTGACGCGGTGAGGGGCCGCTGGTCCGCGGGCGCCCTAACCGCCGGCCTCCTGCTTCAGGCTGGGCTTGGATGCGGTGGAGGAGGTGGCCATGGGGCCGCACCGCCGCCCGCCGCGGCCTACGACTTGGTGTTCGACGGGCAGAACCCCGACGGGTCCCGCCTGCTCTACCGGGCCAGCCTGGATGGCCGTGCGCCGCAGGTGCTCGGCGCCGGGTTCGCGGGCACCCGACCGAGTGCCCGCCCCGACGGTCGGGCCCTCGTCTTCACCAGCATCCCCACGGACCTGGTCCCATCTCAGCTCATGCTGATCGAGGACCCGATCCAACCGGCGGTTCCGCTTTCCCCGCCCGGCACACCTCCTGAACGCGAGGGCGTGTGGGCGCCAGATGGTCTGCGCCTCGCCTTCCACTCGCAGATGGAGGATCCCGATGGTGACGTTTTCGTTGCGGAGGTGACTGGCCGCGCCCTGGCAAACCGGCGGAATCTCACGCCTCCCCAGGTCGGAGAGCCGCTGGTGTCGCCGGACGTGACGCCGGCCTGGTCGCCGGACGGCACCCGCCTGATGTTCACCTCGTACCGCTCCGGCAGTCCTGCCTTGTGGCTGATGAATGCTGACGGCAGCCAGCTCCGCCAGCTGACGGCCACCAGCGATCAGCACGGCGACTACTTTCCCACCTGGTCCCCCGATGGTCGGGAGATCGCTTTCCAGCGCATCTCTCTGAAGGGTTCGCGGATCGGCATCCTGTCCGTCGCCAGCGGGGCGCTGGGCTTTTTCGACTTTGATGGCAACGCCTACGCCCCCTCATGGTCCCCGGACGGGAGATGGATCGCCTTCAGCGGTCTGGTGGGTGATGAGTACGACATCTACGTGTGCGCTGCCGCCGGAACGGAGATCCGGCGAATCACCCGACCCGGGGCGGACCAGGGCCCAGGATGGATCCGAAGGCTCGTGCCCTGAGGCCGCCTCCGGCACATCGCCGGACTTCCGGCACCCCGCCGGCTAGACCCCGACGGGGTTTTCGCGAAACCTGAAACATCCACCGGGAGGTTCCATGCGTCCGCGATCCCTGTTTCTGCTTCCTGCCCTGGTCCTCGCGCTATCCGCCCAGGAGGTCACGGCGCCCGCCACGTCCGCGCAGCGGAAGGCTGTGGTGACAGCGCTGGCCCAGGTCCTGAAAGCCCAGTACGTCTTTCCCGAAGTGGCCGAAACCGTTGGCAAGGTTCTGGTGGCCAAGGCCGAGAAGGGGGGATATGACCGCGCCGCGACGGACAAGGATTTCGCAGAGGCCCTGTCCAGGGACCTGCGCGAGCAGGGCAAGGACGGGCATTTCCGCGTGCGCTTCGACCCCCAGTTCAAGCCACGGGACGAGGAGGAACGTCCCCCCACGAAGGAGGAGGTGGCCGATGCCCGCACCCAGTCCGCTCGCCGGGCCTTCGGTCTCGCCAAAGTGGAACAGCTCCCGGGCAACATCGGCTACCTGGATGTCCGCGGCTTCGGCCCCACCGAGTTTGTGGGGCCTGCCTTCTCGGCGGCCCTGCAGATTCTGTCCGGCACCGAGGCCCTCATCCTCGACCTCCGGCAGAACGGCGGCGGCGATCCCGAAAGCGTGGCCTACCTGGTGAGCCACTTCTTCCCAGAGGGAGACACCCGCCACCTCAACTCCATCTACAACCGGCCGAAGAACACCACGCGCCAGTACTGGACCAGCCCCACCGTGGGGATCCGCTACACCGCGCCGGTTTACGTGCTGACCTCGTCACGGACCTTCTCGGGCGGTGAAGAATGCGCCTATGACTTCCAGACCCAGAAGCGCGCCACCCTCGTGGGCGAGGTCACGGGTGGCGGGGCGAATCCTGGTCATGCGGTGCCCCTGGGTCACGGTTTCAACGCCTTCATCCCCACCGGCCGCGCCATCAATCCCGTCACCAACACCAACTGGGAGCACGTGGGCGTGAAGCCTGATGTGGCGGTGCCCGCAATGGAGGCCCTGAAGGCGGCGCACGCGGCCATCCTCAAGGATCTCCTGGCGAAGGAGAAGGATCTTGAATATCGCACGCGGCTGGAAGGCATTCTGTCCAGGATCGAAAAGGGTGAGCCCGAGCCGGTCCGATACGCAAGATAGGCTTTCAATCGTGCGGAATGAGGTGCACTGCCGCCGCCTTCAGGATGGCGCAGACCTGATCTCCTTCCGCCAGCCCCAGATCCACGCAGGCTTGGCGGGTCACGAGGCTTTCCAGGGGGAAGCCGCAGTCCAGGCTGATCCGTATGAGCGAGCCTTCGTGATGCAGGGCCGTGATTCGGGCAGGAAGGCGGTTGCGGGCCGTGGTTCCGGGGCTGGGTCCGCACCCGCGTTCCACGGCCACGTCCTCGCCGCGGACGCACACGAAGGCGTGCGCGCCGAGGCTGCCGGGATCGGCGGCGAGGATCCGGGCGGGTCCTACGGAGACGGTCACCATGCCGTCGGAAATGGCTTCGACGCGGCCTCGAACGACGGTCTCCACGCCCAGGATACGGGCCACGGCGGGGTCCGTGGGGCGGTCGAAGACCTGCTGGATGTCGCCACTCTGGCAGACGCGACCCTGGTCCATCACCACCAGCCGGTCTCCAAGCTGGAGGGCCTCCGCGCGGTCGTGGGTCACCAGGACCGTCGGAATATCCAAGGCTCGAAGCAGGTCGCGCAGCTCCTTGCGGAGGCGGAGCTGCGATGGGCGATCCAGGGCCGATAGCGGCTCGTCGAGCAGCAGCAGGCGCGGTCGGCGGGCCAGCGCGCGGCCCAGGGCGACCCGCTGCTGCTGGCCGCCGGAGAGTTCGCCGGGATGGCGCGCTTCCAGGCCCTTCAGGTCCAGCAGCGTCAGAAGCTCCCCGACGCGGGCATTCCGTTCATGCGCGTTCAGCGAGGCCAACCCATAGCCCAGGTTCGCGGCCACGCTGAGGTGCGGGAACAGGTGGTAGGCCTGGGGCAGGAACCCGAGGTCACGCGCCTGGGGCGGCTGGTGGACCCCACGATCCGCGTCGGACCAGGCGGTTCCGTCGAAGCGGATGGCTCCCCGATCCGCCCGTTCCAGACCGGCGAGGAGCCGCAGAGCCGTGGTCTTGCCGGAGCCGGAGGGGCCGAAAAGGACCGTCACCGAGAACCCAGGCCGCGGGATCTCGAACCGGGCCTCGACGGTGGTGCCGCCCCGGAAGCGCCGCTCGGCGTCAGAGATCAGATGAGGGTCCACGGCTTCCTCTGATGGCGCCGCAGGGCGTAGGTGAAGGTCAGCACGAGGAAGGACACACCCAGCAGCAGCGCGGCCGTGCGGGCCGCCGGGGCATAGTCCATGGCCTGGACCTGGTCATAAATGGCGATGCTCACGGTGCGGGTGCGGCCAGGCAGGTTGCCGCCCACCATGAGCACCACGCCGAATTCACCGAGGGTGTGGGCGAAGCTCAGCACCAGCCCTGTGAGGATGCCCGCCCAGGAGAGCGGAGCGATCACGCGAAAAAAGGTTCGGAAGCGCGATTCGCCGAGGCACCAGGAGGCCTCGATGAGGCCCCGGTCCACGGAGGCGAAGGCCGCGGCCAGGGGTTGGATCATGAAGGGCAGGCTGTAGAGCACGGAGGCGAGGAGCAGGCCCTCGAACGAGAAGGGCAGGGTGTGGCCGACAAGGTCCTCCCAGGCCCGACCCAGCGGGCTGCGCGGACCCATGGCCATGAGCAGGTAGAAGCCCAGCACGGTGGGCGGCAGCACCAGCGGCATGGCCACCACTGCCTCCACCAGGAACTTCCAGCGCCTTCGCGAAAAGGCCAGCCAATAGGCGAGCGGCAGGCCGAGGATCAGCAGCGCCGCCGTGGTGAGGGTGGCCAGTTCCAGGCTCAGGCAGATGGCCTGCCAATCCATCCCTGGGGCCATCAGAGGCCTTCCACCATGAAACCATACCGGCGGAGGATCGCCACGCCTTCGGGCGAGCGCATGAAGTCCCGGAAAGCCAGGGCCGCGGCCCGGTCCCGGGCATGGTTCAGGATCACGCCACCCTGATCCAGGGGCGGGTGGGCGTCCCGGGGCACCTCCCACATC
>JAVBYJ010000016.1 GCA_030824075.1 Geothrix sp.
GGGTGGGACCGATCAGCATGGCGCGCCGAGCTTCCACGGTTCCGATGCCGAAAAGGGCAGGGGAGACGTCCTTCCTGGCCACATGGGTGACCGTGACGCGGGTGGGCGCCATGGGGCCGCTGCTCACGGCCACCCAGGCCGAGACGCCGAAGAACAGGATCACTGCTGCGTAAAGGACGGTCCTTCTGGAAATCGGAAGATTCATAGGACCCCAGGGGAAGCGGAAGCACTCAGAGTCAGTGCAAGGAAATTCAACGCATGTTGAATTATGGGAATCCTTTTCGGATCCACAAGCCCTTTTTTCAGTCCAGCGCGCCCTGGCTTGGTTCCGGAACCGGCTCCTTTTGCCATCCCGCCCCGTGCGTCAGCCCGGTGTGGGCGCTATGATGAATAACCTGACTAACCCAGTCAGGATTCTGGGGCACCCATGAAAGTGATCGTCGCCAAGACCGCGGGGTTCTGTTGGGGCGTGAAGCGCGCCATGGATGCCGTGCTGGAGGCCTCGGTGCGCAACGATGGCCGCGCCGTGCAGACGTTGGGGCCGCTTATCCACAATCCCCAGGCTCTGGATCTGATCGGTAAACGGGGTGTGGCGGTGGCGGAGACGCCGGATCAGGTGCAGAACGGCACGGTGGTGATCCGTGCCCACGGCATCCCCATCCAGGATCTGCGGGGCCTCAAGGAGCGCCAAGCCAGGGGCGAGGTGAAGATTGTGAACGCCACCTGTCCCGAGGTGGCCAAGGTCCACAACAAGATCAAGAAGTGGAGCCCCAAGGGCTACTTCACCGTGATCCTGGGCAGCCACGGTCACGCGGAAAGCGTGGCGCACCGCAGCTTCGCCGACAGCGGCTCCGTCATCGTGGCAAACCTGGCCGAGGCCGAGGCGCTGACGGACGAGCAACTCAAGAAGGTGCTGGTGGTGGCCCAGACCACGTTTACGGTGAAGGACTACCACGCCATTACGGACTATCTCCACACCCGCGCGGGGGATGCGGTCTTCGAAAACACCATCTGCGAAGACACCTGGATGCGTCAGGACGAGGCCAAGGAGCTGGCCCGCACCGTGGACACGGTGATCGTCGTGGGCGGCAAGGCCTCGAGCAATACCAAACACCTGGCCGAGCTGGCCCTCCACTACGGCAAGCCCGTGCAGTACGTGGAAACCGCAGCGGAGCTGGATCTCGGCGCCTTCACGGGAAAGGAAACCGTGGGCGTGCTCGCGGGCGCATCCACCCCCACCTGGCTGGTGGACGAAGTGGTGGATGTGCTGGAACAGCTGGGCGATGGTCCCAGTCGCTGGCGCAGCTTCCTGCAGGCGGCCTATGGCAGTTCGTCGCAGATGGCCGTGGGGGCAGGCCTGATGACCCTGGGCGTCCATAAATGGCTCAGCCTGCCGTTGGGTTGGAGGTATCCCACCCTGACGGCGACGTACGTGCTGGCCATGTACCTGCTCAGCCCCTTCCTCGATCCCCTGGGGCTCGGCACCAAGGGCCCGGCCCGGGCTCGGTTTCTGGAGCGCAATCGAAGGATCCTGATGGTTTCCGCCTTCGCTGCCCTGACCCTCACATTGGGCTTGGCCGCCAGTCTGGGGACGAAGGTGCTGGTGATCGTGGCCGGCGCCACTTTGGTGGGTGCCGCCTACAAGCGGCGTTTCCAGGTCGGCGGGCGCGAGTGGAGCCTGAGGCACATTCCCGGATCCAAGGATGTGGTGGTGTCGATGGCCCTGGCCACCGTGGCGGTCATCACGCCGGTGTGGCAGGAAGGCCGGATCTGGGATCTGCGTGTCTTTGCCGCCATCTTCCTGGTGGGCGTCCTGGCCTTTGTCCGCACGGTGATCTACGAGTTCCGCGATATGCAGAATGATCAGATCGTGGGCAAGGAGACCCTGCCGATCCTGCTTGGAAAGCGGGCGACCAAGGCCGTGCTTATCGCCCTGTTGGGCACCCTGCTGGCAGGCACCCTCTGGCTGACCTTCGAGAATCGAAGCCAGGGCCATCCCTTGGCTGTGGCGCTGGTGCTGGTCATTTGTGCCGCCTACCCGGTGCTCTATCTCTGGCTGTATCACGAGCGGTTCACGACCGGGAAGAACCGCTTCGAACTGAGCGTCGATTTCAGCTTCTACCTGGTGGGACTGCTGGCGCTGGTCTGATAGCCTTGGGGCACCTTTTCCAAGGAGAGTCGCATGCGCATGAAGTCTTTTGCTGTCTTCGCCGCAACCGCCGTCCTCGGCGCCGCCCTCGGTTGGGCGGCAGCTGCCGCCAGTTACCAGAAGACCGGCACCGTGAAGGACGTGGCTCCAGATAGCTTCACCCTGGACCTGGGCAAGGAGGAATGGCGCTTCTACACCGACGGCAGCACCGCCGGGAAGGATGCCCTCAAGGCCGGGGACAAGGTCACCGTCACCTACAAGCAGGTGGCGACGAAAATTGAGTCCAAGGGTGCCGCCAAGGCCCCTGCGAAGAAGAAATAATCGAACAGCTGCCAGTCGACCACCCTTGAAGCCTCGCGTATGGCCGCCCGGCCATACCGAGAGGAAGAAGTAGCCCGCTTTCCGCGGCGCTCGGCGCGGTCACGGCAAAACGGGGCGTCATGGGCGCCCCGTTTTGTCGTCTGTGAAAAGATGGATGAATGCGCAACTGGGTCCTCATCACAGGCTGTTCAACGGGCATCGGATGGGCCCTGGTGCCGCTCTGCCGCGAGGCGGGATGGGGGGTGGTCGCCACGGCGCGGAATCCCGCGGCCCTGTCGGAGCTGCCACCAGGCGAGGACCTGCGCGTCCTTCCGTTGGATGTGACGGATGCGGGCAGCATCGCAGCGGCCGCCGCGGCCTGCGCCGATCTGCGCTTGAAGGCCCTGGTGAACAACGCTGGGTACGGCCAGGTGGGGCCTCTCGAACTCCTGCGCCCGGAGGAACTCCGGGCGCAATTCGAAACCAACGTCATCGGCCTCCACGCCGTGACGAACGCTTTCCTGCCGCTGCTGCGCCGTGAACCCGGCGCGCGGATCCTCCAGGTGGCCTCCATGCTGGGGCGGTTGTCCATCCCCCTGGCGGGCCCCTACAACGCCTCCAAGCACGCGGTGGTGGCTCTGGCGGAAAGTCTGCGGCTGGAGGTGGGCCGCGACGTGGCGGTGGTGCTGGTCGAACCCGGGGCCATTCGCACGGCCTTCCGCGATACCCTCGCCGAGGCTTGGGGCGATCTGCCGGACCGGGCCCGGGGCACCCGTTACGAAACCGTCCTCGCCCGCTACCTGGCCAAGCGGAAGGATCAGGCCGAACGCTTTGCCATGGATGCGGAAACCTGCGCGCGGAAGCTGCTCAAGGCGCTCAACGCCCGTCACCCGCCCCGGCGCGTGGTCATCGGCCGGGACGCCTTCTGGGTCGGCAAGCTGAAGGCCCTCCTGCCAGCGTCCTGGTGGGAGGGCCTGATGCGCCGGACGTACGGCCTGGAGTGACCTACTTGTAGATGCCGCAGCCGATCACGATGCCGTTCTCAGCCAGACAGAAGGTGGTCTTGTCCTCTCCTTTTCCTGTGGTCGGATGGGGCCACTTGTAGTCCACCCAGCCACCCCCCTTGCGAAGGCCGGCCTGGATGATCTCCTGGACGACCATCTTGCCGTCGGGGTCCTTGACCCCCCATCGGTTCGTGCCTGCAGCCGCAGGAGTCGCCCCATGAGCCAGGGTGATGCCCTTGGTGTCATAGACCATCAGGTAGAGGGTCGTCCCAGGCTTGACGTGGAAGCGGCCGACCCCTTGTTGAACTTCCGCGATGAAGGCCTCCTTGCCCTTCGCCTTCAGGAAGGCAATGCCCTCCTTCACCATGGCTTCGGCCTTGGGGCGTTCGGCGGGCTGGGCGAGCAGGGTCGTGCAGAGCATGAACACGGCGGGCAGCGCCAGCCGCAGGTTGGGAGAAACGCACATAGGGGTGGCCTCCTTCAAGACATTCCGGGAATCGTTCCCCAGTTTGTCTCTATCGACCGGGGCGCAGGTCACCTTGAAGTCTTGTTCGGTGAACGTCACGGGGGGTTTCAGTGGGGTCGAGCCGTAACCTTCTGGTCCGGCGTGGACTGCGCCAGGAATCCCTTCCGTCCTGCCAGACTGGGGGCATGTCTGAAGACCGCCCCCACCTGATCGACACCTTCGCCTCCATTCGCTCGGTATCCGCTGTGCGGATACGCGAGACCTCGCCGTTGGGCGCGGAGGTGACTTGTGGCTGAGGATCGCCTTTATCTGATCGACACTTTCGCGTTCATTCTCTCGGTATCCGCGGCGCGGATACGCGAGACCTGGCCGTTGGGCGCGGAGGTGGCTTGTGGCTGAGGATCGCCTTTATCTGATCGACACTTTCGCGTTCATTTTTCGGGCGTACTTCGCCAACCCACGGCTGAAGAACGGGGCCGCGTACACCTTCACCCGGCTGGTGCTGCAGCTGCTGGAGAAGCACAAACCGACCCACATCGCCTGCGTGTTCGATACCCCGGAGCCCACCTTCCGGCACCAGATCTATCCGGAGTACAAGGCCAACCGGGACGCCATGCCCGAGGACCTGCGCCCGCAGATCCCCATGATCCGCCAGCTGGTGGAGGCGCTGAACATACCCATCGTGGAACTGCACGGCTATGAAGCGGACGACGTGATGGGCACGCTGGCCCGGGAATCGGCGGCCATGGGCCTTCCGGCCGTCATTGTCAGCCCCGACAAGGACCTGCTGCAGCTGGTGGACGACGAGCTGCGCATCCAGGTGCTCAATACGAAGGATGGCGAGGTCTGGCACGACCGCGAGGGGGTGAAGGCCCGCATGGGCGTCTGGCCCGAGCAGGTGGTGGACTTCCTCAGCCTGGTGGGCGACGCCTCCGACAACGTGAAGGGTGTTCCGGGCATCGGCGAGAAGGGCGCGGCGCTCCTGCTGGAGAAGTTCGGCAGCCTGGACGGCGTCATCGCTTCAAAAGCCGACCTCAAGCCCAAGCAGCGTGAAGGCATGGAGGCCGCTGCCGAGTGGTTGGACCTCACGAAGCGCCTTGTCACCGTGGTGACGGATCTCAAGCTCTCTCTGCATCCCAGGGATCTCGCCTACCCCGGTGTGGACGAGGGCAAGGCCCGGGAAACCTTCAAGGCCCTCGGTTTCCAGACCCTCACCAAGGAGTTCACGCAAAGCGCCAAGGAGGCGGGCAGCGAACGGAAATACCGGTCAGCTGCCACTTTGGCGGACCTTGAAACCGCCGTGGCCGCCTGCCAAGCCGCTGGGCGGTTCGGCCTGGATACTGAGACCACCAGCATCGATCCCACGCGGGGCCACATCGTGGGCCTGAGCCTGGCCTGGACCCCGAATGAGGGGCTGTATGTGCCCCTGGCTCATTTGAAGCCAGCCACGGCGGATACGGAAGGCTCCCTGCCGGGCCTGCTACCCGACAGTGGCCTGCCCGCAGCCATGCTGGATCTTCGGGGAGATGCGGCGGCGTTCTTCGCGGAATTGGCGCCCCACCTGGATTCCCGCAACTTGCCCTTCGTGGAGGTGCGGCATGCTCTGGCGCCGTTGCTGGCGGATGCCTCGGTGGGAAAGTGCGGTCAGAATCTCAAGTACGACCTCCAGGTGCTGGCCCGTCACGGCTTGCCGGTGGCCGGGCTGGCGGACGACAGCATGGTGTTGAGCTTCCTGCTGGAAAGCGGTGTCCGCCATAACCTGGATGATCTCTCGGTGCGCCTGCTGGACGTGAAGCCCATCGCCTTCGAGGAAGTGGTAGGGAAGGGCAAGGCCCAGAAGCGGTTCGACGAAGCTGAGTTCGACCATGCCGTGCAGTACGCCGCAGAAGACGCTGATCTGGCCCTGCGGCTCTGCGACAAGCTGCGGGAAAAGCTCACGGATGAGCCGTTGAAGCGCCTCTATGAGGAGGTGGACCTGCCCCTGGTGGAGGTGCTGGCGGCCCTGGAAGGCCATGGGGTACGCCTGGATCTGAATGTCCTTTCCCAGCTTGCCGTGAAGATGCACGGTGAACGAAAACGCGCCGAAGCGCGCGTCCTCGAACTCGCCGGTGAGCCCTTCAACCTGAATAGCCCGACGCAGCTGGGCGGGATCCTCTTCGGCAAGCTGGGCTACAAGCCCGTGAAGTACACCGGCAAGACCAAGGCCCCGAGTACGGATGAAGATGTGCTGCAGGAATTGGCCAAGGAACAGGGGGCGGAGATCGCCAGCGAGCTGCTGCGGCACCGCCAGATGGTGAAGCTGCTGGGCACCTACGTCGAAGCCCTGCCCCAGATGGTGAACCCCGTCACGGGGCGCGTGCATACCCGGCTGCACCAGGCCGCCGTGGCCTCGGGGCGGCTGGCCTCCAGCGACCCCAACCTGCAGAACATCCCCATCCGCACCGAGGAGGGCCGAGCGATCCGCGGCGCCTTCGTGCCCGAGCCAGGCTGGGTGCTGCTGGACGCGGACTACAGCCAGATCGAGCTGCGTGTGGTCGCGGCTCTGGCCGAGGATCCCATCCTGTTGGGTGCATTCGAGGCGGGTGAGGACATCCATCGACGCACCTCTTCGGAAGTGATGGGAAAGCCGATGGACCAGGTGACGGCGGATGACCGCAGCAGGGCCAAGGCGGTGAACTTCGGTTTGCTTTATGGGCAGGGGCCCTTCGCGTTGGCCGCGAATCTGGGCATCTCGCAGAAGGAGGCCAAGGCCTTCATCGAGCGCTACTTCGAGCGCATGCCCAAGGTGGCCGCCTGGATCGAGGGTGCCAAGGAGAAGGCCCTGGCGGAGGGCCTCGTCCGCACGCATTGGGGGCGCATCCGCCGCATTCCCGAGTTGGAAAGCCCCAACAAGCAGTTCCAGGCCCAGGGTCTGCGTGAGGCTGTGAACACCATCGTGCAGGGCACCGCCGCCGACCTCATGCGCCGGGCCATGGTGCGCCTGCATCGCAGCCTTCAGGCTTCGGGCCTGCGGGCGCGGCTGCTGCTCCAGGTCCACGATGAGCTGCTCATGGAGGCACCGCCGGAGGAAGTGGAGCAGGCCGCCGTCCTGCTGAAGGAAGCCATGGAAGGCGCCGACGACCTCGGTCCCCTGGGGGTGAAGCTCGCAGCAGAGGTCCGCACGGGAGGCAGCTGGCTGGCCTGCAAGTGATGGATCGGATTTGACAGTTTGTCGGGCCACTTCCCCGGATCATACGATTTCGGGGGGATTTGTGATGACGGCCCGGGCTCAAACTTAACAGGGAGGTCATGATTGGGCGGGTCCGGCGCGGTTGCGCGCCCGAGTCCCAGCCCCATTCCGGAGGAGCCTGATCATGAGCCAGTACAACATCGCGTGGTTGCCCGGTGACGGTGTCGGCGTCGAAGTCATGGAGGCGGCGAAGCTCTGCCTCGATGCGCTGAAATTCGATGCCACCTACACCCATGGGGACATCGGCTGGGAATTCTGGTGCAAGGAGGGTGAATCCTTTCCCCAGCGCACCATCGACTTGCTCCATGCCAGTGATGCGGCCATGTTCGGTGCCATCACCTCCAAGCCCGTGAAGGATGCCGAGGCGGAGCTGGTGCCCGCGCTGAAGGGCAAGGGTTTGATCTACCGCAGTCCCATCGTCCGCATGCGGCAGATGTTCGACCTCTACACCTGCCTGCGGCCCTGCAAGGCCTACCCGGGTAATCCGTTGAACTACAAGGAAGGCATCGACATGGTGATCTTCCGGGAGAACACGGAGGATCTCTATTCGGGCGTCGAGTTCAGTCCGGTGCCCGATGAACTGAAGGCCACCCTGAAGAAGCTCAGCAAGCCCTTTGGGCATTTTGCGGACATCCCGGGCGACGCCTTCGCCATCACCTGCAAGATCAACTCCCAGAAGGGCTGCGACCGCATCATCCGCGCCGCTTTCGAATACGCGAAGGCTTTCGGCTATCCCAAGGTCACGGTCATCCACAAGGCCAACGTGGTGCGCGCCACGGAGGGCATGTTCCTGGAGACCGGCAAGCGCATCGCCAAGGAGTATCCGGGCATCGAGATGGACGATGCGAATGTGGATGCCATCACCATGTGGATGCTGAAGAACCCTAAGAACTATGGCGTCATGGTGGCCACCAACCTCTTTGGCGACATCGTCAGTGATCTGGCGGCCCAGATGGTGGGTGGTCTTGGCTTCGGCTGCTCCGGCAACATCGGCGAGAAGCTGGCGGTGTTCGAGCCCAGTCATGGCAGTGCGCCGAAGTACGCAGGGCAGTACAAGGTGAATCCCATCGCCACGATCCTCGCCGCCAAGATGATGCTGGATTGGCTGGGAGAGACCGAAAAGGGCACCCGTCTGGAGAAGGCCGTGGCCGAGGTCATCGCCGAAGGCAAGGTGCGCACCTATGACATGGGCGGCAGCGCCACCACGCTCGAAATGGGCGAGGCGATCGCGAAAAAGTTGTAAAGGAATGGGTCCACAGATTTCACAGATTCCACAGAAAAAGCATTAAATCAAATCTGTGTAATCTGTGGAATCTGTGGATAGAAAGAGGTTCTTGTGAAGCAGATACTCATCCACGAAGTCGGTCCTCGCGATGGCCTCCAGGCCGAAGCGGGGGTGGTGCCAACCGAGGTCAAGCTCGACTGGATCCGCCGTGTGGCTGATTCCGGCGTGGACATCGTCCAGGTGGGCTCCTTCGTGCGGGGTGACAAGATGCCCCAGATGGCGGACACCGACGACTTGTTCCGCATTCTGGCGAAGGAGTCCCACCGCGCGGTGCTGTCAGGTCTGGTGCTCAATGAGAAGGGGCTTGAGCGAGCCTTGGAGGTGGGTGTTCAGCTCATCTGCATGGGGGTATCCGCCTCTGATACCCACAGCCGGAAGAACACCGGAATGAGCACGGAAGACGCCACCCGCCGCATCATCGCCACGGCCCTGGAAGGCAAGCAGGCCGGACGCACGGTACAAGTGAGCGTACAGAGCGCCTTCGGCTGCGGCTTCGAAGGCGCCATCGACGAGGCCCGGGTCATGGACATCGTATCGGCCTACCTGGAGGCTGGGCTGACCTCCATCAGCCTCGCAGATACGGCCGGCCACGCCCATCCTGGGCAGGTCCGGCGCTACGTGCAGAAGGTGCTGGAACTGGATCCCACCGTCGAGGTCACGGCCCATATTCACGACACCTATGGTCTTGGCATGGCCAGCGTCTATGCGGCCATGGAAGCCGGGGCGAAGGCCATCGAAACCAGCTTCGGCGGCCTTGGCGGCTGCCCCTTCACCAAGGTGGCGGCGGGCAACGTGGCCACGGAGGATCTGGTCCATGGACTGCAACGTACGGGGAAGCGCCTGGACATCGACTTGGCGACCCTCATCGGCGTCTCCAAGGATGTGGCCCGGTACTTCGGTCGTGACCTTCCCGGATGCGTCTACAAGACCGGAGCGATTCTCGAAAAAAGAACTGAATCAGCCACGGATGAACACAGATGAAAGCCCTTTATCCGTGTTCATCTGTGTTCATCCGTGGCTCCAAATCGTTTTGAGGTAGGTTGATGGCGAAAATCCTCGAAGGCATCAAGGTCCTGGATCTCACGAATGTGTTGTCCGGACCCTTCACCACGCTGCACTTGGCCCTCCTCGGCGCCGAGGTCATCAAGGTCGAGAACCCCAAGGATGGCGACCTGGCCCGCAAGCTGGGCATCGTGCCAGCACTGAACAAGAAGCTCATGGGCACCAGCTTCCTGGCCCAGAACTGCAACAAGTTATCCATCACGCTCAACACCAAGTCACCCGAGGGCAAGGAGCTGTTCCGAAAGCTGGTGAAGGACGCGGACGTGGTGGTGGAGAACTTCCGTCCCGGCGTCATGGAGCGGCTCGGCCTGGGCTACAAGACCCTGGCGGAGCTCAATCCACGGCTCATCTATTGCGCCATCTCCGGTTTCGGCCAAACGGGCCCCGATGCGCTGAAGCCGGCCTATGACCAGATCATCCAGGGCCTGTCAGGCGAGATGGCCGTGAACGGCGATGAGCGTCTGAATCCGCTGCGAACGGGCTTTCCCGTCTGCGATACCGTGGGCGGGCTCAACGCCGCCTTCGCCGTCATGGCGGCCCTCTTCCACCGGGAACGCACGGGGCAGGGCCAGTGCATCGACGTGGCGCTGCTGGACAGCATCATGCCCCTCATGGGCTGGGTGGCGGCCAACCTGCTCATCGGCGGCGAGCAGCCCACCCTCATGGGCAATGACAACTTCACCGCCGCACCGAGCGGCACATTCCGCACCCAGGACGGCCACATCAACATCGCGGCGAACAAGCAGGAACAGTGGGAGTCCGTCTGCGATGTGTTGGAGCTTCCTGACCTGAAGGCGGATTCGCGGTTCCAGGAACGGGATACCCGCAAGAAGAACCGCCGGGAGTTGACCCGGCTGCTGGAGGCTAGGCTCACCGAGAAACCTACCGGATTCTGGGTGAAGGAACTGAATGCGAAGGATGTGCCCAGTGGCGACATCCTCAGCCTGGAGGACGCCTTGCGCCAGCCCCAAGTGCGGCACCGCCAGGTGCTCCAGAAAGTGGCGGTGGCGGGTGTGGGCGATGTGGAGGTCTTCGGACTCACGGCGCTGTTCGAAAAGACCCCCGGGATGGTGGAAACGGCACCCCCCACCCTAGGCCAACACAATCAGCAAGTCTTTTCCTCACTCGGCCTCTCCGAGGCTGAGCAAGCTGAGCTGAAAACCAAAGGCGTCATCTAGGAGGTTGTATGGGCATGACGGTTGTTGAAAAAATCCTGGCCCGCGCAGCGGGGCAGGCCTCCGTGAAAGTGGGGGATGTGGTGGAACCCCAGGTGGACCTCGCCATGTCCCATGAGAACGCGGCCCTGGTGATCAATCAGTTCCAGGAGGTGTTCCAGGGGACGGGGATCGAACCCAAGGTGTGGGATCCCTCCCGCATCGCCATTATTTTCGATCACCGCGTGCCGGCAGAATCGCCAAAGACCGCCACCAATCACAAGAAGATCCGTGGCTTCGTGGCGGCGAATGGCATCACCAAATTCCACGATGTCCGGGGCGATGTGGGCGGCATCTGCCACCAGATCCTGCCGGAGTACGGCTATGTGCGGCCGGGCTTCGTGGTGGTGGGCACGGATTCCCACACCACCAGCCACGGGGCCCTGGGCGCCTTCAGCTTTGGTGTCGGCGCCACGGAGATGGCCTCGGCCTGGAGCCTGGGCATCGCCGTGAACATCGAGGTGCCCGCCACCATCAAGGTGGTGGTGAAGGGTGACTTTCCGCGGATGGTCGGACCCAAGGATCTGATCCTCTACCTCATAGGCCAGTTGACAGCCCAGGGCGCCAACTTCAAGGTGCTGGAATTCCACGGTGAGACCATCCGGAAGATGAGCACCAGCGGCCGCATCGCCATCTGCAACATGAGCGTCGAAGCCGGTGCCACGTCAGGCATCGTGCCCGGGGACGAGGAAACCGTCCGCTACCTCCGGGAGGAGGCCGGTGTCACCGACCCCATTTCCTGTGTGACCCCCGATCCGGATGCCACCTATGTCCGCACGGTCGAGATCGATGTCTCCGCGCTCGTGCCCCAGATCGCCTGCCCGCACATGGTGGACAACGTGAAGCCCATCGATCAGGTCCTGGGGACCAAGATCCAGCAGATCGTCATCGGCAGCTGCACCAACGGGCGCCTGGACGATTTGGCGGATGCCGCCGCCATCCTGCGCGGCAAGAAGGTTGCTCAGGGCACCCGGATGCTGGTGTTCCCGGCCTCGAGCAAGATCTTCGCCCAGGCCCTGGACAAGGGTTATATCCATGACTTCATGAGGGCGGGTGCGGTGGTCATGAACTCCGGCTGCGGTCCCTGCCTGGGTGTCCACGAAGGCGCGCTGGGCGACAACGAAACCGCCCTTAGCACCACGAACCGCAACTTCAAAGGGCGCATGGGCAATCCCACGGGCGAGGTCTACCTCTGCAGTCCGGTGGTGGCCGCCGCCTCCGCCATCACTGGCGTCATCACCGATCCTCGAAAGGGCTGAACCATGGCCAAGGTCATCCTCAAGCTCGAGAACGACATCAGCACCGATGACATCTACCCGGGCCGCTTCATGGCCACAGTGCTGCCCACCGAAACACCTCTGTTCGCCTTCTTCGACCGCACGGACTTCAACGCCCAGTTGAAGGCCAAGGCCTTCCCTGCGGGATCGGTCATCGTGGGCGGCGAGAACTTCGGGTGTGGGTCCAGCCGCGAACAGGCCTGCTCGACACTGAAGGGGCACGAGGTCGCCGTGGTGGCCAAGAGCATCTCGCGCATCTTCCTGCAGAACAGCATCAACCTTGGATTGCAGGTTGTGATCTGCCCGAGCTTCGAGGCCAGTGAGGGCGACGACGTGGAGATCGGGGCCGACCAGGTGTTCAACCGGACCACGGGCAAGACGTTCGATCAGGTGAAACTGCCCGCCGCGCGCAAGGGCATCATGGATGCCGGGGGACTCATCCCGTACACCCGCGCACGGCTGATGGCCAAGCACGCCTGAATCCATTCACCCGGATACAATCGCCCCGGCGCCTGCGCCGGGCGGTTCCGGTTACTCCGAGGTTTCGAGGGCATCCTCAGGGCACGGGTGGTGGTGGTTCCGGATGGCGTGGATGGCCAGGTCGTAGTCGGGTTCCTGGGTGAGCTCGGGTACCAGCTCCGTGTGAACGACTGTGCCGTTCTCGTCCAGCGCCACCACGGCCCGGGCGAAGAGGCCCCGCATGGGCCCGTCGATGAGGGTGACGCCGAAGGCCGTGCCGAACTCGGAGTGGCGGAAGGCGGAGGCCGTCACCACCCGGTCCAGCTTCTCGGCCCCGCAGAACTGGGCTTGGGCAAAGGGCAGGTCCATGGAGACGCAGAGCATGACGGTGTCGGCCAGATCCGCGGTAAGGCGGTTGAATTTCCTCACGCTTTCGCCGCAAGTGGCCGTGTCCAGGCTGGGGAAGATGCTCAGCAGGACGCGCTTGCCTTCCAGATCGACTCCGGTGACCTCGGTTAGGTTTCCGAGGGTGAGGGTGAAGGTCGGGGTGGCGTCGCCGACGGCGGGCAGCGCGCCACAGGTATGGATGGGGTTTCCGTTCAAGGTGATCGTGGCCATGGGGACCTCCCGGCGGGGCCATCCTAACTCCTTTCGGGGGGGTCACCACCATCATTCTCGACCCTCTGATCCGCTCGGTTGTGGAGATCACCCCAGGAATCCCTCGCCTCACCCCGGGCGACTGGCGGGAACCTCTTCACGCATCTAGGCTTGGGGGCATGGATCGCATGAGACCGAAGTGGAGCTGGTACTGGGGCATCTGGGCCCTGATGGGGCTCTACATGGCCACCTGGGACCTGGCCATGTACCCGTCGGCCTCGGTCCCCCGTCTGATCGTGATGAACCTCCTGCAGAACGGGGTCTGGGGCCTGCTGGGACTGTTCCTGCTGTGGCTCGCGAACCGGCGGCCCATCGAATCCTTCACCTGGCCCCAGTGGCGGATCTGGGGCCTGCACCTTCTGGCCAGCGTGGCCGTGGCGGCGTTCGGGCTCTTTCTGGCCTATGTCATTTCCATTTTGGTGGATTCCGGTGATTGGAAGAAGCCACTCGATGTGGCGAAGCTGATCAAGGGACTGCCGCGCTTCTACCGGGCCTACTTCCATACGAACCTCCTGTTCATGTGGGCGGTGGTGGGGGCCTTCCACGGCCTGCGCATCTACCGGAAGTACAAGGCCCGCGAGGTCGAGTCCGCCCGGCTGGAGGCCCGGTTCGCCGAGGCCCAGAACCTCGCCCTGCGGATGCAGCTCCAGCCCCACTTCCTGTTCAATACCCTCAATTCCATTTCGGCCCTGGTGCATGCGAATCCCGAGGGCGCGGACGACATGATCAGCCGTCTGGGGGACTTCCTGCGGATGACCCTGGAGGCTCCGCCGGATCAGATGGTGCCGCTGCGGAAGGAATTGGCCTTCATCCGGGCCTACCTGGCCATCGAACAGGTGCGCTTCGAGGACCGCCTGCGGGTCGAAATGGAGATTCCTCCCGACCTGCAGGAACTGCGGGTACCGGGCTTCATCCTCCAGCCCCTCGTCGAGAATGCCCTGAAGCACGGCCTGTCGGACCGCCCAGGGGGCGGGACCCTGCGGCTGAGGGCCTTCCGGGATTCGGAATACCTGGTGCTGGAGGTGCAGGATGACGGAGAGGGCTTCGTCCCAGGACGGGAGGGCGTGGGTCTGGCGAACGTGCGTTCCCGGCTGGGCCTGATCTACAAGGGCAGGCATCAGCTGAGCATCCTCGGCGCGCCGAATCGCGGCACCCTCGTGTCGCTGAGGCTGCCCCTGAACCTGGGTGGGGAGGGGGAGCGGTGAATCTGCGTGCCCTGGTGGTGGACGATGAGACGCTGGCTCGCCAGCGCATCCGCCATCTGCTGCGCCGCGCCACCGACATCGAAGTGGTGGGGGAATGTGCCAACGGCCTTCTGGCGGTGAAGGCCATCGAGGACCTCACGCCGGACCTGGTGTTCCTCGACATCCAGATGCCCGAATTGGACGGCTTTGGCGTGGTGGAGGCGGTGGGGCCTGACCACATGCCGCCCACCCTGTTCATCACGGCCTACGATCAGCACGCCCTCCAGGCCTTTGAAGTCCATGCCCTGGATTACCTGCTCAAACCCTTTTCACCCGAGCGGTTCCACCAGGCCTTGGAACGGGCGCGCCACTGGTGCACCCAGAAGAAAACGGAGAAGGGGCCGGACCTCGAGGCGCTGATGGCGGGTCTCCGCCAGGAGCGGCCCTGGGTGGACCGTTTGCTGGTTCGCCTGGGGGACCGCCATATCCTGGTGAGGACGGCCGCCCTCCAGTGGATCGAGGCCGAGGACAACTATGTTCGGTTGCATATCGAGGGCACCTCGCACCTGCTCCGCCAGACCATGACGGGATTGTTGGCCCGCCTGGACCCGGCCCAGTTCCGGCGCATCCATCGCTCCGCCATCGTGAACCTGGACTGCATCAAGGAGTTCCAGCCCTGGACCGGGGGGGATCACCTGGTGATCATGCGCGACGGCACCCGGCTGACCCTGAGCCGCACCTTCCGGGAGCAGTTCGGGGAGTGGCTTTGAGCAAAGGAAAGGCCCGGCGGTGCCGGGCCTTCACGGATGACCTTACCGTTCACTTCGCGGTGTGGACCGCGATGGTGGCCATGCCCTTCTGATGGAGGACCAGGCTGGCCTTCTGGTTGGCCAGGGCGCGATCGGGAAGGATCACGTCCACGGTGCCGATGAGCTTGTCGGTCACCAGGATCTGGCCTTCGGTGCCTTCACCCACGCTGAACACGGCCCCCTGCTTCAAGGCCACCGGAGTGGTCCCGAGCGCGGGCACGCCCCGCTTGGCCAGGCGGTTCACGGCCACCGTGGCGGCGAAAGACCCGTCCCGAAACAGCCGGTCCTGGGGCATCAGCACCACATAGTCTGTCTTGCGGTTCGCCAGGATGGCCGCTGCGGCGCTCGCGTGATCCAACACCCGGGCATCGGCCACCGTGATGAGGGCGCCTTCGCCCGCGGCCTTGGCCAGTGCCAGGACCTGAGCCTCGCTGAAGCGGTAGTCGCAGATCACGCCGATGTGCCGCTTCTCGGGCCAGGTGGTCTGGGTCGCCTTCATGAGGGGGTGGAAGTCCTCCGCGGAGAGGACGAGGCCGACGAGCGAGATGGCGGCCACACCGAGGGATGTCGAGATGCGGTTCATGGTGCCTCCGGGGGAAGGGGCCGGGGCGCTGGC
>JAVBYJ010000031.1 GCA_030824075.1 Geothrix sp.
CGGAAAGCTCAGCCGCCGCAGGTTTCGGGCTGCGGGGAGTCGGAGGCGTGATTGACCAGGAAGGTCTGCACGTCCTTGACCTGCTCGGGCTTGAGGATCGTGGTGAGTGCGTCCTTGCCCTTGTTGTGCTTGCCAGCCGCGAAGTAGGCCTTCCACTGAGCCTGGGTCTTGGAGAGCGGGGTGACCTCCTTGGCGGAACCGCCGGAGGCGTGGCAGGACTTGCAGGTTTTCTTGAAGAAGAACTTGCCCTTGGTGTCGCTGCCGCCCTGGGCGGCCAGAGGCGCCGCGAGCACGGCGAGGACGGCGAGGAGCTTCAGGGTGTTCCGCATGGAGCACATCCTTTCTTGGGGGGTTGAGAAGCGGGAGGCGCCGCGATTTCGCAGGTGCGGTCAGCCTTCGGTTGGGGTTCATGAAGGTCTTGATGGCGGGTCCGATTCGGGCTCCGTCTAATAGAGGATGAAAGGGTAGGAAACATGGTCAAGTCGTTCGTGACCATGATCACGATTAATTAAATAACCACTAAGTAATTTGATTTTAACTTGCCTATCTGCCAGAGGTTCCTTTCGTGGAGGTAGGACTGGAAGCCTGGTATTGTGAGGGTTTCCAGGAGCCGGCCCGTGGACGAACCCCGTTCGATTCCCAGTCCTGAGCAGGACGCCGCCCTGGCTCCGGTGATCGGCCACGCGCTGAAGCGGCAGGTGCTGGTGTGCACCTCGAAAAGCTGTGTGGCGAATGGCTCGGAGGCGGTGCTGGAGGCCTTCAGGGCCCACCTGATCGAGGAGAAGCTGCTGTTCTACAAGGGCAACCAGGCCGGAGAGGTGCAGTGCAGCCACTGCGGATCCGTGGGCTTCTGCGCCATCGGCCCAGCTGTGCTCGTGTATCCCGATGGCATCTGGTACGCCCATGTCACGCCGGCGGACGTGCCCGAGATCATCGAAAGCCACCTGAAGGGTGGCGTGCCGGTGGCTCGGCTGGTGCGGAAGCACCTGGGCTAGGACCGGCCCGCTTCCCAGTTCAGCCGGTCCTCCGGCGTATCCACGTCCGCCCACTCGGAGCCTTCGCGGGCCAGGGCGAGGTGGGGCAGGGAGGCTGCCAGCTCCAGCAGGGAACGCGCCGAGGACACAGCCAAGGAAGGACGCAGGGAATCGGGCAACCACCCTCCCAGCGGCTGCAGGCGGCCGCCATGAAGGGCCAGCACCCAGCGGGCGGCGGCGGGATCCTCCGCTTCGCAGATCTCGGCCCACTCGGCGAGGCGTTCAGGCGTCCAGCGCACCTGGTCGCAGGCCACGACCCACCAGCGGTCGACCTGCGGCGCTTCGGCCAGGGCCCAGGTCCGGAGTGCCATCGCCGGCCCTTCGCGGGGATCGTCGAGACGCGTGAGGTCAGGCCGGTCCGGAAGCGGTTCGCCCAGCACCTGGATCAGCCCGCCGGGGAACACAGCCTCGAACACGCGCACCAGATGGCCGCCCCAGGAGCCGCCTGCAGGGTGGTCGAGCGCATGTTTAGGTGTCCCCATGCGCCGGCCGGAGCCGCCGCTCAACAGCAGCAGGCCAGCTTTCACCCGCCCACCTGCCACATGCCCTGGGTGAGGTTCGGCTGGTCGCCCCGGCGCATGGGATGGCAATCCAGCTTCTCGGTGAGCGCCTGCCGGATGAGTCGGACCAGATCGTCATGGGAGGCGTGCTGGCGAAGGGGTTCGAGCAGGTCCACGGGCTGGTTGCCGAAGAGGCAGGCCTTCAACTCGCCCCGGCTGGTGAGCCGCACCCGGTTGCACCGATCACAGAAATCCGCGCTGAGGGTGGAGATGACGCCAACCTTGCCTTCGCTTCCGGGGATCCGGAAGAGGCGCGCGGGGCCCTCCTCCAGCCCGAGTCCAGGCTCTTCTTCGAGGTCGGTGCCAAGGCCTTCCTGGACGGTGCGGAGAATTTCCGCCGCGGGCATGAATTGATCCTTGCCCCAGCCGTTGCCCTGGTAGGGCATGAACTCGATGAAGCGCACCTGGATGCCATCCTGCTGGGCAAGGCGCGCCAAGGGGAGGATCTGATCCTCGTTCCACCCCCGAAGCACCACGGCGTTCAGCTTGGCCTTCAAACCCACCGCCCGGGCTGCTTCCAGCCCGGCGAGCACTTTCCCAAGCCCGTCCTTTTGAGTGAGGCGCTCGAAGGTGCTGCGATCCGCTGCATCAAGGCTGATGTTGACTCCAGAAAGACCAGCCTCCCGGAGCCCCCGGGCCCGTCTGGCCAGGTGAATGCCATTGGTGGTGAGGTGCACCCGGCCTTCGACCTCAGGGCTGATCCCCGCGACGATGGTCTCGAGATCACGGCGAAGCAAGGGCTCTCCGCCCGTGAGACGGACCTTGCGGATACCGAGGCTGGTGAACACCTTCACGAGTTGCACGACCTCGTTGCGGCTCATGGCCGGCGTTTCCATCCGCTCAAGCGTTCCGGTGCGCGGCTTGCAGTAGACGCAGGCGAGATTGCACTGCTCGGTGACGGAGACGCGGAGGTAGGTGATTGCACGGCCCAGACCGTCCTTCAGACCATCCCTCAAACGCAACATGCGTGGCTGCTGGCTTTCAGGTGGAATGGGAAAGAAAGAGGAGGACACGGCAGCTCCGGATCCTTTCAGGATGCAGGCAACAGGAGAGCCCGCCCGGGGATCGTGCCCAAGGTCACAGGGTGGGAGGGATGTGTTCCCGCGGACCGCTCAAGTGGGATTGTCGGTGCACGCCTGGGTTCATGGGACCATGGAACCATGCTTGTGGACGCGCACTGCCATCTCACTGGATCCTACCTGGCCGTTGACCAGGTAGAAGCCACGCTCGTGCGAGCCCGGGCCCAGGGCGTGACCGGTTTCATCGCCGTGGGGACGGACCTGGTCGATTCCCGGGCGGTGCTGGATCTCGCCGCCCGGATCCCGGATGTCCAGGCCAGCCTTGGCGTTCATCCCCACGAAGCGAAGAGCTGGTCTCCAGAGGTGGAATCGGCCCTCGGGAAGATGCTGACGGATCCCTCGGTGCGATTCGTCGGGGAAACCGGCCTGGACTGGCACTACGATCTGAGCCCGAGGGATGCACAGGAAAGGGCCTTCCGCGCCCAGATCCGGCTGGCGAAGGCCCTGGGCAAGCCGCTGATGATCCACACACGATCGGCGCCGGATGCGACCCTCCGGATCCTGGAAGAGGAGGGCGCCGCCGCGGTGCGCGGCATCATCCACTGCTTCAGCGAGGACCGCGCCTTTGCCGTCCGCGCGCTGGACCTCGGCTTCTACCTGAGCTTTTCCGGCATCACCACCTTCAGGAAGGCTGAGGCTGTCAGGGATGTGGCCGCCTGGGCCCCTGCGGATCGGATCCTGGTGGAGACGGACGCGCCCTTCCTTGCACCCGTCCCTTACCGCGGGAAACCCAACGAACCCGGCTTCGTACGGTTCACGGCCCAGGCCGTGGCCGACTTGCGGGGCATTCCCTCTTTGAAACTTGCCGAACTGACCACTCGGAACCTGGAGGCTCTGTGCGGCTGGGCGCCCTCATCTTGATCGTCGCGGCGCTGACCGCACCGAGCCTCATGGCGCAGGGCCATCACCCGCTCCCATGGGAGCAAATTCCACCGCTGGATTGGCAGGCTGGGCCTGCCGCGACGGGAGCGGAGACCCCTTCGGTCCAGGAACCTTCTACAGGGCCGGTGTCGGCCCGGGTCACGGGGGATGGGACCTTGCAGATCCGCGATGCGCGGGGAATCATCCGCCTGCAGACCGGACTCCCGGGGCGGCCATTCAAGGCCTGGCGGGATGGTGGCCTCCCCCTCCCGGCGGCCACCGGTACGCTGCTGTTTCCCGCGGACGGGCCCATGAACCAGGGCCTGGGGGGGCTCCAGTGGGCCGCGAAGGATTTCAGACCCTTCCTGAGGGGCCTGCTCTGGATCCTCGAAGATGGTGAAGGCTTTCTCACCGTGGTGCATCCCGCCACGGCGCGGGCGGTCTATCTGCCCCTCCCACCCGGGCGGGACCTCCAGCTTCGCTTCCTGGCGGATCGTCTTGAGGTGACTGCCGCGCAGGTGGACAAGGGCGCACCCAAGCAATGGTCCATTCCCTGGATGGGACTGCTTCCTCGGCTGGCGGCCCTGGGCCCGCTTCCCCATCCCGCGAAGGTGGGCACGGCCCTCGCCCCATTCCCCAAGGAATGAGGCCCGGGAATTGAAGATTGGCGATTGGCACGACCCTGGCTCCCGATCTTCGGGAACCGACCTTCAGGGGATCGGCATCCAACTCAACAGGAGGGCTCATGAACGCGACCTTCACCCCATACCGAATCGCTGCGCTGCTGTTGCCTGCGGCCATCTTGTCCGCCGCTCCCCAGGCACCGACACCCTCGGATGATGAGACTTACCAGGGTGAGGCGCCTGAGCGTTATGCCATGGTCCGGGCCCTCGAAGGCGAGGTCCACATCCGCAAGGGCGATCTGGACGAGGTCCTGAGCAGAGGAACGCCCATCGCCGAAGGCGATGTCGTGGAAAGCCGCGGTCGTGGTGTTCTGCAACTGGGCGACGGCACCCGCATCGCCTTCGGTGGCGCCACCCGATTTACGGTCGCCGCCCTTTTCACGGATCGCAAAGGTGAGAAGCAGGTGCTCCTCCGCCTTGAGTACGGCCGCTTGCGCGTGCTGCTGAGTGGCCAGTCTGATGCCCGCCTCCGGGTGGATACGCCCTCGGGAACGGCCACCTGCTTCGACAAGGGCTCCTTCACCGTGGAAGCGGAGCGCGACAAGGTGGTCCGGCTGAAGGTCCACACCGGGCGCGTGACGTTCCAGAATGAGCGGGATGAGGCTCGGATCTCCGCCGGTGACCGTCTGACGGTATACAGCCCCCAGGATGGTCTCGACCGCGTGCGCAGTTTCAACACGTTCGATGGCGATGATTTCGACCGCTGGAGCGAGCGCGCGGTGGTGATCCGGCGCGGCGAGAGCTGGGACCGCGTGCCTTCCGAGATCCGGTACTATGCCGATGAACTCGATGATCATGGCCGCTGGGTCCATTCGGACGAGTACGGGTGGGTCTGGCAGCCCAGTGGGGTCGCCGAGGACTGGCGCCCCTACTACCGTGGACGCTGGGCCCCCTACTCCGGTGGCATGACTTGGATCTCCGACGAGCCGTGGGCCTATGTCGCCTACCACCATGGCCGCTGGCACTGGAGCCTGGGGGTGGGCTGGTTCTGGATCCCCGGCAGCCACTACAGTCCTGCCTGGGTGGCCTGGAATCATACGCCGGGGTACTACGGCTGGGCGCCGCTCGGCTACTACAACACTCCCTGCCACTGGGGCTACGGCGCCTGGGGCGGCGGCTACGCCTGGAATGTCGTGTCCGTCAATTACATCAATGTGGTGAACGTCAACACGCGGATTTACTCTGATGCCCATGTGCTTCGCACCTTCAACGGTGGCACCGGGAGCACCACCTGGACCGGTGGCGGCCGGGACCTTCGGGCACCCTGGCAGCGCTCTCCGCTGCTTGTATCCCGCACCGAGTTCCGCAACCCCGCGCAGATTCAAACCGCTTTCCAGCGGGATGTGCACCGGGAGCGGATGGGTGCCTACGAACGCCAGGCCCAAGCCGCCACTGGCCGCGCCGTCATCCGTCGGGAAGTCCGCTCCGCAGGCCCCGCCGAGATTCGGCCCGGGACGCCTGCAACCGGCCCATCCCGCACCCCCTTCGAGGACCGCAATCGCCTCCAACCTGCTGAGCGCATCCAGCCGCGGGAACGGACCCTCGAAAGCCGTCCCGCGGACCGGGGGCGTGAGATGGCTCCGGAGCGCAGGGTGGATCCCACTCCCCGGGAGCGCGCTCTGGAGCCCCGTCCAAAGATCGACGAGCGTCGCGCGGATCCGGCGCCTCGTGAACGGACTGTGGAGCCTCGGCCCCGCACCGAGGAACGCAGGATCGATCCCGCTCCGAGGGAACGTAAATATGAACCCCAGCCCGAGCGGAGGATCGAGGCCACGCCCGTGCCCAGGGAGCGGCCGATCGAGCCCCGTCCCCAGGTCCGGGAAGAGCGGCGTCCGGAGCCACAGCCCCGGCCCGTGGAGCGGGAGTACCGTCCGGCGCCGCGGCCTGAACCTGCCCGTGAGGAGCGCCGCCCTGAACCCCGCCCTGAACCCCGTTCCGAGCCAGCGCCGTCCAGGCCTTCAGGGGGCGGTGGTCGCGAGATCAGACGCTGACGGAATGAGGGGATCATGAAGAAGGGCCCCATCCGCGGGGCCCTTCTTCATATCGCTGCCGCGCCGCGACAGTCCTAAGCTATGCCACCTCGATGGGATAAGTCCCCTTCTGGATCAACTCCGAGGCGATGCGTCCGCGCAGCCGGGCGCTGCTGGTGGGGTGGAACTCGGTGAAGGCCTTCACGCCTGCCAGGGCATGGCGCAGGGCCTCGCCTTCGACCACGTCGGCGCAGAGCATCCGCGCGTCGCCGTGAACCTTGTGCCAGCTCTCGTTCACATAGAGTTCCGTCATGTCCCGGGCGATCTGGGCCCAGCGATGGCCGGATTCGACCATGCGTTCGGCGCGCACGACGGCGCTTTCCATGGCGTAGATCTCCATGAGCATGTTGCTCATGCGGGCCATGACCTCCTGGTTGTCGATGAGCTTCTGGCCCAGCACCTGCACGGCCAGACCTGCAGCCAGCATGCACTGGCGCTTGCTCAGTTCCACGCCGTGCTTGAGGCGGGCGAGGGGGCCGGTGAAGGTCTCGGGTTTGGGGGGATTCGAGATCTCCTTGGCCACCTGCTGGCCGAACTGCATGAGGGGCAGGTCGCCCTTCATGGCGCGCTTGAGCAGCGTACCGGCGATGAGGAGGCGGTTGATTTCGTTGGTGCCTTCGAAGATGCGGTTGATGCGGCAGTCGCGCAGGGCCTTTTCGGGTGGGTACTCGGCGCTGAAGCCGTAGCCGCCATAGGCCTGCACGGCCTCGTCCGCCGTGGAGAAGAGGGCCTCGCTGCCCCAGACCTTGGAGATGCTGCATTCGATGGTGTATTCATCGATGGCGGCCATCTTGTCGGCCCCGGCAGTGGGGCTGTCCCAACTGGTGGTGTGGAGGGCTTCATTGATGTAGCCGACGGTGCGGAAGTTCAGGGCCTCGCACACGAAGATCTTGGTGGCCATGTCCGCCAGCTTCTGCTGGATGAGGCCGAAGGAATTGATGGGCTTCCCGAACTGCTGACGCTCGGAGGTGTAGCGGATGGTGTATTCCAGAATCCGCTTCATGCCGCCCTGGCTGCCCAGACCCAGTTTGAAACGGCCGATGTTGAGGATGCCGAAGGCGATCTTGTGGCCCTTGCCGATCTCGCCCAGGAGGCGGTCCTTGGGGATACGGCAGTTCTCGAGGATGACGGTGCGGGTGGAACTGCCCTTGATGCCGAGTTTCTTCTCCTCGGCGCCGGTGCTGATGCCGGGATCGGTCTTCTCCACGATGAAGGTGCTGAAGTGCTGGCCGTCCACCTTGGCGAAGATGATGAAGACATCGGCGAAACCGGCGTTGGTGATCCACATCTTGGTGCCGTTCAGCACCCAGGAATCGCCATCGAGCACGGCGGTGGCCTTGGCGCTCAGGGCGTCAGACCCGCTGCCGGCCTCGGTGAGGGCATAGGCTGCCAGCCACTCGCCCGTGGCCAACTTGGGCAGGTAGGCCTGCTTCTGGGCCTCGGTGCCGAAGTAGACGATGGGGAGGGTGCCGATGCCGGTATTGGCGCTGTAGCTCACGGCAAAGCTGCCCTGCTTGCTCATTTCCTCCAGCACAAGCATGGCGGTGCGCTTGTCCACATCCATGCCGTCGTAGGCCTCGGGGACCTCCAGTCCCAGCAGTCCCAGCTCACCGGCCTTCTTCATGAGGGATACGGTGAGGGGGAGGTCCAGCTTGTCGATGGCCTCGTCCTGGGGCAGGACTTCGCCCTGCATGAAATCCCGGGCGGCCCGGGCGAATTCCTTGGCCTCATCACCGAATTCCTCGGGTGTGAACTGGGGCATGGCCCCGATGGGGGTCATCAGGAAACTGCCCCCCTTGACCTGCTCGACGGCGGTGGTGCTCATCTCTGTCCTCCTGCTGATTGGGTAGGGATCAAGATGGGCGGGCGAAAGCATCTTGGCTAGCCTCTACCTTCGGTCAACGGGTGGGCGATGCTGTCCGGGGAGTCTGCCAACGAGGCCTGACACGCCTCAAGGCCAGCGGGTCTGTTTCAATGGAGGTTCCCAGGAGGTCGAATGCCGGAAGGCAGGCAAGTGCAGCAGATGTTTTCAGCCATCGCCGGAAAGTACGACGTCCTGAACCATGTGCTTTCAGGCGGCATGGACTTCTGGTGGTGGTGGCGCATGGCTCGGGCGAGCGGCGCCGGCCCTGGGAAGCGCTTCCTGGATGTGGCGGCGGGAACCGGGGATTCCAGTCTGGCGCTGGCGCGGAGGGGTGCCGAGGTGGTCAGCACGGACTTCACCCACGCGATGCTGCGCCTGGGGCCGGCCAAATTCGTGCAGAGGGGATTCGCCAGCCTGATCTGGGCCTCCAGTGACGCCGACGCCCAGCGCTTGCCCTTCCGGGATGCCACCTTCGATGGCCTCACCATCTGTTACGGCATCCGCAACGTCGAGAACCGCGCTCGGGCCTATGCTGAGTTCTTGCGCGTGCTGCGCTCCGGCGGCCAGCTCACCATCCTGGAGTTCAGCACGCCCGTGGTGCCGGGCCTGAAGGCTTTCTACGATTGGTACAGCCTGAGGGTGCTGCCGCGCATCGGCGCCTGGATCAGTGGCGACGCATCCGCCTACACCTACCTGCCGGAGAGCATCCGCAGCTTTCCGAACCAGCGGCTCCTGTCGGCAGAATTGGAAGCCGCGGGCTTCCGCGAGGTCCGCTGGACGAACCTCACGGGCGGGATCGTGGCGCTGCACGTGGCTGTGAAATGAGCAGGAGCCTTCCTGCCATCGAGACGACAAGGTTCAGTTTGTGAGCATGACTTAGAGCCCGCGATGCCGTTCCTCGACCATCCGGTCGAGCACCTGCACCACTTCTTCGCTGGCCCGTTCGGCGGCTTCGAAGTGGCCGTAGATCCGGTTCTGGGTTTCCAGATCATTGCCCCAATGGTGCCCCATCAGATCGATGGCCTCGTGGATGTTCCGGTGGACATCCGCGTGGGGGGCCTCCAGGCGGTTGTAGGAGGGGACGTGGGAAAAGGTCTCTGCGCCCAGCCCCTCGTAGTACCAGGTGCCCAAGCGGCATCCTCGGTGATCGGTCCGGATGGCCTGGGCCTCCGGAGAACCGGTCCCCTGGTGAAGGACGCGGTAGCCGTTCTGCTTGTACAGGAAATGATCCACCTTCACCAGAGAGGCGAAACTGAAATCCTGGGCTTTGTTGATCTGGGTGAGTGAGATCTTGGCGGAGTCGGCAAACTTCAGGACCCTTGAGCGGAACTCCGTGACGGCGGTTCGACTGCCTTCCGCCAGTTCCTTCACCTGCTCGGAGTCCTGGATCATCTGAGCTGTGGCCTGGCCGAAGGATTCGATCGTCGCTGCAATGGTCGCGGCGGCATCCTTGGTGTTCTCGGACAGGGTGCGCACTTCCTCGGCGACCACGGCAAAGCCCTTGCCCACATCCCCGGCATGGGCCGCCTCAATGGCCGCATTCAGGGCCAACAGGTTCGTGCGGTCGGCGACGTCCGTGATGACCTGGACGATCTGGGTGATTTCATCGCTCTTCTGGTGGAGGAGCGCGATCTGGGCGTTCGTGGCGGCCACCATTTCAGCCACCCGGTTTAGGTCAGTCACGATGCCTTCGATGGTGGACCGGCTGCCATCAGCTTCGTGTGCGGTTTCCTTCGATAACTGGCCCACGACGCCCAGTTCCTGAGTCATGTTCATCAGGTATTCCTGAATGGACTTCAGGTTGGTGATGAGGTTGCCAGAATTGAGATCGTTGATCCGGGAGATCAGTTTCTCCTTCTGCGCCATCTGCTGGACCTGGCCGAGGCTTTCCACCGAGACGTTGATGCGGAGCATGGCGTCTTTGAAGGCACCGTGGAGTCCCTGATCCATGGCCAGGCGGAAGGTCTGGCCTCGCGTGGCGTGATCGAAGGCAGAGAAGACCTCGCGGAAATAGGCTTCCTGTTGATCGAGCAAATCGTTGAGGGCCCAGGCCAGATCCCCGGTGGCGGAACCCCTCTTGATGCGAGTGATGCGCTGTTCGAGGTTGCCCTGAGCCGCCTGCTTGAGGTTCCCGGCCAGCCGGTCCAGGGCCCAGAGGATGCGATAGACGGAGTAGAGCGCCAGCGCGAGCAGCAGGGTGATCAGGCCGAAGACCATCCAGGCCAGGGGGGACAACCGCCCGGCTCCGGCGGCCAGATAGCCAAAGACCAGGAACAACCCGAGGGTGGCAGCGACCAGGTAGTGGACCCTAGAGCCCAAAGACAAATTCTTCATAGCCCATGCCCTTCTGTTCAAGTACCTGGTGGAGGATCGCCGTGGAAGCCTTCATGCCGGCCTGGCCGTCGCCGGCCTTGCGCTCGGCCTCGAGCAGGGTGTGGTACAGCGGACTGATGGCCTGGATGGCTTCAGGCCTCGGTTTACGTCGTACCGAGTAGTGGCCGATGAGGTTGCCATTGGAGTCGCAGGACGGTGTGACGTTGGCGAATACCCAATAGAAGCTGCCGTCCTTGGCCAGGTTCTTCACGTAGGCGCAGATCTCCCGCTTGGCCTGGATGGTGTCCCACAGAAGCTTGAACACGGCCCGGGGCATGTCAGGGTGACGGAGGATGCTGTGGGGAGCACCGAGGAGCTCATCCTCGGCGTAGCCCGAGATCTCGATGAAGATCCGGTTCCCGTAGGTGATGAGGCCCTTCAGGTCGGTCTTGGAGACGATGAAATCATCCTCTCCCAGGATTTTTTCCTGCTGCGTGGGTTGAGGACGACTGCTCATGGCGGGATCTCCATCCAGGTGGTATCGGTCGATCCCGCACCGAGAGCTGAGTTTTGTGGATGACCTGCTATTCAAACCGCAGAGATGGGGTACCGACCCTGATCCACCAAGGTCAGGGTGATTCGACGCCGGAGGGTGGACAGAGCCACGGGTGCCGGGGCGTGCATGGCGAGCAGATCGGCCACCAGGGTGTCGAGCACCGCGTCGGAGGCCAATTCCGCCGCCAGCATGCGCGCCTCGGCCTGCACCCGGTTCCAGGCTTCCTGCGCGTAGACCTCGGCCAGGTCCCGGGCCAAACCCGCCCAGCGATGCCCTTCCGTGGCCATTTTCCGAGCCCGGACCACCGCGGATTCCATGGCGTACAACTCGATCAGGAGGTTGCTGATGCGCGCGACGGCTTCCTGGTTTTCCAGGATTTTTGGCCCCTGATCCCCCTGGGCTTTGGCGATCACCCTCAGGGCCCGGGCCTTGGCCAGGGCCACGGTTCTGAGCAGGTCGTCCTGGGGAAGGGCCAATGATGCGGCGGCGGCTTCCGAGAGCGGCAGCCCGTCCGTTCCGCCGCAGCGCTTCAGGAAGGTCTGGGCGATGAGCAGGCGGTTGATCTCGTTGGTGCCCTCGAAGATGCGGTTGATGCGGCAGTCCCGGTAGATTTTTTCGGCCGGGTATTCAGCGCTGAAACCGGCGCCGCCGAAGGACTGCACGGCGTCGTCGGCCGTGGCGAAGAGGGCCTCGCTGCCCCAGACCTTGGACATGGAGGCCTCCATCGCGTATTCGTCGATGGCCTTCATCTTGTCGGCGCCGCCGGTCTCGCTGTCCCAGCTGGTTCGGGCCAGCGCCGCGTCCAGGTAGCCGATGGTGCGGAAGCTCATGCTCTCGCCCACGAAGATCCGGACGGCCATGTTGGCCAGCTTCTGCTGGATAAGGCCGAAGGCATTGAGAGGCTTGCCAAACTGGGTGCGTTCACCGGCGTATTTCAGGGTGTATTCCAGCACCCGCTTCCCGGCTCCGACGGAACTGGCGCCCAGCTTGAACCGGCCCACGCTGAGGATGCCCAGGGCGATGCGAGCGCCCTTGCCCTTGCCGCCCAGCAGGCGATCCTCGGGGATGCGGCAGTTCTCCAGGATGACGGTGCGGGTGGAGCTGCCCTTGATGCCCATCTTCTTTTCTTCGGCGCCGGTGCTCAGGCCGGGGTCGGTGCGTTCGACGATGAAGGCGCTGAGGTGGCTGCCGTTGATTTTCGCGAAGATTACGAAGACATCGGCGAAGCCGGCGTTGGTGATCCAGGCCTTGGAGCCGTTCAGCACCCAGTGGCCGTCCTGCAGCACGGCGGTGGCCTTGGCCCCCAGGGCATCAGAGCCGCTGCCCGCTTCGGTCAGCGCGTAGGCCGCGCACCATTCGCCGGAGGCCAACTTGGGCAGGTACTTGGTTTTCTGCTCGTGGGTCCCGAAGTAGACGATGGGCAGGGTGCCGATGCTGGTATGTGCGGTGTAGCTGGTGGAGAAACTGGCCTGCTTGGCCATTTCCTCCAGCACCAGCAGGGCCGTCTTCTTGTCCAGATCGAGGCCACCGTAGGCCTCGGGGACCTCCATGCCCAGGATGCCCAGGTCACCGGCCTTGGCCAGCAGGTTGCGGGTGAGCTCCAGATCGAGGTGGTCAATCTCTTCGTCCCGGGGCAGGATCTCGCCATTCACGAAATCCCGGGCGGCTTCAGCAATGGCCAGCGCCTCCTCGCTGCTCTCCTCGGGCGTCACCTGGGGCAGGGAGCCCGCGGGGTGGAACATGTAACTGCCGCCGCGCACCAGCCGGGTCTCATCCAGGGCCATGGGAGCCTCCCTCTCCAGCATGATCTACCCGGAGTCAGGGACCCTCTAGTCCTATTGAGGAGATCTAGGTCACAAAAGAGGGTCACACGCGGAACATCGCCACTTCGGTACGGATGCTGTCCGCGATGCGGGACAACTCCGAGGCGGTGCCGGCCACTTCGGACACGGTGGCGGACAGCTGGTGGCTGGCAGAGGCGTTGCGGGCCACGTCCTCTGAGACTCGCCCCACCAGGGAACCTACCTCGTGGCTGATGCGGACCTGCTCACTTGCTGCGTGTCCGATCTGGGTGGCCGTCTCGATTGTTTCGCCCATGTGCGTGTGGATCTGCTGGAGGGCCTTCGTGGTGGCGTCGACCGTGACGGTGCCCTTGCCCAGGGCCTCCTCGGTGGCGGCGATGAGCTGGTTGATCTGATGGGTGGCTTGGGCGCTGCGTTCGGCCAGCTTCCGCACTTCCTCGGCCACCACCGCGAAGCCCTTGCCCATCTGGCCCGCCTTGGCGGCCTCGATGGCCGCGTTGAGCGAGAGCAGGTTGGTCTGTCGCGCGATGTCCTGGATCACCGAGACGGCCTTGATCATCTCGGCTGTGGCCTGACTGATGTCCCCCATGGCGCGGGCTGTGTCCTGACCGGTGGCCATGCCGTGCTGGATGGCCTGTTCCGACGAAGAGGAATGCGCATGAGAGCGTTCGGCCAGGGCCATCACGTCGGCCAGGGAGGCCGAGAGCGTCGTCATGGCGCCGGCCATGGTTTGAGCACTGGTTTGGGTGGATTGGGTGTGACTGTCCAATTGAGCCGCCGTGTCCGAAAGAGACTCGGCGGTGGCGGAGAGTTCCGTGGAGCCGCTGGCGACCCCCTGGGAATGGAGCCCCAGGCGCTGGAAGAACCGCTGATAGAACTCGGTCAGCTGGTTGGCTTTCTCTGCGATGCCGCAGATCTCGTCGTGGCCCTCGAGGGAAAGCCGTTGGGTCAGATCGCCCTTGCCGCTGGCGAGGTCCGCCATGGCCCGCCCCAGGTCGCCCAGGCGCCTCTGGAGATTCCTGATGGCCAGAAGGAGGAGGGCCGTTCCCATGACTCCCGCCAGAAGCCCCACTGCAATGGCGAGGTTCATGGCCCGGTTGAGGTTCCGTACGGATTCCGCCTTGGCCTCGGCCATGATCTTTTCCTGCTGCTTCATGAGGCCCAGGAGTTGATCACGGAGTTGCCTCCAGAGAGGCGTCACGTCCTTCTTCATGACCGCAGCTGCGGAGGCCGTATCCACGGAGCCCGCCTTGATGGGGGCTTGGAGCGCCTGGAGCCGGATCCATTTGTCCTGGATCTCGGACAGGGCCTTGTGGGCGGCAGGACCATCCCCCACGATCAGCGGGGCGGCCTTGAGCTTTTCGTTGAACTCCTTCACCGCGTCATCGTAGTTCTGGTACGCCTTGGGATTGGAGGGATCGAGGATGATGTTGCGCACGGCCTGACCGGTCTGGAGACCATAGGCGTACAGCTGGGTGTACATCAGCAGCTCGGGGGCCTGGCGATCGGCATAGGAGAGGTAGGTCTCCCGGCCGTTCCGGAGGCCAGAGAGGGCCACCGCTAGGGCCCCGGCGAAGAGGAGCCCCGATATCCCTGTGACAATGAACAGGCGGGTTCCGATGGTGCGGGCATTCTTGAGCATGGTCTCTCCGGAGACGCATAAGCGACGTCTAGGGTCTCCATCGGGATGGGAACCATGGACTTCACTATTGAATAAACCCCCTGCAGGTCACCAGAGTCGTTTCTGGCCTCCGGGGTGATTCAGTACCACTTGCTTGACCCGCTCGATCCAGGTGGGGCGGGCTCCAGGTTCCAGGCGCTCATGGGGCAGGGCGCGTTCCTCGAGCAGCTTGTCGACCAGCTGATCCACGGCCTCGGCGAAGAAGGCGTCGGTGTCCCGCACGCCGTCGGCGGCCAGCTGACCGCAGAACGGCACCTTGAAGAGCAGGTCGTAGCTCTTCATCCAGTGGTGCATGAACCGCTCGATGGGCAGCTGACGGCCGAAGGCCAGCATCATGTAGGCGTAATTGTCCAGGACGCTGCGGTCGCAAACCAGCACGTCGTGCTGGCTGCCCGAGCGGATCTCCTCGGCCATCTGAGTCAGGAAGATCCAGGTCTGGGCTTCCAGAGAGGTCTTCTGATTGATGGGCAGCGGTGAGAGCCGGGCGACCTCCTTCACGATGTCCACATGGAGGCCTTCCCGCTTGAGGACTGCGGCTAACTCATAGCAGAGGGTGGTCTTGCCGACCCCGTGGGTGCCGATGAACGCGATCTTCACTCGGCACCTCCTGTGCCTCGCCCTGCGGGCTTCGCCTTCGGCAAAGTGGCCCTTCGCTCCTGCTTCGGGCTCACTCGGTACCTCCGCCTATCGCGCGCTGCGCGTGCTCCGACGCGCTGCGCTTGCCG
>JAVBYJ010000015.1 GCA_030824075.1 Geothrix sp.
GTGCAGGGAGGGGGGATGGCCGCGGGTCATCTAAGGGCTCAGGTCGGGCCATGTTCCGCGCCGCCCCTGGCATGAACCCTGGTCTGGACCTGAACGATCTCGAGGTGGTCCACGAGGAGATCCCTGGTTACCCCCTGCTGGCCGAGTGGGGGGCATCCAGGGTGACGTGGTGGTGCGGGTCACGATCAACGAGAAGGGTATTCCCATCCGGACGGAGCTGCTGGAGGGACCCCCGGCACTCCAGAGCGAAACCATGCGGGCGGTCAAGCTTTGGAGGTTTGGCCGGGGCATCTTCCGAGGGCGGAAGGTGGATGCGATCTTCGACATGACCTTTCGCTTCGTGCTGCGCTAGAGGGATCTCACCAGGTCGAGTCCGGCCTCGGTGCGGCTCAAGTACCAGGTCAGGGCCTGTCCATCCACGAGGTGTACGGCGGCGTTGGGGAACCGCTTCTGCAGTTCGGTCTGGTGGCGGCGGTTGAAGCGGTAGGGCTCCGTGGGCAGCAGAATCACCTCGGGTGCGAGGGCGTCCAGGTCATCGTCCGAAAGCACGGGATAGCGGTCGGGACCGATGGGCGTGAAGCCACCCTGACGCAACAGATCACCCAGGTAGGTGTCCGGGCCGGCACTCATCCAGGGAGCCTTCCAGATGAGGGCCAGGGCCCGGGGACCCTTTCGGCGGCGCCCCTTGAGGGAGGCCTCCAGGGCAGCGACCCGCGGCGCTGCCGCCTCAGGCAGACCCAGACGATGCCCGAGTTCCCGCAGGCCCGCGATGCAATCCTTCACTGTGCGGATCTCCAGAGCCAGCCAGGGGATGTCCAGGGCGGTGAGCGCCTCCGCGACTTCCTTCGGATTCTCATCCCGCTCCAGGATCACCAGATCCGGGGCCAGATCGCGGATGCGACCGAGGTCGGGATCCTTGGTGCCACCCACCGAGGGGACGGTGTTGCGGATCCAGCGAGGCTCGATGCAGTAGCGGGTGCGTCCCACAAGCCGGGCGGCCAGTCCCCACTGCACCAGCAGCTCCGTGACCGACGGCACCAGGCTGAGGATGCGCTGGGGACTGCCGATCATCTGAATTTGAGACGTGACGGCTGACGACTGGCCGGCGGAAACCGAGGCCTCAAACGTCACGCCCAGGTGCGGATCCTTAATCTTCCCCAGTCCGGTGGGGCATAGGTCCAGGAGGGAACAGGCCGCGCAATCCGGCCGCCGGGCATCGCAGGTGCGGCGCCCGTGAAAGATGAGCTGGTGATGCAACTCGATCCAGTCCTCCCGCGGGAAGAGGCGGCAAAGGTCGGCCTCCACCTTTTCGGGGGTCGGGGCCTTGGACAACCCCAGGCGGCGCGCCACGCGGAAAATATGGGTATCCACCGCGAGGGCAGGCACCCCGAACGCGTTGGCCAGCACCACATTGGCGGTCTTCTGCCCCACACCAGGAAGGGCCCCAAGGGCTGCGGGATCAGCGGGCACCAAGCCGCCGTGCCGCGCCATCAGGGCCTGTCCGAGGCCGATGAGGTTCTTGGCCTTGTTGCGGAAGAATCCGGTGGATTTGATGAGGACCTCCACCTCGTCCTGAGGGGCCTCTGCGAGGCTGGCCGCGTCGGGGAATCGGGCAAAGAGCGCCGGGGTGGTGAGGTTGACGCGGGCATCCGTGCACTGGGCGCTGAGGATGGTGGCGACCACCAGCTGAAAGGGATCCCGGTGATCGAGGGCGCACCGGGCGTCGGGGTAGGCGGCGCGGAGGCGGGCCTGGATCTCTCCGGGGGCAGGTCTGGAAAGGCGCATGGGATCAGAATAAGGGGCCGGCGTGCCGATGAACGCGGCGGATTCGATAGACTGAAAGCTGAGGTGCCGAATGCCCACCACACTTACGGGAAAGCTCGATTGCCAGGAAACCGCCCGCCATTACCTGGAACTGGTGCGTTCGAACGTCAAGAAACTGGGCTTCTCACCGGGCCTGGGCGTCATCCTGGGCAGCCAGGATCCGGGTAGCCTCACCTATCAGCGCTGGCTCATGAAGGACTGCGAGGACGCGGGCATCAACGCGGCGGATCTGCGCGTGGAAAACGGCATGCAGCTGGTGAAACTGGTGGCGCGGATCAATCAGGATGACAAGACCCATGGCGTGTTCATCTTCTATCCGCTGCGCTATCCCGAGATCAAGGATGACGAAGTGATGGACCTGGTGGACCCCGGCAAGGACATCGAGGGCCTGCACGCCATCAACATCGGGTTCTTGAACAAGTACCGGAAGCGCATGGACGACGGCACCCAGCACCGCTGCATGACGCCGTGCACGGCGCGGGCCATCGTCAAGACGCTGAAACGGGGCTTCGGGGAGGGCTGGCTGGCGGGCAAGACCGTGGTGGTGATCAACGACAGCCTGCGCATCGGACGCCCCCTGACGGCCATGGTGGCCAATCTGAAGGCGACGCCGATCCTGTGCCACGCGAATACCAACAAGGACCACCTCGAAGGTTTCATCCGCGTGGCTGATGTCATCGTGAGCGCGGTGCCCGCGCCGGGGTACCGCATCGACACGGACTGGATCAAGGACGGCGCCCTCTGCTTCGACCTGAGCGGTGACGGCAACTTCGATTACGAGGCCCTGGATCGCCGGGGCATTCCCTACACCGATACCAACAAGAACAGCGTGGGGAAGGTGACCCGGGCCATGGCTCTGCTGAACCTCACCTATGCGGCGGGCATCGAGTAGGGACAGGACCGGGCCTCAGAACCGGACGGTCAGCACCAGTCCGACGTTGCTGCGGCGGCGGACCTTCAGCCCATCGGTGAAGGGCCGCTCGAGGTGCTCGCCTTCGAGACTGATGGCCCAGGCGGGGTGGAAGGCCCAGCCCACCCGAAGGCGCGGGCCGAGGAAGGCGCCCTCGCCAGGCGGCACTTCGACGATGGCGCCGAATCCGGCGAAGAGCTGATCGGCGGTGGCGTTGGCGTCCACCACGAAGCGCAGGGCATTGTCACCATCGTCCCAGTGGCGCATCCCCAGGCCGACACCGAGGTGGAGGTGGGCGAAGGTCCCGTGGTCCCGGATCTGGAGTTCGGTGATGGGCACGGTGAATTCAGCGCCAGTGGCCTTCGGCTGGCGGATCACCGACACCAGGGCGGATTGGGCCATCAAAGGCAGGGCGGACAGGAGGAGGGCAGGCACGGCGTAGCGCATGGTGGGGCTACCCGCGGGCCACCATGGCGGTTTAGCGGCCTCGCCATTCCGAAAGCAGCAACCCGTACACCGCGTGATCGACCAGGCGATCGGCGAGTTGCTCGGCTTGTCGCAGGGTGCCCTCGTGACGGAAGCCCAAGCGCTTCGGAATGGCTCGGCTGCGCCGGTTGCGGACGCCCACGCGGATCTCGATGCGGTTGAGCCTCAAGGTGCGGAACCCATGACGGAGCAGCGCCGATACGGCGGTGGTCATCAGGCCGTGGCCTTCGGCCTCCTGGGCCAGCCAATACCCGATGGCGGCGCTTCGGTTGGCCCCGTCGATCCAGTTGAACCCCGCGACACCGACGAGTTGATCCCGCCACCAGAGGCCGAAGGACAGGCCGAGCCCAGCCCGGGCCTGGGCGCGCATCCACAGGATGTAGGCCCGGGAGTCAGCCGGGGTCTGGTTGGCATCCGGCCACGGCAACCAGCGGCGCAGGCGCTCCCGGTTGGCCTCCACCAGGGCGAAGAGCACCTTGGCGTCCCGCAGGGTCAACGGGCGCAGCTCTAGGCCACGGCCAGCTTTCAACACCTCGGCCATGCCTCCCCCTACCGGCCGGCGGCATCCTGCAAGGCCGCAGCGCGGCCTGCGCGCCAGAGCACCAGGAGCTGGTCGAGCAGGTCGCCGAACCGATCCAGATGCATCGCATTGGGACCATCGCTGTGGGCCTTCTCGGGGCAGTCATGGACCTCGAAGAAGAAACCATCCACCACCGTGGACGCGGCCCGGGCCAGGGTGGGGATCATTTCCCGGGCCCCGCCCGTGGTGTTGCCCAGGGCGCCGGGCTTCTGCACGCTGTGGGTGGCGTCGAAGATCACAGGGCAGCCTGTCTTCCGCAGGTGCGGGAAGCTCTGGAAATCCACCACGAGGTTGCCGTAGCCGAAGGTGGAACCGCGTTCGGTCACCCACACGGAACCATGCCCTGGAACCGACTTCAACTTCTCCACACCATGCTTCAGGTCCCAGGGGGCGAGGAACTGGCCTTTCTTCAGGTTCACCGTGCGGCCGGTGGCGGCCGCGGCCATGAGCAGATCCGTTTGCCGGCAGAGGAAGGCGGGGATCTGCAGCACATCCACGGCCTGGGCCGCAGGAGCGCATTGATCGCTTTCATGGACGTCCGTCAGCACCGGCACACCGTAGCGGCTGCGCACCTCGGCGAGGATGTCCAGGCCGCCCTCCATGCCTGGTCCGCGGTGGCTGTCGCCGCTGGTGCGGTTGGCTTTATCGAAGCTGGATTTGTAGATGAAAGGGATGCCCCGCGCTTCGGCCAGATCCCGCAGGCTTGCGGCCATGAGGTGCGCGTGCTCCCGACTTTCGATGACGCAGGGCCCCGCGATGAGAAAGAAGCTCTGGTCGGTGAAGGGTCGGGTGAAGTCCATGTGCACCTCGCCCACAGTTTAACGCCCCAGAAGCTGTTGACGGGTTGTCATCTGTATTGATGGATTTTCTAGCATAATGTTCAATTGAAAGATCAACCCTTTTGTCTGGAGCGACCCATGGCGAAGCTGCTGATGGAAGACGACCTGAACCGCCGTCTGGTGGCCCTGCTCCAGAAGGATGGGCGCATGAGCCATGCAGAGCTCGCTGAGCGCCTGGGCGTGAGCCGGCCCACGGTCATCGATCGGGTAAAGCGCCTGGAGGCGGATGGCGTGCTGGGCGGCTACGCTGCCCGGGTCACCCCGGCGGCCGTGAACAAGTCCACGGTCGCTTTCGTGGCGGTGCGCTACAAGGACAACAACGAGGCCATCGAGCAGCGCTTCATCAAGGCCCTGGAGGAGGAACCGGACATTCTGGAGGCCCATACCATCGCCGGCGAGGATGCCCTGCTGCTGAAGGTGGTGGCGGACACGCCCGCGGGCATCGCCGAGCGGCTGCGCCGCATCCGCGTGCTGGGCCTCATGGTCACCACCCGCACCACCATGGTGCTGGAAACCCACTGGGAGAAGGCCGGTCCGAGCCCCTTCCCCATCGAAGGCCAAGTGAAGAAGGTCAAGAAGTGATCGCGGCCACACCGGCGCCACCCTATCTGGCGGTGATCTTCAGCAGCCAGCGCACGGCGGGCGATCGGGGCTACGACGCCATGGCCGAGCGGATGGTCGATCTGGCGAAAACGCAGCCAGGCTTTCTGGGTGTGGAAAGCGTGCGCGATGCCGAGGGCTTCGGCATCACTGTGTCCTACTGGAAAGACGAGGGCTCCATCGCGGCCTGGAAGGCCCACGCAGAACACGCGGTGGCCCAGCGCCTGGGCCGGGATCAGTGGTACGGCGCTTTCCGGTTGCGGGTCTGCCGCGTGGAACGCGAATCCGGCCAGGGTGGTCTTTGATGCTCGCCTGGCTCGCCTACCTCACCGTGGCTGTGGTGTGGGGATCCACCTACTTTGCCATCGCCTTGGGCTTGGAATCCTTCACGCCCTACGGCATGGTGGCCGCGCGCTTCTCCGTGGCCTCCCTCATCGCGCTGGGTCTGGGCAGGTTGCGCCGGGAATCCTGGCCAGGCACCCGCGAAGTCGGGCATTTGATGATCGTCGGCGCCTTGCTGCTGGGCGGTTCCAACGCCCTGGTGTCCTACGCGGAACTGCATGTTTCCTCAGGCTTGGCGGCGGTGCTTGCGGCGCTGGTGCCGCTGTGGCTGGCGGTGTTCTCCATGGCGAAGGAACGCCTTGGCCCCAAGGGCTGGGTGGGCCTCGCCCTGGGCATCGCGGGTGTGGCCGTGCTGGTGTGGCCCAGCGGTGGTCTGCGCATCCACGCGGGCGGCCTGGCGGCCATGGTGGCGGCCCCTCTCATCTGGGCCTGGGGCACCCTCCACGGCAAACACTTCGTCCACGGCGGCGGCCTGCTCACCAATGTGGGCATCCAGATGCTCACGGCGGCCGTCATCGGCCTCGTCGTGGCACCGCTCTCGGGGGGCTTTCTGCGGGGCCCCCTCACCCCCAAGGCGCTTTACGCGGTCGGCTACCTGGCACTCTTCGGATCGCTGCTCGCCTTCTCTGCCTACATCTACCTGGCCAAGGCCTGGCCCCCCGCCAAGATGGGCACCTACGCCTATCTGAACCCCCTGGTCGCGGTACTGCTCGGCAGCCTCATCCTGCACGAAGCCTTTGGCCTCCGAGAGATCCTCGGCATGACCGTCATCCTGGCCGCCGTGGCGCTGGTGCAGCTGCGGCAGAAACCGGCGTCCAGGGAGACGGCCTCGGAACCGTGACCGTCGGAGAAGCGTTGAAGCCGGCGCGGGCGCCCGGATCCGGGTTCATCCCCTGACAACCGGTGAGCGCTTCAGCCGATGGCCCGCTTCGTCAATTCCCCGTAGGGGGGAGGGACGATCCGCGGGGCCTTCCCGGACTTGGCAGCCGCCCGTCTTGAGGCAGCGCGCCTGGAGGCCAGACGGACGACGTGGTCGGTTCCGACAAAGGCGAGGAACAAGAACATGACGAGCAGAACGGTCATGACGGCCCCTTTCGGTTACTGCTTGGCATTCGGTTTGTGATCGACGGCCACATGTTCGTAGATGGCCGACCCGCAGATCCAGACCACCAGCATGATGGTGGCGATTCCAAGCAGGCCGTTCGTGATGTTCAGGAAGAGCGTTTCGGGGTTCCGCCAGTTGGCGAGATCGAACATGTCAACCTCCATGGATCTGTGCGTGGGAGATGGGGCCCGTTTACGTCGGACGCAGGTCTTCGCATTCGGGAGACACGAACAGCGGCTCCTGCGCGCCGCTCAGAGCCTCTTGGTGGTGACTGTTGCCCGATTCCTCGATCCGGAAAATGGGGAGGTGTTCGGCGATGAAAGAGAAGGCGCAGAAGCCGCAGGCTGTGATGCCGAGCATGATGAAAATTTCGATGATGGAAGGGAAATAGGTCTGACTTGGGTAGTGTTCCAGCCCTGTGATGGCCGTATTCATCCGGTTGAAGGCAAAGCCCAGCACCACCATCAGGCTTGCGGAATAGAGGCCTGTCGGCGAGATCCGGACCTTTTCGAAGAGCAGCATGGCGAAGGGGATCACGAAGCCGATCAACAGCTCTGCCCAGAACGCCACGCTGTAATAGGTCAGGGTGGTCATGTCCCGGAATCCGCCCCTGGACAGCAGGTCCTGGATCCGCACCACGAAGTAGACCGCCAGGGCCAGGGCGATGGCCTTTGCGAGGTTGGCCCGAAGCCGCGTCGGCAGGAAGGGGCGCCCGTTCCTGGAGAAGATGAGCGTCTCCAGGACGATCATCGAAAGACCGGAGGCGATGCATGAGATGAAGAACAGCACCGGAAGCAGGGGCGTGTACCAAAGCGCATGCAGGCGATTCGGGACGATCAGGTAGAGCGAACCGAAGGAGGACTGGTGAAGGGTCGACAGGAGGACGCCGAAGATCATGAAGGGCAGGGAGACGGCGTGGATCCACTTGATGGGCGAATGGATGTGGAATTTCTCAAGAAGGATGGGCGCGAACTCCAGCGACAGCACGGTGGTGTACAGCATCAGGCACCAGCTGATCTCACACATGACCGAGTGCGGATTCCACATGACCAATGGGTGCCAGAAATGGTCTGGCCGTCCTAGGTCGATGATCAGCACCAGGACCACCAGGAGGTACCCGATGAAGGCGGTCAGGATGGCTGGTCGAACGATGGGTTCGTACTCTTCGGCGTGGAAGAGGTGCACGGCGGCGACGATCGTGAAACCTGACGCTGCAAGGCCGATTCCGAGGAAATCGAAGCCGATCCAGAGGCCCCAGGGGAATTCATCGCTGAGGTTGGTGGTTGCCCCGAGTCCGAGGGTGAACCTCGCCACGGCCGCCAGGGCCCCCGCCAGGATGAGGGTGGTGGCGATCGGTCGCCAGCCGATCAAGCGGGGCAGCTTCAGGGCTCTCATTCGTCGTCCTCCTGCGGCTGGGTCTTCCCCTTCTTCAGAGAGGACTCGTGGGCCTGGACTTCGGCACGGCGGTTGGTGATCCACCAGATGCCCGCCAGGAGGACGCCCCCTACGGACACCACATTGGGAACCTTGGAGAGTGCGCTCATCGTCAGCATGGGCATGGGAATCTTCCCCAGCCGAGAGTCGAAGCCCAGCTGTTCGAAGGGCACCGGGCTGAGGTACAGCATTGAAGTGCCGCCGACATCCTGCTCGCCGTAGATCCTGCTGACGTATTTTCCGGGTTCAGCCTTGATCCTGCCGGCCGCTTCGATCAGCAGTTCGTCGCGGTCGCCGAATTTCGTCGCTCCGGTGGGGCAGGCTTCGGCACAGGCGGGCTGAAGCCCCTTGGCGATTCTGTTGGGACAGAATTTGCATTTGCGAATGGAAGGCTTGGTGCTGCTCCATTCGTACTTGGGGACGTGGAAGGGGCAGGCCTGCAGGCAATAGCGGCAGCCGATGCATTTTTCGCCATCATAGGACACCGGCCCGGCGCCTGATTTGGTGAGGGCACCCACGGGGCACACGGACACGCACGTGGGGACGTCGCAGTGCTGGCACATGCGGCGGACGTAAAGATCGTTGTACTTGTTCAGCGCGGTGTAGGCCGTCAGAGAAAGGTATTTCTCATCGCTGGGAGGAAGTCCGTTCTCTTCTTTGCACCCTGCCTGGCAGGCATTGCAGCCCACGCAGAGCGAGAGGTCGATCAACATGGCCTTCTTTGGCGTCATGGGTGCATCCGATCAAGAAGTGAAAGGTCAAAACAAGATTTGATTTCAAGCCAGTCGTCATTCGCTGCGACCTGCACATCTCAAGTTGCGTGCCAAACAAACGGATCCAATGCGAGCCACCATCTGTATGAAAGATTGGGCTTGAGGAAGCTCCTGATGGAGCATTGAACCTCGTCCTGGCGCTCCCCACCGCGTCATGGCGCAGAACCGTCAAATGCGACGGGCGCGACGGCGGTCATCGTGGAAGGCGGACGTCGCGAAAATTCGAGAAAGTTTGATCCGTGGGGTTTCCTGGAGGAGGAAAGGCCTACACTGATTGATGACCGTTGAGTAATCAACGAATCTGTCGAGGCATTGATGCTTACGCAGACTGCTCCCTACGTCACTCGCCGAGTCGTCGCCGCGGCTGGGGTCCGCTCCGAGGTGATCCAGGTGAAAAAGCGCAGGTCCTTCTCTGAGCAGGTGTCAGCCCTGCTTCTGAAGCGCACGGAGATGAATGCCATCCTGGACACGACGCCGAATGCCGTGTTCATCCTCACCCGGGAGGGGATCACGCGCTGCAACAAGGCCGCGGTCCGGATGCTGGGAGTCGCGTCCCTCAATGAACTGCGGAGCAGATACGGAAGGAGGGGCGAGGGGTTCCTTCTCCGCTGGCCAAAGAACCTGCTTCCCCTGTGTGAAGAGGAACATCCGCTTACACGCGCCTTCAAGGGCGAGAAGGTGACGGAGGTGGTGCTGGCCATCCACGCGGGAACCGGCGAGGAGATCACCCTCAAGGTGACGGCAGCGCCCATCCTGGTGAAGGGCAAGATCATCGGCGCAGTCGCCATCCACTCGGACATCACCTGGGGCAAGCGCGCATGCCCGTACTCACCCGCGCTTGATCAGGGCGAGGATCTCCTCTCGCAGGAGAAAGCCCTCCGGCGGCAGGTGGAAAACGATCTGCACAAGGCCAACGTGGAGCTCCAGGCCCTGAAGGATCGCGTCCAGTCCGCAGACATCTATCCCTTCCAGGAGATCAACCACACCTACCATTTCGGGGAAGTGATCGGGCAGAGCCGCTGCCTTGAAAATGTGTTCTTCCGGGTCGAGGCCGTGGCGCCGCAGGACTCGACAGTGCTGCTGCTCGGGGAGACGGGCACCGGCAAGGGGCTGGTGGCGCGCGCCATCCACAGCCGGAGCCTGCGGAGGAACCGCCCCCTCGTCATGGTCAATTGCACTGCGCTCCCTGCAAGCCTCATCGAAAGCGAGCTGTTCGGGCGGGAGAAGGGCGCGTTCACGGGTGCCAGTGCCCAGCAGCTTGGCCGTTTCGAATTGGCCGACAAGGGCACCATCCTGCTGGACGAGATCGGCGACCTGCCGTTCGAACTGCAGGCGAAGCTGCTGCATGTGATCCAGGATGGCGAATTCAGCCGATTAGGAAGTTCCAGGACCGTGAAGGTGGATGTCCGCATCATCGCAGCCACCAACCGCGACCTCTACGAGGAGATGCGCCTCGGACGCTTCCGCGAAGACCTCTTCTACCGGCTCAACATCTTCCCCATCACCATTCCGCCCCTTCGGGACCGAAGTGAAGACATCCCCCTGCTCGTGGAGTATTTCCTGGAGAAGTTCAACCGGAAGCTGGGCAAGAACCTCCAGAACGTCACAAATGAAACCATGGGCCGCCTCATGGCCCATTCCTGGCCGGGCAACATCCGGGAATTGGAAAGCGTCATCGAGCGGGCCGCGATCGTTTCCCAGGGGACGACCCTGCAGGTGCTGGATCACTTCAGCGCTCCGAGCCCGACCCGGCCACAGGATGAGACCAAGCCCCTGGTGGAACTGGAACGCGACTACATCAGCCAGGTGCTGCGCAAGACCAACTGGAGGATCGAGGGGGCCAATGGTGCGGCCCATATCCTCGGCATCAACCCGAGCACCCTCCGCGGCCGGATGCGCAAAGAGGGCATCCACCGCCACTGAGTGGAAATCCATCCGTCACATTTGACAATTCCGCCTCATGGCACGGTGGGCTGGATCGCACGGCCGTTTCGCAGGCGGGGCCGGGCCTGTTCAAGGCCAGCGTGTTTAGCGAAATACAGTTGGTCGTCGCGCCAGGTTGTACTTGGCATGTGACTTGATTTCTCACCCAGAGATGAATCCATTCGGATGGGGCCACTCCAGGAGCGGGGAGGGGGCACAGCCTTTCGATTCACCGATCGTGCGGCGACGATCCGCCGGGCGAGGAAAGGGACCGTCCATGCGCACGACTGAGCAGGCGCCTCCACCCTCTACAGCAACCTTGGCGAGCCGAAGGGCCGACCTGGAACGGTTCGAAGCCCAGGTGGCGGAATGGACCGCGCTGATCGGCCAGTACCGAGCCAGCGCCAGGCGAATGGAGGCGCAGGCCCGGCCCGAGCTGGACAGCATCACGGACGAACTGCAGCTCCAGCGAAACGAGGCCAGCGCCCAGGTCATGCGATTGAAATCATCCATGGAGGCCGAGTGGGAGCATGAGAAGGCAGCGCTGGAACAGGCCTGGCAGGCCATCCGGTCATCCTTCCAGAAGGCCAAAGCCAGGTTCTGAAGCCGGCCTTCAGGCTTTTCGGGCCCCCTCCGGCCGCAACAGGCGCAGGGCTACCCAGCCGAGCACCAGCAGCGCCAGGCCAGCGATCCACGGCATCCATGGGCGGACCTGCTGATCGGCGCCTTCGCGATGGGGGAGGCCCAGATCGTCTGGTTCGCGGGGGCCAAGGGTGAGCGGCGCGCGGGCGGCGAGGGTGCGGATGGAGGGCAGGGCGCCGAGGCTGCCGGGGGCGGGCTTGGACTCGCCGCCCAGGTGCAGGGCGTAGGCCTGCCCAGCCTCCGCCGGGAAGATCAGCGTCTGGCGCCGCACGAGGAGGCGAACGCTCAGCGGTGCGGCGCCTTCGGGCAGGGTGATGGTGAGTGTCTTGGCTTGGACGGGCGTCAGGGCGATGCGGCTGGCCTTGGTGTTCAAGGCCGGGAGGTTCCACACCAGGTCAGCGCAAGGCCAACGGCGGTCCCCTTCGGTGTCTTCTCCCATTCGGATCTCTGGCCGCAGGGGCGCGGCGGGCGGCGCGAGCACGAGGTCCAGGCCCACGATACGGTCCTCGTTCGGCAGGGTGAGGCGCCAGGTGCCGGGCCGGCCGGGTTCGGGCGTGAGCAGACCGTCCAGGGCCAGTTCGGTTTCCAGGGCCTCGGGCCGCGTTTCGGCGCGGACGGACAGGCCGCGGATCCGGGGGGCCTCACCCTGGGACGCGAGCAGCGTGAGCCGATAGCGGTGGCCATCCCAGGGCAGGTCGAGGCTGCGGCGGTTGCCCGAAGGCGACAGGTCGTAGAGGTGCAGCGGCGCGACGGGATCATAGGCGATGAACCCCCCGCCCTCGCGCTGGCGCTCCGCCTTTACCTGAGCCACCCAGGGGGTGCGGCCTTCCAGGTCGAGGTCGAGCTTCAGGGATTCACGTTCCCCCACCCGCCAGCCTTCGGGCAATTTCAGGGAAAACTCGACGGTCGGGCGACCGTCGGCGTCCTTGCCCGTCAGCGTGTGTTCCAGCGGCAAGGACCGGGACTCCCACAGGCCTTCGCGAGCCTCCAGGAAGGGAATGCTCCGACCCGCCGCATCGCCGATCCAGGCGCCCTTCAGCTGGCGCTGGGCTTCGGCATCCAGAGGCAGATGCGCCCAGCCGCTGGCAGGCGCGGGCGATATGGGACGACGGCCCAGGGAGGCGCGGTCCTCCCGCGCGCAGGCCAAAGTCAGCGTCAGCCCGAGCAGAAGCAGGAGAAGGGTGGCCGTGTGTTTCATGAGGGTTCCTCGCTGCGTGTGCGGTTGGCGAGGATGGCCGCGGCCATGCCGATGCCGCCCACGCCGAGGAAGGCCAGCGCGCGCAGGGGGGTGTCGGCGCGATCCAGGTCCGAGGCGATGAGCTTGACGCTGGCGAGACCCATCCAGGCGTAGCCCGCGATCATCAGGGCGCGGCGGGCTTTGTCGCGCTGGCCGAGGCCGCGCATCCACTGCCAGGCGCCCGAAAGGGCCCAGACCAGGGTCATGGCGATGGAGGCCGCGCGGGAGGGTCCCCAGCCCAAGGGCGAAGGCGTCTGCAGCCGCTGCACCACCCGGGCGGCCTCGAAGGCCAGGGTCACGTTGGCCGTCACCTCGAGGGCCAGGAACGAGATCAGGCCGAGGGGTCCGCCGCGACGGGCCAGCATCCACCAGGCGGCGGAAACCAGGGCGCCTTCCGCGAAGGCGGGATTGAGGAAGGGGGTGAGCGGGCTGCTGCGGAAGAGGAAGCCATCAAGGCCATGGAAGGCCCAGCGGAGGGTGGTGAGCAGGGCCAGCGCCGCGGCGAGCCAGCGCAGGGCCGTGGCCTCTTCGGCGAAGGTACTGTCCTCCGCCTTCAGCGAGGCCCAGGCGAGACCCAAGGCGAAGGCGCCCCAGAGCGGTCCGACCCAGCGCCAGGCCAAGGCCACGGGCACCGCAAGGGCCAGATGGCCCGCGACCAGGGCCAGCAGGCCCCAGTCGGCCCGTCGATTCTCCATGCGCTGACGCAGGGGCTGCACCAGCAGCACGTTCAAGGTGGCTGCAGCGATGACGGGCAGGGCGAAGGTCTCAGGTGTGAGGCCCGCCCGTTTCCACAGGAGCCACCCATAGGTGGTGGCCAGAATCGAAGCCACAAGCCAGAGCACGGTGGGCGTGCCAGGGAGGTCCTTCGTGCCCGGCAGCCAGGCCCAGAGGCCCGCAAGAAGCAGATGCAGCACGAGCAGCATGCCCAAGGTTCCCGCATCGGCCTTCAGCACCTCGGCGCAGGCGGGCAGGAGCAGCAGCCAGACGCCGACGAGGGCCGTCCACCGCGCACCGTGCCAGGAACCTCCCGTGCGAGCGAGGTAGGGCACGGCGAGCGCGGCGGCCATGAGCACGGCGAGATACGCCGCCAACGCCACTTCATGATGGCCGCCCTGGCTGAAGACCAGGGGCGCGGCCAGGCCTGAAATCAGCGAGACGGTGAGCGCCCCGCCACTGCGCCCTCGCGCCGCGAGCCCACCCGCCAGCAGCGTGACGAGGGCCGTGGCCGCGAGGCCCAGCGGCGCGGCATAGAAGTGGTATTCCATCGCCCCGGCGCGGAAGGTGAACTGCAGGGTTCCGAGGCCCGCCAGCAGCAGGGCCACACCCAGGCGGCGGCTCTCACCCAGGACCAGCTTCGCGGCGAAAGCCGAGATGGCGCCCCCCACCAGCAGGCCGAGAACGAAGCGCAGCTCCGCGCCCACCCAGCCCTGCTGGATGGCCCAGCGGAAGAAGAAGATGGCGCCGAACAGGAAGATCGAGGCTCCGATGCCAGCGATCCAGACCACCGGAGAGACCTCCTGCCGGGGCTGGGCGGGGCGCACGATCGGCCGGGGCAGGGGATGGCTTGAGGCCGGTGCCTGAACCCGGGCTTGAGGCGGGGCACTGGGTGCCTGCTGGCGCTGGAGGAGCCAGGCGACCTGATCCTCCAGGCGAGCCACGCGTTCAGCGAGATCCTCCGGGGGAGCCGGGTTCTGCGGAGCAAGGGGGTCCATGGAGACTCCATACGGAAGCGTATGGAATCATGCGACCCCCTCCATGGGGCTGTCAAGAGGTTGGACGGCCTCAGCTGACGACGCGATTCCTGCCTTCGGCCTTCGCCCGGTAGAGGGCCTTGTCCGCCCGGGAGAGCAGCCGCTCGGCGGTATCCTCCGGTCCCTCCCAGGTGGCCAAGCCGATGCTCAGGGTGACGCGGTCCCCCACCGGGAGCCCCGGGATGGGGTCCACGATGACCTGCTCCCGGAGGCGATCCGCCAAGGCGCGGGCACCCTCCAGATCGGTCTGGGGACAATAGGCCAGAAACTCTTCACCACCGATGCGGCCGAGCTGGTCCACCTTGCGCAGGCCGAAGGAGATGCGCTGCCCCATCACGCTCAACACCTGGTCACCGGCGGCATGGCCGTAGCGGTCGTTGATGGTCTTGAAGTGGTCGAGGTCCATCAGCATGATGGACAGTCCCTGGCCGAAACGCCCGCACTGGTCCAGCTCCATGCCCAGCATGTCGAGGATGTGCTTCCGGTTGAAGAGCCCCGTGAGGGAATCGCGAATGGCCTGGTGGTAAAGGCGCAGCCGGGAGTCTTCCAGGCTGAGCAGGCGCCCCAGTTCTTCCGCGGCGATCTCGAACAGGCGCTCGAAATCCTCGACGGCCCGCCGCTCGGTGAGGAAGGCCAGGGCGCCGATGGTGGGGAAGCCAGGCGTGCTGGAGGGGAGGACGCGGAGCACGGGATCGCGCATGCTCCGGCGCCGCTCCTCGTCATCCGAAGCGGGATGCCAGCGGCATGTTGGGGGGACGTTCAGGAGACCGGGACCGGCGACCGCGGCCTCCAGGGCCCTGCGGTCATCTTCACTGGCGGAGGCGCCGTGGACCCCGTGGCACCAGACGCCGTCCTCCCCCATGTAGGCGACGAGCAGGGCGCCGGGCAGCACCAGTTCCTGAAGGATCTCGATGAAGCCGCGGATGAGACGGGCCGTGTCGTGGTCGGCGGTATAGAGCCTGGCGATGGAATCCCGCAGGGCCGTTTCCACCAGGCGCTGCTCAAGGGCTTGAGCCAGGCGCCGCTGGATGGCGTCTACCCCGAAATTCTCTTGGGCCAGCCGGGGCACGGCATGGGCGGTGCGCGGTTTCGAGGATTGCTCGGCCAGCGCGGTGGCGACTTCCACCACGTGATCGAGATCCCGACCCTTCACCAGGAACCGGTCGGCTCCGCAGGTCTTGGCCCAGAAGCGGGCGAGCCCCGTTCCCTGGGCGGTGAGAAGCAAGACTGGCAGATGGCGGGTGGCCCGGTCGTCCTTCAGGAGACGGCAGAACTGGTAGCCATCGAGCAGGGGCATGACGCAATCGCTGACCACCACATCGGGGTAATCCGTGGCCAGCACAATCAGCGCCTCGGCGCCATTGCGGGCCTCGATGGTCATGTGGCCATGCCGCTGGAAGAGGTGTCTCAGGAGGCTCAACTGGATGGGGTTGTCATCTACCAGGAGAACCTGGAGCGACTGGGGACCCTTCGGCGCGGCATTCGTCATAGATTCCATTTATCGTAGGGCTTGGGCCGCGACATGAATTGGCGAACCCTCGGGGGAATCCTTGTCCATGGGATGCTGAGGCAAGGAGAACGCCCCATCATGACCGCTGGAACCGGAATGCGCCACGGGAAGAGGCTGTGAGCCTGGGGGTTGGATAGCCATGGATGCGCCGCTTCTGCTTGCTCTGACCCGCGCCTGGCTGCGGGATCGGGGAGATCTGCCCGTGGAGGCTGTCTGGGCCTCGGGCCGGGCCTTGGGCCTGCGTTGGGCCGGTCGGAAATCCGCTGAAGGCTGGGTGCTGCTCCTTCAGCCCAAACCGGAACTCTGGCTTCTGGGCGCGGATCATCCGGTCTGGAAACGGCTGCAGGCCGAGGCCCCCAAGGACAGCGGAAAACTGTGGGGCCCCTGGCTTCAGGGCGCGCGACTGAGGGCCGTGGAGGGGGATCCCCGCGAGCGGTGGGTCGGCCTGGTCTTCCAGAGGCGCGCGATCACGGGGCGGCTGGAGACCCTGCGGCTCGCCTTCCAGGCCATTCCGGGGCGGCCCGGAATCCGGGTGGACGGGTTGGACATGCAGGTGCCTCGGCTGGGCCTCGGTGTTCCCTTTCCGGCGGCTGCTCCGGAACCCATGGAGGATCCGCCGCCCATCACGCGCTGGCGGGAGCGGTGGGGAGACCGCCTGGAAGCGGCGCTGGCCGGCGAAGAAGCGGACGTGCTGGAAGGTGAGGGCGACCTCCTGTCCCGCCATCGAAGCTGGTCCGAAGGTCGGGCCGAGGCGCTGATCCTTGGGCCCGCCAAGGCTTCCGCGGAGCGTCGTCGACAGGCGGAGACGGCGAGGATGGACCGCCTGGCCCAGGCCCTGGCCCGGGACCGCGCGAAGCACGCGGAGCATCTCCCCTTGAAGGAGCAGGCTCGGCGGCTTTCCTCGGAACTGTATCGCCTGAAGGGGACCACCCGGGAGGCGGTGCTGCTGGATGGCAGCCGCCTCACGCTGCCGGAAAGCACGACGGCCGAGGATGCGGCGCAGGCGTGGTTCGTCGCCGCGAAAAAAGCGGAGCGGGGGTTGGTGCGTATCTCTGAGCTCGAGTCTGAGCTGGTGCGCGAACGGGCCGCCTGGGCGAAGCGCGTAGAGGCGGAAGGAGAATCCCTTGCGCCCGAACCGCCCTCTGCGAGACAACCGAAAGGGAAGAACACCTCGAAGAACAAGGGGACCAAGCGGATGCAGGCAGGCGAGGGAAAGCGGAAAGACGGCAAGGGCGTGGCCTTCCGGAGCGTCATGGTGGATGGCTTCGAAGTCCTCATCGGCAAAGGTGACGCCGAGAACGATCAGCTCACGTTCAAGGTGGCCGACAACCTGGATGTCTGGCTGCACGTGGCCAGTGTGCCCGGCAGCCATGTGGTGATCCGCAATCCGGACAAGCTCAGCGATCTGCCCCGCCACGTGATCGAGCGCGCCGCCGAGTTGGCCGCCTACCACAGCAAGGCGCGGGATGGCGGCAAGGTGGAGGTTCACCTGGCCCGCATCGCCGATATCAGCAAGCCTCGCGGTTTTGCGCCAGGCAAGGTGATCCTAAAAAAGTGGGTGGGCCTCCGGGTCTATCCCAAGCCGTAGTCCTGATCGCGGATGCAGTCCTGATCGTAGACGGGCCGAAGGAACACGGAGCGAGGTCGCGTCCATCCAAAGCCGTCATTCGGCGGCTACTCCACCTTCACCGCAAAGGGTTTGAAGCCGGCCTTTTTCAGCTTTTCGGCGGTCTTGTCCATGGCCGCACGGCTCGCGGGCCTGGCGAGGCGCACCTTGACCTGGCCCTTGTCTTTCAAGGTCGCGGTGGCGAACCCTGCGGCCTTGGCCTTGTCGGCCACGCGTTTGGCCTCGGCGGCATCGGCGGTGGCCACAAGCTGAAGGGTCCAGGCCTCTGTCTCGGCGGATCCTCCCGCCGGTTTCGCCTCGGGCTTGGGCACATCCTTGGGGGCGGTGGCCTCGACCTTTTGCGCAGGAACCAGCTTGTCCGGTCCGTCGCCCTCGAAAAGCTTGAGCTGATCCACCAGGGGCTCCGGCAGGTCCTTCAGCTCTTCCTCCACGCCTCTCTGCAGGGGGCGCCGCAGGGCGGCACTCTGCTTACCCACCTGCACACCCAGAACGAAAGCGAGGGTCAGAAGCCCCACGCCCACACCCGCCACCCAGAGGATGGACTGGCTGCTGATGCTGATCTGGTCGCGCTGGGTCATCGTGGATCCAGCCTAACGCCTTCCAGGAGCGCCGCGAACTGGGCCCCGCTGCTGGCGGGGGCGGTGACGAGCGTGCGGTCGGCGGGTTCCAGCAGGGCCGCGGCGAGGAGCTGCCCGCCTGAGCCGCCAAATTCGCCCCACAGGCGCTTGGGGTGGATCGCAGCGGGCCAATCCGGATGGGCGCCGGCCAGGCGCGCTTCCAGGGCATCGAGCCGAGACAGGCCATTTCCGCCGCCGATCCGGCGGTCCAGCGGGAGGCTTCCCAGGGCCGAAACGGCCTTCGCCAGCGCCCCGGATCTCTCGTCTTCACTGTTCCCGGGCGTGGACCGGGAGGATAGGGCCCGGAGGAGGGCCCGGGAAGGTGCGCCCCGGGCCTCAGCGCGATCTCTGGGCTCGAGCAGGAAGGCTTGGGCCCCCTCGCCGGGGAGGAAGCCCTGGCCGGACCCGATTTCGGGATTCCCGTGTCGAGCCAGCATCCGCGAACCCCGGCAGGTCTCAATCAGCAAGGGGAAGAGACCGTCCGTGCCGATGACCAGGGCGGCGTCGGCGAGACCGGCACGGAGCCAACGCGCGGCCTGCTCCAGGGCCGTGAAGGCGGCGTTTTCCCGATCCACAAAGGTGGCGCTGGGGCCCTTCAGGCCGAAGGCCAGGGCGAGGTGGCCGCTGGCGGCATTGGCCACACAGTTGGGGAATACCATCGGCGAGGCACCCTCGGGCCCTCGCTGGAAGTAGGGCCGCATGAAGGCCTCGCTGGCCTCGCTGCCCCCGGTGAGGGTGCCCACGGCCACGGCGATGCGTTCGCCGATGAACTTGGGATCGAGCCCCGCATCTTGAAAGGCCTGGTGCGCCGCGACCCAGGCGAAGCGGGAGGCGCGGTCCAGGCGCCTCAACTGCATGGGTGGGATGATGCCCGCAGGATTGAACGAGGTACAGGCGCTGCCGCGGCCCCGACCGAGGGTTTCGGGAAGGTCCGCGAAGCAGGGTGCGCCTGAGGCCAAGCCCGCTCGGGCGGCCTCGATCCCGTCGCCGCAGGGGAGCACCAGACCCAGGCCCGTGATGACGAGATCGAGGCCCGGCGGGGTCATGATCCCTCCCAGCGAGCGAGGAGGAGGCTCACGTTGTTGCCACCGAAGGCGAATGCATTGACCAGCGCAGCCCTCAGCACCCGGGGTTTCGCCACCAGCGCCGTGCAATCCAGGTCGCAGACGGAATCGGGCTCCTCCAGGCGCAAGGTGGGGCTCACCACCTGGTCCCGCAGGGCCAGGATGGCGGCGGCGGCTCCGAAGGCGCCCGCGGCGCCGAGCGTGTGACCGAACTGGCTCTTGGTGCTGGTGACGGAGACGGCATCGGCCGCGGCGCCCAGGGCCCGCCGGATGGCCAGGCACTCGGCCCCATCGTTGGCCGGAGTGGCGGTGCCGTGGGCGGAAATCAGATCCACCCCGGAGGCGTTCAGGCCTCCTGCGCGAAGCGCCAGGGCCATGGCGCGGGCAGCACCCTCTCCTTCGGGGTGCGGCGCCGTGGGGTGATGCGCGTCCATGCTGGCCCCATAACCCAGAACCTCCGCGTAGATCGTTGCCCCTCGTGCCACGGCCCGCTCCAGGGGCTCAAGCAGGATCTGCACGGCTCCCTCGCCCAGGTTCAGACCCGCACGGTCGCGGCTGAAGGGGCGGCACTTGTGGGCGTCCACCGCCTTGAGGCAGGAGAAGCCCGCGTAGGTGGTGCGGCAAAGGCCTTCGGCGCCACCGGCCAGGGCCAGGTCCAGTTCGCCAGCGGCGATGCGCTCCCAGGCCTGGCCCAGGGCCAGCAGGCTGGATGAGCAGGCATTCATGATGGTGCCGCGGGGGCCCTCGGCGCCGAGTCGGCGGGCCAGGGCGTCGGTGACGGTGCAGGGGCTCTGGTGGGCGGTTTCCGTGGCCCGGCCGCGCCGACCGGCCAGGCGTTCCTCCAGAAAGGCTTCGGCGATGGGCAGACCGCTGGTGCCCGCGCCCTGGAAGACGCCGATGCGGGTGGGGTCACCCACGGGATGGAAGCCATCCTGGGCCTCATCCAGGGCCCGGAGGGCCATGCGTTCGCAGAGGGTCTGATGCCGGGCGGGGTCCATGGCCACCTGACCGGCGATCTGGGCGGGTTCGGCAGGCAGGTGGAGCCGGGTGAGGGGGCCGAGGCCGTCCTTCCCGGCGAGCATGGCGGACCAGGTGCGCTCTCGGTCCGGGGCCAGGGAGGAGACGACACCGAGCCCCGTGATGACGACGCGGGTGCCGGTCATAGCCGCTTCACCAGCAGGCTGGCGGTGCAGAGCTCGCGGCCCTCGCAGCTCACAGTGCCCCTCACCTTCATCAGCCCGGCGAAGGCGCCCTCGGCGCGCACGTCTAAGCGCAATCGGTCGCCGGGGAGGGCGGGGGCCTTGAAGCGGGCGTCCTGCACCCCGGCCAGGAAGATGGCGGCACCGTGCAGCGGGTCGGCCTCCAGGAATCCGCCCGCTTGCGCGAGCATTTCGAGCAGCAGCACCCCGGGCACCAGGGGACGCCCCTCGAAGTGCCCTTGGAGGTAGGGCTCCCCGTTGGTGACGAGTTTCTCTGCGACCACGCGCACACCGGCCTCTCGTTCCAGGACCCGGTCCACCAGAAGGAACGGGTAGCGGTGCGGCAGGTGGGCCGGAATGTCCGTCATGGGGTCAGCTTTAAGCCTTGGAATGCTCGGCGATGAAGTCCGTGAGTGCCCGCACCGACTTGAAGGCCTTCAAGCCCGCAGCCTCGTCCTCGATCTTGACGCCGAAGACCTGCTCGATGCCCAGCACCAGCTCCAGGGCATCGATGGAATCGAGGCCCAGGCCATCCCCGAAGAGAGGGGCCTCATCCTCGATCTGGTCGGGGGTCATGCCTTCGAGCTTCAGGCGTTCGATGACCATCTCTTTGACGCGCAGTTTCAGGTCGCTCATGGGATTCCCGGCAGAAGGGTGGAAAGGTCACCCTAGATCCTAGCCGACGCAAGTGTTGGCTGCAGATTCTATCCCAAAGCCGTAGGTCCCGGGCGCTTGTGATCTTGACACGGCTTGCCGCCGGTCAAAGGGCGCTAAGCTGGATCCTCGCGGAACCCTCCGCCCGAGAGCGCCATGGCCCATCCCGCATCGCCCTTCCTGTCGGTCCTGATCCTGCTGCTGGTCGCCGCCGTGACGGCCATCGCCATTCTTGTGCTGTCGGGCACCGTGCTTCCCCTGCTGAAGCCGAACAATCCGCAGGAGGCCAAGATGCGCCCCTACGAGTGCGGCGTGGCCCCGCTGCAGGAGGGCGCCCGGCACAAGTACTCCGTGAAGTTCTACCTGACGGCCATGCTCTTCATCCTGTTCGATGTGGAAGCGGCCTTCCTCCTGCCTTGGGCCGTGAACTTCAAACAGGCTTTGTGGACCTTCGTGCCCATGCTGAGTTTCATGGCCACCCTGCTGGTGGGCTTCATCTACGCCTGGGGCAAAGGCGCCTTCGAATGGGAGCGCTGAGATGTCCGAGCTGAGCATCAACGACGCCGTGATGACCACCCGCCTCGACGCGGTGGTCAACTGGGGCCGGAAGAACAGCCTCTGGCCCATGCCCTTTGGGGTGGCCTGCTGCGCCATCGAGTTCATGAGCATGATGTCGTCGAAGTACGACCTCAGCCGCTTCGGCGCCGAGGCCATGCGCTTCAGCCCCCGCCAGAGCGACATGATGCTGATCCTGGGGACCATCACCAACAAGATGGCTCCGGTGCTTCGCACCATCTATGCCCAGATGGCCGAACCCAAGTGGGTGATCAGCGTGGGCGTCTGCGCCAGCTCCGGGGGCATGTATCGCACCTACGCGACGCTCCAGGGCGTGGATCGCATCATCCCGGTGGATGTCTATGTGCCCGGCTGCCCGCCCCGCCCCGAGAGCATGATCTACGGCGTGATGAAACTGCAGGAGAAGATCGAGAAGGAATCGCTCTCCATGCGCAAGGACCACATCGCGCGGTTCTACGAAAGTCTGGCCCGGCAGGAGGCCATCCAGACAGAACAGGGCCTCACGGGCCAGCAGGCCATCCGCAACATGCTGATGGGCGCCGCCGAACGCGGCGCTGGCACGATCTTCTAGGCGGGGGCGACCATGGTCATTGAGCACATCGACGCACAGATCCCAGGCGCCATCACCGACCGTCACGCCTTCCGGGGTGATCAGACCATCGTGGTGGCCAGGGCGAACTTCATGGCCGTGGTGGAGCTGCTCCATCGCGAAGGGTTTCAGCTGCTGGTGGATATCACGGCGGTGGACTGGCTGGAGCGTGAGCCACGCTTCGATGTGGTCTACCACTGGCTCAATCTCGCCAGCCAGGAGCGCCTCCGATTGAAGGTTCCGGTGGCCGACGGAGAAGCCGTGCCCACTCTGGCGGGCATCTTCAAGACCGCGAACTGGTTCGAGCGTGAGGTTTTCGATCTCTTCGGGATCCCCTTCGAGGGCCACCCCGATCTGCGGCGCCTGATCACCTGGGACGACTTCCCGGGCCATGCCCTCCGCAAGGACTTTCCACTCGATGGTGGCGACCCCTTCTGCATGGAAGGCTGCACCGCACCCTACAACAATGGCGAACGGGGCTGACATGACCATGGAATCCATCGCCATGACCCGGCAGCAACTCGACGGCGACAAGATGATCGTCAACATGGGGCCGTCGCATCCCACCACCCATGGCACCCTCCGGATCGTGCTCGAGCTCGAAGGCGAAACGATCACCAAGGCCACACCCGAAATCGGGTACCTCCACCGCGGAGTCGAAAAGCTCGGGGAAAGCCTGAGCTACCAGCAGTTCATCCCGCTGACGGACCGCCTGAACTACTGCAGCGCCATCATGAACAACGTGGGCTATGCCGGAGCGGTGGAGAAGCTCCTGGGAATCCAGATTCCCAAGCGCGCCCAGCAGATCCGAGTGCTCATGTCGGAGCTTTCGCGCGTCGCTGACCACATCGTGTGCGTGGGAGTGAACGCCGTAGACATCGGCGCCTTCACGGCCTTTCTCTACTTGTTCAAGCAGCGCGAGACGGTCTACGATCTCTTCGAGATGGCTGCGGGCCAGCGACTGCACACCAGTTTCACCCGCATTGGCGGCGTCTTCCGGGATCTCCCCGAGGGCTTTGTGCCCCTCGCCGAGCGCTTCCTCGTGGAGTGTGAAGCGGCCATCGACGAGCTGGAGCGGCTGCTCACGAAAAACCCCATCTGGCACGGACGCACCAAGGGTATCGGCGTCATCAGCGCTGAGGAGGCCGTGAACTGGGGCTACACCGGCCCCTGCCTCCGGGCGGCGGGTGTGCCGCAGGACCTGCGCAAGGCCCAGCCCTACCTCGGCTATGAGACCTACGACTTCGACATCCCCGTGGGCACCACCGGGGATGTGTTCGATCGCTACCTGGTCCGCGTGGAGGAGATGCGCCAGAGCTTGCGCATCATCCGCCAGGTCCTGGACCGCTTGGAACCCGGCCCCGTCATGGTGGACGACCCCAAGGTGGCCCTGCCATCAAAGGAGAAGGTCTATACCCGGATGGAAAGCCTCATCCACCACTTCAAGCTCATCATGCACGGCATGGAGATGCCCGTGGGCGAGGTCTACAGCGCCACCGAGGCCGCCAACGGCGAACTGGGCTTCTACCTCGTGAGCGATGGCGGCAAGAACCCCTACCGCATCCGGGTTCGTCCCCCCTGCCTCCCCATCTTCAGCAGCTTCGAGGATCAGGTGAAGGGCGGTCTCATCGCCGACGCCGTCTCGGTCCTCGGCGCCATGAACATCATCGCGGGTGAGCTCGACCGTTAAACAACCACCACCCTGAACGGCGTGCCCCGCCCGTGGCCAGGGTCATCCCTTCTGCAGGGTCTCAAGCTGCGTCCGATGATCGTTGCGCAGCCGTTCGAGGAGTCCCAGCAGGGATCCGCGCTCGTCGGAGGTCAGGCAGCGGTCCACCTGCTGACAGAGCGCGTTGTGCCGCCCGTGCATCTTGGCCTCGAGGGCGAGACCCTTGGCCGTGATCTGCACCCGGCTGCCGCGGCGATCGGCGGGATTCTCGCAGCGCTTGACCAGGCCCCGGGCCTCGAGCCGGTTCACCAGGCGCGGCACGTCTGCAAAGCGGAAGATCATCCGGCAGCGGATGTCTTTCACCAGGTAGCCGTCTTTCGGTCCGCCCTTGAGGATGCGCAGCACGTTGAACTGCTGATCGGAGATGCCTTCGGGCTCGTAGAGCCCCTGATCGAAGAGGCGGGCCACGTACTCCCGGGTGAGAAGCAGGGCCAGGGCCACCTCATGGCCCGGTTCCAGGGGCTTGGTGATCTGAAGTTCCTCACGGATGTGCATGACCGGCTCCTACATACACAGGATGGCAGATTTGTCGAAAAAGGTGTTGCAACTCTTGGTTGTCGACCTAGACTTGGTTGCATGGTTGAACACCTATTTCAAGGAGGCATCATGCGACACCCCTTCCGCGCCATCCTGGCCACCCTCGCCTTGGCATCCCTGCCGGCCCTGGCCCAGGACACCTACAAGATCGATCCCGTCCACAGCGAGGTCAGCTTCAAGATCCGTCACCTGCTGGCCAAGACCAGCGGCCGGTTCACGAAGTTTGGCGGAACCATCAAGATGGACCCGGCGAACATCAGCAAGTCCAGCGTCGAAGTCACCATCGAGGCTGCCAGCATCAACACGGATAATGAAGGCCGCGACAAACATCTGAAGACCGCCGATTTCTTCGATGTGGAGAAGTTCCCCACCATCACCTTCAAGAGCACCTCGGTGAAGGAAGTGGCCAAGGGCAAGCTGGAGGTCACGGGGGACTTCACGCTGCGCGGGGTGACCAAGCGCATCACCTTCCCCATCACCAATGCAGGCACCCAGCCGGGCATGAAACCTGGCACGGTGGTCGCAGGATTCATCGACGGTGCCGTCACCATCAACCGCAACGACTTCGGCATCAAGTACGGCCCCGGCGTCCTGGGTGACGACGTGACCATCAGCCTGAACATCGAAGCCGGCAAATAAGGAACTCGCCATGAGCGAAGGATTCCCGAAAGTTGCGGCGAAGGCCCCGGCGGTGCTGGATCTGGAGCCAGGAACCTACTGGTGGTGCACCTGTGGTCTGAGCGCCAAGCAGCCCTTTTGCGATGGCGCCCACAAGGCCTGCGACCTCCGTCCCATGAAGGTGGAGTTCCAGGAGGCCGGCAAGAAGGCGCTCTGCCAGTGCAAGCACACCAAGACGGCCCCTTTCTGTGACGGGAGCCACTGCGCACTCTGAGAAGACTCGGTCGTGATGGGGGGCACAGGGGTTTACCCCGGTGCCCCCCATCTGTTTCGGGATAAACTGGCCCCTCATGCGAGCGCGCCCATGAATCATCCCCAGCCCCCCGAGACCTCGAACGAACCTCTGGCCCCGGGTCAGAGGCTTCCGGAATCTGAGCGCAAGGAATTCAGTCCGGAGGCCATCGCCGAGATCCAAGGGATCATGGCGAAGTTTCCCGACAAGCTCGCGGCCACCCTGCCGGCCCTGTACATCGCCCAGCGGGAGTTCGGCTTCGTGAGCCTCGCGGCCATGAAGGCCGTGGCCAAGGCCATCGGCATTCCCGAGGGACACGTGTTCGGCGTGGCCACGTTCTACACCATGTACCAGAAGGCACCGGTGGGTAAATTCCACTTCTCAGTCTGCACCAATATCAGCTGCGCCCTGCGTGGGGCCGCCCAGCTGCTGGAGAAGGTCTGCGAGAAGACGGGTGTGAAGCCGGGGCAGGGCCCCAGCCCCGATGGCATGTGGAGTGTGGAGGAAGTGGAGTGCCTGGCCGGCTGTGGCGTGGCGCCCTGCATCCAGGTGAATCAGGACGTCTACGACGAGCTGGTGGACGAGCAGAAGCTCATTGAAGTCATGGAAGCCTGCAAGCGTGGTGAATACCGCCCTTGGGCACAGTGAGGGGAAAGACCATGGCCGCCATCCGCACCAAGCGCGATCCCCACACGTACACCTTCCCCGGCTTCGGCACGGACAAGTTCCCGAACCTGATGCTTCGCGGCGCGGGCGACCTGGACAACTGGCACCTCAAGGTCTACGAGCAGCAGCACGAAGGCTACGTGGCCATGAAGCAGGCCCTGAAGATGGAGCCCGTGGCGGTGACCGAAGAGGTCAAGGCCTCGGGCATCCGAGGGCGCGGCGGCGCGGGCTTTCCCGCGGGCCTCAAGTGGTCCTTCATGCCCAAGGACACGCCCGAGCGGAAGCTCACCCGCTACCTGGTCTGCAACGGGGACGAAGGTGAACCCGGTACCTTCAAGGACCGCGTCATCCTCGAGTACAACCCCCATCAGCTCATCGAAGGCATGATCATCGGCGGCTGGGCCATGCAGTGCGCCGTGGGCTACATCTACATCCGCGGCGAGTTCCTGTGGCTCATCGAGAAGCTCGAGGCCGCCATCCAGGAAGCCCGCGAGGCCGGTTACCTCGGCAAGAACATCCTGGGCACGGGGTGGGACTACGATCTGCTGGTCTACCGTGGCGCCGGTGCCTATATCTGCGGCGAGGAGACAGCCCTGCTCAATTCGCTGGAAGGTCGCCGCGGCGAACCCCGCGTGAAGCCACCCTTCCCGGCGGCCAAGGGCGCCTTCGGCCAGCCCACCACTGTGAACAACGTGGAAACCCTGGCCGCCGTGCCCCCGATCATTCGCATGGGCGGCGCGGAGTACGCCAAGATCGGCACCCCCAAGAACACGGGTACCCGGATCTTTGGCGTCAGTGGCCATGTCAAGCGGCCCGGCATCTATGAACTGCCCCTGGGCACGCCCATGAACTTCCTCGTCGAGGAACTGGCGGGCGGTTCCAGCACCGGCAAGAAGATCAAGGCGATCATCCCCGGCGGCGCCAGCGCGCCCATGTTCGATGAGAAGGACTTCGACTGCCCCCTGGACTTTGACACCGTGAAAGCCCGGGGCTCCATGGCGGGTTCCGGCGGGCTCATCGTCATGGACGAAGACACCTGCATCGTGCAGGCCACCCTGCGTCTCATCAAGTTCTACGCCCACGAAAGCTGCGGCCAGTGCACGCCCTGCCGCGAAGGCTGCAACTGGATGGAGATGATCCTCTACCGCATTGAGCATGGTGAGGGCCGCATGGAGGACCTGGACCTGCTCGCCAGCCTCACCCCGCGCATCAGCATGCGAACGCTCTGCCCGCTGGGGGATGCCGCTTGCGGCCCCATGGACTCCGCGCTCCAGAAATTCCGCCATGAGTTCGAGCATCACATCACCCACAAGACCTGCTACACCACAGGATCAAAGCTGCTGTCCACGGTGGGCGCGCACTGAGTTTTCCGCTTTTCGCGCACTCCAGAAACGGGCGCCCTTGGCGCCCGTTCTTGGAGCAGGAGGAAGGAACCCATGCGAATGTGGCTGCCATTCTTGCTGACGATGTTCCTTCCCGCCCAGGACGCCTTCCTGGTGAAACCGTACCTGCAGCTGGGCGACGCGCCCCGACTCGCGGCGATGGAGCGGGTGGAGCTGATGTGGCACACGGCGGACCAGGATGACGCCTGGACGGTGGAGGTTCGCGGGCCCAGGGGCTGGATCCTCCAACCCGGTCCCACCTTTCGCCGCTTGGCGGCCCCGCCGCTCCCGGTACACCGCATCTATCGGACGATCCTGCGGAACCTTCGCCCGGGAGCGAGCGTCCCCTACCGGGTGAAGCTGAACGGATCGGCCGTATTCGAAGCCGAGGCGCAGACGCGCAAGCCAGGGAACCATCGGATGATCGTGTTCGGGGATGCGGCGGATGGCTCTGCGCCGCAGGCGGCCATCGCGAAGGCCGTGGCGGCGGCGCGGCCGGACGCTGTCTTCATCACCGGGGATCTGGTCTACTCCCGGGGCCGGGCCGCGGAATACCGGGCGCGTTTTTTCCCGGTCTACAACAGCGAGGAGGTGCCGCTGCTGCGCCGCGTGCCCATCCTGGGGGTGCCGGGAAACCATGATCTGCCCTTCGGGAAATGGGCAGATGCCTCTGCTTACTTCGCCTACTGGTCCCTGCCGCTGAATGGACCGGCCCTGAAAGCCGGGGAAGCCAATGCCGCGCCCGTGACAACGGGTGTGCACGATGCGGTGGTGGCAGCTTCGGGTCCGGCCTTCCCACGCATGGCCAGCTACAGTTTCGACTACGGAAAGATCCATTGGACGGTGCTGGATTCCAATCTCTATACCGATTGGGAGAGCCCCGCCATGAAGGCCTGGCTGGAGGCCGATCTGAGAGCGGCCAAGGGAGCTGCTTGGCGCATCGTGGCCCTGCACCACCCACTGTTCCAGAGCGCGCGCAGCCACTTCGACGATCAGTGGATGCGCACCATCAGTCCGACGCTCGAAAAGTACGGCGTGGACCTGGTATTCGCGGGCCACGTCCACAACTACCAGCGCACAGCGCCCCTCCGTTTTAAACCCACCAAGGTCGGTCCCCGGGGCAAGGCGGTGGCAGGCGAATTCACCGTGGACGAGGCCTTCGATGGTAAGGCCATCACCCGCGCCAAGGGCATCATCCACATCGTCACGGGCGCCGGTGGCGCCGAGCTCTACGACCCCTGGCAAACGGACGTCAAGGCCAGTTGGCAGCCCTGGACCCGCGCCTTCATCTCCGACAAGCACTCCTTCACGGTGCTGGATGTGGAGACGAAGCAACTGAAGCTGCGGCAGCTCGACGCCGAAGGGCGGGAGCTGGATTCGATCACGCTGACGAAGGCATTGGGACGTTAGGGGGCGATGTCAATCGAACCCGTCGCTTGCGTCCAGGTCGGGATTGAAGTGGGTTTAAGGTAATTAGTAAGTTATTTCTATTTGTAGATTACTTATGGCAGAAATAACGTTTATAGATGCCAGTGAAAAAGGTGCATCTTTCGATAGCTGTAATTCAGCCTCGAGGTACTTCCTCGTGTTGATCAAGGTGGCCACTTTTCCTGCTTCCCTGTGGAATTCAGCGTGAATCTCGACCAATGACTGATAGGCGTTCAGGTGGCCATATTTGAGGTGCCCTTCGTTGCCAAGCCATTTTCCAAGATCGCAACAAATACTTGAAGAAATTGTTGTATTATCTAATTTTTTTTCATGGAGGATTGCCGAGCGCATCTTCAGCTTCCATCCGGAATGTCTGGCGATCGCATGTGCGAGGTCCATCGGGGGATTCTCTGGGTACTATTTTAAAAGAGGACTTTAAATAAAGGCACCTTGCGTAATCTGAATCGGAATTAAATGAATGGTGCGACCCCTACCGCCCGAAGTTGATTGAATAGGTCAGCGGCTTGGGCAGTTGGGGGCTCTTCACGGTGGCGGTCATGGTCAGCGACTTGCCGTCGGGGCTCAGCTTGAAGATGTTGGTGCGCTCGCCGTCCTCGTTCTTGAAGGTCTGGATCAGCTGATCCTTGCTGACCTGGGCGGCCACCATGAACTTGTCGCCGTCCTCGCGGGTCCAAGGGGCGGACTTGCCGTCGGCGGGCATATGGATGGGCTCGCGCTCGTCGAACTTCACAAGCACTTCCTTGCCAGTGGCCGAGATCATCACCTTCTTGTAGGCGGGGTTCACCTTGGTGAGACGGCCCCGGGCGATGGGGCGCTTGATGAAGTTCATGTCGGCGACCGTGGTGTTGATGGCGGCGGCGATGTCATCGGCCCTGGTCTGGGTCCAGGTCCCAGAGAGGGAGGGCTCCTGCGCCGCCAGGGATAGCACTGCGAGTACAGGGACAGCAAACAGCCGGGCCAGGCGCATGGGACCTCCGTTGGGATGGGTTGGTGGTCCCAACCATAGCACTTCACAGGGAGAATGGGCCCCGAATGGGGCCCATTCTCCCTGTAGGAAAGCCAAGCCGAGGCCTAACCGATGGTCGCCACCATGACCGCCTTGATGGTGTGCATGCGATTTTCGGCTTCGTCGAACACGACCGAGTGGCGGCTGCGGAAGACCTCGTCGGTGACTTCGCGGATGTCGTAGCCGAGAGCCTTCTGCTCCTTGGCCAGCTTGGTCTCGAAGTCGTGGAAGGCGGGCAGGCAGTGGAGGAACTTCAGGTCGGGGTTGCCGGTCTTCTGGATCATCTCCATGGTGACCTTGAAGGGGGTGAGCAACTTCACGCGAGCCGGGATCTGATCCTCCTCGCCCATGCTGGCCCAGACATCGGTGTAGAGCACATCGGCGCCCTTCACGGCCTCGTCCACGTTGTCGGTCACCTCGATGGTCGCGCCGGTCAGCGTGGCGGCTTCGCGGGCGGCGGCCAGCACGGCCGGATCCGGCGCCAGCTCTTTGGGCCCCAGGGCCACCATGTGCATGCCGGTCTTGGCGGCGCCGTACATCAGGGCGTAGCTCATGTTGTTGCGGATGTCGCCACAGAAGACCAGCTTCACCTTGTTCAAGGGCTTGGCCACATGCTCTTCGATGGTGAGGAAATCGGCGAGGATCTGCGTGGGGTGGTCGGTGTCCGTGAGGCCGTTCCAGACTGGCACGCCACTGTGCTTGGCCAGGGCCTCCACGACCTCCTGCTTGTAGCCGCGGTACTCGATGCCGTCATAGAAGCGGCCCAGCACCTTGGCGCTGTCCTCGATGGATTCCTTCTTGCCCACCTGAGAGCTGGCGGAATCCAGGAAGGTCACGTGGGCGCCCTCCTCCAGCGCACCCACCTCGAAGGCGCAGCGCGTACGCGTGCTGGCCTTTTCGAAGAGCAGCACGATGTTCTTGCCCTTCAACAGGTAGTTGAAAATGCCCATGCGCCTCTTGGCTTTCAGATCCCGCGACAGGTCCAGGAGGTAGCGCACCTCCTCCGGGGAGAAATCCATCAACGTGAGAAAACTGCGACCCTTGAGATTGACGGCCATGGGGGACTCCAATGCAAACCAGCGCCCCAGAGTAGCGCTGTGCCTTCAGCCCAGCGCTTCGAAAAGGCTCGGCCGGGCTGGGGTTTGACAGAATGTCAGGGGCCTACTGGAACTCCACCAGCAGCTGCCCCTTGGTCACGGTATCGCCGGGGGCCACGTGGAGGGCCTGGATGGTCCCGGCGTCGTGGGCGGCGATGTGGTTCTGCATCTTCATGGCTTCGAGCACGAGAAGCCCCTGACCGCAGCGCACCTGGTCTCCGGGCTTCACCAGGAGGTCGAGGATGAGGCCCGGGATGACGGCCGTCAGCCGTTTGGGATCCTTCGGCACGAACGGTTTGCGGTGGGCGTATTTCCGGGTGAGGGTCGTTTCGTAGACCGTGTCGTTCAGGGTGAGGGTGTGGCGGGTCGTCATGGGGCCTCGCGCGTCGGTTTGGGGCAGCGGGTCGGTGGTGTCGCTTCAGAAAGGCGGCACGCCATGCTTCCGGGCGGGTCGCTGCTCACTCTTGTCCTCGGAGATCTCCAGGGCGTGCAACAGGAAGTCGCGGGTCTGGTGGGGGGCGATGACGGCGTCCACGTGCCCGTTGGCGGCTGCCACATAGGGGCTGGCGAACTTCTCGGTGTATTCCTTAACCTTCTCCCGGCGGAAGGCCTCGGGATCAGCGGCGGCGGCGATCTCGCCCTTGAAGATGATGTTGGCCGCACCTTCGGGGCCCATGACGGCGATCTCGGCGCAGGGCCAGGCGAAGACGAAGTCGGCGCCGAGGTGCCGCGAGCACATGGCGATGTAGCCGCCGCCGTAGGCCTTCCGGAGGATGACCGTGATCTTTGGGACAGAGGCTTCGCTGTAGGCGTAGAGCAGCTTGGCGCCATGGCGGATGACACCCGCGTGTTCCTGGTCCACGCCGGGCAGGTAGCCGGGCAGATCCACGAAGGTCACCAGGGGGATGTTGAAGGCGTCGCAGAACCGGATGAAGCGGGCCGCCTTGTCGGAGCTGTCCACGTCCAGCACGCCCGCCAGGACCATGGGCTGGTTGGCCACCATGCCGACGGTGCGGCCATTCATGCGGGCGAAGCCCACGACGATGTTGGCGGCCCACAGGGCCTGGACTTCCATGAAATCGGAGCCATCGCAGACGGCCCGCAGCACGTCCCGCACATCGTAGGGCCTGTTGGACTCCGCGGGGATGATCCGCTCGAGGCCGAGCTGCGTTCGGGGGGGGATGGGGCTGAAGGCATCGGCCTTCTTCCGGTTGTTCCAGGGGATGTAGGTCACCAGGCGCTTCACCTGCTCAAAGCATTCCGCCTCGCTCTGGGCGTAGAAGTGGGCATTGCCCGACAGCTCGGCCTGGACCCTAGCTCCGCCGAGATCCTCCATGGAGATCTCCTCGCCCAGCACGGTCTTGATGACCTCGGGTCCCGTGATGAACATCTTGGAGATCTTGTCCACGACGAAGACAAAGTCCGTGAGGGCTGGCGAGTAGACAGCGCCGCCGGCACAGGGGCCCAGGATGATGGAGATCTGCGGGATGACACCGGAGGCCAGGGTGTTGCGGTAGAAGATCTCGCCGTAGCCCGCCAGGGAGTTCACGCCCTCCTGGATGCGCGCGCCGCCGGAATCGTTGATGCCGATGAGGGGGATGCCCAGCTTGATGGCGTGGTCCATGATCTTGGTGATCTTCCGGGCGTGGGCCAGGCCCAGGGAGCCGCCCGCCACGGTGAAGTCCTGCGCGAAGATGGCCACGGGATGGCCGAGGATGGTGCCCGTGCCGGTGATGACGCCGTCCCCCGGCAGCTGCTTCTTCTCCATGCCGAAGTCAGAGCACTTGTGCTCCACGAAGAGGTCGTACTCGTGGAAGGACTCCAGGTCGAGGATGGCCGTGATGCGTTCCCGGGCCAGGAGCTTCCCCTGGGCCGCCTGCTTCCGGGCCGCCTCCGGGTGCGGTTCCGTGGCCTCGGCGTGCTTGACGGCGTGATCCTTCATCTTCTTGGGCAGGGACATCAGGGATCCTCGACTGGTGCATCATTAAAGATGACTCATACATCCTGAATAGACTATGCCAGGGGGGTTTTGCGGCATGGATCACGGATCGGGCGGGCCTGGTCGTGCATTCACTGACCCACGGGTCCCGTGTTCGCCGTATAGTCAGGTCCACGAATCCCACCCCACCCCATGGGCCTGATGGACAGAGGAGGCGCTGATGCGGCCACTGAAACAGCTGATCGAGGCAAAGCGGTCCACGGTATCGGTGGGACCCGACGATACGGTGTTGACGGCCCTGACCCTGCTGGCTCAGTTTGACATCGGCGCCCTGCTGGTGCTGGAGCGCGGCCGTCTGGTGGGGATCTTTTCCGAGCGCGACTATGCCCGGAAGATCGTCCTCAAGGGCAAGGCCTCCAAGGACACTCCGATCCGGGAAATCATGAGCGAGAAGGTCAGCTGCGTGACCCTCGATCAGACCGTCGAAGAGTGCATGGCGCTCATGACCGACAAGCATGTCCGCCACCTGCCGGTACTCGGGGCGAACCAGGAAGTGATTGGCGTTCTCTCCATCGGTGATCTGGTGAAGGAAACGATCTCCGAGCAGAAGTTCACCATCGAACAGCTGGTGTCCTACATCCAGAACTGACGAATGGGACCCGGCCGAAGCCGGGTCCCATTCGCCTGCTGCGTTTGACGAGAATCAGCCCTTGGTTTTGGCCGCTTCCCGCCAGGCCGCGATGAGCTTGGTTTCCTGCTCGGCGCTGGGGCCCGCGAGTTTGGTGCGGCCCTTTTCGACCTTCTCCTGGGTCTTGAACCAGGCGAGGGTGTCCTTCACGGTCTGGTCGGCGGGGCGAAACTTCAGACCGGCCTTGACGGCGCGGTCATTGCGCCAAGTGTGGAAACCCTTGGTCTCGCCCGCGTAGGGGGCCCAGATGGGGAAGTCGATACCCTCCTGCTTCGCCACGAAATCAGCAGGAATCCAGACGGGCTTGGCCGTGGGATTCCCGGCTTTCTGGCAGGCCTCGACGAGGCTGCCCCAGGCCAGGCGCTTGTCCGGGCCGCAGGCGTTGAAGACGCCCATGGTCCCCTGCTCGACCAGGTGCACCAGCCAGGCCGCCAGATCGCGCACGTCGATGATCTCGATGGGATCCGTTGCCACACCCGGTACGGCGATCTCGCCGCCTTTGTCGAAGCGCACGGGCCAGTAGGTGAAGCGGCCGGTAGGGTCGTCGGGGCCGACGATGTAGCCCGGGCGAATGATCGTGGCGCGGCCGGGCATGGCCTTCTGAGCGGCCTGCTCACAGAGCGCCTTCAGCGCACCGTAGTACTCGTAGCTCTTGCCCATGGTTTCGAGGGTGGGATCAGGCATGGTGGCAAGCGCGGCATCCTCGGTGCCGTTCTCGGGATTCGGCTCCTTGTAGGCGCTGATGCTGGAGATGTAGAGGTACTGCTTGGCCCGTGGCGCGACGAGCGCCGCCGAAGCGCCCACCATCCGCGGGTAGTAGCCGCTGTTATCGATGACAGCGTCCCATTTGCCGCCTTCCAGGGCCTTCAGGCCCTCGCCCTTCTTGGGATCGCGGTCGCCATGGAGTTTCTCCACGCCCGGGAAGAGGTCGGGGCGTGTCTTCCCGCGGTTGAACATGGTCACCTGATGGCCGCGGGCCTGGGCGATCTCGATGGTGGCGGGTCCAAGGAAGCCCGTGCCGCCCAGGATGAGGATCTTCTTCGGAGCGACTTTGGCGGGCGCGGCGGACAGGTCGAGGCCCGTGGCGGCCAGCGCCGAGGCAGCGGCGGACCACTGGATGAACTCACGGCGGGAGACGGTCATGGAAACCTCCGGCGGGGAACAGGGACAGAATGGCCTGGGATGGCGTGATACATCGTGAATCGATATATACTCCTTCCAGTCTCAGCCGCAACAGCCTTTTTTGGATCTCCCATGACGCCCACCCGCCTCCTTCGTCGCCTGGTGCTGCTCGACGAGGGGGAAACGCAGGCGCTGCTGTGGTCCACGCTGTATTTCTTCCTGCTGCTCTTCGGCTTCTACCTGCTGCGGCCCGTGCGCGAGGCCATCGGCATCGCCCGCGGCGCGGACAAGCTGCCCTGGCTGATGACGGGCACCCTGATCGCCATGGCCTTGGCGAACCCGGCCTTCGCAACCCTGGTGTCGCGGTTGCCGCGCCGGCGGTTCATTCCGCTGGTCTACCGCTTCTTCGCGCTCAACATGCTGGCCTTCTTCCTGGCCTTCCGCTTCCTGCCGCACCGGGGCGGCGCCGCCCTGGGCTACGCCTTCTATATCTGGCTCAGCGTCTTCAACCTCTTCGTGGTGTCGGTGTTCTGGGGCCTGATGTCGGATGTGTGGTCCGAAGTCCAGGGCAAGCGGCTCTTCGGGTTCATCGCCACGGGAGGCACCCTGGGCGCCATCGTGGGCGCAGCGTTGACCGGGGCCCTGACGAAGGGATTCGCCCTGGGGGCCCTCCGGCTGAAGGTGGACCCCCTGTCCCTGCTGCTGCTGTCCATGCTTACGCTGGAACTGGCGGTGCTCTGCGTGAAGCGCCTGGCGGCCATCTTCCAGCTGGGCGACCGGGCCCACGGCGTGCGGGAACCCGGTCCCGGCCCGTTGGAGGGGCTGCGCCTGATCGCGAAGTCGCGCTATCTGCAGCTCATCTGTGCCTACATGCTGCTCTTCACCATCACCAGCACCTTCCTCTACCTGCAGCAGGGCGCCATTGTCGAGCGCACCTTCAGTGGCACGGCCGCCCGCACGGCAGCCTTCGCCCGCCTCGACCTCTGGGTAAACGTGCTGACGCTGGTGACCCAGGTTTTCCTCACAGGCCGCCTCCTCACGGGACTCGGCATCCCCGTGGTGCTCTCCATCCTGCCGGTGCTGAGCCTGGTGGGCTTTGGCGCTCTGTGGATCTGGCCCACCTTCGGTGTGATGGCGATCTTCCAGGTGCTGCGCCGGGGCCTGCACTACGCCGTGGACCGGCCCGCCCGCGAGATCCTCTACATCCCGCTGGGGGCCGAGGAACGCTACAAGTCGAAGCCGTTCATCGATACCTTCATCTACCGCGGGGGTGACCTGCTGGGTGTGTGGGCCCCCACGGCCTTCGCGGCCCTGGCCATTCCGGTGGGTCTGGCCGCGGTGGGTTGTTCGGGACTTTGGCTGGGCAGCAGCCTGGCGCTGGGCCGACAGGCCAGGAAAGCAGGTTGACTTTCCTGCCCCTTCCCTGAAGATGTCGGACATGCACCAGCCGATGGAATCCATCTCCTGCACGTCGAGGCTGTCCCTCGACGGTGGGCGTTTGTCCATGATGACCACCACTGGTAACCCCACGCCTACCGCACCGCGGGGCGCCTGACCTGAATCCCAGCGTTCAGACTCAGCCCCGCGGTTTCCTCCGCGGGGCTTTTCCGTTCCCTCCTCCCGGAGCCCCCATGCAGCCCACGGCCATCCGCGTCATGAAATTCGGTGGCACCAGCCTGGCGAATGCGGAGCGGTTCCGCACCGTGGCCGAGCTGGTGGCTGCCGCCCGCGCCACGCACCGCATCTGCGTGGTGGTCTCGGCCATGGCGGGCGTCACCAACCTGCTGCTGCATGGGGGCCGGGTGCCTGACCGCGAGGAGGCGGATCACCTGCTCGCGGGCTTCCGGGAACGGCACGCCGAGGTGGTGGCGGCCCTGGCGGCGGACCTGGGTCTCGAGGCGGATTCGGTGCGTGCGGAACTGGAGGCACTCGAAACCCTGGGACGCCGCCTGCTGCATGGCATGGCGCTGCTGGAGGAGGGACCGCCCTCGGTGTTGGCCCAGGTCTCCAGTCTTGGTGAGCGGGCCGCCAGCGCCATCCTCATGGGCCTGTTGAAGGCGCGCGGCCTGGCGCCCCGGTACCTCGATCCCGTGGACCACATCCGCGTGGAGGGTGATCCGCTCCAGGCCCGCCCACGGATGGCGGATATCGAAAGACTCTTCGCAGCCGTGAAGGCGGGAGACGGTGATCTCTGGGTGCTGGCAGGCTTCTTCGGCGGTGATGGTCAGGGCCGCATCCTGTCGCTGGGGCGGGGCGGATCGGACCACAGCGCCGCCCTGGCCGCGGCCGCTCTGGGCGCGGATCTGCTGGAGATCTGGACCGACGTGGTGGGCCTCTACAGCGCGGATCCGAGCCTGGTGCCAGAGGCTTTCCCCCTGCCGGAGGCGAGCTTCGAGGAAGCCATGGAGCTGTCTTTCTTCGGCGCGAAGGTCCTCCATCCGAAGACCATCCCGCCGGTGCGCGAACGCGGGATCCCGGTCCGCGTGTGCAGCAGCTTCGACCCCGCGCACCCGGGCACGGTCATCCGCGAAGACGTGCCGCCGCCGCCCAGCGGCGTGCGGGGCCTTTCCTTTCTGCGCGACCTCTCCGTGGTGAACCTGACGGGCCCTGGGATGCCCGGTGTGCCTGGCATCGCGGGCCGCGTGTTCGGGGCCCTGGCCCGGAAGGGCATTTCGGTGGTGCTCATCACCCAGAGTTCCTCTGAGCTCTCCATCTGTTTCGCCGTGCGCCGGGCGGATGGTCCCGGCGCCGTGGCGGCCATCGAGGAGGCGTTCCCGGCGGAGCTGTCGGCGGGGTTCATCGATCCGGTGGCCCTCCGCACGGGCCTCGCCGTGCTCAGCATCGTGGGCGACGGCATGCGCACCCGGCCCGGCGTGGCGGGCACCTTCTTCGACGGGCTGGCTGAAGTGGGCTGCAATGTGGTGGCCATCGCCCAGGGGGCCAGCGAGCGCATCATCTCGGCCGTGGTGGAGGAGGCCGACGGCGCCCGGGCCATGGCTCACATCCACCGGCGCTTCTTCCAGACCCAGGTGGTGGTGGAGGTCCATCTGCTGGGGGCGGGGAATGTGGGTGGCAGCCTGTTGGGCCAGATCCACCGCCAGCATGCGCGCCTCCTGGCCCAGGGGCTCGACCTCCGCGTCACCACCGTCGCCACCAGCCGCCGCATGCGGATGGACGCGAAGGGCCTCGATCTCACGCGCTGGCGCGAGGCATTGGCGCAGGGCGAACCGATGGATCTGGATCGCCTCATGGAGGCCGTGCGCACCGGCCCACCGGCCCTTTCGGTGCTGGTGGACTGCAGCACCAGCGGGGAGCTCGCCGCCCGCTATCCCGACCTGTTCGACGGGGGCTTCCACGTGGTGGCGGCCAACAAGAAGGCCAACAGCGGCTCCCAGGCCTTCCACAAGGAACTGCGTGACCGATCCTCCCGCCGGGGCCTGCGCTTCCTTTATGAAGCCAACGTGGGCGCGGGCCTGCCCATCATCGATACAGTGAAAAACCTGGTGCTCACCGGTGACCGCGTGCTGCGGGCCGAAGGCATCCTGTCGGGCTCCATGTCGTACATTCTCGGCTTGCTGGGCGAGGGCGTGGCGCTGTCGGAGGCCGTGCGCCTCGCCAAGGAAAGCGGCTTCACCGAGCCTGATCCCCGCGACGACCTCAGCGGCATGGACGTCGCCCGTAAGCTGCTCATCCTGGCCCGGGAACTGGGCCTCGAACTGGAACTGGAAGACGTGGTGGTGGAGGGCCTGCTGCCGGCGGACTTCGATGCCACTGGGGACATCCCCTCCTTCATGGCCCGCCTGCCCCAGCTGGATGGGGCCTTCCGCGAGCGGCTGGCCGCCCTGAAGACCGAAGGGAAGACCCTGCGCTACGTGGGCTCCCTTTCGGACAATGGCTGTCGCGTGGGCCTCCAGGCCGTGGACGGGGACCACCCCTTCATCGCCATCAAGGGTGGTGAGAACGCCCTGGCCCTCCTCACGGAACGGTACCAGCCGCATCCCATGGTGATCCGGGGCTATGGGGCCGGCGCCGAGGTCACGGCGGCGGGCGTACTGGCGGATATCCTGCGGCTGGTGCCTCCCGGCGCCCGCCCGGCGCGGAGGTTCTGATGGCGGAGCCCACCGGCTTTTCTCCCGAGGGTGTGGTGGCCTACGCCCCGGCCAGCATCGGCAATGTGGCTGCGGGCTTCGACCTGCTGGGTGCCGCCCTGGCGCCGCTGGATGGCAGCCTGCTCGGGGACCTGGTCCAGGTGGCCCATGCGGCGAAGGCCTCCTTTCGGGTGACTGGCCCCTTCGCCCCCGAACTGGCGAAGGACGCCCGCCCCAACCTCGCGCTGCGGGCCTGCGACCTGTTTGTCGAGGCAGTCCGCGCAGGCGGCGAAGAGGTGGGGCCTTTTGCCCTCACCCTGGACAAGCGCCTCCCCGTGGCCAGCGGCCTGGGCTCCAGCGCCAGCTCCATCGTGGCGACCCTGGTGGGGCTCCAGGCCCTCTGTGGCGGGCCCCTCAGCGGAGCGCACCTGCTGGCTCTGGCGGGAAAGGCGGAGGGTTCCACCAGCGGCGGCATCCACCTCGATAACGTGGCCCCTTCACTGCTGGGCGGCCTTCAGCTGGTGGTGCCGGGGCGCGAGGGCCACCCGACCACGCGCCGCCTGCCCTGGCCCCCGGACCTGCTGATGGTGGTGGTACACCCAGCGTTCTGGCTGTCCACCGTGGAGAGCCGGCGCGTGCTGCCGGAGCACCCGGGGTGGCAGGAGACGGTGGCGTTTGCAGGCAACCTGTCTGGCCTGGTCCACGCCTTGCACAGCGATGATCGGGCGCTCCTCACGCGGTGCCTGCGCGATCCCCTGGTGGAGGCCCACCGCGCCCCGCTGGTGCCGGGCTTCCGTGCGGCCCAAGCGGCGGCAAAGGACCTGGGCGCCCTGGGCTGCAGCCTGTCAGGGTCTGGCCCTTCGGTGTTCGCCGTGGCGGAGAATGAAGGGCAGGCCCGGGCCATATCCGAGGCCATGCAGGCCGCCTTTGCGGAGGCCGGGCTGGAGAGCCAGGGCTGGGTGTGCGCCCTGGATCCCGAAGGCGCCCGCGTGCTCGATTCCGGTTCCAGACAGCCCTGGCGCGAGGCCCGCCCATGAAGCTCGTCAGCACGCGCACGTCCACGCGCAGCGTCACCTTCCTGGAAGCGGTCCAGGCGGGCCTCGCGCCGGATGGCGGGCTCTTCATGCCGGCGGAGCTTCCGCGCTTCATGGATGTCCCTGATCTGCTAAAGCTGGATTTTCCAGCGCGATCGACGGAAATCCTCCACCGCCTCCTGGGCAAAGAATTTTCTCGGGCCGTGATCGAGGAGCTGGCGCGATCGGCGTTCACCTTCCCCGTACCCCTGGTGGAGGTCGCGGAGCGGGTCTCGGCGCTGGAACTCTTCCATGGGCCCACGCTGGCCTTCAAGGATTTCGGCGCGCGCTTCCTGGCCCGGGTGCTGGCCCTCGGTGCGGGCGGCAAACCCCGCACGGTGCTGACGGCCACCTCTGGCGATACCGGCGCCGCCGTGGCCCAGGCCTTCCACGGGCTGCCCGGCGTGCAGGTGGTGGTGCTCTATCCGGCGGGCCGCGTATCGCCCCTGCAGGAGCGCCAGTTCGCCACCTGCGGAGGCAACGTGCTGGCGCTTTCCGTGAAGGGCACCTTCGACGACTGCCAGCGGCTGGTGAAGGGAGCCTTCGAGGATGCGGAGCTGACCTCACGCCTGGGTTTGACCTCCGCCAACAGCATCAACATCGCGCGGCTCCTGGCGCAGACGCTGTACTACTTCGAGGCCGCAGCCCGGGTGGAGGGCGGCATGCCCCTGGTGGTGTCCGTGCCCAGCGGCAACTTCGGGAACCTCTGCGCGGGGCTCATGGCGCAAGCCATGGGGGCACCGATCCACACCTTCGTGGCCGCCACCAATGCCAACCGCGTGGTGCCCGATTATCTGGATACCGGCGCGTATCATCCCCGTCCTTCGGTGGCCACCCTGTCCAACGCCATGGATGTGGGATCCCCCAGCAACTGGGAGCGCATCCACGCGCTGTTCCGAGGCGACCACCCGGCCATGGCCGCCGCCCTGCGCTGGGGCAGTTGCACCGACGCGGAGACAGAGCAGACCGTGATCGCGCTGGATCGTGTGGGTTACCTGGCCGATCCTCATGGCGCGGTGGCGTACCAGGTGCTCCAGGCGAACCTGCGCGAGGGCGAGCGGGGCATCATTCTCGCCACTGCCCACCCCGCGAAATTCCGCGAAGCTTTGGCGCCGGCCCTGGGCCGCGAGATTCCGCTGCCCAAGACCCTGAGCGACCTGCTGGAGCTGCCGCTGCTCAACGAACCCCTTGCGGCGGATCAGGGGGCCCTGCGGAAACGGCTGAGCTGAATCATCCGGGGAAGCTCAGATCCCGTCTGCGATCAGTACGGCCGGTGTGAAGGGCAGCCCTTCGGCCTCGGCAGGGGTCTTCATGCCCCAGAGGGCGAGCCGATCCGCATAGGGGGCCCAGAGCCCGGGCTTGGCTTTCGCGGCTTTCAGGGGCGGGTGGAACCAGAGGGCTTCCGGCAGGTCGGCCAGTTCTTCGGACGTGAGATCCATGGCCTCATCGGTCTCCCACAGGAAGCCGCAGCGGGCCGTTTCACAGGCGGCCCAGAGCTGCAGGACCTCGCTGGGCTCGAAGCTGCTGAACAGGACGCGATCCAGGGCCTCGGCGGCTTCCACCGTGGCCAGGGCCTGCTGCCACCCGGGTTCGCCCTTCAATTCCACGTTGATGAGCTTCGCGGGCAGCTCCAGGGCGTCGGCCAGGCGGGGCAGGGGCTCGCCGTTTTTCAAGGGGGGCAGTTCGGCGGCCTTCATCTGCCGCAGGAGGCCCGATCCGTTCGCCGTGCGGGCCAGGTCCTCGTCATGCAGCACCAGGCACACGCCGTCCCGGGTGGGCTGCACGTCCAGTTCGAAGCCGTCCATGCCCGCGGTCAGGGCCGCGCGGAAGGCCTCCATGCTGTTTTCCAGGTGCTTCGAGGACAGGCCGCGGTGGCCGAGGATCAAGGGGCGGACAGAGGACATGATGACTCCCGGGGAGGAGGTTTGATTCTGCCTGGAAACACGGCCGGTGAGCGGGATTCGCCTTATCAGCCTGCCAGGCCGATAAGGGGAGTCTGCTTTGCGGTGCCCACGAGGAGGAATCAACCATGCGGATCCTGCTGGTGGATGGGAATGGAGACCTGCTCCAGACGATGCGGCGGGCCATTTGGCAGAGCCACCGGACCTGGGAGGTGCTCCTGGCCCAGACGGGCGAGGAGGCGCTTCAGCTGTTGTCCCGCGATCCCATGGACATCGTGATCGCGGACCTACAGCTGCCGGACATGCAAGGCACTGAACTGATCCACCGGGTGCGCGACCTCCAACCCGGGGCCGTGAGGATCGCCCTGGCGGAGCCAGCCCTGGCAGAGCCAGCCCTGGCAGAGTGGTCGGAGGTGGTGGAGGGCGACCTCCATCGGCTCTTCATCAAGCCTCTGGAGGCGTCGTTCCTCGTCGGGGCCATCGAAAGCCTGGACATCGAGGACGACGAGGCCACGGTCCGGGCCGTTCGCGCCTTCGTGGGTGGGCTGGGCAGGATTCCGAGCCTGCCGAATCTCTACACGGAACTCGTGGCGCTGCTGCAGCGCGAGGATACGGGCATGAGCGAGGTCGCCCGCCTGATCCGGCGGGACCTGGGTGTCGCAAGCCAGGTGCTGAAGTTGGCCAATTCGGTCCACTGTGCCTCGGACCGGCCCGTGACAGAGATCGGACAGGCCCTCGCGATGCTGGGCGTCGATTCGCTGAGGGCCCTGGTGCTGTTCCGCGGCCTCCTCTCCGACTTTGATTCTCCTCGCCCCCAGGGGCTCGACCTCGAGCAGCTGTGGTTCCATTCCTTCCAGGTGGCTACAGGCGTCCGGAGACTGGCGGTCTTCGAAGGGGAAACCCAGTTGGCTGATCTCGCCTTCTCCGTGGGGTTGCTCCACGACATCGGGCTGGTGGTGCTGGCCACCGATCCCACCGGCCGCTACCGGACCGTGCTGGAGCAGGCGCAGTCGAGCCGGATTCCCCTGGCGGTCCTTGAGCACGACACCTACGGGGTGGATCACGCGCAGGTCGGTGCCCACCTCCTCAGCCTTTGGGGGCTGCCACCCGCCTTCAGCAGGCCGGTCCGGGAGCATCATGCCCCACCCGCTGGCGGAGGGGGTTTCCCACTGTCCGCGGCGCTGCACTTGGCGGACGCGCGACATGGCGGTGGAACCACTGCGGGCATCTTTGCGGACGGTCGCTGGGGTCTGCATCCGAATGTGCTGGTCGATGGGGAGCGTTTTGCGCGGTGGAAGGATTGCCTGGCCGCAGACGAAAACAAATCCTAGATCACCTTGCCTGGGTTGAAGATCCCGGCGGGATCCAGGGCGTGTTTGATGGCCCGCAAGGCCTGGAGCTGGGCCGGATCGGACAGGGCCAGGAAGGCCTCGCGCTTGGCGAGACCAATGCCGTGTTCGCCGCTGAGGGTGCCCCCTAAGCTCACGGCGAGGCGAAAGAGGCCCATGAGCTGACCCGCCAGCAGGGCGGGCTCGGTCTCGCCCGCGGCCAGCAGGTTCACATGCAGGTTGCCGTCGCCCAAGTGGCCGTAGGTGACGGCTGGGATGCCCAGCTGGTCGAGACCTGCGAAGAAGTCGCGCAGGCGGCTGCGGGGCACCACGATGTCTTCGCTCACCTTCTTCGGATGGCGTTCCTTCAGGAAGGCGCTGGTCATGCGGCGCACGGCCCAGATGCCGTTGCGCTGGCGTGCATCCGAGGCGATCACCAGGCCCTCCGCCACGGGCCCGAGCAGGTCGTGCAGAGCCTCAAGGAAGGGTTCGGAGGTGCAGCCGCGCTCATCGAATTCGAGAATGGCGAGGGCCTCTCCGGGCAGGCGACGGGCCTCCTCTGGGCCATGGGCGCGCAATTCCGCGAGCACGGCGGGATCGAAGAACTCGAAGGCGCTGGGCAGGAACCCCGCGCCGCAGAGACGGCCCGGCAGGTCCAACAGGTCCTCCCAGTGCTTCACGGGCAGCAACAGGGTGGCATATTCGCGGGGCAGGGGCATGAGGCGCAGGGTGGCCCCCACGATGAAGCCGAAGATGCCCTCGCTGCCGATGAGCAGCTGACCGAGGGCGGGACCGGCATTGGCCTTCACGCTGCTGATGCCGAAGGTGTGGATCTCGCCATCCTCCAGCAGGGCCTCCACGGACAGCACCCAGTGACGGGTCATGCCGTACTTGCAGGCGTTGGGGCCGCCCGCATTGGTGGCCAGGGTACCGCCCAGGGAACAGCTCTCCCAGGAGTTCGGGTCCGGTGGATAGAACAGCCCCTGGGACTCCGCGGCAGCTTTCACGTCGCGCAGCGGCGCGCTGGCCGGGGCGTGGAGGCAGAGATCCTGAGGTGACACGCGGATGTCACCGGGCCAGGCGGAAAAGTCCACCACCACCGTCCGTTCGGTGGGTACGCATCCCCCGGCCTTCCCGGTCCCCGCGCCCCGGGGCACGAGGCCGAATCCTTCCGCCTTGGCGAGCCGAACCAGCTCGCGCAGGGCCCGGGGTCCATGGGGCCTCACCACCGCCAGGGGGTGGGGGCCACGCACATGGGATTCATCCCTGAGGAAAGGTTCCATGGAGGCCGGGTCCCGGAGGAGGGTGGCTTCGGGTAGTCCAGCGAGCGCGTCCATGTTTCCAGTCTGACGGATTTATCCGTCCCCCGGGTAAGCTGGCCTTCATGTCTCCGACCGCGTCGCTGTCCTCCCGGGCCCGCCGGGGGCAGCTCTTTCAGCTTCTGGGCCACGTGACGCCCTGGCTGGTGCTTCTGCTGGGACTGGCAGGGACGGGCTGGGCCTGGCGGGCCCTGATCCAACAGGAACGGGCCTTTGATGCGGGACGCCTCGAGGGGGCCCTGGTCCAGACCCGTGATGCGGTCGAGCATCGCATGGCGGAGCAGACCACTTTGCTGGTGGGCGCGCGGGGCTTGGTGGTCGGCCGTCCCCACCTCGTGGCCGAGGACTGGCGGGCCTTCGTGGCCAGCCTGGACTTGAAGCGGTTCTCGTCCGGGACGCGCCTGCTGGGTTACCTCTCACGGGAGGCGCTGGAGGGCCGCCGGGATGGATTTCTGTTCCTGGAGCCTGAATCCACCGCATCCGCATGGGGTCCGGGAGGAACGGGCGTGCTGGGATTGGCGGGGTTCCAGGAGGCGGCCGTGCGGGCCCGCGACACGGGGGAACTGGCTGCCACGGGGCGCCTTCTGCTCCCGGGAGAAGAGGTCCCCACCGTGGCTTTCCTTCTGCCTGTCTTCAGGGATTTCGCGACGCCCGGGGATATCCCGTCCCGCCGGGGCAGTTTCCAGGGCCTGGTGATCTGCCTGACGGATGCGACCGAGATGTTCAGGCCCATGTACGGCGCCAATCCCATCGCCAGCCTGGACGTGGAGATCTACGACGATCCAGAGTGCCGGGATGACGGCCTCCTGTACGACCGGGACCTCTGCCTGGCGCGGTATGGCACGTCCATGGCTCTGCGGCCCTGGGCGAGGCGGGTGCCCCTGCCCATCGGAGGGCAGCACTGGACGTTGGTGGTGGGGTTCGTGGCGGAGATGCCGGTTCCCGCCCAACGGAACCGGCCCAGGCTGGTGGCGATCGGAGGCGCCGTGGTGACTCTGCTGGCCTTCGGCTTGACGCTCTTCCTGGCCTATGGCCGCTCCAGGTTGGAAGCCCTCGCGCACCAGCTGCGGGAGAGCGAGTCCCGGTTCCGTTCGGTGGCCGAAACAGCTTCCTGCGCCATCTTCATCTACTCGGATCGCATCGAGTACATGAACGGTGCGGGCTGCTTGATCTCGGGGTATGACCTGGACGAGATCGTGGGTGAACCATTGTGGAAACTGGTCCACCCGCTGGATCAGGAGTTGATCCAGAACCGTGCGCAGGCCCGGCTTCGCGGCGATTCAGTCCCCCTTCGCTACGAGTTCCGCCTGCTGACCAAGCAGGGGGAGACGCGCTGGATCGACTTCGCGTCCGGCACGGTGACTCTGGGAAATCGGGTGCTCGGCCTGGGGACCGCCTTTGATGTCACGGAGCGGGTGACGGCCAACGAGGCGCGGCTCAAGGTCGAGCGGAAACTTCTCGAGGCGCAGAAGCTCGAGAGCCTGGGCCTGCTGGCGGGTGGCGTGGCCCACGACTTCAACAACCTGCTGACCGTCATCCAGGGCAACGCCAACATGCTGCGGGACACCTGGGAGGAGCCGGCGCTGGCCCAGGACTGCCTCCGGAACATCGAGGACACCTGCCGCCGGGCCTCGGATCTGGTGCGACAGATGCTCGCTTATTCGGGACGGGGACGGATCCATGTTCAGCCCCTCAACCTGAACCGCCTCATCCAGGAGATCGCTCAGCTGCTGAGTATCTCCATCCCCAAATCCGTGTCGCTTTGCTTTGACTTGGCGGAGGAGCTGCCCCCCGTCGAGGCTGATGCCGCCCAGATCCAGCAGGTGGTGATGAACCTGGTCACCAACGCGGCCGAGGCCATCGGCGATGCGGAAGGGCGGGTGACGCTCCGGTCCGGCGTGCGGGAGCTGGGCGAAACCGATGTTACGGGCTTGCGGGTGGCGGAGGCACTGAATCCCGGATCCTTCGTCTACCTGGAGGTGGCGGATACGGGTTCGGGCATGGATGGCGAAACACAGGCGCGCATCTTCGACCCCTTCTTCACCACCAAGTTCACGGGCCGGGGCCTCGGCCTGGCCGCCATGCAGGGCATTGTCCGGGGCCATGGCGGCGGGGTGGAGATCCAGAGCAAGCCGGGAGCCGGCACCCTCTTTCGCGTCTACCTGCCGGCCCGGAGTGGGGTGGCCGTGGCGGTGGAGGTCCCTCCCGAACGGTCGGGAGCCGGTTGGCAGGGCGCTGGGTTGATCCTGGTGGCCGACGATGAGCCCGGCATCCGCGATTTGGCGAAGAGGGTGTTGGAGCGCGCCGGGTTTGAAGTGATCCTCGCGGGGGATGGCCAGGAGGCCATCGAGCAGGTGAGGGCCCATCAGGCCGAGCTTCGTCTCCTGCTGTTGGATTTGACCATGCCGCGGCTCGGAGGCGATGCAGCCCTGGCAAACATCCGGGCCATGGGATTCACCGGGCCGGTCATCCGCTGGAGCGGCTACGTCCAGAACGAGGCCTCCACGGATCTCCAGGCAGCCTTCCTGCGAAAGCCCTTCAGCAGTGAAGAGATGCTGGCGGCGGTGCGAAAGATCTTGGATTGAACGGTGGCCCGATGAGGGTGGCGAATCATCCGACCAGCGTCCCCACCGCTTCGCCCTTCACGGCCGCCACGAGGTTGCCGGGCTTGTTCATGTCGAACACCAGGATGGGCAACCTGTTTTCCATGCAGAGGGCGATGGCGGAAGCATCCATGACCCTCAGTCCCTGTTCCAGGACCTCCTGGAAGCTGATGCGGTCATAGCGGGTGGCCGAGGGATCCTTCTTGGGATCGGCGGTGTAGATGCCATCGACGTTGGTGGCCTTCATCACCACCTCGGCGCAGATCTCGTTGCCGCGAAGCGCGGCGGCGGTATCAGTGCTGAAATAGGGATTGCCCGTGCCCGCGCCGAAGATCACCACGCGCCCCTTCTCCAGGTGGCGGGTGGCTCGGCGACGGATGTAGGTCTCGGAGACTTTGGGCATTTCCAGCCCCGACAAGGTGCGGGTCTGCACGCCCTTGTGCTCGAGGGCGTCCTGAAGGGCCAGGGCATTGATCATGGTGGCCAGCATCCCCATGTGGTCCGCGGTGGTGCGATCCATGCCCTTGGTGGCGCCGGCCACCCCCCGGAAGATGTTGCCGCCACCGATGACGAGGCCCACCTCTACGCCCATCTCACGGATCAGCTTCACCTGATCGGCGATCATGCCGACGACGGTGGGATCAATGCCGTACCCCTGATCGCCCATGAGGGCTTCGCCGGAGAGCTTAAGGAGGATGCGCTTGAACTTCATACCGTCTCCCGTGGTTCCACTAGAATGCCGTTCCCACCTACAAAAGAGGCGGCCCAAATGGCCGCCTCTTTTGTAGCAGTAAAAAACGCTACTTGGCGGCAGCGACTTCTTCGGCGAAGTTCTCACTTCGCTTCTGGAGACCCTCGCCCATGATGTATTTCGTGAAGCGGCGGATGCTGAGCTTCTCGCCGATCTCCGCGGTCTTCTGGGACAGATACTGCTGGATGGTGAGGTCGGGGTTCATGATGAAGGGCTGTTCGAGGAGGCAGACCTCCTTGAAGATGCTGTTCATCTTGCCTTCGACGATCTTCTCGACGATGTTCGCGGGCTTCCCGGTGGCCAAGGCCTGTTCGGTGGCGATGCGCTTCTCGGTTTCCAGGAAGTCCGCGGTGACCTCTTCCTTGGTGACGAAGCGGGGCGCGGGATCGGCCGCCGCGATGTGCATCGCGATTTCCTTCACCAAGCGCTGGAAGGCCTCGTTACGGGCCACGAAGTCCGTCTCGGAGTTCACTTCCACCAGCACGCCTACGCGACCACCCGGGTGGATGTAGGCTTCCACGATGCCTTCGCCGGCGATGCGGTCGGCCTTCTTGGCAGACGCGGCCATGCCCTTCTTGCGGAGCCACTCGTTGGCCTGCTCCATGTCGCCGTTGTTCTCTTCCAGGGCCTTCTTGCAATCCATCATGCCGAGGCCGGTCTTCTCGCGCAGCGTCTTCACGTCTTGGGCGGTGAATGCCATGTCATCTCCTGATCGTTGGGGATTCAGACCATCAGCCATCAGCGGGAGGACCACTGATGGCTGACGTATGGTGTGGGAAGGGTCTAGCCCTCGACTTCCATTTTCTCGGAACCGCGATGCGATTCCGAGACGGATTCGTCACAACTAGGCGTCGATACCATCAGCCATTTTCTCGGCCATCATCTTCTTCATGTCGTCACTGTCGCCCTTGTCCCTGAAGGACTGGCGTCCTTCGAGGATGGAGTCGGCGACGCGCTCGGAGAAGAGCAGGATGGAACGGATCGCGTCGTCATTGGCGGGGATGACGTAGTCCACCATGTCGGGATCGCAGTTGGTGTCCACGATGCCCACGACCTTGATGCCGATCTTCTTGGCCTCGGTCACGGCGATGTCTTCGCGGTGCGGATCGATCACGAAGATGACATCGGGCAGCGAACGCATATCGCGAATGCCCTGGAAGGAGGTCTCAAGCTTCAGGCGGGTGCGGTTGAGGGTGAGCAGTTCCTTCTTGGAGAGAAGCGCCGTCCGGGCGGGATCCGCCAGGGTGGCTTCGATCTCACGGAACTTCTCGAGACTCTTCTTGATGGTGCTGAAGTTGGTCAGCATGCCGCCCAGCCAGCGGTTGTTGACATAGAAGGCGCCGCAGCGGCCAGCCTGTTCGGCGATGAGTTCCTGGGCCTGGGGCTTGGTGGCCACGAAGAGGAAGTTCTTTCCCTCGGTGGCGGACTTGGTCAGGAAATTCGCCGCCGTATTCCAGAGGCGCAGCGTCTTCTGGAGGTCGATGATGTAGATGCTGTTGCGGGCCCCGAAGATGTACTTCTTCATCTTGGGATTCCAACGCTTGGTCTGGTGTCCGAAGTGGGCACCGGCCTCGAGAAGTTCCTTCATCTGGATGGCAGCCATGCTGGCCTCCCTGGTCAAGCGGCGAAGGCGCCGCGGGTGGGATGAAAGGCGGAAGGATGGTTCCTGCCGCCCGAATCGTCCGCCCCAGAACGTGCTGGGTGACGGACCGGAAAAGCAGAAGGGGGAGCCGGATGGCTCCCCCTTCCCGAAAACGGACTAGCGCTTGCTGAACTGGAAGCGGCGGCGAGCGCCCTTCCGACCGGGCTTCTTGCGTTCCTTCATGCGGGGGTCGCGGGTCAGGAGACCAGCGCCGCGCAGGAGGGACTTGAGCTGCTCGTTGTAGCCCAGCAGGGCGCGGGAGATGCCCATGCGGATGGCCGAGGCCTGACCGGCGGGGCCACCACCACACACGCTGATGATCATGTCGAACTTGCCGTCGAGATCGGCCAGCACCAGGGGCTGGTGGACCATCATGCGGAGCACGGCGTTCGGGAAGTAGCTCTCGAGGCTGCGGCCGTTGACGGTGATCTTGCCGGTGCCGGGACGAAGAAAGGCCCGAGCCGCCGCGCTTTTGCGACGACCGGTTCCGTAGTTCTGGGAAATGGCCATGGGGTCCTCGCCTCTTACTTCTGGATGGTCAGGATCTGGGGCTGCTGGGCGGACTGCTCGTGGTCAGGGCCTGCATAGACCTTGAGCTTCCGATACATCGCCCGGCCGAGAGGGCCCTTGGGCAGCATGCCCTTGACCGCGCTCTCGATGATGCGCTCGGGGAAGGTCACCTTCAGCACCTCGGCGCGGACTTCCTTCATGGAGCCGGGCTGGGTGGTGGTGCGGCGGTAGATTTTCTGCACGCCCTTCTTGCCGGTCAGCACGGCCTTTTCGGCATTGATGACGATGACGTGGTCACCGGTGTCGAGAAAGGGGGTCCAGGTCGGCTTGTTCTTGCCGGACAGGACGTCGGCGACGGCGGTGCTCAGGCGGCCCACGGGGATCCCGGCGGCATCCACCAGGAACCACTGGCGCTTGATATCATTGGCTTTCGGGAAGTACGTGCTCATGGCCTGCTCCGGAATCACGGTCGCGCTGCGAAGACACCACCCCAGAGGCAGCGAGTTCACAGAAGGGAAAGCTTATCGTTGAGGGGCTGGGGGGTCAAGCCGGGATTTCTCAGCCCTGCCTGCCAGCGAGCTTCCACAGCTCCTGGGTGATGCGCGAGGCGGCCAGGCCGTCCACCAGCGCCATGCCGTCGCGGACCTGCTCCTGGCGGTTGTCCTGGCCCTCGGGTCCCAGCCACTGGGCCAGGGCTTCGCGGACGATGGCGAGATCCGCCCCGGGTCCCATGCCCAGATCAAAGCAGCCGTTGGCCAGGGCGAGATCAGCCAGGATGGCGTGCTGCCGCTCGTTTTGACCCCACACGGCCGCCGGGATGCCCATGCAGAGGGATTCAGCAAGGGTGACGCCGGCCGAACACCAGATGGCATCGAAATCCGGGATGCGCCGCGTGAGGCCCTGGATGCCGCTGACGACAGTGCAGCCCGGGAAGGGCTCTCCCTGGATGCCGTTGGGGGCGAGCACGGTACAGGCGCCGCGCCAACGGTCCTCGGAAGCGAGGCGGGCGAGGGCGTCAAAGGCCTTCTGGGCCAGGTTGGGTCCATCACTGCCGCCGAAGGTGACCAGCAGCTTGTGAACGGCGAGGGGCTGAAGCGGCATCCGCTTGGGCCGAAGGTCCAGGGCCGTCTTGTCCACCACGATGAAGGCCGAACCCCGCACCACGCGGCAGCCACCGGAAGTCGTCTCGAAAGGGCGCACCTTGCGGCCATCCACGACCTTCACGGGGTGGTCCGGCCAGCGCACGCCTTCGAGAAAGGGTTGGAAGAGCAGGTCCGCCGTTTCGTGGGCGTCGGTGTCGTCTTCCATCACGGCAACCTTCAAGGGCCGGAGTCCCTGGAGGAAGGCGGTGCTGGTATCCCACTGATCCACCAGCACCACGGATGCTCTGGATTGGATGTCCTCGGGCAAGGGCGCATGGAGATCCTCACCGAGGTATCGCGCCTCGCAGGGCAGGGGCTGGTCCAGGAAGGGGTGGGTGCCACCGCCCACCCGGCGGGCGCGGTCATCCCCCGAGATGGCGATGCAGGCCTGCCCACCGAGGGCACGCCAGGATTCCTGAAGGGCGAGCGCCCGGGCCACATGGCCCAGCCCAAGGCGCAGATCGGCGTGGACACGGAGAATCAGCAGGGGGGACATGATCCGGAGAGTCTAACCGTCCCCGCCACGAATGGGGAGGGGGGATCCCTGGCGGGGAGGCCCGGATTCGTGGAATGCTGAATCATCCCGTTGGAGACCCCCATGTCTGATGCATTCCTGACGCCCGCCCCCGGCGCCAAGGCCGCCAAGGTCTGCGGCATCCTGGCCATCGTGTTCGCCCTGACCTGCGCAGGCATCCCCGTCGCCATCGTGCTGGGCATCGTCGCGCTGGTGCAGCAGGGGAAGGCCAAGCGCTTGGCCAAGGCCGAGCCGGGAGTCTATGAGCCGGTTCCCGCCACAGGCCTGGTCACGGGCATCATCGGCCTGGTGCTGCCGGTCCTGATGCTTCCCTTTGTGGGCATTGTCAGCGCCATCGCCATCCCGGCCCTGCTGAGTCAGCGGGAGCGGGCCCGCGAGGTGGCCGTGAAATCAAACGTCGAGACCGCTCGGATGCAGGCGGAAGCGGCCTTGCAGGCCATCCAGACCAAGGCTCCCGGCCAGGTTCCCTCCCAGGACGCGGTCATCCAGGCGCTTGCTGTGGATCCGCTCGTCCAGTCCCTCAAGAACCCCGTCACACCGTCCGCTCCCGCCTTCCAGCGCGGCACCTCTGCGGGCCCGCTTGGAACGGTGATGGTGTACGCAGACCAGGAGGAGGAGGGCGGCGTGACCACCTGGTCCATCAAGTTCCGCGCGGTGGTGCGACGGGGTGGGCAGGACCGCGTGATCCAGGCTGAAGTCATCACCCACACCCAGGAGCAGGTGCAGGGTCGCACCGAGGACGGCTGGGACGTGGTGCAGCCGCCCGTGGAACCCCCGCCGGCGCCGCAGCTCTGATCCTTTGATGACCTACGGGAAGGGATGCCCCTCGGCGAACCCCGGTTGGGAAGAGGTGGTTCCGGGCGCTTCGGCGGTGGGCCAGCCGTCGGCGAAGTAGGCCTCCTTGTAGCGCACGTAGCGGGTCCAGACGCTGGCCACGAGCCTGCGCTGATCCTCGCTGAGCGGTCCCTTCACCACCGCAGGCCAGCCTGCGATGAGGCTGTGGGGCGGGGCCTGGAAACCTTCACGCACCAGGCTGCCCGCAGCCACCAGGCAGCCCTCGCCGATCTCTGCCCCATCCATGATGGTGGTGCTCATGCCGATGAGGGCGCCCTTGCGGATGGTGCAGCCGTGCAGCATCACGTTGTGGGCGATGCTCACCTCCTCCTCGATGAGGAGCGGCCATTTCCCGTTGGTGACGTGCAGGCAGCAGGCGTCCTGGATGTTGGTGCGGGCGCCGATGCGGATCCAGTTCACGTCTCCGCGGATGGCGCAGTTGAACCAGATGCTGGCGTCGTCGCCGATGGTCACATCGCCCAGCACCAGGGCGCTGTCCGGCACGAACACGCGCGCACCGATGCGGGGGACCATGCCTTGGAAGGGGCGGATCATGGGCATCTCCAGGGGGAGAGTCTAGTGCACCTCGCCTGGAATTCCCGGATCAACGAGGTGATGGCGAGGTGCACTTCCCCGGCCAACATATGCGTTGGCCGGGATCTAGGGTCATCGGGGCATGGCCCCTCTGGCGTTCCACCACGCAGGCGCTGGGACCATCACCCCGCTGGGGGCACTGCCACGTGGTGCCCACACGCAGGCCGGTGGATCCAGCTGTTTCGCGCGGGCACCCCTAGCCGACCGCCAGCAGCCCGAGTTTCACGGCGCCCAGCCCCAGCGAACCCACGATCAGCCACAGGAGCAGCCCCTGGAGGAACGGCCGCAGGCCCACGCTTCGGAGCGCCTCGCGGCTGAGGCCTGCGCCGATGAGAAAGAGCGTCAGCACCAGCACACGGCGGGCGACTGCGGCGACCAGCTGACCCGGAACGTGCAGGATGGGCACGAAGGTGACCAGGGCGGCCATGGCCAGGAAACCGGCGATGAACCAGGGCTTCTTCACCGGCGGCGCGTCAGGGGAGGCTTCGCCGCGCCGCGCCACGAGCCAGCCGATGCCCAGCGTGAGCGGTACGATCCACAGGGCTCTGGCCAGCTTGACGGTGGTGGCCACTTCGAGGGCCCGAGGCCCATAGGCGAGGCCGGCGCCCACCACGGAGCTGGTGTCATGGATGGCGAGCGCCGCCCAGAGGCCGAAGGCGTCCTGACTCAGACCTGTGGCGTGGCCGAGGGGTGGGAAGACCACCAGGGCTGCCGCATTGAGCAGGAACACCGTGGCGAGAGCCACGGAGGTTTCATGCTCCTTCGCACGGAGCACCGGCGCCACGGCGGCGATGGCGCTGCCCCCGCAGATGGCTGTGCCCACGGAGATCAGCAGGCCCGCATCGCGCTCGACCTTCAGCCACCGGGCCAGCCACCAGCCGAGGGCCAGGACCACCGCGAGGCTGATGGCCGTGTAACCCAGGCCGTGCAGCCCGGCTTTCGCCACGGCCCGCAGGTTCATGTCCGCGCCCAGCCCCACGACGGCAAGGGGAAGCAGGCGGTGCGTCCAGGTGCGCGTGAGGCCCTGCCTGGGGTTCCCCAGGGTCAGCGCCAGCAGCGCCCCGCCCACCAGGGCCGCGGCCGCAGGCGTGAAAGGGGCCAGAGCCAAGGCACCGAGGAGGAAGAGCAGGGCGGTGGCGACGGGTTGGGAGGGTGCGGAAGAAGCCATGCTTCAGGGTACCCTGAAGGCTATGACTGATCAGCTCATCCCCACCCGGCGGGCCTTTCTGGCCGATGATCCCATCTTCGCCCTCAACGCGGAGGCCCAGGCCCGCATGGCGAGGGGCGAGGCCATCCTCAACGCCACCGTGGGTGCCCTGTTGGATGATTCAGGGCAGCTGGTGGTGCTGGAGTCCGTGATGGATCTTTGGCGCGAGTTGACGGCCCTGGAGGTGGCACCCTACGCGCCCATTGCCGGGGATCCCGCTTTCCTGAAAGCGCTCGTGCAGCGGCACTGGCCTGCCATTGGCGGCGCCGGAGCGGCCTGTGCCACACCTGGAGGCAGCGGCGCGTTGGCCCTGTCGCTGCGAAATTTCCTGGAGCCCGGCCAAGCCCTCCTCACCACCGCACCCTTCTGGGGGCCGTACGCCACCCTGGCCGGCGAGAACGGGATGCGTCTGGTTACGGCCCTCTGGCCCGCGGCGGGGCAGGCGCTGGATGCGGCGGCCTGGGAGGCGGCGCTGCGAAACCTCATGAAGGCGCAGGGCCGCGTGCTGCTGTGGCTGAACGATCCCTGCCACAACCCGACCGGCCGCAGCCTGTCCGTCGCGGATCGCGCCGCGCTGATGGGTCTGCTGCGGTCCCTGTCCGAGCAGGGGCCCGTCACCCTGCTGCTTGATTTCGCCTATCTGGACTACACCCGGGAGCCGGGGGCGGTGGCTGATGCGCTGAAGGACTATGCGGCCCTGGGCGCCGAGGGTCGCGTGCTGGTGGGTGCTTCCATGTCACTGTCGAAATCCATGACGCTCTACGGCGCACGCGGTGGTGCCTTGGCCTTTCCCTGGTGCGGGGATCCCGCTCTCCAGGCGGCCCTCACCCAGTCCTGCCGGGGCACCTGGTCCAACTGCGCCAAGGCACCCCAGGCCCTGCTGCTGCGGCTGGCGATGGATGGCAAGGCCCAGACCCGGCTGGCGGCGGAACACCGTCATTGGTCCGAGGTGCTGGCGGCCCGGGCCTCGGCGCTGGATGTTGCCCTCGAAGCCGAAGGCATGGAACCGCTCCACTGGCAGGGCGGGTTCTTCGTCATGGTGCCGGCGGCGGACCCGGACGCCACCTGTGGGCGCCTCAAGGCCGAGGGTGTCTTCACCGTGCCGCTGCCGGAGGGCCTGCGGGTGGGCCTTTGCGGGCTGCGCATGGACGAAGGCCGGAGGTTTGCCCAAGCCCTGAAGCGCGCGACAGTCCGCTGATTCCCGCTTGGAAATGGAATCACCCTGCGGTATTCTGTCCGACCGCGGGCGTATAACTCAGCGGTAGAGTGCTACCTTCACACGGTAGAAGTCCCAGGTTCGAATCCTGGTACGCCCACCAAAAACCCCTCGCCGGGGTCCCGGCGAGGGGTTTTTGAGCTGAGATCCGAATTCCGCTTTTTCGACTCACGGAGTCCCCCATGCCCTTGATCCTCGCCACCCAGGTTCGCGCCGGAATGATCGTCAACTTCGAGAACGAGCTCTGCCGCGTCATCAGCACCGAGCACCAGACCCCCGGCAACCTGCCGGCTCGGGTCCAGGTAAAGATGAAGCGCCTCAAGGACGGCATCAACCGGGAGAACCGCTTTGGCAGCTCCGACAAGGTGGACAAGGCCAGCCTCGAACAGCACCTGCTGGAGTTCCTGTATGAGGATGGTGACAACCTCATCTTCATGAACAACGAAACCTACGAGCAGCTCGAGGTCAGCAAGGACATCCTCGGCGAGGACATGGTCTTCCTCGAGCCCAACATGCAGGTCGAGATCGAGTTCTACGAGGGCCAGCCCATGGGCGCGACCCTGCCCCCCAATGTGGTGCTGGAGATCGTGGAAACCGACCCGGTCATGAAGAACGCCAACGCCACAGGCTCCTACAAGCCCGCCAAGCTGGACAACGGCATCACGGTGGGGGTGCCGCCCTACATGGAAGCCGGCCAGAAGATCCGTGTGAATACGGTGGATAGAACGTTCATGGAGCGAGTCAAGTAGGCGACCACCCCCTTCGGCACGGAGGTCTTGCGTATCGCCAGAGGCGATGCCAAGAGGATCCGCGTGAACACGGTGGATCGGACGTTCATGGAGCGAGTCAAGTAGGCGGCTGCCCCCTTCGGCAGGGAGGTCTTGCGTATCGCCAGAGGCGATGCCAAGGATCCATGTGAAGACAATCGACTGCGGCGTGTTCATCGAACGAACGCGTAAGACCCTAACCTTGCCCGTGGCGACCGCCCGGGTAGGCAGATGTCGCCCGGCCTTGTCCTTTGCGAATCTCGCCAGACGAAATTCCAACCTCGCGGTAAAGTACTGGTCGCCTGGTTCCCCGGTGCGTGACCAGAATCACAATCCGATGGAAATGTGCGATAACTGTTCTAGAGCCGTTGATGGAGCCTCATGCCTCAAGCCGTCCTCAACCTGAGAAGGATCGAGTTCCTGGCCGGACTCCCCATGAACGCGGCCGAGGAACTGGCCAGCATCGCTGAACTGCGCCGCTTCCCCGATGGCGCCCGCGTCTACACCCAGGGTGATCAGGTGTCGGGTGTCTACGTGGTGGTCAAGGGTGGGCTGAAGGTCTTCCGCACCGATGGTCGGGGCCGGGTGCAGGTGCTCCAGTTCCTGAAGGTCGGTGATTGCGTGGGCGAGGTCCCGGTCTTTGACGGTGCCCCCATCGCCTCCAGCGCCGAATCCCACGGGGAGACGGAATGCTGGCTCATTCCCGCCGCGCCCTTGCGTCAGATCGTCCACCGGCACCCCGAAGTGGCCGAGATGCTCATCCAGCACTTCACCGCCAAGGTGCGCCACCTCGTGACCTTGGTGGAGACCCTCAGCCTGCACAGCGTGCCCGAGCGCGTCGCTCAGTTGCTGCTGGAGGCCCATGAATCCAATCCCATGCGGTCCCTGGTGGAGTTCCAGGAGACCCAGGAGGATCTGGCCCAGTGCATCGGCGCCAGCCGTGAGGCCTTCAGCCGCGCCCTGCGCCTGCTGACGGACCTCGGCCTCATCCAGAGCACCTTTCCTGTGGTGCGCATCCTGGATCTCGGGAAGCTGCAGCGGTACGCCAAGGGGTGATGGGCGTGATGCCTGGCACCATCCAAAAAAGGCGCCGATCGGCGCCTTTTTTGTTGGAGGGCTGAACCGCTTAGGGGAGGGGCAACCACCTGGTCTTCACCCCCGCGTCCAAGCCACCCTGATCGATCCAGGCACAGGCGTCGGCCCGGGCGAGGGTGATGAGGTCGGCGGAGCCTTTGCCGGGCAGCGGTTCAAGCTGGCCGTCCACGAGGCGGCAGGGATGCAGCAGGGGGCGATCGCCTTTGTTCTTCACGGACGCGGTCAGGCGAGCCCGGCGCCAGGGGTCGGGCGCGGCGCGGCCCTCCAGCCGGGCCAAGGCCTGAGACAGAAAGAGCAGGGCATTGAGGTAGGCGGAGGCGGGGTTCCCCGGGAGGCCTAACACCAGCAGATCGCCCAGCAGGGCGGCCAGCATGGGCTTGCCGGGCTTGAGGCGGATCCGGTGGAAGAGAATGGTCGCGCCGAGATCCTTCAACACCGTGGGCAGGTGGTCGTGCTCACCCATGCTGACGCCCCCGGAGGTGAGCAGGATGCGGATGTCGCCGGGGTTGCGGAGGGCATTCGCCAGGGCGGGCGGATCGTCGGGCAGGGCAGAGCGAAGGTCCACCTTGGCGCCAAGGGTGTGCGCCAGCGCCGCAAGCATCGGCCCGTTGGAATCGCGGATCTGGTACGGCGCAGGATGAGGAACGAGCTCATCGCCGGTGGAAGCCACCCCCACGCGGATCCGCCGACGCAGGGGCAGGGGCAACCCCTCCTGGGCCAGCAGGCCCACACGGGCGGCGTTGAGGGGCATTCCGGCAGGGAGCAGCAGGTCCCCGGCCCGGGCCTGGTCGCCGCGCACCCGGACATGGTCGCCGGTCTGCGGATCCGCCAGCGGGTGGATGAACCCGGCGGTCGCGCGCAGTTGCTCCACCGGCAGGATGGCATCGGCCCCGGCAGGCAGGGCAGCGCCGGTCATGATGCGCACAGCGGTGCCCGGCGTCACCTTGAAGGCCGAGGGATCATCCCCGGCGAAGAGGGTGCCCAGGACCCGGCGCGGCGCGCGCCCTTCGTCCGCCCGCAGGGCCACGCCGTCCATGGCCGCCCGATCGGTGGCCGGGTCATCCCGCTCGGCCCGAACGTCGGGCAGGGCCGGTGCCGGCAGGGCGTCCCAGAGACGCTGCAGCGCCACCTCCAGGGGCAGCAGATCGGGGTGGTCGCAGCTCATGGCCATGGCTTCGATGTTAGGCCGTCCTTGCCGCCGGTAAGAACAGGTTCCTTCTGAACAAGACTGACCCACGGCCGGGATCCGAATCTGACACCGGCAAGACGGCGCCCATCCGAAAAGGGCCACGGGGAACCGATTCAAGAATCTGGATTCTGAAAGGCTCGATTGGCCTAGCTGCGCTTGAGGGACCGCCCCAACGCTTCCTTCTGGTGCCGAAGATCCATGAGTTGGAGGTCGCGGATGGTGGCTTCGGTCATGGACGTGCTTACCTGGGCCTTCACCGCGCCCCAGGCGTCGTGCAGCGGGCAGGGATGGTCGCCGCCGCAGGTGGGGAAGCCCATGATGCAGCCTTCCATGGCCTCCGGGCCTTCGAGCGCGGCCACCACTTCGCCGACGGTGATGCGGTGGGAGGGGCGTGTCAGCCGGAAGCCACCCTTGGGGCCCCGGACGGATTCCAGGATGTCGGCCTGGACCAGCCCCTGGAGGATCTTCGCCAGATAGGGGCCCGGTAGCTCCAGGCGGGAGGCCAGGTCCTTTGCCAGGGAGAAGGTTCCGTCCTCGGGCAGGGCCGCGAGGGCGCGGAGGGCGTAGCCAGTGGCGGTGGAGAAAAGCATTCCGGAATCCTTCTTCTGATTCCAGCATCAAGGGAGTGGATTCCGGAGTCCAGCCCGGATGTGACCGATGTCAGGACAAGGTGCGCCAGAGCAGCAGGAGGCTCAACACGCTCAGGCCCCCTTCCCGCCAGCCCAGGAGGCGGGCGGGAAGGGGCCGGTACGGCCACAGGGCCCGCAGGTACAGCAGGACCGTCCACCCCATCCAGAGCATCCCAGCCAGCCCCCCGGGCGCCAGGAGGAGGGCCGAGGCCCCAAGCAGCAGCATGTGGAGCAGGTGGACGGAGAACATCCGCCATCCGAGTGCGGAGGGCCCCAACCCGTGGGCGTGGCCCAGGATCCGGCGCACATGCGCGAGGTTGGCGCCTCCGACGAGGGTGATGAACAGCCAGGCGCGACCCGATTCGATCAGACTGCCTCCCCCCGCCACAAGCATGGTGGCGGCTAGGCCTGCAAACGCACCCTGGACGGCCAGTTCCACGGGCAGGGACCGCACGGCCCGCTGCTGATCCGCCCAGAGTGCGAGCAAGATCAGGGGCGACACGCAGACCAGGGGCAGCAGGAACCGGGGCCCGGAAAGCAGGAGGGCCCCCGCCCCGAAGCCGAGGGCCAAGGCGCCCGTGAGCAGGAGGGCTCGGGCCTGTGCCGGGTCCTTCTGGCCCTGGAGGATCCGTCGGAGGGGGGGCCGCCCAAGGAAGAACGACAGGGCGGCCAGGCCCAGGCAGGACCCCGCCAGACTGGGGCGGAGGAGCAGGGCCAGGACCAGTGGAAACCCGAGCATGAACCAGCTGCCGTGCTCGGCAGGGAGGATGGAGCGCCAGGGGGGAAGGAGTCGAGTCATTTCGGTATCCAATATCCGAAATAGAGTCTGCCCCCGAATGCCGTCTCAGGCCATGCGTCTGGTCACATCTCAGTGGCGATGAGGCGCAGGCCCTCCAGGGCCTCTTCCATGGTGAGGAAAACCGGCAGTCCGGCGGCTCGGAGTCCCTGGCGGTAGAGGTCATAGAGGGGGCCGCCTTCCACCGCCACGCCGACCCATTTGCCGGAGGCCCGGGCGAGGCTGGCCAATTCAGAGGCGAAGGACTGAATGGCCTCGAGCTGCTTCGTTTCCAGGCGGATGGTGAGGGGCACCAGGCCGACCACCACCGCCTCCGCTTCTGAAGCCAGCAGCAGCTTGGCCGAGGCGAGGTAGGCGGATTCGTTGGCCATGGGCGTGAGGTCCAGGGGAAGCCTCGGGCTGACGAGCCCGGTGAGTCCCTCGGCTTCGATGGTGGCGGCCAGGGCGGTGGTTTCCGCCTCCGTCAGCTTCGAGCCGCGGAAGGGGCCATTCAGCAGATCGGCGGAAGCCACGGATTCAAAGCCCGCGTTGGTCATGATGGCGATCGACGCGGGCCGGCCCTTGGGGTAGGCCCCCAGCCAGGTCAGAGCCGCGTCGAAGGCCTCCATGCGCTCGGCGAGCATCACGCCCGCGCGGCGCAGCACGGCAGCCTGCAGCGCGTGATCGCCGGCGAGGGCGCCCGTGTGGCTGCTGGCGGCGGCCATGCCCTCCTGGCTGCGTCCGCCCTTGTAAAGCAGGACGCGGCGACCGGAGGCGCGGAGCGTCTGGGCCGCCGCCGCAGTGGCCTTCAGATCACCGGGGGCGAAGCCTTCGAGGTAGGCACCCACCACGCTTACAGCAGGATCCGATGCGAAGCCCACAAGGAAATCCGAGCAGCGCAGGTCCATCTGGTTGCCGATGGCGACGGCGGCGCGCAGACCTAGCTCGGCGCGACGGCTGAGGCGCGTGATGAGAAAAGCGCCGCTCTGACTCACCAGGGCCACATGGCCCGGTTTGGCCGTCAGGGGCAGCTTCACCCCAGGGATGAACAGGGTGTTCAGGGCCTGGTCAGGGCTGAACAGCCCCAGACCGTTGGGTCCGACGACGGCGGGGGTCCATTTCCCGGCGCGGCGATGTTCGTCGAGGCAGGCCACCAGGCGTTTCCCGAGACCCTCCGTATCCGCGCCATCACCCAGCCCCCCGGCCACCAGATAGACCACGGTGGCGCCGCCACCCTGGCGGCAGAGCTGCTCCACCGCCTCCAGCGTCTGTGGCGCGGGCAGGGAAAGAATGAGCTGATCCGTCGGAGCGATGGCCAGCTCCGCCACCGAGGGGAGGCAGGGCAGACCCAGGAACTCGGAGGTGCCGGGCTTGATGAGGCGGAGTGCGCTGGCGGGCAGACTCGCCTTCCGCACGTTCTCGAGGATGATGCGGCCCACGGTACCTTCGCGGCTGGAGACACCGGCGATGACGAGGCTGCGGGGATTCAGCAGAGCCTGGTACCAGGCGGGATCCGGAGTGGCCACCGTGGACGCGGCGGCGGCTTCCAGGGTGCCCACGCCATCGAGTGCCGTGGGCAGACCTTCACCATCCAGCACCACGGGATTGAGTTCGAGCAGAGTGACTCCCTCCGCTTCGAGGCCCTCCGCCGCGCGCCAGAGGCCTTGGAGGAAGGCCAGGAGCTTGGTTTCGTCGGTGAGCGCCTCGGTACCGCGCTGATGGCCGAGCCAGGTGCGTCCCAGCCAGTGGGCGCGGAGGTCGTCCAGGGCCTGTGCAGGCGTGGTCAGGGCGATGGGCCAGATCATGGGCGGGGCCATGCTGGCCCAGGCGTCGGCCTGGAGGCCGCCGATGCCGCAGACCACGAGCCATCCCGCATCCGGATCGCGCTTCAGAGACACCAGGGCCTCCGTGGGCAGGCCCGCCAGCCGCTTGAAAGCCACCTTCTCGCAGACAAGACCGCCGACCCAAGGGTGCTCCGCGACGCGCTGCTGCATGGCCGCGGCTTCGGCCTTCAGCACGTCGACGTCGAAGGTCCCGAAGTGCACTGCGCCCTTGTCGGACTTGTGCCAGAGCTGATCCGCGATGCCCTTGAGCACGATGGGTTCGCCGGGCACGAAGGGCAGAGGCCCCGATTCGAGAAACCCGTGCCGGGGTACCCGCAGGCCCGCGGCGGCGAGCAGGCCGTAGGCCCGCCCCTCGTGGAGGAATCCCGTGGCCGTCTGCATATCAAGCTCCTACCGTTTCCTGAACCAGCCCGCGCCCGGCTTCGAACGCCTCGATGTTCTTTTCGGTGACGCGCACGCCTTTCGATTCGAAGCGCTGGGTGATGACCTGACGCCAGACATCATCTGATACGGGCAGGTACCTCGAGGCCATCCCGAGCAGGGCCATGCCGCCGGCCTGGCGGTGGTTGAGCCGACGGGCCAAATCCTCGGTATCCACCAGGTGGGCGCCCCGGACCGCCTTCAGGGCCGCGTAGACATCATCCAGAGGTGGGTAGCCCTCCATGTTGATCTGGGGTTCTTCGGACACCACGAGGTGACCGTCCATGCGCAGCATGGCGACGTAGCGCAGAGCCTCCAGGGGCTCGAGGGAGATGAGCAGGTCGGCGCAGGCCTCGTCGATGATGGGCGAACTGAGGGGCGCTTCCGAGAAGCACACCTGGGCGTGGACGCTGCCGCCCCGCTGGCTCATGCCGTGAATCTCGGATTGCAGCGCGTGGAGGCCGGTTCGGCGGAGGGCCTCCAGCACGATCTGGGCGAGGGACAGGACACCCTGGCCTCCGACGCCGGACAGGACGATGCCGTGGATGCGGGCTTCGCTCATGGGCGGGCCTCCGGGGTGCAGCAGGCCGGCTCCAGGCGGGCCTTTTCGTCGCGATCGTGTTCCTTGAGGACGCCCCGGCGGAGGGACTGGATGCATTCCCGCCGGAAGACCACCACCGAGGGGCCGGGATGCTGGAGAGCGGCTTCCATGGCCTTCACGTTGGCATCGTGCTGCTTGGGCAGGGGCGTCAGCACCTGCAGTTGAGCCTCGGGGATGCCCATGCCGAGCACCATGCGCTCCACCTGGTCCAGGGCCTGGCTGGGCTGCTGGCCCGTCATACCCACCACGCGGTTGTCGAGGATCATGATGGTGACGTTCACGCCTGAATCGGCGGCCGTCAGCAGGGCGGGCAGGCCGCTGTGGCCAAAGGTCGAGTCGCCGATGACGGCGACGGAAGGCGTCTGGCCCGCCATGGCCGCACCCACCGCCATGCTGATGCTGGCGCCCATCTCGACCACGGCATGGATGGCACCCATGGGCTCCTGGGCCGCCAGCGTGTAGCAGCCGATGTCGCCGAAGACGCGGGCATCCGGCACCCCCAGGTTCACCAGGGCCTCCTGCATGGCCTCGTAAGCATCGACATGGCCGCAGCCATCGCAAAAGCGCGGCGCCCGGATGGGCAGGTCGAGGGTGATGGCGTCTTTGCCCTCGGCAGCCGTCAGGCCGAGAGCCGTCTTCAGCTGGCGCGGGGTCAATTCACCGGTGCGTGGCACCGAGCCGTCCAGTCGCCCGTGGACCTTCGCGGTTCCCCGAAGGCCGAGGCGCTCCTCCAGCACCGGGTAGTCCTCTTCGAAGACGAAGACGTCATCCACCAGGGCGAGGAAGGCCGTTTCGAGCTGCGGATCCACCGGGTAGGCGGCCACTTCCAGACGGGGCAGGGCGGCCAGCGCGGGGTGTTCCTGGGCGAGCTGGTCAAAGTAGGCCCGGCCCATGCCCGACACGGCCACGCCTCGGCGTCCGGCGCCAGGCTGGAGGCGGTTCAGGGGTGACAGGTCCTGGATCATCCGGGGCTGTTTGGCCAGGAGATCTACATAGCGGCGCCGGGCATTGGCGGGGATCAATACCCAGTCCTGCACCGTGGCTTTCGGGGCGACGCCAAGGCCCGTGGGGGCCAGGGGTTCCCGCCGGAACAGCGCGGCGCGGCAATGGGCTAGGCGGGTCACCAGGCGCACCATCACGGGCACCTGCAGCGACTCGGACAATTCAAAGGCCCGCCAAGTGTAGTCGTAGCACTCCTGCACCGTGCTGGGTTCGAGACAGGGAAGCCAGGCGAACTCCGCCAGACGGCGGCTGTCCTGCTCGTTCTGGCTGCTGTGCATGCCGGGATCATCGGCCACCAGGAGCACCAGGCCCCCCCGGACACCGGTCAGGGCTGAATTCGTGTAGGCGTCCATGGCCACGTTCAGGCCCACGTGCTTCATGGTGACCAGGGTGCGGTGGCCGGCGTAGCTCACGCCCAGGGCCAGGTCGTAGGCCACCTTCTCATTGGCCGCCCACTGGGCCACCCGGCCTTCCGGGTTGGCGTGGATCAGGGCCTCAACAAACTCAAAGCCTTCAGTGGATGGCGTGCCCGGGTAGCCGAACGCGCCTTTGATGCCAGCATCGAAGGCGGCGCAACCCACCGCTTCGACCCCCAGCGCGAGGGTGCTTTGATCCATGAAAACCTCCAGCCTATCTAGCTGATGAAGTATGTGGATCGCGGCCAGTGCCGGGGGTCACACGGAGGCCCGGGACCGCCGGGTGTGCGCGGTGTCACAGGGGGCGAATGACGCCGGAGGGGAGGGGGAATGAATTCCGGGAACCTTCTTCCTGTGCCCCCCGTCACAACATTGTCCATTCGAAGGGCGTTTGATTTTGCGACATATAACTTTTTAGTCGATTAAATACAAATGTTGATTGGATCAAACTACATGCATATTAATAATTTACATTTGCAACAACAATGTCATGGTCCCAAATATGCACCCTTCCAAAAAACCATAAAGGCATAGAAGAAACAGACATTGGCACCCTTGAGGTCAGCAGAACAGGAGACTAGCTTCGAGTCTGACTTGCGGATGAGGTTAGTCCCCCGTTTGCCCCACGCACCATCAGGAGCCTCCCCATGACCCCATCCACCCACGGAAACGGCCAGGGATTCTGCCCCCTGCTTTCATTCGTCTTCTAGAACGGCCCGCGCACCGCGCATTGCGAGATGAGGCGAATCATGAAACGACGTACCTACGTGGCCCTGCTTGCCACCTTGATGTCAGCCACAGCCTGGGGCCAGGAGGTGAGCCTCTACGGCACCACCATGGCGCAGATGTGGAAGTCGGAAACGCCGGGCTTCGACAAGAGCACCTTTACGCCGGCGACCCAGTATCTTGGCATCGATGCCACCAAGCTGGGCCGCGACAATTTGTCGCTGCACCTCTTCGGATGGGGCCGCACCGACCTGAGCGACTCGACCAACTTTGATGGCACGAAGTCCGGCGGCTACCTGAACTATGGCTACCTGCGCTACCGCTTCGACCAGGCGAATGCCGAGATCAAGGCCGGGCGCTTCAGCGTCCACCAGAGCACCGGCTTTGAGCAGGTGGATGGCATCAGTGCACGGACCGATCTCCGCGGCGGCTTCACCGTGTCCGCCTTCGCCGGCAAGCCGGTCCTCTTCAAGACCGTGGACCCCACGGCCCAGAAGGACTACGAATTCCAGCGTGATTTCATTGTCGGGACGCGCATCGGATTGCGGCTGCCCAAGTTCGGCGAAATCGGCATCTCCTACCTGCAGGACGGAACCAAGGCCGCCAAGGACCTGACGATCCCCTCTCCGGTGGACTACACGCGCAAGCAGCTGGGCGCCGACATCCTGATCGCCCCGGTGGCGATGTTCGACCTCCGCGGTCGCACGGTGTTCGATATGGCCAGCCATGTGGACGCGGCCCCCGGCGTTGATCGCTCCCGCATCGCCGAGCACGATTACACCGCCACCTTCAAGTTGGGCGGCCAGGTCACTCTGTCCGGCAACTTCGCGGAACGGAACTTCTTCGCCTACTACGCCGGCACCAACCTACCGTCGCTCTTCCGCCAGGACGAGAAGGGCAAGTTCCAGGGCCATGGCGTCAGCATCACCTGGAACACCCCCTGGGCGATCCAGGCGGTGGCCGACTACCGCCACATGAGCCGCGAAACCTACGGTGACGTGAACCGCGTGGGCGGCGAACTCCGTTGGGCCTCGAGTGAAAAGAAAATCCTGCTGGGCGCCGGTGGTCACTACACGAACGCCGCCAAGACCCTGCTGGTGGATGCCACCGCTCCGGCCCGCAGTCTGTCCAACGCCGAGGCCCGCGCCTGGGGCATGGTGACTCAAGGGAAATTCACCGCGAGCCTGGACGCCATCGTCCAGAGGTTCAAGGCGAACAACCCCTACATGGCTGGCCTCAAGACCGCCCATGAAGTTATCGCTTCGCTCGGGTACCAGGCGACCTCGAGCCTGAAGGTGTCCGGGGACCTCAGCCATGGCAGCACACCCGCCGCCAAGAATGAGACCCGCGGACTGCTGAGGGCCGAGTACCGATTCGGCTTTGCTAAGAAGGGAGGTCGTTAATGGCCCGGAAAACCGTTCTTCAGGTTCTCGGCATCGCGCTGGGACTCGGTGCCTTGATGGCGTGCAGCCTCATTTCGCCTGAAACCAGCTTTGCGCCCACCCATCCTCAGGAACTGACGGCAGGTCGGCCCATGTGCTCCGAATGCCACAGCACCGACGTCTCGAAGGGCGCCCTCAAACCCTATGCGGCGTTCGATCACACGCCCACCTTCGTGAAGGACCACAAGTTCGCGGCCAGTCAGGACGCCACCAGCTGCGCCTCCTGCCACGCCCAGTCCTTCTGTGTGGACTGCCACGGCGGCAAGGTTCCGATGAAGCCCGCGACCCGCTTCGGTGACCGCCCTGACCGCGACATGCCGCACCGGGGTGATTTCATGACCCGGCACCGGATGGAAGGAAAGATGGATCCGTCCAGCTGCTACACCTGCCACGGCCGGGCCAACAACGACAAGTGCCGCGCATGTCACAAGTAGGGATCCGCTTGAGTGTGTCGAAGGGGAAGACCATGAGCCGAACAAACATGATGGTGGGAAGCTGTTTCGCGATGCTCCTCGCGCTTCTTGCCTGGGGATGTGCCGGGAACGCCGGAAACGCCGCCCCGCTCAACGCCGCCACGGGCAAGCACCCGGCGACCTGGGTCCAGAACCACTGGGCTGACTACGTCAAGACACCCGACCAGTGCCGCTCCTGCCACGGATCCACCGCGGATCCGGCCCTGGCGGGCGGCATCTCCAAGGTGAGCTGCTTTACGTGCCACACGAACGGCGTCAATCACCCCGCTGGTTGGGCCGATCCCGCCCAGCACGGGCGCGGCGCCAAGCTCGCGCCGAGCACGGATGGGATGGCGATGGCGGGTTTCGCTCACTGCGCCAAGTGCCACGGCGACACCTACAGCAATGGCCTCACGGTCTCCTGCAAGGCCTGCCACACCAAGGCGCCACATCCCGACAAACCCTGGTATGGCACCACACCCTCCGGCACCAACCACAACGCGACGGATCCGGGGAACGCCCCCGAGTGCTTCAAGTGCCACGCGGCCGGTGCCAATTCGGTGCTCAAGCCGCTCACGGTCCCGCCCGCAGGGACGGCTCCAGGCTGCTTCAACGACACCATGTGCCACGCCCGCTTCTAGGGCCGATGGCCTGACCTCGTCAACCATGTCACCAAAGGAGGTGCCATATTTGTCGGACCGCTTCAGACGCATTGCAACACGAGTCAAATCAGCAGTTCAACCAGCAACAAAGGAGAACGCAGTATGAATCATCCACCTCTTAAACGCCTCTGCGGACTGGTCGCCACAGCCGCCCTGGCCCTCTTCCTCATCGGGTGTAACGGGAAGGCCGGCCAGAATGGCGCCAACGGCACCAACGGTACCAACGGCACCAACGGCACCGATGGCACCAACGCCACCAACGTCGTGAATGCCGCACTCCTGACCCCCGATCAGTGGGCCGATCTCAAGGTCACCGGCACCGTCACCGCCGTGTCCATCCCCGCCACCGCCCCCCGCAATCCGGTCGTGAGCTTCAAGCTCGTCGATCCTGCGGGCAACGGCATCAAGGGCCTGGGTTCTTTCACCTCCCTGAGTTCCACCGCCACCCTGCCCAGCTACCCCAACCTGGCGTTCGCCCTCGCGAAGCTGGTGCCCGAAGATGCTGTCACCAAGGCCCCCAGCAAGTGGGTCAGCTACATCGTGAGCACGGTTCCCACCAAGAACGCCACCACCGGCGCCATCACGGCTGCCACCGCCACGCGCCCCAGCACCGACAACACCGGCACCCTGGTGGACAACGGCGACGGCACCTACCAGTACACCTTCTACCGCGATATCACCGCCATGCAGACCTTCCTGGATGGTCTGACCTACACGGCCCCCGCCGACAAGGCTGATCTGGGCGATGTGACCTTCGCCCCGAGCCTGGTCCACCGCCTGACCGTGCAGTTCTCCGGCGCCGCCCGCGGCACCGGCAGCAACACGGCCAATGGCGTGACGGTGGCTGCCTCCGTCAACATGAACACCCCCATCAATGTGAACTACGACTTCGTGCCCGCCACTGGCCTGCCCGTGGCTGCTGGCACGGATATCCGTGACGTCGTCTCCATCAACAAGTGCAACGAGTGCCACGACAAGCTCGCCTTCCATGGCGGCGGTCGCGTGGAAGCCCGCTACTGCGTGGTCTGCCACACCGATCAGCGCAAGTACGGCTATGCCGAAGCGACCCTGACCGGCACAGCCTACAACCCTGCTGAATCCCTCGGTGGAACCTCCACCGGTCAGCGCAAGATCAACGGCGGCGCGGTAGGCGACATGACCGCCATGGCCCACCGCATCCACATGGGCACCAACCTTGGCCGGACCGGATACCAGTACGCTGGCGTCTATTTCGACAAGCTCGGCTACTCGATGCTCGATGGTGGCCAGCGCATGTGCATCAAGTGCCACTCGAATGTCCCCCAGGCCGACAACTGGAAGACCAAGCCCACCCGTCTGGCCTGCGGCACCTGCCATGACAACGTGGACTTCGCGGTCGGTCACGGCACCGGCGTTCCCGCCATCACCAATGACACCACCTGCGCCCTCTGCCACCTGCCGGCAGACATCACTACCTACCACCTGACGCTGAACAAGACCACCCACAACCCCACGGTTGCCGCTGGCTTGACTAACTTCACCTACCAGATCAGCACCGCCACGCAGGCCACCTCTGGCGGCCCCGTGACGATCAAGTTCCGCATCATGCAGTCCACGGACGGCTCCACCGCCGCCCCTGTGACCTTCCTGGCCGCCACCACTCCGATGGCGAATCCCCTGACCGGCTTCACCGGCTCCCCCAGCTTCCAGCTGGCCTGGGCCATGCAGCAGGACGGTGTCGCCGCCCCGGCCGACTTCAACAACCTGTTGACCGCCGATGGCGCACCTTCGTCCTCGAACTACCAGCCCCGCTCCGTCTCCATCGCCGCGCTGCTGGACACCGCCAAGGCCACCACGGACGGCACCCTCGCCGGCCCTGATACCGACGGCTACTACACCGCCACCATTGTGGGCGCTTCCCGCATCTTCCCCGCTGGCGCCAAACTGCGCCAGGTGGGCCTCCAGGGCTACTTCACCCAGGTGAGCCCCGCCGCCGCCCGCCACGCCATTTCCGTGGTCAAGACCGTCGGCACCGACACCGTTCGTCGCGCTGTCATCGACAACAACAAGTGCGCGAACTGCCACGAGTGGTTCGAAGGCCACGGCGGCAACCGCGTCTTCAGCGTCCAGATCTGCGTCCAGTGCCACGTGCCTGGCCTGGTCACCAGCGGCAAGGGCATGACCGATGCCGCCCTGTCGGCCTTCTACCCCAACTTCACGGCCGACCAGAATACGACTCTGACCGCCTGGACCGGTGTGGACTTCAGCGTGAACCCCGTTACGGCGGGTGGCACCAATGTGGCTCTGGCCTTCCCCCAGACCAGCAACAACATGAAGGACATGATTCACGGCATCCACGCCGGCAAGGACCGCACGAGCCCCATCAAGATCGTGCGCGACCGGACTCCGAACGCCGTCAATGTCATCAACGGTGGTGCGATCGGCTTCCCCGGCATCCTGAACAACTGTGCAAGCTGCCACACCTACAACGGCTACAACGTGCCGACTTCCGGCGCCCTCCTGCCCACTCGCGAGGAAGCCGTCAATGTTGCTGGCAACACCACCACCGCGTTGGCCAAGACCGCCCTGGCAACCTCGAACACGACGGATCTCATGATCACTCCGTTCACCGCCGCCTGCGTCACCTGCCACGACAGCACCGCTGCCAAGGCTCACATGACCCTGAACGGTGGCCAGATCAAGGTGCCTCGCAGTGCCTTGGTCCTCGCCGGTGAATCCTGCGCCGTCTGCCATGGCGCCGGCTCGGACTTCGATCCCGTCAAGGTCCACTAGGTAACAGCCCAGGGAGGAGCGGGGCTTCCCGCTTCTCCTTACGAACGGAACAACCCGGATGCCTCACCGTATCCGGGTTGTTTTTTGTATGCTTCTTGCCCTGGGTTCCATGAGGCACCCAGGCATCCTTCGGAGGATTTCCATGCAGGTCCGCTTTCTCTATCCAGCCCTGGGTGTCCTTGCTTTGATCCTGAATGCCAACCTGTCCCTGGCGGCTCAAGAGCCGTCCAAGCCCAAACCCGCGACCGCGCCGGTCGCCAAGGGCAAGGCCCCAGCCGTGGCGCCCCGCACCAAGGGGAAACTCAAGCCCGTGGACATCAACAGCGCCACCAAGGAAGAAATCGGTTTCATGCTCGGCATTGATGTCGCCCTCGCCGCCAAGATCGTCGCGGGCCGTCCCTACCCCACCAAGGCCCGCCTGCTGACGAACAAAATCGTGTCACCCGAGGTCTATGCCGCGATCAAGGACAAGGTGATCGCCAAGCAGGGCCCCACTCCCCGCTGAGGCCCGAGCTCCGTTGTGTGCCCCCTCCCTCCCCGGCGGGAGGATGGAGGGCATCGTCCGCCGGGAGTGACGCAGATCACAAGGATGGTTGACCAATTAGATTACCGGAGGATCTTCATTGAATGGGGCCGGTATTTGACAGGCCTTTCATGGAGGTCCGCATGCTTCCACTGTCCCAAACCACGGGCTACGCCGTGCGGGCGCTTCGGTGTCTGCAGGAACCCGGGGGTCACCCCGTGCTGGTCGAAGAGGTCGCGGAGTTCACGGGCATCCCCCGGTCCTACCTGTCCAAGCTGGTTCACAAGCTCGCGAAGAAGGGACTGGTCACCGCGCGGCGGGGTCATCACGGGGGTGTGGTCCTGGCCCGGCCCTCGACCGAAATCACCCTGGAGGAACTGTCCGAGGCCATTGATGGCTCCGCTTGGCAGAAGCGCTGCCTCATGGGGCTGCTGGGCTGCTCGGACGCCACACCCTGCGTGCTGCATGACTTCTGGCAGGACACCCTGGAACAGATTCTGGCCCGCCTGCGATCGGTGACCCTGGCGGACCTGGCCCGGCATCACGATCCGGGTGTGGAACGGTTTCGGGAACACCATGGGCTGGCCAACCTCACCGAACCGGAGATGGCCGGGCACAAATAGGCGCCTGAGGTTCAGCGGGCGCCGGACTTGGACCCCACCAACAACAGACAGGCCGCCGAAAGGCGGCCTGTCTGTTGTTGGAGAGATGCGTCAGGCCTTTTTGGTGACGGTTCGTTTGGGTGCAGCGGGCTTCTTGGCGGCGGGCTTCGCGGCCTTCTTGGCGCGGGGCTTGGCCTTCCGCTCGGGCAGCGCATCCGCCAGGCGCCAGGTGCGGCTCTGCTGCTCGAAGGTCCGGATCTCCTCGAGGGAGATGTCCTTCAGGCAACGGTGGATGTGATCGCGCTCGGCCTTCCAGAAGGTGTGGGAGGGGCAGGCGCGTTCATCGGTGCAGTCCTTGAATCCTAGGAGGCACTGGTTCCGCCATTCCGAACCGTCAACGGCCTCGGCGATGAGATCCAGCGTGATTTCCTTGGCGGGCAGGGACAGGACCACGCCACCCTTGTTGCCGCGTTTGGCCATCACCAGGCCCACTTTGGCGAGCTTGTGGATCATCTTGGAGAGGTAGGGGCGGGGGAAGCCCGTACGGGCCGCGACATCCACCACCAGGGTGGGCTTGCCACCCGGATCTTCGAGGCAACTCATGGCCAGGACCGCGTAGCCGGAAGACTGGGACAAAGGAAGCATGGTCACCTGCGCTGAATGAAGAGTTGGTTAACTGTGAATGATAGACGATCTTCAGGTCAATCACATTCAATGAGTGTGATTTCCTTCACAACGCACAAGACCCCCGGGGAGGCCGGGGGTCTTGTGCAGAAGAAAAAATGTTAGGGCTTCCATCCATTGAGGATGCGCATGTAGTTGGCCCGTGTGAAGGCCTGGGGATTCGGGGACTTGAGAAGGCTCATGCTGCCGCGAGCCTGGGCCAGAGATTCGTATTCATGCTCTTCAAGCCATTCGGTCAGGCCCGCTCGGGTCTGGGCCAGGCGCTCGGGACCGTGGATGAGCAGGGCGGACACCATCTGGACCGCATCCGCGCCCGCCATGACCGCCTTGAGGGCGCCGATGCCATCATGCACGCCCCCGGTGACGGCGAGGCTGCCCTTCACATGGCCATGCAGCACCGCCAGCCAGCGCAAGCGGAGGAGCAGGTCCGAGGGACCGGAGAGCTGGAGGCTGGGCTCGGCCAGGAGTTCTTCCACATTGATATCGGGCTGGAAGAACCGGTTGAACAGAACCAGGCCATCGGCGCCCGCGGCTTCCAGTTCCACGGCGAAGTGCGCCAGGGCTGAGAAGAAGGGCGAAAGCTTCACAGCAACCGGAATCTTCACTTCAGACTTTACGGCGCGAACGATGTCGAGGGTGCGCTTCTCGACCTCGGATGAGGATTCCTTCGCGTCCGTCGGAATGTAATAGACGTTCAGTTCCAGGGCATCCGCACCGGCTTCCTGCATGAGCTTGCCGTAGCGCAGCCAACCTGCGGGCGTGGTGCCATTCAGGGAGGCGATGACTGGAACGGCCACGGCCTCCTTGATGCGGTGGATCTGCTCGAGGTACTTTTCGGGCCCCAGGCGGAATTCGTCGGGCTGCGGGAAGAAGGAGATGGCTTCTGCGCTGGTGTTCGAAGACAGCTCCATGTCCATGATGGTGCCCTGCTCTTCGCGGGTGATCTGCTCCTCGAAGAGCGAGTGCATCACGATGGCGGAGGCGCCTGCGTCTTCCAGGCGCTTCACCATGCCCATGTCATCCACCATGGGGGAGGCGCCCGCCATGAGCGGGTGGGCGAGCTTGAGGCCGAGGTAGGTGGTCGAGAGGTTCATGGGGTCACCCTTCACTTGGCCGTGACGGACAGCTTGGCGAGCTGTTCGTAGACGGAATAGCGGTTGGTGGTATCAAGCTGGGCCTGATCCATCAGCTTCTTGAAGTGCTCGGGGTTCTGCTGCTCGATCATGCGGTAGCGGGTTTCATTCCGGGCGTACTGGAGCAGGGGAATCTTCGGCGCGGTGGAATCCATCTGCAGGGGAATCTCGCCCTTCTCCAGCCGACGGGGATCGAAGCGGAACAGCGGCCAGTGACCGCAATCCACGGCCAGCTTCTGCTGTTCGCAACCATGGGCCAGATCGTAGCCGTGGGCGATGCAGTGGCTGTAGGCCAGGATGAGGCTGGGTCCGTTGTAGGACTCGGCTTCCTGGAAGGCCTTGACCGTCTGCGCGTCACGGAAGCCGAAGGCGACCTTGGCGACGTAGATGCCGCCGTAGCTCATGGCGATCATGGCCATGTCCTTCTTGGGCATGCTCTTGCCGGCCATGGCAAACTTGGCGCCCGCACCCATGGGCGTGGACTTGGAGGCCTGACCGCCGGTGTTGGAGTAGACCTCGGTGTCGAGCACCAGCACGTTCACGTTGCGGCCCGTGGAGAGGACGTGATCGAGTCCGCCGTAGCCGATGTCGTAGGCCCAACCGTCACCACCCACGATCCAGACGCTCTTGTTGACCAGGTAGTCGGCCAGGTCGTAGAGCATCTTCGCCTCGGGTTCCTTGAGGCCAACCAGCTTCTGCTTGAGGGCTTCCACCCGTTCGCGCTGGATCTTGATGCCGGCTTCGGTGGTCTGGTCGGCGGTGGCGATGCTGGCGATGAGTTCATCGCCAAGCTTGGCGGAGAGGCGATGCATCAGTTCAAGGGCGAACTCCTGGTGCTTGTCCACCGAGAGGCGCATGCCCAGACCGAATTCCGCATTGTCCTCGAAGAGGCTGTTGGCCCAGGCGGGGCCGCGGCCGTCCTTGTTGGTGGTGTAGGGGGTCGTCGGCAGGTTGCCGCCGTAGATGCTGGAGCAGCCCGTGGCGTTGGCGATGAGGGTGCGGTCGCCGAAGAGCTGGGTGAGCAGCTTGATGTAGGGCGTTTCGCCGCAGCCGGAGCAGGCGCCGCTGTATTCGAAGAGGGGCTCCAGGAACTGACTGCCCTTCATGTCCAGCTTCACCGTGGTGCGATCCACTTCGGGGAGGTTGAGGAAGAAATCGAAGTTGGCCACTTCGGCTTCGCGCAGCGGAGCCTGGGCGACCATGTCGATGGCCTTGTGCTTGGGGTTGCTCTTGTCCTTCGCGGGGCAGACTTCGACGCACAAGGTGCAGCCTGTGCAGTCCTCAGGCGCCACCTGGATGGTGTATTTCTGGCCCTTGTACTCGGCGCCCTTGTAGTCCACGGCCTTGAACGTGCCGGGGGCGCCAGCCAGTTCGGCCGGCTGGTAGACCTTGGCGCGGATGGCGGCGTGGGGGCAGACCATCACGCACTTGTTGCACTGAATGCAAATGCCGGAATCCCACTCGGGGATCTCGAGGGCGATGTTGCGCTTCTCCCACTTGGTGGTGCCCACAGGCCAGGTGCCATCAATGGGGAAGGCACTGACGGGCAGCAGGTCACCCTTGCCCTCCATCATCACGGCCGTGACACGCTGGACGAAGTCCGGGGCTTCGGTGGAGACCATGGGGGGCCGCACGCGGGTGGAACTCACAGTCCCGGGGACCTTCACTTCGTAGAGATGGGCCAGGGTTTCGTCCACGGCCAGGAAGTTCTGCTGGACGACCGCATCCCCCTTCTTGCCGTAGGTCTTCTTGATGGCCTTCTTGATCTGGGCGATGGCCTCCTCGCGGGGCAGCACGCCGGAGATGGCGAAGAAGCAGGTCTGCATGATGGTGTTGATGCGCACGCCCATGCCGGTGTTCTTGGCCACTTCGTAGGCGTCGATCACGAAGAACTTGAGCTTCTTCTCGACGATGGCCTCCTGCACTTCCTGGGGCAGGGTCTCCCATACGTTGTCTTTGTCGTGGGGCGTGTTCAGCAGGAAGGTCGCGCCGGGTCCGGCGGCTTCGAGCATCTCGTACTTGTCGAGGAAGCTGGTCTGGTGGCAGGCGATGAAGTTCGCCTTGGTCACCAGGTAGGCGCTCTTGATGGGGCGGGGGCCGAAACGCAGGTGACTGATGGTGATGGCGCCGGACTTCTTGGAGTCGTAGACGAAGTAGCCCTGGCCGTAGTTGTCAGTCTCTTCCGCGATGATCTTGATGGAGTTCTTGTTGGCGCCCACCGTGCCATCGGCGCCCAGACCGTAGAAGAGGGCGCGGGTCACATCCGCGGGTTCCACATCGAAGCTGGCGTCGTAGGTCAGCGAGCTGTGGCTGATGTCGTCCATGATGCCGATGGTGAAGTGGTTCTTCGGCTTGTCCTTGGCCAGGTTCTCGTAGATGGCCTTGACCATGGCCGGGGTGAATTCCTTGGAGGACAGGCCGTAGCGCCCGCCCACGACGATGGGATCGAGTGTGGTGTGACCCTCTTCGCGGCCCTCGCGCAGGGCGGCGATCACGTCCAGGTGCATGGGATCCGCGGGGGAGCCAGGCTCCTTGCAGCGATCCATGACGGCCAGCTTCTTCACGGAGGCGGGCAGGGCGCGGACGAACTCGGAGATGGCGAAGGGCCGGTAGAGGCGAACCTTCAGGACGCCCACCTTCTCGCCCTGCTTCATGGCCCATTCCACATATTCATGCGTGGTGTCGCAGCCGGAGCCCATGATGACGACCACGCGCTCGGCCTCGGGGTGCCCGAAGTAGTCGTAGAGACGGTACTGACGGCCCACCAGGGCGCCGAAGCGGTCCATCTCCTGCTGCACGAGCGCCGGGAAGGCCTCGTAGTAGGGGGTGCAGGCTTCGCGGGCCTGGAAGAAGGTGTCGGGGTTCTGGGCGGTGCCGCGGATCACCGGATGGTCGGGAGTAAGGGCCATCTTGCGGAATGAGGCCACCAGGTCATCCGGCACCATATGGTGGAGGTCCTCGTCGTTCAGGATCTCGATCTTGGCCACCTCGTGGCTGGTGCGGAAGCCGTCGAAGAAGTGGAGGATGGGCACGCGGCTGCGCAGGGTGGCGGCATGGCAGATGGCCGCGAAATCGTGGGCCTGCTGCACGCTTTCCGAGGAAAGCATGGCGAAGCCGGTCATGCGGCAGGACATCACGTCCGAGTGATCGCCGAAGATGCTCAGGGCGTGGGCGGCCAGGGTGCGGGCGGTGACGTGCATGCAGAAGGGCGTCAGCTCGCCGGCGATCTTGTACATGTTCGGGATCATCAGGAGCAGACCCTGGGACGCCGTGAAGGTCGTCGTGAGGCTGCCGGCCTGGAGGGCACCGTGGACCGCGCCTGCGGCGCCGCCTTCGGACTGCATCTCCATGACCGAGGGGATGCTCTTCCAGATGTTGGTTTTCCCCTGGGAACTCCACTCATCGGCCCACTCGCCCATGTTCGAGGAGGGCGTGATGGGATAGATGGCGATGACCTCGCTGAGGCGATGGGCGACTGAGGCGGTAGCCTCATTTCCATCCAGGGTTTTAACGATGCGTGGGGTCATGGTTGGCTCCTTCCGGGAGGCCCTTGGGGTGGGTCCGGCAATGGGTATCAGGATAGAAATCGCGCCTGATACATCATACAAGATGAAACGGTCGATTTCGTCACAAAGGTCAGGTGGTCAGACCGCGGCCTGAGGCTCCCCGGTAAGGCGTTGATGGATGGCCGCGGCGGCCCGGCGGCCCTGGCCCATGGCCAGAATCACCGTGGCGCCGCCGGTGATCACATCCCCCCCGGCGAACACGCCCGGCAGAGAGGTCTCGCCGGTTTCATTGTCGACCACCACCACGCCCCCCTTGAGGGTCCGCAGGCCCTTTTCGGTCATGGCCAGGAGGGGGTTCACATCGAAGCCCAGCGCGACCACCAGGGTTTCGCAGGGGATGATGATCCGCTCATCGGTCATCTTGGGGCTGCGGCGGCCGTCGGGACCGGGTTCGCCCAGTTCCATCACGGCGCACTCGGCGTGGGTCATCCAGCCCTTTTCATTCCCATGGAGCTGCACGGGGGTGGTGAGGAACTTGAACTCGACGCCCTCTTCATGGGCGTGCTCCAGCTCCTCTTTGCGGGCGGTGGATTCCTTGACCGTGCGGCGGTAGACCACCGTCACATGCTCGGCGCCCATGCGGCGGGCGGCTCGGGCGGCGTCCATGGCCGTATTGCCCGCGCCCACGATGATGACGTTCTTCCCGACGGTCACAGGTGTGCCGTAGGCGGGAAAGAGGTCGGCGCGCATGAGGTTGATGCGGGTAAGGAACTCATTGGCGGTATAGACGCCCTTGTACTCCTCGCCCGGGATGCCCATCATCTTGGGCAGGCCAGCGCCGGTACCCATGAAGATGGCGTCGTTCTCCTGGCGGAGGTCTTCAAGTGTCATGCTGCGGCCCACCAGGGTGTTCATGATGAACTTCACGCCCAGGCGCCGCAGGTTATCCACTTCCTGATCCACGATCTTGTTGGGCAGGCGGAATTCAGGGATGCCGTAGAGCATCACGCCGCCGGGCTTGTGAAGGGCGTCGTAGACCGTGACCTGGTGGCCCTTCTTGATGAGTTCACCGGCGACGGTGAGACCCGCGGGGCCAGCGCCGATGACAGCCACCTTCTTGCCGGTGGAGGCTTCGATCGGAGGCAGCTCGGTGGAGCCCAGCATGGAATCGGCGGCGAAACGCTCCAGGCGGCCGATGGAGACGGGATCCCCCTTGATGCCCACCACGCACTTAATCTCGCACTGCTTCTCCTGGGGGCAGACCCGGCCGCAGACGGAGCCCAGGGAGGAACTTTCCTTGATGACCCGGGCGGCCCCCTGCGGATTGTCCAGCACGATCTGCAGCAGGAAGGCGGGGATGTTGATGCTCACCGGGCAGCCTTCGATGCAGGCCGGGTGCTTGCACATGATGCAGCGGGCGGCTTCCAGCTTTGCCTGTTCGGGTGACAGGCCCAGGCTCACCTCGTCGAAGTTGCAGACGCGAAGTTCGGGCGGCTGGCAGGCCATCTCCTGGCGGGGGATCTTCATCTTCTGGCTGGGCTTGATGGCCCCCAGATCCAGGTTCTTCCAGTCAGCCAGATCGGTGACAGGAGCGTTCAGGTACTGGGAGTAGTCCACGGGCCCCGTGGCCGCCACGCGGCCGATCTTGCATTCCGAGGGGTCGCAGACTTCCTTCTCCTCCGTTTTGTACCAATCCTGGCGATTGCGGAGCATGTTGAAGTCCACCTTGTGGCCATCGAAGTCAGGGCCGTCGAAGCAGGCGAACTTGGTTTCGCCGCCCACGCTGACGCGGCAACCACCGCACATGCCGGTGCCGTCCACCATGAGGGCGTTGAGACTCACCAGGGTGAAGATGCCATGGGGCTTGGTCAGGTCGGCCACGGCCCGCATCATGGGCAGGGGGCCCACGGCCACCACCTGGGCGACCTTCTCTCGCGCAATGATGTCCTTGAGGGCGTCGGTGACCAGGCCCTTCCGGCCCAGGCTGCCATCATCCGTGGTGACGATCAGTTCAGCGGAAGCCGCGCCCAGTTCGTCCGCGAGCAGCACGCGTTCCAGGCTCCGTCCCCCCAGGATGGTGAGGACGCGGCGGCCCTTGGCGTGGAGTTCCTCGGCGGCGGGGAGGATGGCGGCCGAACCGTACCCGCCCGCCATCAGCACGATGGTGCCTTCCTCCACCAGCTCGGTCGGCGTGCCCATGGGACCGGCCACGGCATAGAGGCGTTCACCGGCGCTGAGTTTGCCCATGGCCTGAGTGGTGGAGCCCACCTCCTGCATGATGAAGTGGATGTAGCCCTTCCGGGCGTCGCCGCCGGCCAGGGTGAGGGGGATGCGCTCGCTTTCAGGGAAGGGCGCGACCATGAAGAACTGGCCGGGCTTGCGGCCCCGGGCCACCTGGGGGGCCTGCACGATGAAGGACCAGGTCTCCGGGGCGATGAGCTTCTTCTCCAGGATCAGGTAGCCATCCTGGGTTTCGTCCTCGGACCAGTAGAGCGACTTGCCCTTGAGGAGGGGCAGCATGAGGTGTTCCTCGGCCTCGATGTGGTCGCGGATCAGGTCCACCAGGCGCTGGCCCAGCAGGGTGAGGGAGCGGGGGGCGCGCACCTGGCCTTCGCTGATCTCTGAGAGCATCTGCAGATTCAGGTCCCACATCTGGCGGTGGTCCTCGTGGAGGCGCTGGTACAGAGATTCGGCGCCGATCTCCTCCAGCAAGGGGAACAGCTCCCTCTCCTCGGCCTCGTTGTGGGGCCGCAGCACCTCGAAGACCCAGCGGGCCCCTCGATCCACCTCCTTCCAGTCCCCGGCGCCCAGCGCATCGGCCATGCGGGTCAGCCGGTTCAGGGCCTCCTCATGGGTGACGTGCCAGTTGGGGGTGGGAAGGTTGCCGGCGCTGATCTGCGGAGCGGAAGTGTCGGACATGGAGGCCTCCAGATCCGTTCAGCATGGAATGTCCAGCGCGTGATTTCTGTGTCTAAAAACCTAAATGGGAACACTTGTGATCCCTGGCACAGAGCCCTTTTATCGCAAGGACTTGGTTATCATTATTAATATGCCAGAATGATTATTTGATCCTGGTTTTGCCGGTCGGATTCCGGAGGATATCGCGGACCTTGCTGACCAGTTCCCGGATCCGGAAGGGCTTCTGCAGGAAGCCGTCCGGGGGGAGGTCCGCCAGCGACTCCAGGGATTCTTTCTGGGTGTAGCCGCTGGTCAGCAGGACGCGCATCTCAGGGTGCATCTCCCGGATGCGACGGAACGCGTCGGCGCCACCCATGCGGGGCATCGTCATATCCAGCAGCACCAGGTCCACGCTTTCCCGTCCTGATTGAAAGAGCTCCACCGCCTCCAGACCGTCCCGGGCCTCCAGCACGCGGAATCCAGAGGACTCCAGGGCACTGCGGGCCAGGTCGCGGATGATGCCTTCGTCGTCCACCACCAGCACCGTACCGGACATGGACAAGGTGGGTTCCGCCTCGGGGACCAGAAGGGTCACGGTGGCCTCTGAGGCGGGGAAGAGCAGGATGAAGGTGGTGCCTTCCCCCGGGGTGCTTTCCACGTGGATGCCCGCCCGATGCCCGCGGACGATGCCCAGCATGGCGGACAGGCCCAGCCCCCGTCCGGTGAACTTGGTGGTGAAGAAGGGATCGAAGATGCGGCCGATGGTCTCGGCGTCCATGCCGCAGCCGTCGTCCTCTACTTCCATGCGGACATAGGGACCAGGCTCCAGGACCTGGCCAGGAAAATTGGCCGACAGTTCGGCCCGGGAGTAGGACACGGAACGGGTGCGGAGGGTGACGGTGCCCGGGCGGTCACCGATGGCCTCGGAGGCGTTGATGACGAGGTTCATGACGACCTGCTGGAACTGGGCGCTGTCCGCCTCCACGGGCGGCAAGCCTGGCTGGAGATCCTGACGCAGGGCCACCTTCTTGGAAATGGATACCGAGAGCAGATCTCCCATTTCGAGGATGATCGCGTTCAGGTCCAGGGGCCTGATCGAGAAGTGGGCCTTGCCCGCATAGGCCAGCAGCTGCCGGGCGAGATCGGATCCGCGCTGAGTGGTGGCCTCGATGCGGTGCAGGGCGCTGCGCAACGCTGGATCGTCCGGGATGCGATCCATGGCCACTTCGGTGTTTCCGAGAATGGCCGTGAGCAGGTTGTTGAAGTCATGGGCAATGCCGCCTGCCAGCACCCCCAGGCTTTCCAGCTTCTGCGCCTGGCGCAGGGCGCTCTCGGCCCGGCGGCGATCGGTGACATCATCGGCAAGGAAGATGGCTCCGATGAACTTGCCGCGTTCGTCTCTCAGGGCCGTGTTGTACCAGTCGCACAGGATCCGCTGGCCGGTGCGGGTGAGGTTGTCCATGGTGATGCGCGTGCCCCCGGGGCTGCTGAGCAGGGCCTCCCGGCGCGAGGGCACTTCCGCTTGGCCATCCTGGGGGATGAGCAAGCGGGGGTCCTGGCCCAGAGCCTCCTCCCGGGAATAGCCGAAGATCCGCTCCGCGGTGGGATTCCACTCCCGGATCAGGAATGCCGAATCCGTTTCGATCACCGCCAGCGGTGTGTAGGCGAGGTGGCTGCGGTTCCGCTGCAGGGCCTCGTAGAGCGAGGCGTTCATGTTCTGGGCCAGGTTCAGGGCGCGGATGCGGGTGCCCGCCAAGGACCAAACCACGGCGGCAAGGGAGATGCTGACGGCCAGGCCACCCAGCAGGAGAAACAGACTCTGATGACGCCCCTCCGTATCGTAGAAGCCGGGCTTGATGGCATACCGGAGCTGCCATCCCCGCCCCCCGATGTCCAACATGCGCACGGCATCGGGCTTGCCCCCCGCCGGCCAGTCCGGGGTGGCGTAGAGCCACTGGGGGCCCTGGGCCGCGAAAGCATCCACCAGCTCGAAGGCGACTCCCTGGTCCTCGCCCCGGGTGATGTCATCGATGAGAGGCTTCAGGAGAATGCCCGCGGACACCAAGCCTCGGAGCGCGGACCGGCGCGCGCCCGGAGCTTCCGGCATTTCCGTCCCCCAATAGACCGGAACGAAGAGGGCCACGGCGTCCTGTCGGCCCTCCGGCTGCGTGAAGTAGAGCAGACCGGACAATACGGGTTGTCCTGTATCCATCGCCCGTTCGGCGGCCATCCGCTGCGTGTGGCTGGTGCCTACATCCAGCCCCAGGGCCTTGAGGCTTCGGCTTCCGGGCTCACAGAGCTCGATGATCAGATGGTCTCCGCCCTGACCGGGATCGCGCAGGGACATGGGATCCGACAGGGGCCGGTGGTACTTCCCCCTGAGCTGCGGGCGCTCCTTCATGAACGTCTCCAGCTCAGAAGCCGGCACGCGGCTGATGAACGCGAGACTGGTCAGGCCTGGATGGCGGACGGCCAGCTCCAGACGGGCCACATAGGTATGCCACTGCTCGACGGAGAGATGGAGGGGCTCGCTCGCAAAGAATCCCTGGGCCCCTCGGGCCAGGTCCTCGTAGCGGCCCAGCCGGTTCTGCAGGCCCTGTTCCGTGCGGCTCACGAAGCGGTTGAGGCGCAGGATGTCGCGGCGCTCCTGGGCCTGGCGGGAGGCGTTCCAGGCGATCAACGTCGCGCCCAGACTCACCATCAGTACCACCAGCGCCAAGAGCCAAGGCCCGCGGGCGTGAACCGGTGCGGGAGCTGGCTGGTCTGGGAGAATGGACATGAGGTGGCCCGGGGATCGCCCCATGGTAACGGTCTTTTGAGGCGAGGCAGGTCAACCCGGTGGGCCTTGGATTCTGCCTTGCGGTAGGGTGGAAGATGCCGGAGGCCCGTGTGGACCTGCTTGATGATTTCCTGCCCTACGCCCAGGGTTGCCTGAAACACCCCTCGGAGCGGGCCCGCCTCGGGACCATCCTCACCCAGTGGACCGCCAAATGGCAGGGGAAGCACCGGATCCTCGACTACTCCCGCAGCCATCACGGGGCCTTCCTCCACTTCAATCAGTTCATGGATGGAAAGTGGGTGCAGGCCTTCACCTTCGTGGCCACGAAGCGCGAAGGCGTCTGCCTGCGAGGACCTGAACCGGATCGCACCCGAAAGGCCCACAAGTATCGACACAATCCCCTGAACACCGCCTCGCTGGATGCCCTCTTCGAGGCCTGGTCCCTGCATCTCGAGGCCCGACCCGCAGGACATGCGGTGGAGTTCTTCCTGGAGGAGACACCGGACGAGGTCTGGGTGGCCTGCCTGGCGGAAGTGCTGGTTCATCTCGGGACCTGAGCCCTTGCGGAGGTCCCCCGGGTTCGGGCAAGGTGTCAGGACTGCCATGTGGATCCCTCGCCGCTTTTTCGCCTTTAGCTTTCGCACCTTGGGTGCGGGGGTCGGCGGCATCTAGTTTTCAACCGCTTCAGCCTTCGCCCCCGAGACCTTCCAGGCTCGGGGGTTTTTCTTGGTGGGTGCCCGCATGACTCCAACGCCGATCGATCCCCTGAAGCACCTCCGTCAGGCCATTGATGCCGTGGACGACGAAGTGCTGGCGCTGCTCAATCGGCGGGCGGGGCTCGCCGCGCAGGTGGGGCTGCTGAAGCTGGCCGCCGCGCCCGAGACCCTGTTCCATGCCCCCAGACGTGAACGCGAAATTCTCGCCCGCCTCGAAGCGGAGAACGGCGGCCCCTTCCCGGCCACGGCGGTGCGCACGATCTTCCAGGAAATCATGAGTGCCTGCCTCAGCCTGGAGAAGCCGCTCCGGGTAGCCTTCCTGGGGCCCGAAGGCAGCTTCACGCACCTGGCGGCGCGCCACCAGTTCGGCGGCTCCAGCCAGCCCCTTCCCCTGGGCACCATTCAGGCGGTCTTCCAGGCCGTGGAGCGTGCGCGGGCGGATTATGGCGTGGTGCCTGTGGAGAATGCCACCGAAGGCGCGGTGGATTCCACGCTCGACGCCTTTCTCGACAGTCCCTTGCGGATCTGCGCGGAAATCCTGCTGCCCGTGGACCAGGCCCTGCTGCTGCGGCCTGAGCTGGAGCTGGGGGCCGTGCGCCGGGTCTATTCCCACCCTCAGGCGCTGGGCCAATGCCGCCGCTGGCTGGAGGCGCACCTGCCGCAGGCGGACCGGATCGAGGCCCCTTCGACCTCGGAGGCTGCCCGACTCGCCCGGGAGGACGCCGAGGGGGCGGCTGTGGCCTCCGAGCTGGCGGCCGAGCTGTTTGGCCTCAAAGTGGCCGAAACCCGGATCCAGGACCTGGCCGCCAACGCCACTCGCTTCCTTGTGCTGGGCTCAAAGGTCGCAGAACCCACGGGCCGCGACCGCACCACCCTGCTGGCCATGGCGCAGGATGGCCCCGGAGCCCTGCTCCGCCTGCTGGAACCCCTGGCCCGCCGCGGCCTGAACCTCAGCCGCATCCAGAGCCGCCCCACCCGGCGGAAGCTCTGGGAGTACGCGTTCTTCCTCGATGTGGAAGGTCATGCGGCGGATCCCCTCCTGGCCGAGGCCCTCGTTGACCTGCAGGGGGCGTGCGCGTCGTTGAAGGTCCTGGGCAGCTACCCGCGGGCGGGGGAGGGCTGAGCGCCTACTTGGCCACGCTCCACGCCATCTGGTTCCGGTAGTCCTTCACGAACAGCTTCTGCTCCGCGGAGTAGTTGCACCCGCCGCCGGTGCTGGCGGGACCGATGGCGACAAGCCCGAGGTCGATCCGTTCGGGGAAGGTGGCCAGAATGCGATCCACCGCCTTCTGGGCGGAGAAGCCCTTGGCGAGCAGATCGTAAGTGGCCTTGGCGACCAGGCGCTTGACGATGTCCTCGCCATTGCCGGTGCAGGCCACGGCACCCTTTGGACCCGCATAGATGCCCGCGCCGTACATGGGCACGTCCCCCACGCGGCCGTAGAAGGTGATGGTGGTGCCCCCCGTGCTGATGGCGGCCGCAAAGCGGCCACGGGCATCCCGGGTCACGCAGCCCACGGTATCGGGTGAACCCAGGGCCTCCTTCAGCGGCGTGGGGAAGTTCCACCCCTGCTTCCAGTCGTAGCGTTTCCAGGCCTCGATCTGGCGGGGATCCGAGCCCTGGAGGATGGTCTGCACGCGCTCGAAGCGGGCGCGATTTTCGGAACAGGTTGGGTCGTAGTCGGGGAAGCCCATGACCCGGGCGAAGCGGGTGGCGCCCTCGCCCACGATGAGGAGGTGGGGCGTGTCCATGATCTTCCGCGCCACCAGCACGGGGTTCCTCACGCGCTCGATGGCGGCCACGGCGCCAAAGGAGCCCGTCTCACCATCCATGCAGGCGGCATCCATCTGGATGGTTTTCCCGTCGAGGCGGATGTTGGCGCCGGTGCCTGCGTTGAAGCGGGGGTCATCCTCCAGAATCACCACACCGGCCAGGGCGGCGTCGAGGGCAGGGCCCCCGGCGATCAGGACCGCCAAGGCCTTCGCCGCCGCGCGATCGGTGCCGTCCATGCGGGTTCGCGGACTCCCGGCGCCGCCATGGACGACCACGGCAGGGGGTGCCGCGGGTAGAAGCGTGGTCAGGGCGGTCAGGAAAAGCGGGCTGAGGCATCGCATGGAAGTCCTTGAGTCATCCGCCGATGTGGGACATCTCGACGCGGGGCAGGCCTGGGGTGTCCGCGCGCCGCAGCTCGGAATAGCGGTCCGTGCGGCGCTTCCAGTGGAAGGACAGGAGGGAGGCGATATCTGGATCCCCGTGGCCACTCCGGAGGAAGCCCTTGAGATCCAGGCCTTCACCTGCAAAGAGGCAGGTGTAGAGATGGCCATCGGCGGATAGGCGCGCACGGTCGCAGCTGCGGCAGAAGGGCGCGGTGACCGACGCGATGAGGCCCACCTCGCCTTTGCCATCGCGGTAGCGCCAGCCCCGTGCCACGGCTCCCTCCGAGGTGGTGAGGGGCTCCATCGGCCACCGGGCGTGCAGGGTCCGGTGGACCTCGGCGGCGGGGACCACGGATTCCAGGCGCCAGCCGTTCGTGGTGCCCACGTCCATGAATTCGATGAAGCGCAGGGTGTGCCCCTGCTCCCGGGCGAAGGCGGCCAGGTCGAGAATCTCGTCATCATTCACGCCGCGCTGGAGCACGCAGTTGAGCTTGAGGGGGCCGAACCCGGCGGCACGGGCAGCCTCCAGGCCCCCCAGCACCCGGGACAGGGGCAGGTCCGTGTCGCTCAGCGCCTGGAAGCGGTCGGGGCGCAGGGTGTCGAGGCTCACGGTCAGGCGACGAAGGCCCGCAGCGCGCAGGGCCGGCGCCAGCTCCGGGAGCAGAACGCCGTTGGTGGTCAGTGCCAGATCCTCCAGCCCAGGTACCGCGGCCAGCATCCGCACCAGGCTCGGAAGCTCCCGGCGCATGAGGGGCTCACCCCCGGTGAGGCGGACCTTGGTGACGCCCAGTCCGGTGAAGATTCGTGTCAGGCGGGTGATCTCCTCGAAACTGAGGAGGGCCTCCCGGGGCAGGAAGGGGTAGTCCGGTCCGAAGACATCCTTGGGCATGCAATAGCTGCAACGGAAGTTGCAGCGGTCGGTGACCGAAAGGCGGAGGGCCTTGAGGGGGCGGCTGAGGGTGTCGAGGGGCGCCATATCCCTCAAGCATAAATCCCCCTGGGCGGTCACAATGGATTGTTTGGGTGGACAAGAAGATATGGGCTTTTTCGATCGATTCCGTTCCCGCGCCGAGGAGGCGCCGCTGCCAGGGCTGGCGGCTCTGCTGGAGGCCCGGGGCCTGCCGTCGGACCTGCCGGGGCTGGCGGCTCTGGCGCCGGGGTTCGAGGCGCACCGCCGGGCGGAGGAGCGGGAGAGCTGGGTCGAGGCCGTGGCCGAGTTGCAGCGGCAGGGGCTGCCCCTGCCTGAGCCATGGATTGACGCCCAGGATCACGTGCTGCCGGAACTGGTGCCCGCTTGGCGCGCCGAACGCGAAGGCCGCTGGAGTCGCGCCTTCATTGATGGTTTGAGTCAGCGGATTCTCGTGGGCGACCGGGTGATGCCCACCGCCTGGCTGACCCTCTGGGATCAGTCCGCCGACGATGTGCTGGATCTGGCCTTGGATCACCTCCGCCACCGGAGCGAAGGTGGGTTCGAGCGGCTGCCGTCCGGGACCTACCGCAGCCCCTGGCGCGACGGATTCGACGCTGCCCGGCTGCTGCTGCCTGAGGTGTGGTGCGGTCTCTTCAAGGATCAGCACCCCTTTCTCGCCATTCCCTCCGCCGATACGCTGCTCGCGGTGCCCCAGATTCTGCTGCCCAAGCTCATGGACGAGGTGGGCCGGGTGATGCAGGCGGGTGGCCCTCTGATCCAGTTGGCGGTGATGGAGCGCATTGACGACAAGCTGATGACCGCCCGGTTGCAGGACCCACATCCCATGTCCTCGCCGCAGAGGGAATTGAAACATCTGGATCTCATGGAGGCCCTGCGGAACCAGGAACGGGATCTTGATCCCAGCCTGGGCCGTCCGGCCGCCATCGCCCTGCTGAAGACCAATCAAGGTAAGCCGCTCACCGTGGCCACCTGGATGGCCGGGGCGCCGGTGCTCCTGCCGGAGGCCGACCTCATCGCCTTCTCGACCGAAAACGGCGAGGCCCTGGGCATCTACGCCCGCCAGACCCTGCCCCGGATCCACGAGCTGAAGGGGGAAGCCGTCACCATCTGGGGCCCACGCCGGGTGCGCTACGAGGGCTTCCCCACGGCCGAACAGTTGTCCCGCCTCGAACGCTTCGCCTCTGCCGAGCAGATGAAGGTGCTCCAGACCCCGGCGGGTGCCCGACCGGCACCGGCTGCGCCAGCGCCCAGACCCGTACCGGGAGGAGGGCAGTTCAGTACCCAGGGCGTCCCCTCCCTTCCCCGCCACCTTCAGAGCGCGGGACTCGGCGTGCAGGACAAGGACTGATTTCCATGTTCCTGGCCGTTCTCCTCGCGGTGCAGGGCGTGGCCGATCCGGTTCGAGTTCCTGCGAACCCCCAGGCCAGCGTGGTGCTGGTGCGGGCCCAATTCGGCGACAGGGGCCAAGGGCGCCAGGGCAGCGGGGTGGTCGTTGCTCCAGGTCTGGTGGCCACCAATGCCCATGTGGTGGAGGGTGGCCACGGTCTGGCGGTGTTCCGGGGGACCGAGCGATGGAGCGTCACCCAGGTCCGGGTGGACCACCTTCGGGATCTCTGCCTGATGACCGTACCCGGGCTGCCCCTGCCTGCTGCCGCACCGGGGCTGGAACCGATCAGCGTCGGCCAAGGGGTGGTCACGGTGGGATATCCCGGTGGACAGGGCCCCCAGGTGGTCCCGGGGCGATTGCTGGGGGTCTGGCACTACGGCGATAGCCACCTGCTCCAGAGCGATGCGGCCACCCACCCGGGCAACAGTGGCGGGGGTTTGTTCGATGCCAGTGGACGTCTCCTCGGACTCACCACCTTCACCTTCGCCCAGAACGCGCGGTTGAACTTTTCGGTGCCCGTGAGCTGGATCCAGGAGCTGGCGGCCCTCGCGCCGGAACTTCCATGGCCGCGGCACCAGGTTTACCAGGAGCGCCCTCCCGCTGATTTCCTGGCGGATCTGGCCGAGGATCCCCGCAACTGGCCCGCCTGGGAAGTGGTGGCCCGGCAGTGGACGGCTTCGAATGAAGCGGATCCCGATGCCTGGATGGCCTTGGGATTGGCCCTGGATCGGCTCGCCCGGAAGGATGCGGAGGCGGGCCAGGGGACACCCCTGGCGCTGCTGGCCGAGTCGGTTGGGGCCTATGAACGCTCGGTCCATCTCCGCCCCCAGGCCAAGGGCTGGAACAACCTGGGCGTGGCCCTGGAGGCCATGAATCGCTTTGATGACGCGGAGCGGGCCTTCCAGGAAGCCGTCCGCTTCGACGCTGGGTATGGCACGGCCTGGCTGAACATGGGCATCGCGAGGTCCAACGCCGGACGCTTCAAGGAGGCGGTGGAGGCCTTCTCCAGGGGCGTGGGGCTCCGGCCGGATGATGCCAGCGCCTGGGTCAGGCTCGCCCAGGCCCAGCGTTTGTCGGGGGCCACGAAAGCCGCTGCGGAGACCCTGATCATCGCGCTCCGGTACCGCCCGCAAGCGGCCGACCTCTGGTTGGATCTGGGTTTGCTTGAAGTGAGGCTGAAGCACCTGGAGGCGGCAACAGCGATCCTGGACCGGCTGCGCGCCATGGACACACCCCTGGCGGATCGGTTGGACGCCGCCCTCCACGCCATCAGATCAGGCCGATCTCCCGCAGGCGCTGCAGCAGGAAAGCCTGGGCGGTGATGGGTTGGAAGCGCCTGGCTTCGCCCGGTGCCAGCAGGGACGCGGGGCAATCCAGGACCACCTCCGGCCGCGGATGGCAGAAGAAGGGCATGGAATAGCGCACGGCCTCGGGGTTGTCGGAGTTGATCACCCGATGGGTGGTGCTGGGGATCTTCAGGTTCACATGGCGGCTCAGCATATCCCCGGCGTCCGCCACGATTTCTCCGGCGAGGCCATCCACGGCGCGCCAGGTGCCATCGCGGTCCAGGAGCTGCAGGCCGGAATCCGTGGCGGCCGGCAGGAGGGTGATGAGGTTGATGTCCTCGTGGGCGGAGCTGCGCACCCCGCCCTCAATGTACCGATCCCTCAACGCGGGGTAATGGATGATGCGCAGGATGGAGTTGCCCTCGAGGATCATGTCCGCAAGGCTGCGCTCGGGCAGTCCCAGATAGAGGGCCAGCCCTTCCAGCAGGGTGCCTGCGCAGTCCTCCAAGGCCCGGTAGAGGGCCAGGGTGTGGGGCTTGAAGTAAGGCACTTCGGCCTCGGGCCAGAGGTTCTCCCCGTAGCTTGCTTTGAGGGGATGGCCCGCGGGCAGCTCCTGGCCCACGTGCCAGAACTCCTTGAGGTCCCCCACGGGGTTGTCCTTGGCGTGCTCACTGCCGAAGCTCGTGAAGCCCCGGGCGCCGCCCGTGCCTGGCACCTGGTAGCGCCGCTTGATGTCCTCGGTCAAGGCGAAGAAGGTCCGGGCGGCCTCGTAGGCGCCGTCCACATCGGCTTGGCGAACCTGGTGCCCTGCCACCTTCACGAAGCCCGTATGGCGGAAGCTGTCCCCCAGCACCCGGATGAACTCCGCGCGGTCCCTGGGGCTGCCCTCGCGAAACTGGGACAGGTGGACGGTTTCGACCTGGAAGGCGGGACTGGCCATGGGATCTCCGGTATGGACCGGCCATGATAGCTGACGCGACAGGGATATCCGCAGGCGGATCTGGCCAGGAGAACGGGCATTGAAAAACGGCGGCGGCCTTTGGGGACCGCCGCCGTCTGCCGACCCCTTCCAAGGGCGCGCAGGGGGATGGGCTGAGGTTCGGTCAGGCCTCGACGGCCGTCTTCATGCCGAGGCGCTCGCGGATGAGGCCCTCGACCTCGTCCGCCAGTTCAGGGTTGTCCGCGAAGAGCTTCTTCACGTTTTCGGCGCCCTGGCCCAGGCGGCTGTCCTTGTAGCTGTACCAGGAGCCGCTCTTCTGGATGATCTCCAGCTGGGTGCCCAGTTCCACCAGTTCGCTGGTGCGGCTGATGCCTTCGCCGTACATGATGTCGAAGGTGGCGACCTTGAGGGGCGGCGCGACCTTGTTCTTCACGACCTTCACCTTGGTCTTCTTGCCGATGACGGAGGAATCCTCGTCCTTGGCGGCCACCAGGGGATCGTTGGTGTTGCCCTTGATGCTCTGGATGCTGCGGACATCCAGGCGCACGGAGGCGTAGAACTTGAGCGCGTTGCCGCCGGTGGTGGTCTCGGGGCTGCCGAACATCACACCGATCTTCATGCGGATCTGGTTGATGAAGACCACGCAGGTGTGGGTCTTGCTGATGGTGCCGGTCATCTTGCGGAGGGCTTGGCTCATGAGGCGGGCCTGCAGGCCCACGTGGCTGTCGCCCATCTCGCCGTCGATTTCGGCCTTGGGCACCAGGGCGGCGACGGAATCGATCACAATGATGTCGAGGGCGCCGCTGCGCACCAGCTGATCGCAGATCTCCAGGGCCTGCTCACCGCTGTCGGGCTGACTGATGAAGAGGTTGGCGACATCCACGCCCAGCTTCTGGGCGTATTCGGGGTCGAGGGCGTGCTCGGCGTCAATGTAGGCGGCGAGACCGCCCTTCTTCTGGGCCTGGGCCACCATGTGCAGGGCCAGGGTGGTCTTGCCGCTGGCTTCCGGCCCGTAGACCTCGACGACGCGGCCCTTCGGCACGCCGCCCACGCCGAGGGCTGAATCCAGGGCAATGGAGCCGGTGCTGATGACCTCGATGCCTTCGGAGGGGCTCATCCGGTCGCCCAGCTTCATGATCGAGCCCTTGCCGAAGGCCCGTTCGATGTCGGCCACGGTGCGGGTGAGGGCTTTGAGGCGATCGTCTTGCTCGGCCGCGGCCATGGGGTCCTCCAAGGGGTGGAGCCAAGCATGCAGGCAAAAAGCGAAAAAAACAAGAAATCTTTTTTCACGCTCCGTCCCAGGTCGGCCGAAGAAGGGGAAG
>JAVBYJ010000003.1 GCA_030824075.1 Geothrix sp.
CTCCTCAGCACGGTCCAAGGTCGCCTTCCGGCCCCCTCCAGCACCCCGCAGCCTCAACTGCGCAGGACATTCAGACTATCATCAACACACTCCCTTGCAAGCGAAAATTTATACCGCCGACCCCAAAGCTTCTTTCATCGCTGAACCTTAGGCCATCATGGGCCATCGGAGAGCCCATGAAGACCCTTCGCAAAGCCGTCATTCCTGTCGCGGGCCTGGGCACCCGTTTTCTTCCGGCCACCAAGGCCCAGCCGAAGGAAATGCTCCCCCTCGTCGACACCCCCGTCATTCAATACGTCGTGGAAGAGGCCATCCGCGCCGGCATTGAGAGCCTGGTGCTGGTGACTGGTCGCGGGAAAGCCGCCATCGAAAACCACTTTGACGTGGCGTACGAGCTGGAGGACACCCTCCGCCGCAGGGGAAAACAGGAGGATCTCGATCTCGTCCAGGGCATCAGCCACCTGGCCCAGTTCGCCTATGTGCGCCAGGGGGAGCCTCTTGGCCTCGGCCACGCCGTGCTGTGCGCGCGCCACGCGGTAGGCGAGGAACCCTTTGCCCTCCTGCTGGGCGACGACGTGTTCGACGAGGGCGATTCCGCGCTGAACGCCCTCATCGCCGCCCACCACGCCACCGGGAAATCCGTCGTGGGTGTGCAGGAGGTGCCCCTCGAACATGTTTCGCGCTACGGAATCGTCAACGCACCCGCGGATCAACACGACGTCTGGGATGTGACATCCATTGTCGAAAAACCGCTGCCCGCCGATGCGCCCAGCCGGTGGGCGGTCGTGGGTCGCTATGTGCTCGAACCCCGCGTATTCGATCACCTCGCCGCCCTGGAACCCGGCGTGGGGGGGGAGTACCAGCTCACCGATGCCCTGGCCGCCCTCGCGCGCGAAGGCCGGCTGGTCGCCGCACCCATTCCGGCCAAGCGGTACGACACCGGGAACAAGCTGGACTATCTGAAGGCGAACGTGGAATTCGCGCTCAAGCGCGAGGACCTGCGCGCCGATTTCGCAGCCTACCTGAAGGAACTCTCACGCAGTCTCTAGGCAGTCGCCCCAAACCAATCTGCTCGCCCCAATGGCAAGACTTGCGCGAGGCGCCGCACCGCAACGCCTCTAGCGTCTCAGGCGGAGCGCGTTGAGCACCACGGTCAGGGAGCTCAACCCCATGGCCACGCCGGCCAGCATGGGGCCACCGAACCGCTCGAGCTGCCCGAAGGCCGCGAGCGGCACCAGCAGCAGGTTGTAACCGAAGGCCCAGGCCAGGTTCTGGCGGATCACGCGATGGGTTCGCAGGGCCAACCTCCGGGCCGCGAGGATCGGCTCAAGCCCAGGTCGCAGCAGCACCAGGGGCGCCGCGGCCATGGCAGCCCCCGTGCCCTGTTCGCCCGCGCCAGAACCCATGGCAATGCCGCAGTCTGCTTGAGCCAGGGCCGGCGCGTCGTTGACACCATCCCCCACGAATCCAACCACGGCTCCGCGCTTCTGCAGCGCCGTGATTTGGGCCAGCTTGCCCTCGGGCCGCACCTCCGCGATGACTTCGACAATGCCAACCGCCGCTGCCATGGCGCGGGCGGGCGCGATCCGATCCCCCGTCAACAGGTGGAGTTTCAACCCCTGCCGCTGGAGCTCCCCCACCACGCCCGGGGCCTCCTTCCGCAGCTGGTCTCCGAGGACAAACACGCCCTGAAGGCCCCCGTCATCCACCAGGCCGACCGCCGTGGCATCTCCGTCCACAGGCGGGAACACCTGGCCCAGAAACGCCTCACTACCCAAGCGCCAGGACGTCCCGGCCACCACCCCCGTGATGCCCCCTCCTGGATGGGTTCGGAACCCCTCCACCGCCAGGAGGCTTCCCGTGTAGGCGGAGCGAAGCCCGCGGGCGATGGGATGTTCCGAATCCCGTTCCAGGCTGGCTGCCACTGCCAGCAGCTCGCTCTCCGTCTTGGCACCACAGGGCACCACGCGCCGCACTCGCGGCCGGCCCTCGGTCAGGGTCCCGGTCTTGTCGAACACCAGGTCCGTGGCCTGGCCCAGCGCCTCCAGGGCCGCAGCGTCGCGCACGAGCACACCCTTTCGGGCGGCGGCGCCAATCCCCACCATCACCGCGACGGGCGTCGCCAGACCCAGGGCGCACGGACAGGCGATCACGAGCAGCGTCACCGCGGGGCGCCAGGCCTGGGCCAGGCCGCCTCCCAGCCACCACCAGCCTATGAATGTCGCGGCGGCCAACACGAGGATGACGGGTACGAACACCGCGCTGATGCGGTCCGCGAGGTCCTGGGCCGGGGCCTTTGAACCCTGGGCCTGGGCCACCATGGCCGCCATGTGTGCCAGCTGGGTGTCGGCCCCGACGGCGCTGATTTCCATTTCCAAGGCAGATCCGTAGACCATGGTACCCGCGATCAGGGCGTCCCCCGCGCCCTTCGGAACCGGCAGCGGTTCTCCCGTGAGCATGGACTCGTCCACTTCCGCCTGCCCAGCCTGCACACGCCCATCCGCCGGAACCGCCTGCCCAGGGAGGACGCGGGCACGGTCCCCTGGCTTCAGGGTGGATACGGGAACCTCCATCACCGACCCATCGGCCTCGATCCGAAGGGCCGTCGGAGGCGCCAGAGCGAGCAGGGCTTTCAACGCATCCGTGGCGCGGGATTTGGCCCTCGCCTCCAGATACTTGCCGGTCAGAAGGAAGGCCACCAGGGCCGCGGCCGTCTCGAAGCTGAGGTCATGTGCGCCGCGCCACCACTCTCCCATGGCGAAGGCCCAGGCGATGCCAGAACCCAGGGCGACGAGCGTATCCATGGAGGCCTGACCATGCACGGCCTGCCGTCCCGCCCGTTTGAAGAAGCCCCAGCCCGCCCCGAACACCACCGGGGTGGCCAGGAGCGCCTGCACCCATCCCGGAAGGTGCCAGCCCAGGCCAGGGATCATCATCGTCAGCATGGGTGCGGTGAGGAGCAGCGCGAACACCATCCGCCGGCGGGCGGGCCCCAGATCCTCGCCGCCGCCCGCAGGGGCCTCCGGCTCGATCAGACCCAGGCTGTATCCCGCATCTTCAACCTGGAGCGCCATCGCTTCAAAGGACGCGGTGCCTTCTACAGTCACCGTGGAGGTGGCCAAGTTCACGGAGGCCGCAGCGACGCCCTGCGTTGCGACCAGCGCCTTTTCCACATGCCGTACGCAGGCCGCACAGGTCATACCTGACACGGTGTAGGTTTGCTGGCTCACCCTGCCTCCTTCAGGCCTGGGGCTCAGCTCAGGCCGGGATGATCATCTCGTAGCCGGCTGCCGCCACGCTCGCCGCCATGCTTTCAATAGGTGCGGTGCCCTCAACGGAGGCGGTGCCTTTGGCCACATCCATGACCACGCCGGTCACACCGGGCACCGACCGCAGGGCCTTCTCCACATGCTTGGCGCATCCGCCGCAGGTCATGCCTTGAACGCGATAGACCTTGGGTTCCATCTCTGCCTCCAAGCGGGCCTCAGGCCCGCGGTTCGGCGAAGGCCGGCAAGCGCGCCGCCTCGGCCAGAAGGGTTTCCATCAGGTTGCAGCCCAGTTCGCTGCTCTGGCCGTCCGGGGTGCCGAGCGTGACGCGCAGGATGTCCACCAGCAGTTTGATTTCGGCCAGCTTGATCTCCAGGGCGCTGAGCTTGCCTCCCAGGGCCTCCCTCACGTGGTCACACGGAGCACTGTCCTGACGCAGGGCCCGAAGCAACTCCTGGACTTCCTCCAGTGCGAATCCGGCCGCTTGGGCGGCCCGCAGGATCCGGACCCAGTGCACGGCCTCGGGGGGGAAGAGCCGGTAGCCCTTGGGGGAACGGGGGAGTTCCCCGAACACTCCCGCATCCGCATAAAAGCGCAGATTGCGCGCCGTGATGCCCGAACGGGCTGCCAACTGGCCGATCTTCAACATGCGGATCGACGGGCTGGGGGTAATAACTGGGGTATCGAGAACAGTCGCCATGGAAACCTCGCAGGTTAAGGGACCCCTCAAGCATAAGGTTCCAGTTACATGGAGATTCAAGGATATTCATCACAGTTGGGTTATATATTTTTATGGCGATGAATCAGCAGGTGGAGAAGGGTGACCGCCACGGGGGTGACGCCAGGAATCCGGCTGGCTTGGCCCAGGGTTTCAGGGCGATGCAAGACTAGTTTTTCCAGAACTTCCCTTGAAATGCCGTGCAGGTGTTCCACCCGCAGGTCCGAGGGAATCCGGACGTGGTCCCAGGCCCGCTGGCCCTCCAGGAAACGGGTCTCCCGGTCCCGGTAGGGCGCGTACCGGATGTCAAAGAGCATCAAATCCCGCTCGCCCGCGAGGTTCCAGCCTGGCTGCCCCTCGTGCCAACCTTCCAGAAGGGCCAGACAAGCATCCGCATCTGCCGGCCCGATCTGTTGTCTCCGGAATAGCTCCGACAAGCTCATACCCGACTCCAGCCGGATTCCTGCTTCGGCGGCGATGGGTCCGAAGGGACTGGTCTGGGTCACCCAGGCCTGGTCGCACTGCGCCCGCATCCGCGCTCGCCGGGAAACCTTGGCTTCCACCTGGGCCAGCTCCTCAAGCCCCAGAGCCCCCACCTCCCGGGCCACGGCCAGCAGCCGGCCATCAGCCAGGTCGCAGGCCAACCCGAGCCGGTGCTCGGCCCGGGCTGTGAGCATCCGGTAGGGCTCATCGGTCCCCTTGGTGACGAGATCATCCACCATCACGCCCATGTAGGCCTGGTCGCGCCCGAGGATGATGGGTTCCTGGTCGCGCAACCAACGGACGGCGTTGATCCCGGCGAGCACTCCCTGACCCGCAGCCTCCTCGTAGCCTGTCGTGCCATTGATCTGCCCCGCGAACCAGACGCCGTCAAGGCCTTCCACGGAAAGATCCCGGTGAAGCTGGAGGGGGTCGAAGCTGTCGTATTCGATGGCGTAGCCTGGCCGCAGAATCTCTGCGACCTCAAAACCCGGAAGACTCCTGACCATGCGCAGCTGCACGTCCGGCGGCATCGAGGTCGAAAGACCCGCCAGGTAAATTTCCTCTGTCTCAAGGCTCTCGGGTTCGACAAAAATCTGGTGCCGGCCCTTGTCGGGGAACTTCACGAACTTGTCCTCGATGGAGGGGCAGTAGCGCGGGCCGACCCCCTCGATGTGACCTCCATAAAGACTCGATTTGGGGAGATTCTCCCGCACGATGGCTTCCGTTTCCGGCGTCGTGTGGACGATGTGGCAGGGCACCTGGGGCTGCGGGATTCCCGTGCTGAAGAAGCTGAAGGGCCTTGGTGGATCGTCGCCGGGCTGCACCTGGAGACGGTCGAAATCAATGGAGGCCCGGGCCAGGCGCGGACTGGTGCCGGTCTTCAGCCTGCGGTGCCGCAGCCCGAGCGCCCGCAGTTGCTCGGCCAAGTGGGTGCTGGCAGGCTCGCCTGCCCGCCCCGCCTCCAGGCGCCGCTCCCCGATGAGGATGCGGCCGTTGAGGAAGGTGCCACTGGTGACCACCACGGCATCACAGGGCAGGACGGAGCCATCCAGCAGTTCCACGCCCCGGAGCCCACGGGTGCCCTCGCTCCACACCAACCCCGCCGCCGTGCCTTGTTTCAGTTTCAGATGATCGGTGTGTTCCAGCAGCCGCCGTGCGGCGATGCGGTACTTCACCTTGTCGGCCTGGGCGCGAGGACCCCGCACCGCCACGCCACGGCTCTCGTTGAGGATCCGGAAGTGGATGCCCGTGGCGTCGATGAGGCGTCCCATGGCCCCACCGAGGGCATCCAGCTCCCGCACCATGTGGCCTTTGCCCACGCCGCCAATGCTGGGGTTGCAGCTCATCTGGCCGATCTGGTCGAGGTTCATGGTCAGCAGGGTCGTGGCCATGCCCATGCGGGCGGAGATATGCGCCGCCTCGATTCCCGCATGACCCCCACCGATCACCACCACCTGCTTCAAGCCGCCCTCCAAAGCAGCAAGGATACCCTTCCCCTCACGGCTGACCCCCCGGATGCCTGGATGTGAGAAACTGGCTCCATGCGACCCCATCTGAGCCCTGATGAACGCCGCGCCCGGCGGCAACGCGCCATGCGGCGGTCCATGTTCGTACTCCCCTCAAGCATCACCATGGCGTCCATCTTCTGCGGCTTCTCCAGCGTCGTCATGTCCATCAACGCCGCAGGCGCCACGCCTGAGCGCTACTTCCTGTGGGCTGCTGGCCTGCTTGTGTTGGCGGGCGTCTTCGACGGACTGGATGGGCGCGTGGCCCGGGCCACGAATACGGCCACGGAATTCGGCGTGCAGCTGGACAGCCTGGCGGACGTGGTCAGCTTCGGCATGGCGCCGGCCATCCTGGCCTACCGCTATGGGTTCTTCCAGCTGGGCATCCATGATTCCCACCTGCGGGCCGCGGGTTGGGCCGCTTGCTTCGTCTTCACCGCCTGCGGGGCCCTTCGTCTGGCCCGTTTCAACGTGCAGGTGGGTGCGGTGGATGCCCGCTACTTCGTCGGGCTTCCCATCCCTGCCGGGGCGGCCTGCGTGGCCGCCGTGATCATCTGGCATCCCACGCCGCCCGCCGCCATCGCCCACGCCTACTGGTTCGCTGCCGAACTGTTCTTCGTTGGCCTGCTGATGGTGTCCACCATTCGCTTCCCGAGCTTCAAGAAACGCTCCACCAGCCCCCGGGCGGCCATGGTCACCAGCTTTGCCATCGTGCTGGTCTTCGCCCTGATGATCCTGTTCCAGCAACGCTTTTTTGTGGGGTTCTTCGCCGCCTACATCGTGTTCGCACTGGCCATGAATGTGGCCTGGAAAGCCGGATGGCGTGGCATCGAGCCCCCCCATGACGGGCGAGAAGATCCCGAGATTGTCCATTAAATTTTTTAGACTTTTTTTGAATCCATCCCCGACACTCCGCTAGAGTCGGCAGGGGGTTCCATGGCAGTGCTTCAAGCGAGGGGCGTGGGTCGACGGTTTGAATCCAGCTGGGTGGTCCGCGCTCTGGACCTCGACCTGGTCGCAGGGGAGCGGATCGCCCTATTGGGCCCTTCCGGATGCGGCAAGACCACCTTCCTGAACCTGCTGGGAGGCCTCGATCGGCCCGATGAGGGGGTCATCCTGCTGGACGGGGAGTCCCTCCATCAAGCAAGTCCGGCCCGCCTTGCGGACCTGCGGCGTTCACGGCTGGGCACCGTCTTCCAGTTCTTTCACCTGATCCCTACACTCACGGCAGAGGAAAACATCGAACTTCCGCTGCGAATGCTCGCCTGGCCGGAAGCCCGGATCCGGGAGCGATGTGCGGAACTGATCCAGGCCGTGGGACTGGCTCACCGTGCCGCCGCCTGGCCATCCGAGCTGTCCGGAGGCGAGATGCAGCGGGTGGCCGTGGCCCGGGCCCTGGCGGCCCGCCCGGCCGTACTGCTGGCCGACGAGCCCACGGGAAACCTGGATCGCGCCTCCGGCCAGGCCGTCCTCTCCCTGCTCGCGGAGTTGACAGAACAACAGGGGTCGGCCTTGGTCATGGTCACCCATTCCGAGGCCGCCGCCGGCATCTGCCACCGGGTCCTGCGCATGGAAGACGGCCGGTTCCTCGACGGCACCCTGTGACCTGGCTGGCGCGGCGGCTGGTGACCCGGGCCCTGCTGCGAGAGTGGGGCCGAACCCTGCTTACCCTGGCGGCGGTATCCCTGGGCGTGGCTGTATTCCTCTCCATCCGCCTGGCCAACCGGGCCGCCGTGGCCAGCTTCGAGCAGTTCACGCTCGGCGTGGGGCAGGGCTCGGACCTGGTGATCCGGACGGAAGCCGGACCTCTCTGGGAATCTCGGCTCCCCGCCCTGCGGCCCCTCACCGAGTGGGCCTGGATGCGGCCCATCATCGAAGGAAGTTTTGCCCGCGCCCAAACCATGGAGGGTTTCCAGGTCCTGGGTCTGGATCTGGTCGGCCTGGGCGCGAGCGCCAACTCCACGCTCCCCTCCTCCTCGGAGGAGACCCTTCACCGATCCGCCACCACGGGGTTCTACGCCACCCTTCAAGATCCAGTGGCCATCCTGATTCCCGCAGCCCTGGCGGCGGAGGGATGGTCCCCGGGGGACCTGATGGAGGGGTTCATCCAGGAGCGGGCGGTCCGGTTGCGCGTGGCGGGGATCCTGCCCGATCCACCCCACCGGCCAAAACTCCAACGAAACCTCCTCGTGATGGACCTCCCCGCCGCCCAGCGCTTGTTGGGCCGGGAGGGTGAACTGGACCGGGTCGAGTGGGGCCTCCGCCCGGGGGGTAATTTGCCCCATTTTGAGGCTCAGGCCCGGCGCCTTCTGCCACCTGGTTTGATCATGGAGCCCCCGGAACAGCGGGCCGAGAGTGGCCGGACCATGACGGCGGCCTTCCGGTTCAACCTGACCATCCTCAGCCTCATCGCCCTCGCCGTGGGCGCCTACCTGCTGTTTCAGGCCTTCGATGCCTCCGTGAACCGCCGCCGCGAAACCTGGGCCACGCTCCGAGCGCTTGGCCAGGCACCCTCCGGTGTGATGCGCCTGGTGCTGTTCGAAGCGGCGCTCCTCGGCCTCCTGGGCAGTGCCTTGGGTATCGGGCTCGGGTGGCTGCTCGCCCAGGGGACCGTGCAGGGGGTGAGCCGGACCGTCAACGCCCTCTACGGCGCCAGCGCCGCCCAACGGGCTGGGATGCCCGCACCGGAAGCCTGGCTGGCGGTCGCCATTGGCACCGGCGCCTGCCTGATCGCAGCTTGGATTCCGGCCCGGCGCGCGGCGCGGACACCCCCGGTGCAACTGCTTGCCCGGGAAGGCCATCTGACACCCACGCGGTGGGGATGGATGGGGCTCGCGGCAGGGACCGCCCTCCTGCTTGGTACCGTCCTGGCGTATGGCCTTCGTCCGGCTCCAGGCGTGGCCTGGCATGCCTACGCCGGGTCAGCCCTGGTCCTGCTCGGCGGTTCGCTGTTGGCCGTGGCCCTCCTTCCCCTGCTGGGCCTGCCAGGACGATGGACTCGCCGGTGGCGTCTCAGACTCGCCCTGCGTCCCCTGCTGCGCCCCACCGGCCGCCATGGTTTCGCGGCCGCGGCCCTCGCGGTGGCCATCGGCATGACCATCGGCATGGGCGTCATGGTCCAGAGCTTCGAACGCACGGTGCTGGCCTGGATCGGGAGCAGCCTCCGCGCCGATCTCTATGTGGCCCCTATCGGCTCCACCGGCGCAGGAAGCCAGCACCGCATGGGCGCCGACACCGCCGATGGCATCGCCTCAGACCCTGCGGTGGCCGCGGCGGACCGCTTCCAGATCCTACCCATCACCTTCCGGGGTCGCCCCACCTTCCTCGGGGCCGGGGACATGGGTGTTCAGGCCTCTCGCGGCGGCCTCATCCTCGCGGCAGGAGGCCCCTTCCCGGGCCCGTTGCTGGCGCTGCGGAAGGGCGGGACCTCGGATCCTGGCGTGCTGGTATCCGAAACGTTCTCGCGGCATTTCGGCGTGCGCGTGGGCGAAGTGCTGGACCTTCCTGCGCCGGGTGGCCTCCGCAGGGCCACGGTTCGGGGCATCATCGCCGACTATGGCAACGAACGCGGTAGCCTGCTCCTGGACCGCCCCGTCTTCCTGGCCTGGTTCCAGGATCCGCGCGTGGCCAGCCTGGCCCTGTTCCTCCGGCCGGGTGAATCACCGGAAGCCTTCGCGGCGCGGCTTCGCCGGGAGCATCCAGGCCTTCAGGTGCGCACCAACGGCGCGCTGCGCGACCAGGTGACAACCATCTTCCGGCAGACCTTTGCGCTCACCTACGCACTGGAGGCCATCGGACTCATCGTGGCGATCCTGGGCCTGGGCCAGGGGCTCACGGGTCTGGCGCTGGCTCGACGCGGCGAGATCTGGTCGCTGCGGGCACTGGGAGCCACCCAGTCGGACCTCACCCGCATTCTGATGCTCGAAGGGCTCGGCGTGGCCCTGGCGGGGCTGCTCTCGGGCCTGGGACTGGGTCTGCTCCTGGCCCGCATCCTGGTGGATGTGCTCAATCCCCAGGTGTTCGGGTGGACCCTTGGATTCTCGGTGCCCTGGGGCTTCCTGGGCCTCGTATCCCTGGCCACCCTGGGTGCGGCCATCCTGGTGCTGGCGCCCATGGCGCGCTGGGGAGCCAGGCTTGCCGCGGATCGAGAAGTGGAGGAGGGCGCATGAAGGGGATCCTCGCAGGCTGCCTGGCGCTCGCGTGTGGCGCGACTCCGCCAGGATCGGATGGCTTCGCCCTCGCCCGCCCTGGCTACCGCTTTGCCTTCCCCCGAGACCATGGCAGCCATCCGGCCTTCCGGACCGAATGGTGGTACTTCACCGGCCATCTCTGGACCGGGGATGGATCCCGTCGGTTCGGCTATCAACTCACCTTCTTTCGCCAGGCCTCCCCTCCGGCTGCCTGGAAGGGTTCCCAGGCCTGGCGCAGCGACCAGCTCCACCTGGCCCACGCGGCCCTCACCGATGAAAAGGGGCAACGCTTTCTGGTGGACGAACGCCTGGACCGGGCAGGCCTGATGGCCGGGGCCACCGAGGACCAGCTGAACCTCTTCCAGCAGGACTGGCGGGCGGCCCAGGATCCCTCCGGGCGGATCCGCCTCCACATGTCGGTGAGAGGCGCGACCCTGGATCTCACCCTGGATCCCGCCACCCCGCCGGTGATCTTCGGCGAGGATGGCCTGAGCCGGAAAGGGGCCGATTCCGGGGCGGCCAGCCACTACCTGACCTTTCCCCGCCTGAAGAGCCAAGGCACCCTCAGGCTCCCGGAAGGCCCTGTCCTGGCGGTGCAGGGACTCAGCTGGATGGACCATGAATTCAGCTCGAGCCAGCTCGCCCAGGACCAGGTGGGCTGGGACTGGGCCGGCATCCAGCTCAGGGATGGCCGAAGCCTGATGGCCTACCGCCTGCGTCGGAAGGACGGCAGCCAGGATCCGTTTTCGACCCTGACGGAAGTGGATGCAGCAGGGCACATCCAACGCAGCACCCGCGCATTCAGCCTGATTCCGAAGGGCCGCTGGCGGAGTCCTGCCACTGGGACCGACTATCCGCTGCCCCTCGTGTTGGAAGCCTGGGGGGAGCGGTTCACGCTCCTGCCGCTGCTCCCAAACCAGGAGCTGCAGACGGGCCGCAGCACCGGCATCACCTACTGGGAGGGGGCCTGCCGGGTGCTGGATGCGACCGGGCAGGAGATCGGTGATGCCTATGTGGAACTCACCGGCTATGCCCACTCGCTCCAAGGACGCTTCTGAATCCAAAGAAGGGCCCCGCCAGCGCGGGGCCCTTCTTTGGGGAAACTGGCTAGATGGCCGTGGCGCCCGCCGGAACGGCCACGCCGGCCACCGCCGCCACCTTGGCGTTGCACATCAGCTTGCCGCCGGTGCCAGGGCCAATGCCCAGGGCCGCGCCCTGCTTGACGCCCGCATCGGTGGTCGCGGCCGTTGGGATCTTGACAGAGGCCATGCGCTGGATCAGGAAGCTGGCGGCAGAAGATCCGTCCCCGGCCACCCTGTCCCCCGCCAGCAGCACCACGGCATCCGGCTTCCGCCCCGTCAGGGTGCCGATGGCCTTGCCCATGTCCTGGGGGCCTTTCACATCCACCACCATGACCTTCATGCCTCCGGCAGCACCGGTCAGCTCGGATAGGGCCGCCTTGCTGGAATTGGCGTCGCACACGACCGCTAACGTGGTGACCTGGGGCCAGGCCTTCTTCATGGCGCCGAAAAGGGCGTCGTAATCACCAGCCACCAGAGACGAAGCAGCGAGGGCCAGAAAAACGGCCACGGGACGAGCGATCGCCATTGAACCACCTCCTAATGGTTCCTTTATCGGCAGCACCCCTCCAAGGCTGGAGCTTCGATATCTTTATGTTTTTTTTCCTGCTAGCTCAGGATCCCCGCTATGCAGGCGCTCAGGAAATTCGCCAAGGTCCCCGCCAGCATGGCCCGAAGACCCAGGCGGGCCAGATCGCCGCGGCGCTCGGGCACCAGGGCGCCGATGCCGCCCACCTGGATCGCAATGCTGCTGAAGTTGGCAAACCCACATAGAGCAAAGGTGGAGATCAAGCGGGCCTTGGCAGAAAGCGTCATGGCCCCCAGGTCCAGGAAGGCCACGAACTCGTTGACCACCATGCGCTTACCCAACAGCGAACCCACTTGTCCGGCCTCTGCCCAGGGCACGCCCATCAGGTAGGCGAAGGGCTTGAAGAGGCCGCCGAGCACCAGCTCGAGACTGAACCCCGGGTGAACGGCCTTCATCAGGCCATTGATCAGATAGATCAGCGCGATGAAGGCGATCAGCATCACCGCCACATTGAAGGCGAGTTGACCACCCTCGAAGGCCCCGCGGGCCGCGGCATCCAGCACGTTCGCATCGTGGTTGGGGATATCCACCTTCACACCGACCCCGGTTTCCGGCGTTTCGGTTTCCGGCTCCAGCATCTTGGCCATCATCACCGCACCCGGCGCCGTCATGATCACGGCCGTGAGCAGGTGGACGATGTCCACGTGCGCCACCTGGACGTAGGCCACCATGATGCTGCCGGACACGTGGGCCATGCCGGCGGTCATGATCAACATGAGCTCGCTGCGGGTCATCCGCGCGAGGAAGGGCCGAATGGTGAGGGGTGCCTCGGTCTGGCCCATGAGGATGCTGGCGGCCACGCTGACGCTTTCGGCACCGGAGACCTTCAGGAACCGGCCCATGGCCCGCGCGGAGGCTCCCACCACCCACTGCATGACGCCGATGTAGTAGAGCACCGCGAAGATCGAGGCCACAAAGATGATCGTGGGCAGCACCGCAAAGGCGAAGACCATCCCCACCTTGCTGCCGGGTCCATCCGACAGAGAGCCGAAGACGAAGCTGGCGCCCTCATGGGCATAGGCCATGAGGTGCTCGACCACGATGCGCATCTGGTCAAAGGCGGATCCCACCAGGTTCCCCCGGAGCAGGCCCAGGACGATGACCCCGAACAGCCCCCAGTTCAGGGCCTTGTTCTCGTAGGACGCGAAGCGGCGCAGCAGCATGGGCGTGAACATCAGCGCCAACACCACCCAGCCCGCGCCCACAGGGAAGGGCAGGAAGGATAACAACCGGGAAATCGCGGGTCCCTTCAGGACGATGAGCGCGAAGACCCACTGGAGCCCCAGTCCCCATAGGATGGTGCGCCAGTGGATGGCGCTCCGTTTGTGTGACAGCACATAGGCCAAGGCCATGAAGGCCACGATGCCGGCCAGGCCGATGAAGCGTTCCATCTAGGCTCCTAGGCTAGGTGGGCGGGTTCATCCCAACCACCTGGCGGGGGCCCGGGGGGACATCGCCAGCGCAGCGAGCAGGCGGTCTCCCCGGACAGCATTACAGTTCGTGGTTCAGAGCCTCGACGGCCTGCTCCATATAGAAGCGGGCTCGGCCCAACAGGCCCTCCCGCTGCATCACCATGACAAGGACGCACTGTTCCTTGGCGCCCACCATGAGAATCCAGTGCTGATCCGTCGCGAAGGCCACCTGCTTCACTTCGCCCCGGTCGAACTCCTCCACCGCCTGCTGGAGGTGTCGCTTCACCACGTGCTGGTAAGCCCCCAGCAGCTGCAGGCCTTCGTTGGAGACCTGGATCGTCCGGGAACAGATCGGATCCCCGTCGCTGTCATTGAAGGTCGCGGCGAGGGCCTCGGGCACCCGTTCGATCAGTTGATCCAGGATTTGCTGGAACATGGGAGGACTCCGGTGATGCGTGTCCAAAGCATGACCGGACCAAGACCTTTTTCAAAACACACCCTCGGAGCCGGATATTCGAGCCCTTCGCGCTGGGGTTGGTTTCCTAGATCCCCCGCGCCACCTGCAGGGCCCAGGCGGCGACCAGAATCGCCCACACGGAGAGCCGGGCTGCCCGCGACGCCGGAAGGCCTGGGTAGGGATCCGCCCGCCAGGCACGGCGGACATCCCAGACTGCAGCCAGAGGCAACAGCGCCAGGGCCACTGCGGCGACCGGATGCCAGTGGAAGGCCTCTCGCCAGTCTCCCCGCCCCAGCGCCATCACGCAGCGCGTGAGACCGCAGGTGGCGCAGGCAAATCCGGTCAGTCGCTTGAACGCGCAACCGGGAAGCAACCCGGAGACCGGCTCCAGAAGGGCCGCCACCCGCAGGCCGAGGAGCGCAAGCAGCGTCGCGAGGGCCACCCAGGGGATCCGCCTCATCCCGTCCACCCAACCATGAACAGCATGAAGGCGAGGAGCCCCATGGCGCAGCACCCCAGCGCCACCGCATGCACCACCGTGGCGGCCAGCCCTCGCCACGGTTCGCAGCCGTGCCGGGCGGCCAGGGCGAAGCCCCGGAACAGCCACAGGTAGGCATCCAGCAGCATCAAGGGCAGCGCCACCACCACGCCCAGGACCGGCACGAACCCGAGCAACCCCAGCAGGGTGCCCACTGCAGCGATGCGCAGGGCCTCCGCCTCGGCCACCAGACTGGTCCGGAAGCCCCGCTGCTCCTTCAGCCCCCCGAGCAACCAGAGGCCCATGTGGTCCCACACCGCATGATGGAGCCAGGTTCCCAGCACCCCGAAGGGCACGGCCAGCAGCAGCCAGGGCCAGACCTGACCGAAAGCCGGCGGGGCGGGCAGGGCCGAGAGCAGCTCATGGATATCCGCCGGGTCCGTGCCGAGCCATCCCAGGAGCCAGGGAGGCACCGCCCCTCGCCGGAGGGCGTCATAGGCTTGGATCCCGCGCCAAGTCGTCCACGCCGCATTCACCAGGGCCAGCGGCACCCAGACAAGGACCATCTCCCGAACGGCCCGCCCAAGCCCGGGCGGGGGCGCTCCGAACGCGGCGCCCGGTCGGGCGAGGGCCCGGAAGGATGCCGCAAAAGGGAGGTTCATCACCTGCCCAGGAAGAGGGCTTCGAACTCGCGCAGGGCCACTGGGTCCCCATCCCGCTTGAGGGGACCGTAGAACTCCCGGGGGCTCAGGTCGGCGAATTCCCCGAAGGTGGCCACATTCCCGTTGATGTAGGCGATGAACTCATCCTGACGACCCTTGATGTAGCCGCGGAACGGCCGGGCCACCACGCCCAGCACCGCCGAATCCAGGGCCGTCCAGGTCTGCAGGTGGGTCTCGAACCCGTTCTTCCCCTCCCAATAGCGGTAGGAGGTGAGCATCTTCGCGCCGACGGCGAAAGGGATGGGCAGGCGGCCTTTCTCGGCCAGGCCATCCACCAGGTAGACCCGGTGGCCGGGGCGCTGGTAGACGAGGCGGAGGGTGCCCTTGAGACCCCTGGTGTCGTCGATGCTCCAGGCGCCATCCGGATGGATGAAGGCATAGAATCCCGGTACGAACTGGCAGTGCCGCCACATGGCCGAGGCCAGGCGGGGGTGGTCGAAGAGCTTCTCCATGGTGGCCAGCCGCACATGCTTGGGCGGGGTCCGGGTCTCGAAGATGAAATCGGCCCGTTTCACGATATCCAGGGCCTCCCCCTGGGCCGACGGCGGAAGCTGGCCAAGAAAGGCAGGCGTCTGGGCCTGGATGGCCATGGCGAGGAGGATGAACATCAGGGCGCGCATGGGAAAACGCTAACACTTCCCGAAAGAAATGGTGGTTCTTGACCCGGAACCGGATCGGGCCGATGGGAGGGGGATGGCACCGCTGCTCCGACACATTCCCGTGACCCCGCTGGACGAACTCCGCGCCTGGCTGGGCAACCCTGCCGAGGGGGATGCCGCCTCTCAGGCCCACCTGAACCAGCTGCTCTCACACCTCCGCCAGATGGCGCTCCCCGAGCTGGGCGGTCGCCTGGTCAAGGCCTCCTCCTCACCAGGACTGAAGCGGTTCATCTTCGGCCTCACGGTCAAATTCGACTGGCCGGAATGGGTCCCCTGGCTCTTCCAGGCCCTTCAGCATGAGCAGGATCTGGGCGTGTTCGACGAGGGCTGCGCGGCCCTGGGCCGTCTGGAGATCCGGTCCGCCCGGGAAGCCCTCCAGAAACTCTCGGCCCTGCGCACGGACCCGGATCGCCAACTCATCCTGCGGCGCGAACTGGGCACCCTCGAATCCCAGCAGCCCCTCAGCTTCTACCTCGGCCGCCTGCTAGAGGGAGAAAGCAACCCCCGCTTGGCCCATCAAGGGGCCCGCGGACTGGCGGCCACCGCAGAACCCGGGGACCTGCCGACCCTTTGGGAAGCCATGGAAGGGGCTGATCCCCTCGCCTCCCGCCTGTTGCTGCGGGCCCTGGCTGAAATGCCGGGTGAAACCTCCAGTGCGGCCCTGATCGGCCGGTTCCAGGACACGTTGCACACCCTGGAAGATCTCGAGTGCCTCGACGCCCTCACCCATCGGGTGCAGGTCGGGGCCCGGACAGCGGCCCGGTCCGAACTGGCCCAGGCCCTGGCGACCCGGATGCAACCCAGGAAACCGGAGGCCGTCAAGGCCCTTGAGCAGTCCCTGATCGAAGGGGACCAAGGCAACCCCCTGCCGGCCCTCGATCAGCTTCATGACGAGGCCAAGGGCCCCTATGAGCAGTTCCTCACCGAGGCCCTGACCATTCTGGTCGAAGGGAAGATCGCCCGCTTCAGCGCCATGGTCACCGAGGCCCAGGACATGGTCGCCAAACGGCGAATCCTTCTCGGCAACACCCTCAACCAGGTCTGCGAATGCCTTGTGCGGCAGGTGAACGCCGGCAGCTTGTCCCGCGACCAGGTCGTGCCGGTTCTTCAGGAGGCCTTCGAGCGGTTTTCCCACAGCGAGGGGCTGGACCACGCCTTCTGCTGTCTGGTGCCAGCGGCCAACCCGAGTGGCCTCGAAGGGATTCTTAAGGTCTCGGAGCCCAAGCGCCGAAGCACCTGCCTGGATGTGCTTGGCGCGCGGGAAGAGGACGCACTGGTGCCCTTCTTCCTGATGGCCATGCATGATCCCATCGTCGAAGTCGGACAACGGGCCATGCACCATTTCGGGAAACTGCCCTCCAGTTTTCCAGCCGTCATGGAACTGTTCCGTTCCGGCCAGCCGGACCGCATCCGCACCGCGCTGAGGATCTTCACCGAGAACGCGACCCAGGCCGCGGCCGAGCCGCTGATGGCCTTTCTCAAGACCGATGTGAGGGATGACCTTCTGCTTGAAGGTGTGGAAGCTCTGGGCTCCATCCGCTGCGCCATCGCGGCCCCCGTGCTGCTCGACCTCCTCCACGACGGCAAGCCCATCCGGCTTCAGGAGGCCCTGGTCGAGGCCCTCGCCAACCTCGCCACGCCGGAAGCCAGCCTCGGACTGCTCGCCAAATCCGCCCATCTCAAGCCGCCCCAGGTGCTCATGAGTGCCCTGGAGGGCACCCTCGCGGCCTTCCCCGGGTTTGAACGGCCACTCCCGCACGATGCTCTGCCCCTACTGGAGCAGCTCATCACTCGCTGCTGCGATGAGCGGGAGGGAGAGGGCCAGCGCCTGCGGGCGATCCTGGCCACCCTGAACCTCTACTGTTTCGATCAGGCGCTCTATGCCCGCCTGAACGAAGCGATCTCAGATTTCCTCTTCGCCCTCCGAACCAAGGGCGATTGGGATCGAGAAACCAACGACCAGGTCGCCGCCGTCGTGAAGGAGCTTGGGCGACGCAGCGCCAGCCTGGGACACATCGCCAGCAAAGAGGAAATGGTCCGTGCCCTCATCAAAGGTGTGCCAAATCAGGGCCCCGGGAGAACCCCGGCGCTTCTGGCCCTCCGCGAGGCCATCCAGGACGACGAGTTCATCATGCGACCCGAACTCGCCCAGGAGCTGGCTGCCTTCGTCCGGACGGAACTCGACTCGAAGGATCAGGATTGGCGTGAACTCGCCCGGCTTTGCGACATCGCTGGTCTCACCCGGCAGTCCACCCTCGTGGATCCCCTCAAGGACCTGTTTGCCCGTGCCGCGGGCCTGGGCCTCCGAAGCGCAGCCAAGGATGCACTCCTGGCCCTGGGTCTGGATGAGGCCGAGATCACCCGCCGCCCGCCGATCCGAACCATCCTGCTGCTGGAGCCCAGCGCCTTCTTCCGCAAGCGGTTGCTCACGGCCCTCAGTCCGGGCTGGGAGGTGCGCGAGGCCGGGAGCCGAGCCGAGGCCGCACCGATGCTGTCCGAACGCCCCGTGGATCTGCTCATTTCCGAACAGACCGATGCCACCGGCGATCTTCGCCCCTGGTTGAAGATGCAGTGCGAAACCCGGCGCTGTCGCCAGGTCCTCCTATCCACCGCCGCCCGCGACACCAGCCCCGGCCAGCCCTGGCTTCTGGGCGTGCTGTACAAACCCTACGCCCCTGAACAACTCCTGAAGGCCCTGGAGCCCTGATCCGATCCGGGCGGCTATCCTTAGAGACCGTTTTGAAATCATCGGCGCTTCTGGTTTTACATGGCGGCGCTTGACGCCGTACTCGCCACCAGGACGAACCCATCCTTTCTGAGCGACGGCATTACCGAATTCGAGGCCTCCATGCTTGTCCCGTCCTCCCGGTTGCGCCCCCTGGCTGTCCTCTTCTGTGCCCTGCCGGTCCTGGTCCAGGGGCAGGATGCCGAGTTGGGTGAGCGGCTGTACCGCAGCGGCGAACGGGCCTATTCGGCCAAGGCCCACAAGGAGGCGCTGGAAACCTGGGGACAACTGCTGCAGGCGGATCCCAAGAGTGAATTCGCCCCTCGCGCCCTCCTGAAGCTGGCCCGGCACCAGATGGAAGTGGAGCGCAAACCCGAGGCCGCGATGCCCTACCTCGACCGCCTCCGGACCGAATACATCAAGTCCCCCGAAGCCGCCGAGGGCTTCCTCCTCCGGGGCATCCTCCTGGCGGGGCAGGCCCGTCGGCCCGCGGAGCTGAAGGGCGCCATGGCGGAGTTCAACCGGGTTCTTGATCTCTTCCCGGGAGCCCCTGCGTGTGGCGAGGCGCGGTTTCACCTCGGCCGAGCCTGGCAGGGTCAAGGGCAATGGGGCCGCGCCCTCCAGCAGTTCATCGAGAGCTTTCGCCTGCACCCTGGTTCCGCCGTGGCCGCCCAGGCCATGTTCGAGGCCGCCGAAACCCTTGATGTGATGGGTGACCTGCCGGGCTGCCTCCGGATGCTTCAACGCCTGCGCCTCGAGGCCCCCCAGAGCCCGGAGGCGAAGGAGGCCGCCTGGCGCATGGCGGTCCGAGTGAAACAGCGCCTGCAGAAACCTCCGCTCCGGAACGAAGGCCCATGGCCCGGGGGCCGAACCAAGTGGCTCAAGACCCCCACCCTGCTGGCCCAGGCCCCCGATGGGGATTTGCTGATTTTCCAGAACGACCTCGACCGGGCCTTCCGCCTGCATGAAAGCGAGCTAACGCCGCAGGGGCCCGCCGCGCCAGGGACGCGGGCCCTGCTCTCAGGACCCACGGGAGCGCTCTGGCTGCTGTCCAAAAATGGACTTGTCCGTGACGACTCCCCAACTACCCAGCCCCTCGGCCCGCTGGGTTCAATTTCAGGAGCCGCCCTGGATCGCTGGGGCAACCTCTGGGTGGCGGACGCCAAGACGCCGGCGCTGACCCTGTTCGCCCCCGAGGGTGGCGCACGGACCGTGGCTTCTCCGACAGCCAACGCCCTGGCGCCCCTGAGCGCGGGTGGCGTGGTCATTGCCGCGGACGTAGACCGCAAGCTCCTCTTCCTGGACGGCGACGGACAGCCCCGCATCGTCGTGCCCTATGGCAAGGATCTCCCCGCGCCCTTCCGCTCCGTGATCGCCTTGGCCACGGATGGTGCCGGCCAGGTGGCGGCCCTGGTGGATGGCGGCGACTTCGGCGAAGGTGTGGTGATCTTCGGGCCCGATGGCGCCACCCTGCGCCACGCCACCTTCAAGGCCCTGGGCCTGAGTGGGCGCATCGTCTCCCTGGCCCTGGATCGCACCGGTGGCTTGATTCTTTGCGATCGCCGCAACGATCTTCTGATCCGGTTGAACTGATATGCGATTCCGATACCTGCTGACCCTTCCCCTTCTTTGCCTCGCCCTTTGGGGCCAGGATGCCGCGCTCAAGGACACCTTCCTTCAGGCCAAGGCCCTCTGGGCCACCCAGGGCGACCGGGAGGGTGCCACCACGCGCTTTGACAGCGTCGTGGCGGCGCTCGCCCCGAAGGCCGCCGGCCTGGAACCCGAATGGACGCAGGTGCTGTGCGAAAGCTACAACTGGCTCGCTGTCCTTGATGACCGCAGCGCCCAGACCAGGCCCCGCGCACAGATCCGCCTCCAGGCCCTCATCGATCTCAACCCGGATTTCGAGGTGGACCGCGCCCTGACCTCCCAGCGCCTCGCGTCCCTCTTCGACCGGATGAAGGGTGAGAAATATGCGCTGGTCAAACTGAGCTATGCGCCGGAGGGTGGCCGCCTCCTCGTGGATGGCCGGCCCGGCCTGCCGCTGACCCGGAAGTTTCTTCCCTTTGGCACCCACAAGCTGACCTATACGCGGCCCGGCCATGCCCCCGCCGAAATCACCCTTGAGCTTGGCGGACGCGAAGCCAAATCAGCCGACTTCAAGCTCACGCGGACCGCTTCCACCATCACCCTCTATGTGCAACCGAGCGATGTGGAAATCCTGTTGGACGGTCAGAGCCTCGGATACGCCATCGGGAAAGCCGGCCCCGAGGCAGCGCCCCTCGCCCTTTCCCTGGGGCTGCGGCCCGAGGAGCTTTCCGCGCCCTTCATCATTCCCGAGCTCACGCCCGGCAAGCATCGTCTCGAACTGCGTGCATCCTGTTTCCGGACCAAGGTGCTCGAACTGGGCGCAGAGCTCGCGACACCCGCGGCCGACCACACCCTCGAACCCATCCGGATGGAATCATCCAAGGGGACGCTGTCCGTGAGCTCCGCCTGGCCCGGGGGCGAACTGTTCCTTTCGGGTCAGAGCCGGGGACCGCTTCCGGTGGCGAACCTTCCCGTCTGCTCGGGTCCCTATGACCTGCTGGTGCGTTTCCCGGGGGGCGGATTCTCCCAGCGCATCACCATCAAGGAGGGCAAGTCCCTCGGCCTGGAGGCCCGGCCGAAACCTCGCCTGGCCTTTGCTGGTCTGGAAAGCGGGGACTTCACGGGCCGCGCCCGATTCCTGGCCCAGCTCGAAGCCCTTGGAGGTCGCCTCCAATCCTTGGCCTACCTGCCCACCCGCCCGGATGAACCGCCCCGCGACGCTCTGGCTCGCCTGAAGGCTTCCCGGGAAGCAGAGCTGGTGCTATTCGCCCGGCCCGTGCCGGACAAAGTCATCCACCGTGTCGAACTGGTCCTGGCCACGCTCGATGGGGAGGAGGAGCGCCTCCTCGTGAAGCCGCTGGAGCAGGATCCGCTGGATACCCTGGTCGCGCGCCTCAACTCGGTCCCGCGCCTTCAGCAGCCGGGTCTGGGTCTTTCGCTCCTGGACGTCCCCGGTGAACCCGGACCCTGGGTGCTGGCCGCGTCGGACCTGGCCCTAAAGGCCGGCATTCAGGTCGGGAAACCCATCCTCCAACTCCAGGGGAAAACGGTCGCCACGGCACAGGTATTCCAGCAGATGGTGGAGGCCGCCACGGGACCCATGGCCGTGAGCCAGGAGGGCCTCACCTTGACCCTGCCCGTCCAGACCGAGGCCCTGGAGATCCCCCTGGGCTCCCCGGAGTCCTGTTACCCGGCGGTGCTCGCCCAGCTGCGCCTTCTGTACACCGGGGCCAAAGGCGACGAGGCCAACCTGATCAGGCTGAACCAGGCCCTGGTCCTCATGCATGTCCGGAAGTACGACAAGGCCATCGAGCTGTTCCGCGACGCGCGGCTCAGCACCGTCCGGGGCGTCAGCCAGGGCACCATCGACTACCACACGGGCCTCTGCTTCCTTCGCCTGGGCACCACCTATCAGTCCGAAGCCGGGCAGGCATTTCGTCAGGCCCTGAAGTATCCTCAGTCAACCCTTCTCGGTCCCGATGGTCCCCTGGTCGCCCCCCTGGCCAGGCAGGCGCTCGAAGACCTGAAGTGAGGCGGAGGAACCCATGCGACATCAGCGCGGTGAAGGCAAGATCGGGTGCATCGTCTCCCTGCTCGTCATGGGCGTGCTGGGAGGAGCGGCTATCAAGGTCGTGCCGGTCTACTACGGCAATAGCGAACTAATCGATGCCTGCAATTTCATCGCCAGCGGCGCCAGCAAGAAACCCATCGAGACCCTCGAACGGGAAGTGAAGGACAGAGCTAGGGAGCTGGGGGTCATCGAGGCCTTGACCGACAAGGGCGCCATACGCATCACCAAGAGCGGAAGCGGGGACACCGGAACCTGCACCATCATCCTCCGCTACAAGCGCACCATTGATTTCTACGGCGCCTACAAGTGGACCATGGTGACCGATAAGCGAATCTCCAAGCCCATCTTCGAAAACATCAGCTGATCTTGCCTTGCGGTCCGGGCCGCCCCGCGGCACCCTGCCCTCATGCATCTGTCACTTCCTGAAGACAGCCGTCTCGGCTCCGGCGAGGCTTTGCGCCCCGTGCGGGTTCCGGGCTCCAAATCCGCCACCAACCGGGCCCTGCTGCTGGCGGCCATGGCTCCGGGTGAGAGCCTCCTGCGGGGCGGGCTGGAAGCTGAGGATACGCGTTGGATGCGGCAGGCTCTGAGGGGGCTGGGATTGCCCCTGGAGGACCAGGGGGAACCCTGGCGCCTGCTTGGGGGGCAGCGTCCCCACGCCGAGGGTCCGCTTTGGCTCGGGGCCTCCGGCACCACCTTGCGCTTCCTGCTGCCCTGGCTGGCCCTCGCGGCCGAGGGGCCCGTCCGGTTGGAGGGCGATCCCCGGCTCTTCGAGCGGCCCCTGGGACCCCTGCTGGACCCCCTCCAGGCCCTGGGTGCCCGCTGGTCGCCCGAGGCGGCGGGAGCCTGGCTGCATCCAACCCCGGTTCCACCCCGGCGATTGGATCTCCGGGTGGACGCTCACCTCAGCAGCCAGTTTCTGTCGGGTCTGGCTCTGGCCGCCGCGACCCTGCCGGGCGATAGCCTCCTCACCTGGACCGAGGCGGCCAGCCCCAGCTACCTGGGCCTCACGACCCAGTGGCTGCGCCGCTTCGGTTGTCCGGCCGAGCTGGAGCCAGGACAGTGGCGGATCCCCGGTGGCACCCTCGCTCCCCGGAACCTGGAGCTGCCGGGTGACTGGAGTGGCGCCGCCGCCTTTCTCGCGGCCTCGGCTGTCACCGGACGAAGCCTTCGGCTGGGCCCCCTGGATCCAGAGGATGCTCAGGGGGACCGGGCCATGGTGGCGATTCTCGGGGCGGCCGGATGCGCGGTCCGCTGGGTGGAACCGCAGATCCTGGAGGTTTCTGGCCGCTTGCAGCGGGGCCTGGATGCGGACCTGTCGGCCTGCCCCGACCTGGGCCCCGTACTCGCGGCCCTGGCGGCCCTGGCACCGGGACCCTCTGAACTGCGAGGCCTCCACACCCTGCCCCTCAAGGAATGTGACCGCCTGGACGCCTCCGCTGAACTGGTGCGCTGGCTGGGCGGCCACGCACAGGTGATCGGCGACCACACCCTGCGCATCGCCCCGGGAAGTCCCTCCCCGGACCGGGCGCCCTTTGATCCCAGGAACGACCACCGCATGGCCTTCGCCGCCGCCCTGGGCGGGTTGCGCTGGGGCGGCGGCCTTCGAAACCCCCAGTGCGTCGCAAAGACCTTTCCGGATTTCTGGAATGTCTGGCGGGGGATGCTCGGATGTTGAGGGCCCCCTGGCTGGGCGATTGGAAGGCCCCCTGGGGCATGGATCGCGGTCGCCGCTGGGGCGATGTGTCCTGGGCGCTGGCCGCCATTTCTCAGGCCTGGCTGCTGGGTGGCAGGGAGGGGCGCTGGCCTCGGCTCGAACAGGAGGCGCAGCGTCCCCTGGGGCCCCGGGTACTGGCGGCACCCACGGTCTTTGAACCCCGCCCCGACCCGGCCTGGGTCGCCCGCCTGCGGCACGGCAGCGCCGGGGCGCCCGTCCGCCAGCGGGGAGCCAGGGAGGATGAACTGCTGGCCTGGGCCTGGGAGAGCCTCCTGGAAGGCGACGGAACACCCTGGATGGCGGCGGGCTCGGTCCTCCTGGACCTGCCCCAGCGCCTCCGATGGGTGGCGGTCCTCGGGGCCGTGGATGCGGACGGTGCGCTCCACCTGCCGCCCTTCCTGGGCCTGCTCCCAGCGGAATGGTGCACCCTGCCACCCGGTTGGTGGGAAACCCTCCTGAAAAACCAGGACGGGGAGGGGCGGCTGCTGCCTGAAGGACCGCTGGACCCCGGGCTCCCCTGGCCCGCCCTCCAGCGCCATGCGGAACCCCTGATCCTCCCCTTCCTGCCAGAGGATTTGGCACCCTACCGCGCCTCCTCCTGGCTGCACGCCTCGTCGGGCGGTGGCTGGATGCTGGATCCCAGGATCCGGGCCTGGGCCCGGGGCTCAGGTGCCTCGGACCGGGGCCTGGCGCCCCTGGTCCCCTCAAACCTGGGCGCGGGCAACTCCCCCGATTCGGCCCTCGCCGAGGTCCTGAACCTGCAGATGCCGACGACCCATCCTCCCGGTTGGGCGGCCTCCCTTGAAGCGGATCTCCAGGAAAAGTTGCATCGCCCTGTTCCCCCTCCTGCCTCTGACCACCCCACTTGGGACCGATTGCGAATGCGCTGGGGAGGCCAGGCCGCCGCGCCCGCGCCCGCCTATCCCGCCTGGGGGACACCAGTCCACCCCTGTGCAGATCCCTTCCACTGGATGGCCCAGGGACAACACGCCATCCGGGCCTGCGATCCCGAAGTGGCCCTTCGGGCCTTCACTCTGGCCCACGCCCACTTCATGCGGCTGGACGCGCCCGGCTGGGCTGGGCGCGCGGCTTCGAATGCGGCGGTCGCCGCCCTCCAGTGGGCTGACCTGCCCGCCCACGGCCGCTGGGCCAAGCTGCGCGGCCCCCTTCCCCAGCCTTGGCGGGACATGGAGGAAGCCCAGCTGGCCGAAGTGCACCTCGAGCCCGACGTAGCCATGGCCCGCATCCGGGCCATGGTGCAGGCGCATCCGGACTTCGGTGAAGGGTGGGCCCTCCTGGCCAGCCATGCCGCGGATCAGGAGCGGTGGGATCTGGTCCGGGAGGGCCTGGTCCAGATGCAGACGCACCCCTACGTACGCTTCTTCGAGGCCGTCCTGGGCCCCCTGACCGAGGCGGCGCCACCGGACTCTGATCCCGACACCCGGATCAGCTGGGAGGCGCACCGGCTCTTCCGAGGCACCGGAGAACCCCAGGCCTTCTGGTCGGCCTGGCGGGCCTGTCCCACCCAAATCATGCGCCTCGAGCTGGGGCTGCAGGTGATGGAGCGGGTGCCTGATCAGCGCACGGCCGCCGGTCTGCTGGCGCTCCAGGCCATTGCCGACCGGGCGGTCACGCCCCGGCATCAACGGCGCCTGGCCGCGCTCTGGCCCCAACCCGAGGCGAACCCGAATCCGGCCCCCGCCCTGCTGTTCTCGGATTGGCTCGCCCAGCGCGCCACGCCCACCTGGATCACCTGGGAAGAGGAGGGCCGACTCCATTCCATGGGGGCCGGAGGGGCGCCGCCCGAGGGTGCCCTCAGCCGCCTGGCGAAGGACGGAACCCTGGCTCCGTTCAGCCATGGCGGCTGGGTCTGGCGCGGCCATCCCCTGATCTGGGAGGGTTGTCCGGTGGGGGCGGTGCTGCTCGGTCAGCCTGCGGAGGCCGTGCCTGCTCCGCCCCTGGAGCCGCTGCTCATCTCCCCTTGGCTCGCCCGGCTCCGGGCCCGTCGACCCGCCGAATCTGCGGTCGAAACCGGCCTGCTGCTCACCGATGGCAGCGAACCCATGGCCTCGGTCCTTCGCGAGCTCGACCGCGTGGCGGATTCCGATCTGCCCGTCCTCATCCTCGGCCCCACGGGCAGCGGGAAGGAACTGGCGGTGCGGGACCTGCACCAGCGTTCGGGCCGTTCCGGCCCCCTGGTGGCCGTGAACTGCTCCGCCTTTGCGGAAGGCCTGCTCGAATCCGAACTCTTCGGCCACATGAAGGGCGCCTTCACGGGCGCCGACCGGGATCGCCGGGGCGCCATCGAAACCGCCCGGGGCGGCACCCTGTTCCTCGACGAGGTGGCGGACCTGTCGCCGCGCCTGCAATCCCTGCTCCTGCGGGTGCTACAGGAGCGGGAGATCCGCCGCGTGGGCTCGGATCACGCCGTGAAGGTGGATGTGCGCTTTGCGGCCGCCACCCACCGGGCCATGGAGGACCTCGTCGCCGCCGGTTCCTTTCGCCGGGATCTGCTGTTCCGGCTGCAGGGCGCGGTGCTCCAACTGCCTCCCCTTTCAGAACGCCGGCACGAATTCCCCTTTCTCCTCCCCCGCCTGATGCTCCGCGCCGCGCAATCCGCCAAACGACCCGTACCGGCCCTGGCCCCGGGCCTGCCCCAGGCTTTGTCCCGGTTGCCCTGGCCCGGCAATGTCCGGGAACTCCTCCATGCCCTTGAGCGCGCCCTCCTGCGTTGCGAGGACGGTCTCCTCAAACCCCGGCACTTCCCCGAACTGAATGCCCCGGTTCTCCAGGCCCGTACCTGGGATGACGCGACCCGCGCCTTTCAGCGGCGCCTCCTGCTCGACACCCTCCAGGCCTGCGAATTCCGGGTCGCCGACGCCGCCCAGACCCTCGGCCTCGCCCGCCCCGCTCTCTATGCCACGGCAAGGCGGCTGGGCGTGGATCTGGTGGCGGAACGGATCCTCAACCATCCAGACGCGTGAGCCTGCCGCGCCTCTTACATTTTTCGACCGAAGCTCCGCTCCAGGTCATCGAGGGTCAGTTTCTTGATGATTGGGCGCCCATGGGGGCAGGTGTTGGGCACCTGGCAGGCAAGCAGATCCTGGATGAGCCCCAGGGCCAGGTCCGGGGGCAGGGCGTGGTGCTTCTTGATGGCAGCGCGGCAGGCCAGTTCGGCATTGAGGTCGCGGCGGAAGGCGTCCAGATCCAGGCGGCCTTCGCGCTCCAGGCGCTCCACCAGGTCCGCCAGCAGGGCCTGGGGGTCGCGATCCACCAGGAAGTCGGGGAGCCCCCGCACCACCAGGGCGTCATCTCCAAAGGGTTCGGCTTCCACCCCGGCAGCCCCCAGCTCGGGCAGGAAGGGGGTCAGGCGCGCCAGGGCCTCGGGACCCAGCTGCACCACCTGGGGGGGCATCAGGGGCTGGATGGCCGGGGTGTGGCGGCGCAGGAAGAGTCGCTCGAAGAGCACCCGTTCGTGGGCCACGTGCTGATCCACGATCCAGAGTTCAGGACCCGCCCTGCCAGTGACCTCCGCCAGCAGGTAGGTTTGTTCGAAGGCCCCGAGGTAGCGGACCTCGGCGGGGGGGCTCACGTTCTCCGCTACCCGTGAAGGCGCGGGTTCATAGGCGTAGACCGCCTCCGGCGGCTGGGTGGCGAAGGCTTCATCGAGGGCCCGGTACCCGCCCAGGGCCCCACCGGAATGATCCGACCAGAGCCGCGGATGCTGAGGCGCCGCACGACGGGAGGGATCGAGATCGAACTCCGCCTCCGTGGGCTTGGGGGGCAATTCCAGGACCGAAGCCACCCCCCCCCGCAGCTTGGCCCAGGCCTCTTCCGCGCCACCGCGCACCCAGGCGAAGATGCGCTGGGGTTCGCGAAAGCGCACCTCCGCCTTGGTGGGGTGCACGTTCACATCCACGGCCTCAGGAGGCAGCTCCAGGAAGATCACCGCGGCCGGGTACGAACCCTTGGCGAAGGTGCCGGACCAGGCCTCGGACAGCGCCGCCAGCAGCAGGCGGTCCCGCACGGCCCGGCCGTTCACGAAGAGGTAGAGGCGGTTGCGGTCGCGGAAGCTGAGATCCGGTGGCGAGACGAAGCCCCGAAGGCACCAGGGCAACGCGCCATTCACGAAAGGCACCAGCCGGGCCAGCTTCTCGCCCAGGAGCGGCGCCAGCCGTTGACCCGCATCCGCCACCGGTGGCAGCACCAGGGGCGCGCCGCGATCGGGGCGGATGGTCCAGTGGACATCCGGCGAGGCCAGGGCCAGCCGCGCCACGACGCCCCACAGCTGAGCGTGCTCGGTATCCGTGGATTTCAGGAAACGGCGCCGCGCCGGCAGCTGCGCAAAGAGATCCCGCACGGCCACCGTGGTGCCGCGGCTGCGCGCCATCGGCGCCACGTCCTTGATGATGCCGAATTCACAGCGCAGGCGATGACCCGCGCCTTCTGTCTCGGCGCTGGTGAGGTCGAATCGGCTCACGCTGGCGATGCTCGGTAGGGCCTCCCCGCGGAAACCGAAGGTCCCCAGATGGCCCAGGTCCTCCGCCGTCCGCACCTTGCTGGTGGCGTGGCGCTCCAGTGCCAGATACAGCTCGTCCCGGGCCATCCCCGAGCCATCATCTGCCACCTCCAACAGGCGCTTGCCGCCCTCCTCCCAGGTCACCTCGACCCGGCGGGCCCCGGCATCCAGGGCATTCTCCACCAGCTCCTTGAGCACCGACGAGGGCCGCTCCACCACCTCTCCCGCGGCGATCTGATTGGCCACCTGGTCACTGAGGATCCGAATGCGGGACATGGGTAAGAACCTACCAGCTGTCGGCCGCCCCCCGCGAGGGAACCCGCAGAGTCCTGGTCGCGGACCGGGCACACTGGGGGCATGAATCTCCGATCTTTTTCCTCCTGTCTTGCGCTCCTGCCCGCCCTGCTCCAGGCCGCGCCTCGCACCCAAGCGCCCGACGCCGCCTGGATTACCTTCACCACACCCCACTACCGCATCCACTGTCCCGCGGCTTTCGAGGGTTTCGGGAGGGAGGTGGCCGGGCGCGTCGAGGGCGTCCACGCCCAGTACCTGGCGCTCATCGGGTTCACCTACGACAAGCCCATCGACATCCTGATCCTGGATCCGGTGATGGAGGCCAACGGCATGGCCTTCCCGCTGTTCCAGCGCCCCCACGTGGTGCTCTGGAAGACCGAGCCGGAACCCGATTCCGTCATCGGCCACCACCATGGCTGGGCCGAGCTGCTCGTCACCCATGAGCTGGGACACATGCACCACCTGCTCCGCCCGGCCCGGAAACCCAACCTGTGGCAGCGCTGGACCGCGGTCCTCGGCCCCGTCACGGAGAAGTCGCCACGCTGGGTCATCGAAGGCTACGCCACCCTCATCGAGGGCAAACTCACCGGCAGCGGCCGCCCCCACAGCGCCATCCGCGCCTCGGTGCTGCGCCAGTGGGCCCTGGAGGGCAAGCTGCCGAGCTACGAGGCCCTGAGCGGCATGGGCGGGTTCCTGGGCGGCAGCATGGCCTACCTGGGTGGCAGCGCCTACCTGGCGTGGCTGGAGGCCCAATCCGGCGATGCCAAGATCCTGCAGGCCCTGTGGACCCGCCTGGCGGGAAAGCGTGACTTCGAGGCCGCCTTCCTCGCCACCTTCGGGTTCGGGCCCAAGGACGGCTACCAGCGTTTCTGCGCCGAGCTCACGCATACGGCGCTGGAGCTGGAGCGCCGCGCCAAGGCCGAAGGCCTCCGCGAAGGCGAGATCTTCACCCAGTTGAAGGGATGGGCCACGGACCTGGCCCTGAGCCCGGACGGTTCAAAGCTCCTGGCCCGGGTGCTGGATCCGAAGAAACCCGGTCTCTACGTGTGGGACCTGAAGGCCACCACCCCGAAGCCCGCCAAAAGGGATCCCGATGAGCCCGCGGATCACGCTGCGCTCGCGCCCGTCCAGCCCCCCACCCGCCGCCTGGGCCGCATCCACGGGGCGCTCCCCTGGAAGCCGGTGTGGATGGCTGCCGATGCCGTGGGATTCCACCTTCGCCTGCCCGACGCGGAGGGGGTGCTGAAGCCGCATTCCCGGCAATGGACCTTTGGACAGGGCCTGCGATCGGTTTCGCTGCCTGTGAAGCCCGTAGCCACCGAGGGGCTCACCTGGAAGGAGGTGGACGGCGTCTGGAACCTGGTGGACCGGGAAGGCCGGCCCCTCACACGCACCCTGGCCGCGGCCTGGAACCCCGTCGCCACACCGGACGGCCAGTGGATCTACTACACCCAGCTCAGCGCCTCGGGCCTTCAGATCCGGAAGCTTGACGCCACCCAGCCGCCCCTGGAAGCGAAACCCCTGCCACAGGATCCCGCCGCCCTGGTGAAGGACCAGGTGTTTCCCAGGGCCGATGAACCCAGCCCCCTTCCGGCGCCGGTACCCGTCGAACCCCACCCCTACCGAGTGGGCGAAAGCCAGGATGTCTTCTCGCTGGTCGGCTACAGCGCCACCCCCTCGGGCCTCAGCGCTCAAATCGGCGGAGGTGGCAACGACCTCCTTCATCGCCTGAACTGGCAGGTGCTGGCGGGGCTGGGCGACGGGGCGGGTCCCCGCGGCGGCATGGTTGGCGCGGCCTGGCGAGGGTGGCGTTGGGCCCCCTCCCTCCAGGCCTTCTCGTCCCTGGAGCGCCCGTCCAGCCAGCGCTTCGCGCCGGTGTTGGGTTTTGACCGGGAACGCCGAGGCCTCGAACTGGCCTTCGAGCTGGAGGACCTGGGTCGGCCCCGATCCCGCTTCCGGCCGATGGCCGCCTTTGAACGGGTCACACTCACAGACGGGGCCACCGTCAGCCGCTCCCTCCTGGGCGCCGAGGCCGGCCTCGGCAGCTTCTGGAGCCACGACAACCAGGGCCTCCGCGCCGCCCTGGCGGCCAGGGAGCAGCAGGGGCGCACGGACGGGGAGACCTGGAACCTGACCCGGGTGGCCCTCACCCTCGGCTGGATCAATCCCTGGGCGCCGCTCACCGTGCGTGCAGAAACGGGTCGGATGGGGGGTGATCCCACGGGGCTGGACCGCTTCCACCTCGGCGGCGTGGCGACGTCCCTTCTGCCGACCTCCTTCGATGGCAACCGGGTGGTGCAGGCGGCGCTTCCCGCCTACACCGCCACGGGCAATCGCCTCCAGCGGATCCGGGGGGACCTGGGTTTCGGCCTCCTCCAGGCCTATGTGGAGCACACGGCCGTCTGGCAGGACACCGCACCCAGGCCTGCGGCCCACCGGGTCGTGGGCCTCGAACTGGACAGCCGAAACCTCGGCCTGCCCCTGGATGCGCTGCGCCGCCTGGTGGGGAACCTCTCCTTCACCCTGGGCCTGCATCGGCCCCTGGATGGGATCATGAAGGACCGCACGGTGGGGACCTTCAGCGTGATCGTGCGACCCTAGGCTTTCTTTTCAAAGTGGGGTTCTGAAAATAGACCCGATTTCCCAACCAGGACCCGAATGCCCTTCCTGATCGCCCTCATCCTCATCGTGCTCGTCCAGTGGTTCCATATGCGGCTGCTGCGGCTGGAGCTTCCGGAGCGCCTCCACCGCTGGCTGCCCTGGATCCTCGGATTGCTGCACCTGCCCCTGATCCTGTTTGCGGGAATGCGCGTCGCCGGGATCGGTGGACAGGGCACCCTGCCCCTGTTGCGGTCGCTGGCCCGTGCCGGGTTCTACTTCCAGGCCTTCACGGTGCTCCACTTGATCATCGCCATGCTGGCGGAAGGGGCCTGGCGGGTCTTCCGCCGAGTCGTGCCTTTCGCCGGGGGTGAGGAAGCCGAGGCCCCGGTGGATCCGAGCCGCCGCGCCTTCCTCCGGACGGCCGCGCTGGCCAGCACGGGGGCCGCCGTCGTCCTGGGCGTAGGCGGGGCACGGCAGGCCTACGGGGACCCAGAGATTCCCCGCCTGGCGCTCACCTTCCCCGACCTTCCCCCTGGCCTGGATGGCCTCTGCATCGCCCACCTGAGCGACCTCCATGCCGGCCCCCTCGTGGGCCTCGACACCCTGCGCCGCTGGCGTGATCTCACGGAACGCGAGCGACCGGAACTGGTGCTGTTCACGGGCGATCTGGTGGATAGTCGGCCGGAGGAATTGGACACCCTTCTCGAAGCCTTTCGGGGCTTCCAACCGCCGCTCGGCTCTTTCGCCGTCCTGGGCAACCATGACTATTTTGATGATCCCCGTCCCATCTGGCGCGATCTGGAAGAGGCCGGGATCCGCTGTCTGGAGAACACCTCGGCCCTGATCCAGCGGGGCGGCGCCACGCTGGCCGTGATGGGGCTGCAGGATCCCATGGCCCGGAACGGCCGGTTCCGCCGCATGGTCTTTGGCCCCGGCCCCCGGCCGGCCGAGGCCTCCCGGGACCTGCCCGCCGACGTCTTCCGCATCTGCATGAACCATCGCCCCAGCGAATGGGAACAGGCCCTGGCCGCCGGGGCGCGGCTCACGCTTTCTGGCCACACCCACGGCGGCCAGATCAATCCCATCCCGGGGTTCAGCAGCGCGCGCCTGATCGGTCCCCGCACGGCCGGACTCTACCGTGAAGGCAGTGACCTGCTCTACGTCAGCCGAGGACTTGGCGTCGTGGGCCTGCCCATCCGTGTGGGGGCTCCGCCCGAGATCGCCATTCTCACCCTGAAGCGCGGCTAGCTGGAGGTTTGAAACCCCGCGATGGCACCCTTGCGGTAGAAGTCCCTCAACAGGGTAAAGATGGGGCCCAGATCAGGCAGGTTCAGGGACGAGGCCACTTCACCCAAGGGCCCGGTTTGGGCCCTCACCAGAAGGGCAGCTGTCGCGGGGGTCAGCTCCATCAGCCGGGCCTCCCCCCCCTCGGTCCGAAAGGCCATGAGATGCGTGGGGCGCGCTTCGGGAAACGGCGCCGCTTCGGTCACGCGATGGACGGCATGGCTGTAGGACACGATCTGGGTGGCCGCATCCAGAACAAGGAGATCTTCCGGCCCGGGATCGGCATGGAGGCCCATGGGGGGATCGGAATCGGGGAACCGGGCAACCACCACTTCAAGCATTTCGGCATGGGCCAGTTCGAGCAGGAAGGGCCACCGATCCTGACCCCACCCTGAGGCCGCCAGCCAACCAAGGAAAGCAGGGGCGATGTCGCGGTAATGGCCGCTCTTCACCACCCGAGCCTCCAGGAAGGCCTGGATGCAGGCATTCCAGGTGTCCGCCTCCACAAGCAGCGCCTTCAAGACCGGGAACATGGTCTCCAGCGGCTCGACCAGACTCATCCGGGCCAGTTCGCGGTAGGTCATCATCCCCGCGCCCTGCTCCCGGAAGGAGCACTGATCCGCCCAGGAAAGCCCCTGGCGTCGCGCCACACGACCCGGATCCGCTTCGAGGGCCGCTTCGTCCTCATCCAACACCAGGGAGGCCATGGCACGCTGCAGGCGGAGGGTCCGCGAGTCAGGCATGGTGGGCCTCCACCAGGGTCATGGTCGCCTCGTAGGCCAGCTGGAGGCGCGCCCGCTCCGCCAGAAGGACGTCGAAGTCGGGGATGTGGTTGTCCCGTTCCAGCAGGACGGGTACGGGTCGTCCCAAACGCGCCAGGGTCCACTGCATCAACTCGACGACCGGATCGATGACCTCGGCCCCGTGCGTATCCACGGTGAGCTCGCCAAACGCTTGATGCCCTGCGATGTGGAGCTGGGCCACGCGGTCCAGCGGCATGCGGGCCAGCCATTCCCTCGGATCAAACCCGAAGTTGAGGGCGTTGACGTAGACATTGTTGACGTCCAGCAGCCAGCCCACGTTCGCGCCCTCCAGTACCGCCGCAATGAAGTCCGCTTCCTCCATATCGGAAGCCCCCAGCTCGGCGTAGTAGGTGATGTTTTCCAGCAGCAGCGGAACAGGCAGCTGGGCTTGGAGCTCGCGGACCCGCGATACCGTGTGCCGCACAGCCTCCCGCGTGAAGGGAAGCGGCAACAGCTCATGCAGGCAGTTCGCGTCGACGCCGGTGAAGCAGAGATGCTCGGAATGCCACGGGGTTCCCGTCCGGAGGAGGAAACGTCCCAGATCGCGGATGTACGCCTCGTCCCAGGGATCGAACCCGCCCACGGACAGGGTCAGCCCATGGGTGAGCACCGGGTCGCGATCGAGAATGGCGCAGGCCAGCCGATGATGGCGCCCTCCGTCCCCGACCACATTCTCAGGACAGGTCTCCCAGAAAGGTACGCCGTGGCCCTCCATCTGGGACACCGGCTCGAGGTGCGCGCGACGAAGCCCGAGTCCCACGCCGGTAAACCTGTCCTGAGTCATGCTGTGGCTCCAGACCAGCTACTTCTTTTCCTTGCCGCAGGATCCTTCCTTCTTCTTGTCCTTCTTCATGTCCTTGCTGCCGCAGGAACCCTTGCCGCAGGAACCGTCCTTGGCCTTGGCCTCCTTGGCTTTGCCTTCCTTCGCTTTCGCAGGCGCCTTGCCCGCTTCCTTCGCGTCCTGAGTGCCGCACCCTCCGGTCTGGGTGAACCCGGCCTCGGCCCCGAAGGCTTCGACGGGAGCCGCGCCAATCGTCGCCGACCCGGCTGCCATCAAGGATCCGGCGGCGAAGAGGGTGGTGGCACCGATGAGTTTTGTGATCATGAATCCTCCGTGCGGACAGGGCCGCCACAGGAGCCGCACGGCGGCCCCGCAATAGATGGAACGGGACCAGAGCCTCCCGGAGCAGGCCGATCAGGACCATGGTGCTGTTCTTAGCCCATGGGGTGCATGGCGCTTGACCTTTGTGACATTTTTTTATGTCTATGGTTCGAACCGATCATCTCCGGCCGATTCATCCTTTGGACAGGCTGCCCTTGTGGTTCGATGCCGGGCCACCCATTGGTAGGCTGCGTCGCGAATGGGTTCTGGTACCGCCGTCAAAAGGGCACCCACCCACCGCCATCCCGGACCCATCCGCCGCAGGAGCTGGATCACCGCCCCCGACCGGGTCGACAACACGCCTTCGGGGGTCAGGACCAGGAGGCTGTCCGGCAGTCCATCCCGCTTTTCAGGGGGCACAAGACGCGCGAAGGTCGCGCCTCCCAGCGGCGCAAAATGGATGCGCCCGGAGGGGTCGCGCCGCGCCACGAAGCGCACAGCCCCCCGGCAGAATCCACAGCCGCCGTCATAGAAGAGCCTCGTCAACCCTTGATCAGCACCCATAACCCCACCGCGATGAAAGCGCATCCCGCGGCCCATTTGATGGCCGCCTCGGGAATGTACCGGAAGAGCACGCCACCCACGGCCACGCCGATGGCCGTGGCACAGACCAAGGCCGCGCTGGCGGCGAGAAACACGGTCCAGATCTGACCACTGCGAACGGTGGCTGTCATCGCCGCCAGTTGGGTCTTGTCCCCGACTTCAGCGAGGAAGACGGTGAAAAAGGTGGTCCAGAAGAGCGATCGATTCATGGCATTCCCCGGAAATCGTGACGGACTCTTAAGCGTAATGGAGGAACATCTGCGGCACACTGATGGGATGGTGCTCGACCACTTCGACCTTCCCACGACCTACGTGGACACGCCCGAAAAGCTGCAGGAAGCTCTCCCCCTGTGGCATTCCGCGGGCGTGCTCTCGGTGGATATCGAATGCAGTCTCACCGGCATGCATCACTGCGTGCTCGCGCTGATTCAGGTCGCCACCCACGACCAGGCCTGGTTGGTGGACCCGCTGGCCCTGGGTGAACTCACGCGCCCCGCGCTGCTGGCCATGGCGCAGGTCCCCTGGATCGTCCATGACTTCTCCGGCGACGGCATCGTCTTCAAGCGCATCTACGACGTCGTGCCCGAGAGCATCTTCGACACCATGCTGCTCTCCAGGGCTCTGGGATACCCGCTGCCGGGCCTGAAGACGATGGCCAAGCTCAAGTTGGGCATCGACATCCCCAAGGAGGAACAGGACTCCAACTGGATGCTGCGGCCCCTTCGCGAGGCCCAGATCAGCTACGCCAGCCGCGATGCGGCGCTGTTGCTGCCCCTGCTGCGAACCCTGGCCGACGAGGCCGAGGCGAAGCGGGACCACCCAGAGATCGGCCCCCGCCTGGCCACCCTGCCCAGGGAGATGCGGCACCTGTTGAAGCGGGTGCGGGCCTATGCGTCCCCCAAGCACGACCCCGTGGTGGAGAAAGTCAAACACCTGGGGGACCTCGCTGTGGACCGCGCCCGGAAACTCACCGCCCTGCGCTGGGCCTGGGGCAACGAAGGCGACGTGGGTGCCGTCATGGAACTGGGCAACCGCTGGATCATGGCCCGTCTGGCCCATCCTCCCGCCACCAAAGAGGCCCTGGAGCGTACCATCCCCAATCCCCGATTCCGCCGCAAACGCCTGGACGCCCTCTGGGACGTTTTCAGCCAAGGGGCGCATGAAACTCAGGAAGAGCCGGATTCGTCCGATGGACTGATCTGGAACAACCCTGGACGGCCATGAACCCCACACCAGATCCAACCCCTGCCTCCGACGATGGCATCCTCCTGGCCTTCCCCAAGGGCCTGCTGGGCTTTCCGCAACTCACCACCTTCCGCTTGTTCGAACCCCAGGACGGCTACCCCCTGAAGTTCCTCCAATCCGTGGAAGACCAGGCCATCTCGTTCACATGCATTGATCCGGTCAGCATCAAGGCGGACTACGCGGTGCACCTGCGGGACGAGGAGGCCGAGGCCCTCAACCTGGAATCCCAGGCAGACGCCATGATCCTCACCCTGGTGGTGATCCCGGAGGATCCCCGGCGCATGACCACCAACCTGGCCGGCCCCCTTGTCGTGAATGTGAAGACCCGCGTGGGCTATCAGATCGCCTTGAACGCCGAGGTCTACCCGCTGCGATTCCCCATCCTGGGCCAGGGCTGACCACAAAACCCGGCGTTGCCGCGACGACATGGGGTTTTGCCGCGGGCTCTGGTACCCTTCGACCATGCTCGTCATCACGAGGAAGTCGGAACAATCCATCATGATCGGAGGCGAAGTCGAGGTGATCGTCCTCGGCATCACCAAGGACGGTGTCCGCCTGGGCATCAGGGCCCCGAGAAGTGTCCAAGTCCACCGTCGCGAGGTATTTGAGGCGATCGCCGCCGAGAACCGGGCCGCCACCGTGACCAAGGTCCCCGTCCAGGACGCCGCCGCCCTGCTCCGAGCCGCTCAAGTCCGGAAGCCCCACGTCCGATGAGCCATTGTTGAGGTTTCCCGTGGACATCACCGCCAGCGCAGCCGCCCAGACCCAGGCCATCACCCGGAGCCAGATCGCGGTCAGCGTACTCAAGAAGTCCCTGGATATCACCGCCCAGCAGGGTGCCGACCTGGCCAAGATGATGGCGCAGGCGGGCAATGTGGGGCAGCGGGTGGATCTGTACGCGTAGGACCTACTTCAGATAGGGCGCCAGGTACTTCCCCGTCACGCTGGCCTTCTTCTTGGCCACCTGTTCGGGTGTGCCCACGGCGATGATGCGGCCGCCTTCGCCGCCGCCTTCAGGGCCCAGGTCGAGGATCCAGTCCGCGGTCTTGATGACGTCGAGGTTGTGCTCAATGACGATGAGGGTGTTGCCCGTTTCCACCAGCCGATTCACGACCTCCAGCAGCTTCTGGATGTCCTTGAGATGCAGGCCTGTGGTGGGTTCGTCCAGGATGTAGACCGTGCGGCCCGTGGCCCGCTTGCTCAGCTCCTTGCCCAGCTTCACGCGCTGGGCCTCGCCGCCGGACAGCGTGGTCGCGCTTTGACCCAGGCGGATGTAGCCCAGGCCCACATCCATGAGCGTCTGCAGCTTGTTCGCCAGCACGGGGATGGGTCCGAAAAGCGTGAGGGCCTCCTCCACCGTCATGTTCAGCACGTCGGAGATGCTCTTGCCCTTGTAGTGGATCTCCATGGTCTCGCGGTTGTAGCGTTTGCCCTTGCACTGCTCGCAGGTGACGTAGACATCCGGAAGAAAGTGCATTTCGATCTTGAGGACGCCATCGCCCTCGCACTTCTCGCAGCGCCCGCCCTTCACGTTGAAGCTGTAGCGGCCAGGCGCGTAGCCCCGGGCCTTGCTTTCCGGCAGCTGGGCGAACAGCTCCCGCAACGGGGTGAAGAGTCCCGTGTAGGTCGCCGGATTGCTGCGGGGGGTGCGGCCGATGGGGGCCTGGTCGATGTCGATGACCTTGTCCACGGCCTCGAGGCCCTTGATGGCCTTGTGCTTGCCGACGATGTGAACGCCCTGGTGCAGCTGGTTGGCCAAGGCCTTGTAGAGGATCTCGTTCACCAGGGTGCTCTTGCCCGATCCGCTGACGCCGGTGACGCAGGTGAAGAGGCCGATGGGGAAATCCGCGTCCACCTTCTTGAGGTTGTTCTCCTCCGCGCCTACCACGGAGAGATGCCCCCGGGTGGCCTTGCGGCGAAGACGGGGCACGGGGATGAGGTCCCGACCCGAAAGGAAGTCGCCGGTGATGGAGCCCGGCGTGCGGCCGATCTCCTCCGGCGTGCCCTGGGCCACCACCCAGCCGCCGTGCTCACCGGCACCCGGCCCCATGTCCACCACATGATCCGCGGCGAGGATGGTTTCCAGATCATGCTCCACCACCAGCACGGTGTTGCCCAGATCCCGCATCTCCTGAAGGGTGTGGATGAGCTGCAGATTGTCCCGCTGGTGCAGGCCGATGCTCGGCTCGTCCAGCACGTAAAGCACGCCCTGGAGCTTGCTCCCGATCTGGGTGGCCAGGCGGATGCGCTGGCCCTCACCACCAGACAGGGTGGCCGCGCTGCGATCCAGCGTGAGGTAGCCGAGGCCGACGTCGTCAAGGAAGCCCAGGCGCTCGCGGATCTCCTTGAGTATTTTTTCAGCGATGACCGCGTCCTTGCCCTCGAGGGTCAGGTCTGCGAACCACTGCCGGGCCTGGCGCACGCTCTGGGCCACCACCTGGGCCACGTTGATCCCATCCACGTAGACCGCCAGCACCTCGGGTTTGAGCCGCTGGCCCCCGCAGGCCTCGCAGGAGATGACGCGCATGGATTCTTCCAGCTCCGCCCGGATCTCCTCGCTGGTGGTCTCGCGGTAGCGGCGCTCAAGGTTGCCCACAATGCCTTCGAAGTGGTGGACAAAGTCGTAGCGGCTCTTCTTGTTCTCATAGGTGAAGCGCATTTCTTTATCGGTGCCGTGCAGCAGCAGGCGACGGATGTCTGCGGGCAGCTTCTTCCAGGGCGTGTCCAGGCTGAACTTCAGCTTGCGGGAGAGCTGATCCATCATCTGGGACCGCCACCCGTCCTCCGACACGCTTTTCCAACCGCTGGCCTGAATGGCGCTCTCGTTGATGGAGAGGGCGGGATTGGGAACAATCAGCTCCTCCGCGAACTGGCGCTTGAAACCCAGACCGTCACAGGTGGGGCAGGCGCCATAGGGGCTGTTGAACGAGAACGACCGCGGCTCCAGCTCCGGCAGACCCTGGCCGAATTTCGCGCACTTCGTGTTGTGACAGGCCAGCTTCGAGGAGAAGAGTTCCTCCTTCCCGTCCAGCTCACAGAGGGCGCTGCCTTCGGCGAGGTTGCAGGTGATCTCCAGGCTGTCCGCCAGCCGCGACTGGATGGCCGGGGCGACTTTCAGGCGGTCTATGACCACCTCGATGGTGTGCTTCTTCTGCTTGTCCAGGTCGGGCACGCCTTCGGTGAGGTCGAGCATCTCGCCATTCACCCGGGCCCGGATGTAGCCGCGCTTCATGAGGTCCTGGAGCAGTTTCTTGAACTCGCCTTTGCGGCCCCGCACCACCGGTGCCAGGATCTGCAGCTTCGTGCCCTCGGGCCTCGCCAGGATCTGATCCGTCATCTCCTGGATGGTCTGGCTGGCGATGGGCCGGCCGCAGGCCACGCAGGTGGGCTTTCCCGTGCGGGCGTATAGCAAGCGGAGATAGTCGTAGATCTCCGTCACGGTGGCCACGGTGGAGCGGGGGTTCTTGCTGGTGGTTTTCTGCTCGATGGAGATGGCCGGTGACAGCCCCTCGATGCTGTCCACATCGGGCTTTTCCATCTGGTCGAGGAACTGGCGCGCGTAGGCCGACAGGCTTTCCACGTAGCGCCGCTGACCCTCAGCATAGAGCGTGTCGAAGGCGAGGCTGGATTTCCCCGAGCCCGACAGCCCCGTGATCACCACCAGCTTGTTGCGCGGCAGTGACAGGTCGAAGTTCTTGAGGTTGTGTTCGCGGGCGCCCTTGATGTGGATGTGTTCCATGGTCCTTTCAGCTTACGCGAATTTTTCGCCTCTGCGAATTGCATTAGGTCATCGCCCTGAAATCACCCTGGCGTCCCGGTGGAGCACTCGACCTAAGGTGCCGTAGCGAAATAACCAGAAAAACACTGGTTATTCCGAAACGGCTCCTAAAATCATCTGATGCACCCAGCCGAATTGGCGATCCTGCTGCACCGCGCCCTTGAGGTCCGCTTGGCGCGGCTGCAGGAGCTGTTGGACCTGGATCACTGGGCCGACGACATGGAACAGCTCCACCGGGTCCGGGTGGCCGCCCGCCGCCTGGGCGCCGTGCTCGACCTCGTGGATCCTGAGGTCTATCCCGGGCACAAGGGGCAGCGCCGGGCCCTGAAAGGGCTCGTGGACACGCTGGGGCTGCCCCGGGAACTGGATGTCCACGCCGAACAGCTCCGGGCCTATCACCTCGAAGCCCGCACACCCGCCCACGCCGCCATGATCGAACACCTGCTGGAGCAGGTCGATCGGGGCCGCGCCAAGGCCCGTCGCGCCATGGAAAAGGAACTGGACCGGCTGCGCTTGCCGGATCTGCACCGTCTCCTCGACGTGCCTGCCCTGCAGAATCCCTTCCAGTCCACCTCCCTCCAGGAGGCCGCCTGGGCCTGCCTGGAGCCCCGCGCCCAGCTGGCCCTGAGCGATCTGGCCACCCTCGCCGCGCACGAAGACCCCATCGCCATGCACAAGGCTCGCGTCCGGATCAAGAAGCTGCGGTACGCCCTGGAGGCCCTGGAGGCGGCCTTCGGCGGGCCGCCTGAAGCCGTGCTGAAGGACCTGCGGGAGCTCCAAACGGTTCTCGGCGACCATCACGACCTCGCCGCCCTCGAAGCCCTGCTTTGGGAGGCAGACGCTCAGCTCCGCGCCCGGGATCGGCCGACCCTCTGCGGCGGGGTGCTCGATCTGCTGGGCGACGTCGCCGAGGCGCGGCGAACGGCCTTCGAGCGCTTCACCGCTCTGGCCCAGAACCAGGATCCCCACGCCTTCGCTCAGGCCGTGCGACCAGCTCTGGGCCTTCCCCTGGTGGATGGGGCCCAGGCATGAGCTTCTGGCACCTGCGGCTCCGGCCCCTGGCCTGGCTGCGCAGCCTGCATGCCAAGCTCTTCCTGCTGCTGGGCCTTGTCACCAGCGTGATCACGGTGGCCGTGGCCTACAACATCATCCGCAACAGCCGCCGGGAACTGGAACGCTATTCCAAACAGCTGGTCATCGAAGCCGCGGGCACGGTGGAAACAGACATCGTGGAACGCGACCCCACCTTCAAGGACAGCGACAAGCTCGACCAGCTTCTGGCCAGCATCGCCGGGCCCGACCGCAGCATCTTCCAGATCGACGTCTTCAAGCGCGTGGGCAAGGGCAACGAAGTGGATCTGGTCCGATCCTCCGGTCAAGAGGAGGAGATCGAGTGGGGCCCGGAGATCGGTTCGTACCTCACGCTGCCCAAGGCCCAGGCCGAGCTCGTCGACCTCAACACCGGCCGCCAAGCCTGGAAGGTCTACCAACCCATCCGCGCCCACAAGCCCGGGCAACCAGCCATCGGCCTCGTCCGGGCCTACTGCGACCTGGAGCGCTGGGAGGTCGTCTGGGACAACAACCTCAAGCGCACCCTGCATACCCTCCCCGGCGTGCTGTTGGGCGAATTCATCCTGCTCTGGCTCATCCTGCGGATGCTCATCAGCGATCCCATTGAGGCCATGGTCCTCACCATGCAACGCCTGGAGCGGGGTGAATCTGGCGCCCGCGCCCCCGTGCGCCGCAGCGACGAGCTGGGTCTCATCGCCGCCCGGTTCAATGATATGGCCACCCAGATCCAGCGGGCCGGCGAGGAGCGCGAATCGCTCATTCGCGAGATCCGCGGCCTGAATGCCAACCTGCAGGACCGCATCGACGCCGCCCTGTCCGAACTCCAGGCCAAGAACGACGAACTGGCGGCCCTGGTGGAACGCAACGCGCTGCTCCGCGAGGAGCTGGGCGCCCAGGAACGGCTCGCCGTCGCGGGCCAGCTCACGGCCACCTTCGCCCATGAGGTGGGCACGCCCCTCAACCTCGTGACGGGACACCTCCAGCTGCTCGACGCGCAAAAGGACCTGCCGGACAAAACGCGCGAGCGCCTGCATGTCATCCATGCCCAGATCCAGCGGGTCGGGGACATCGTCCGCCGCCTGCTGGACCTCACCCGCCGTCCCCAGCTGAATCGCAAACCCCAGGCCTTCGCCGCCCTCCTGCAGGATCTGCAGCAGCTGTGGACCCCCACCCTGGCCGCCCATGGCATCACCGTCGAGGCCGAGGTTCCCCCGGAGTGCTGCCTGGACGTGGATCGCAAGCAGATGGAGCAGCTCTTCCTCAACCTCATGAACAACGCCGTGGACGCCATGCCGGAGGGCGGAACCGTACGGCTCAGGGCCAGGCCCGCCGAGGAGAGCACGCCGGGCGGCCTCTGGTGGGAACTGCACTTCCACGATTCGGGCCATGGCATCCCTGCCGATCTGCTGGGCCAGGTCTTCCGCCCCATGTTCACCACCAAGCCCGAAGGCAAGGGCACGGGCCTGGGCCTCAGCATCTGCCGCGAAATCGTCCGCGGACACGGCGGCGAGATCCGCATCGAAAGCCCAGAAGGCAAAGGGACCTGCGTGGTGTTCACCCTGCCGGGGGCGGTTTCGGCCTAGATTTCCACCACTTCCACATCCCCCAGCGCCTCTTCCAGAAAGCGGTTTCCCACTTCCTTCAGGCGGCTGCTGGCATCGGTGAGCTGGACGCGGAGTTCGCCGCGGGCACTGGCGGTGCGGTAGCCCAGGCTCCCCTTCAACAGGCGATCCACGGCCTGGGCGGTGACGCGGCCGCTGTCGATCCAGCGGGTGCCCGGACGGCTGCGCTCCAGGCTGGTCATCAGGGTCGGGTAGTGGGTGCAGCCCAGCACCACGGTCTTCACCTCGAAGGGCAGCTGGTTCAGGTAGCGGCGGCAGATGCTGTCGGTGACGGGATCGTCGAACCAGCCCTCCTCCGCCAGGGGCACCAGCAGCGGGCAGGCCACGCTGTGGATGACTTTCTCGGGATCGCGCCGGTGGATGGCCGCGTCATAGGCGGCGCTGCCGATGGTGGCCAGGGTGCCGATGATCCCCACAGGGCCCGGGAACTCCGCCGCGGCCTCGGCGCCGGGCTCGATCACCCCGATCACCGGGCAGGGGCTCACCGCCTGGAGGGCTGTCAGGCCGTGGGCGCTGGCGGTGTTGCAGGCGATGACGATGAGCTTGGGATCGTGGCGCTGGAGCAGCTCGCCCATCTGCAGCGTGTACCGTTCGATGGTGCGGTGGCTCTTGGTGCCATAGGGCAGGCGCGCCGTATCGCCGAGGTAGACCAGATCCTCCTCGGGCAGCAGCTGGCGCAGGGCGTGAATGACGGTCAGCCCGCCGATGCCCGAATCGAACACCCCGATGGGCTGGTCCGCTCGGATCATGCCTGGGTCCGCACGGCCAGGATCGCGATCCACTCGCCTTCTTTCAGCACTTTCTCCGGCTGGAAGCCGTGCGAGGCGAGGCTCACCAGGGCTTCGTCGGTGCGCTCGGCTAGGATGCCACTGGCGATGAGCCAGCCACCCGGGGCGGCCACGTCGGCCATGCGCGGCAGCAGCTCCTGGATGGTCTGCAGCAGGATGTTCGCAAGCAGGCCCGCGTAGGGGCCCGTCACCCGAGAATCATCCAGCGTGCCGACGAAGCTCGAGTAGGGTTTCGCGCCCTTCAACAGATGGGCATTCAAGTCGATGAGTTCGCCCATGGCCGGGCCGCAATCGGGATCGATGTCGAAGGCGGTGAGCCGCTGCCCCCCCAACAGGAAGGCCGCCAGCGACAGGATGCCGGTGCCTGCGCCGATGTCGAGGACGGGTCCCTTCAACCGGCCGGCCGCCGCCAGTTCCTCCAGCAACACCATGCAAAGCCGCGTGGTCTCATGGCCCCCGGTTCCAAAGGCGAGGCCGGGGTTCACCACCAGATCGATGCGACCCTGCGGACCGGGCGTCTCGTCCCAGAGGGGGCGCACATGGAAGCGCGCACCCACCTCGAAGGCGCCGAAGCCCTCGCGGCTCTTGACCAGCCAGTCCTCGTCGCCGAAGGCCTCGGCCTCGACGAGGTGGACGCCCGGAAAGGCCCCCAACCCCCCGGCATCCGGCGGCGCCTGGTCCGGCGGGAAGTACGCGTAGCAGGCCCGCGGAGGGTCGGCCTCGCGATAGAAAGCGGAGGAGCCCCCTTCCTCCAGCCAGGTACACAGCGCCTCTTCCTGCGCATCAGGCACATCGAGTTTCCACCGCAGATGAATCACGTTCGTCACGCGGCACCTCCCTGTGCCGCGCCCTCGGGCCTCGGCTTCGCCAAAGTGGCATTCCGCTCCAGTTCCATGCTCATGCCGCTAGATTAGCAGCCCCTATTCGGCCTCCGCTTCGGCGTCCTCGAGGTCCAGCCGCTTCATCTTCTTCGCCCTTCGGGCTCAGGCCTCTGGTCTGGGCTTTGGGGCTAATCCTCTTCGGCCGTGATGGATTCGCCTTCCTCGAGATCCAGCCGCTTCATTTTTTCGAGGAAGGTGGTGCGCTTGAGCCCCAGCAGGTCGGCGGCGCGTTTCTTATTGCCCCGCGTGATGGCGAGGCTCTGGAGCATGAGCCGCTTCTCCATGTCCGACACCACCTGGTTCAGGTCCAGCCCCTCGGGCGGCAGGTCCGTGCCATACGCCGCGGTGGGCTGGGTCGTGAACGCCTCGGCGAGGACAGGCGTGAAGGCCACCGTCGTTCCGGCAACTTCGGCCACCGGGGTTTCGTTCATGCGCTCCGCCAGGAAGGCGAAATCCTCCCGCGTGAGCACGGGGCGCTTGCCCGAAAGCACGATGGCGCGCTCGATGGCATTCTCCAGCTGGCGCACATTGCCGGGCCAGGGCAGGGACATGAGCAGCGGGTCCACGCTGGGGTGCAGGGCCTTGGGATAGAGGCCGTGCTCGCGGGCCTTGCGGTTGAGGAAGTGCTGGGCCAGGAAAGGCACCTCTTCCCGGCGGGCCCGCAGGGGCGGCATCGTGATGGGCACCACTTCGAGCCGATAGAACAGGTCCTCGCGGAAGCTCCCGTCCTGCACCTTCTTCCACAGGTCCACGTTGGAGGCGGTCACCACCCGCACGTCCACCTTCACCGGTGCCCCTCCGCCCAGGGGCTGCACCTCGCGCTCCTGCAGCACGCGCAGCAGGCGCACCTGAGCGCCCAGGGGCATGGTGCCCACCTCGTCGAGGAAGATCGTGCCGCCGTGGGCCTCGCGGAACTTGCCCGGCGTGTCCTTCCGCGCGTCCGTGAAGGCGCCCTTGTTGTAGCCAAAGAGTTCGGATTCCAGCAGGTTCTCGGGGATGGCGCCGCAGTGCACGGCCACGAAGGATTCAGCAGTATCGGCGCTCATGCGGTGGATGGCCCGGGCGATGACTTCCTTGCCCGTGCCGCTCTCACCCAGCAGCAGCACCGTGGCGCGGGTGGCGGCGGCGCTGCGGGCACGGGCCAGCACATCCTGCATGGCCACGCTGGTGCCCACGAGGCCGAAGGCCAGCGCCTGGGATGCGGTCAGCTGCGTGGTGGTGCCCGAACGGGGGCGCAGGCCCGGCATGGGGGGCTCAGGGCCCAGCACACCCCAGCGCACGGAGCCCAGAGATCCCCACTCCGTCAGGGCCTTGGGATCCATGGGGGCGGCGTCGGGTTTCAGCCCCAACAGGATCGGCAACGCCGCGACCTCGGCCATCATGCGGTTCAGTTCCGGCGGCGGCCAGGCGCCCTTGGCGCTGATCACCCACAGGTCCACATCCCGGGGCGCCAGCGCGGGAGAGGCCCCACGATCCACCGTCACGTCCCACAGCGCCGCCCACCGATGCTCCAGCCCCCCGGTGTCGTCCCCGAGGGTGGACCAGTGAAGGCGGGGCAGGTGGGTCATAAGCTCCTAGGTTGGATTCAGCCTAGATGCAGAGGTTTGAGGGTCAAGTCAAAAAAATGACGGGGCCAAAAAATGTGACTTGCCTCCCGGCCTACGATGGAAGTGCACCCCGGAGGTCCGCATGGCACTCACGGAATCCACCATGGTCCCGCTCGGCACGGCCTGTCCGGACTTCACCCTGCCCGGTGTGGATGGTCGGCTCTGGTCGCTCCATGATTTCCATACGCCAGCCCTGCTGGTGGTGGTGATGTGCAACCACTGTCCCTATGTCCAGGCCATCGACGACCGCCTCAACGATCTGGCCAAGGCCTACGCCGGGCGATGCGGCGTGGTGGCCCTCAACGCCAACGATGCGGTGGCCTACCCGGAGGACAGCTTCGAGGCCATGCGCCAGCGGGGCAGGGCCAAGGGCTACGTCTTCCCCTATCTTTGGGACGAGGAGCAGACCCTGGCCCGGGCCCTGGGCGCCGTGTGCACGCCGGACTTCTTCCTCTATGACTCGCACCGCCGCCTGCAGTACCGGGGCCGCCTGGACGACAACTGGAAGGATGCCGCGCGCGTCACCCGGCCGGAGCTGAAGGAGGCCATCGAGGGCGTGCTGGCGGGCGAGGATCCGCTGGAGACGCAGCATCCAAGCATGGGCTGCAGCATCAAGTGGAGGCTCCGATGATCCGTTTCCTGCTGGCCCTCCTTCTGGCCCCGGCCCTCCTGGCGCAGGGCGCCGTCGGTCTGAAGCTCGGGGACCCCTGCCCCCCCTTCCATCTGCCCGGCACCGATGGCAGGCCCCATGGGCCCGAGTCCTCCACGCCCCTGATGGTGGTGTTCCTCAGCACCGAGTGTCCCTATGTCCTGGCCACCCAGGCGCGCATCAACGCCTATGCGAAGAAATACGCCGGGAAGGTCCTGGTCCTCGGCATCAACGCCAATGATGTGGATACCCACGCCAAGGAATCCCTGGCGGATATGCAGGCCCAGGCCAAGGGCCAGGCCTTCGGCTTCTCCTACCTCAAGGATGAGTCCCAGACCGTGGCCCGGGCCTTCGGCGCCGTGTGCACGCCGGATTTTTTCCTGTTCGACGGGACTCGGAAGCTGGTCTACCGCGGACGCATGGACGACAGCTGGCGCGATCCCGCCAAGGTCACGGTGCGCGACCTCGAGGCCGCCACCGAGGCGCTTCTGGCGGAGCGGCCGGTGCCTGCCGACCAGATCCCAAGCCGGGGCTGTTCCATCAAGTGGAAGTCACAGGCGGCGCTCTGAGCCGTCTTAGGCAGGAGGTATGATCGGAGGTTTCGCCGGAGCCTCCATGCGTCTTGTCCTCTCACCTCTCTGCCGTGCCGCCGCGCTTCTGAGCCTGACCGCGCCCCTCTGCGCCCAGTGGGACTTGCGTCTGGAGCTGCCGCGCCCCACGGGCCAGAGCCTGCCCCAGACGCTCATCAGCGGCACGGGCCAGTTGGTGGCCGGGGACTTCGACACGGGCAAGGGCTTCATCGCCACCGTGAACCGGCGGATCCTCCAGGTGGGGCCTCTGCTGAAATTGGAGGGTGGCCTGGAGTACTCCCAGTTCAAGGCGGACGGCAATCTCCTGGCCGGGTCCGCGGTCCAGGGCACCCAGCTGAAGCAGCAGGGCGTGGGCGTGGGCGTGGGCGCCCAGGTCTGGGTGCCCTTCGTGGGAATCGCCGGTGAGATCGGCCTCATCCAGCGCTTCCAGCGCTACACCTTCGACACCGCCGGAGCCTCCTCCCGCATGGATCTGAGCCGCACCTGGCTCCGCGTCGGCGCCCGCTGGCGCATCCCCTCCGTGCTGGTCCACCCCTACGTGGCGGCCAGCTACCAGCAGCCCGTCAGCAAGGATCGCCCCGTGAAGCTCAGCAGCGCCTCGGACCTGGCCGCCTACTTCACCGCGCAGGGCAGCGGTCAGGAATTCGAACGGATGTGGACCTTCGGCGTGGGGGTGGCCTTCTGATGATCCGGACCGCCCTCGCTTCCCTGATGCTGGTTCCGACCCTGGTCGCGGCCCCACCCGCCAAGGCCCGCCCGAAACTCGTGGTCGTGCTCTCGGTGGACCAACTCTCCGCCGAGCTGATGCAGACCTTTGGCCCCGAACTCACCGGTGGCCTGGCGCGGCTGCGGAAGGAAGGCGTCTTCTTCACCGAGGCCTACCACGACCACGGATTCACGGAGACCGGCCCGGGCCACTCCGTGCTGCTCTCCGGCCGCTTTCCCGCGAACACCGGCATCGTCGAGAACCGCTGGATCGACCGCGCCACGGGCAAGCTCGTCTACTGCGTGGACGACGCGAATGCCAGGGCCCTCCATGCGCCGAACCAGCCCAGCTCCTCCAACGCGCGCTTCCTCGGCGACGGATTGGGCGATTGGCTGCAGCTCCAGGTGCCCGGTAGCCGGGTCTTTGCCGTATCCGGGAAGGATCGCGCCGCCATCCTCATGGCTGGACGCAAACCCACCGGCGCGTTCTGGTTCACCGGCCCGGCGGGCTTCACCAGCTCCACGGTCTACGGGGATCGCCTGCCGGACTGGCTGCTGCGCTACGATCGCGGCCTTGGGGATCGCATCGCCACCGACAGTTGGCTCTGGACCAAGGATCCCGCCACGCCCGAAGGCCGTTCCGGATCCTGGAGCTTTGGCCCCCAGATCATCCGCAACGGCGGCTTGCCGCGCCTCATCCAGGGCGCGGGCATGCCGCTGGACAAGGGCTTCGAGGCCCGGTTCCGCCGGTCCCCCTTCCTTGATGCCGTGACCCTGGAGGCCGCCGAGGCCCTGCTGGATGGCGAGAAGCTGGGGCGCGGTCCCGGCACGGATCTGCTGGCCATCAGCTTTTCGGCCACGGACTACATCGGCCACAGCTACGGCATGCTCGGCACCGAAATGCGCGACCAGATCCACCGCCTCGATCGCGCCCTGGGGCACCTGCTGGACCGCCTGCGCCGCCAGCACCCGAACGCCTGGGTGGTGCTGAGCGCCGACCACGGCGGCCTGGACCTGCCCGAGGTTCTTGGCGAGCAGGGCTTCCCCGTGCAGAGGGTCCTTCCGGAGCCCTTCATGGCCGCGCTGCAAGCGAACCTCCGGGCCACCTTCAAGGTGGACCGGGACCTGCTGACCGCTGCGCCCGAACCCAACACGATCTACCTCAACGAGGCCGCCGTGAAGGCCGCGAACCTGGACCGCCGCGAGGTCCAGCGCCGCACCCAGATCTGGCTGCGGGGGCGGCCGGAAGTGGCCGATGCCTTCACCGCCGAGGAACTCCTGGCCACGGATCCCACCGCCACGGGCAGCCCGCGGGACAGCAGCCTGCGCGTGCTGCTGCGCCGCAGCTTCCGCCCCGAACGCAGCGGCGACCTCCTGGTGGCCGTGAAACCCTTCGTGGTCTTCGGTACGCCCCCCACCGATTACCCCACGGGCCACGGCACGCCCAACGCCTACGACCGCCGGGTGCCCCTGATTTTCTGGGGCCCCTGGAAGGGTGGCGAGCGCCGCGAGCCCGTGCGCACCGTGGATCTCGCCCCCACCCTGGCCCGGGAACTGGGCCTCCAGCCCGGCCTCGTGGATGGGCAGGCGCTGAATCTCGGCCCCCGAAAGTAGGACCCGCCATGAGCCTCCCCCGCGACGCCCGCCTGGTGATCCTTACGGGGGCGGGCATTTCCGCCGAAAGCGGGTTGCGCACCTTTCGTGCGGCGGACGGGCTCTGGGAGAACCACCGGGTGGAGGATGTGGCCACGCCCGAGGCCTTCCAGCGGAATCCGGCCCTGGTCTACCGCTTCTACAACGAGCGGCGACGGAGCCTCAGCACCGTTCAGCCCAATGCGGCCCACCTCGCCCTGGCGCGGTTGGAGCGCGAGTGGGCCGGTGCGTTCCTCCTGGTCACGCAGAATGTGGACGATCTGCATGACCGCGCCGGATCGCGGAACCTGGTGCACATGCATGGCGAGCTCTTGAAGGGCCGCTGCCAGCCCTGCGGGGCCGTCCATCCCTGGCCGGGCGACATGGACGCCGACACCCGCTGTCCGGCCTGTGGCCGCGGCCCGGTGAGGCCCCACATCGTATGGTTCGGCGAAATGCCCCTGGAGATGGACCGCATCTACCAGGCCCTGGACCGCTGCGACCTCTTCATCGCCATCGGCACCAGTGGCCATGTGTACCCCGCCGCGGGCTTCGTGGAGGCCGTCGGTCCAGGGGCGCACACGGTGGAGCTCAACCTCGAGCCCAGCCTCGTGGCCAGCGCCTTTCAGGAGGCCCGCACCGGCCCGGCCACGACGCTGGTACCAGCCTTCGTGGACGAGCTGCTACGGGCCTAGGCGGCCTTGGTCGTTTAGTTCTCGTCGGCGCTGGGGCCGTACAGGGCGGGCACGGGCGCCTCGAGCAGCCGCAGGTAGACCGTGAGCTGGGCACGGTGGTGGATGGCGTGGTTCAGCACGAAGCTGCGCAGCACCGCGAGGCGGGGCATGGTGAAGAGCACCTGGCCCTCGTTCTTCAGCGTCCAGTTCCCGTGGTAGGCCTCGTCCGGTGCGGCCTCGAAAGCCTTCACGGCCCGCTCCACTTCTCCGTCGAGGGTGCGCAGCAACCCAGCCGCATCCTGACTCAGGGGCGGCCGCTTCGCCACGGCGACCGGATCGGAGTAGTCCAGCTCCGTGGTGGTGAGGGTGGTGGCCGCCCAGCCGGGGATCGTGACCAGGTGGTTGGCCAGATCGCCCAGGCTGAAGGACTTGGGATGGGGCCGGTAGTCCAGGCGACCGGCGGGAATGCGCTCGATCACCCGGCGGAGGCCCGCCATTTCCTGGGTGAACTCGGGCAGGAGGGACTTGGATGGCGACATGGTGTCTCCTTGAAAGAGACTCAGGATGGTCCGAGCCTCCTGACACCGTGCTGTCAGGAGGCTTCAGGTGCCTGCCCTTCGCACGGCCCCCAGGTAATCCGCCAGGCTCCGTTCCGGGCCAGGATCGAAGGGGCCGAGGAAGGTGATCGATTGAATGCGGTCCACGCGAAAGGTGCGCAGGGCCTCGCGGAGTTCGCACCAGGCGGCGAGGTGCCAGCGGTAGCCCCAGAAGACCAAGCCCAGCGGCTGGAGCGCCCGTTCGGAGACGGTCCCGTCCGCCCGGATGTAGGTCATCTGCACCCGCTGTTTCTCTCGCAGGCTCTTCCGGAGTTCGCCGAGGAACTGCGCGGTGCTGGGGGGCACGTGGAAGTCGGGCACCACGAAAGGCAGGGCCGCGAGACTCTCCCTGCGACCCACCGGCAGCACCGCCTCCACCTTCCGCAGCAGGCTCCGGGCCGCCTCGCGCAGGGCCGGGTCCGCCCAGGCTTCGACAATCCGGGCGCCGAGGAGCAGGGCCTCGCCTTCCTCTGCATCGAACATCAGGGGGGGCAGATCGAAGTGCCGCGGCAGGCTGTAGCCGACGCCGGCCTCGCTTTCGATGGGCACGCCCGAGGCCATCAGGTCCGCGATATCCCGGTAGAGGGTCCGCTCGCTGATCTCCAGTTCCTTGGCCAGACGCGCCGCGGTGCTGATCCGGTCCCGTCGGAGCAGCTGCACGATCTGGAACAGCCGATCCGCTCGGCGCATGGCAGGAAACCTCCTCCTTCGGTTGATCGGCTCAGGGGTCGATCGACTCAGGGCCTGGCCGGCACCACCGGCAGCGCCACGAAGCTCGCCTGTCCCGGCGCGTGGTAGATGCGCTGGGTGGCGGGGCGGTAGGCCTCGGGCAGGGCGAATAAGATGCTGGGCACGAAGGTCTGGGGGTTGCGGTCGTAGAGGGGGAACCAGCTGGACTGGATCTGCACCATGATGCGGTGGCCGGGCAGGAAAACGTGGTTGGCCGTGGGCAGGGCGAAGCGGTAGACCAGGGGCGCGTCAGGCTTCAGGGCCTTGGGCGTCTCCAGGCTTTCGCGGTAGCGGCCCCGGAAGATGTCCGCCGAGACCATGAGCTGGAAGCCGCCCAGGGCCGGCTGACTGGCCACTTCGTCGGGGTAGACGTCGATCACCTTCACCACCCAATCCGAATCCGTCCCGCTGGTGGAGGCCACCAGGTGGGCCACGGGCTCGCCGCTGATGCGCAGCGGGGCGGTGAGGGGTGCAGAGACGTAGGCCAGCACATCGGTGCGGCCCGAGGCTTCGCGCTGATCGTCTGTGAGCCACTGGGGCCAGGTGAGCCCCTTGTCGTAGCCCACGGGCTGGATGGGGCGGGCGCGGAAGGGCACGGGCTTGGCGGGATCCGAGACGTAGGCGTCGAAGGGCGCGTCGCCCGCCTTCGGCGCGGTGGTGGTCACCTTCAGGCCCGCGCCGAGATAAAACGGCGTGGCGGCGGTGGCCGTCCCCGCGCCCGCCATGGGCCAGCCCGGCAGCTTGCGCCAGGTGTTGGTGCCGGTTTCGAAGGCGCTCACGGGCGGCAGCTCCGCCTTCGAGCCCTTCTCACGGAGGTGCTGCTCCAGGAACGGCTTCAGGATGGTTTGGCGGAATTGCAGGCCCGTGTCCTGGTTGAATTTCAGCGGACCCAGGCTGCTGCCGTCCCCGATCTGGCCGCCATGGTTCCAAGGGCCCATGGCCAGGTAGAGCAGGTTTCCAGCTGTGTCCTTGGGTTTCAGCGCCTTCCACACGGCGATGGCGCCATAGATATCCTCAGCGTCGTAGAGGCTGTGGACGATCATCGTGGGCACCGTCAGAGGCCGTTCCGCCAGCACACGGTCCATGGCCTGCTGTTGCCAGAAGGCGTCGTAGGTCGGATGCTCCACGACCTTGCGCCAGAAGCCCAGCTGCTCCATGCCGCGGCTCTTGGCCAGCGCGCCCGTGGAACCAGACGCCAGGAACATCTCGTAGTCGTCGAAGTGGCTGGTCCACCATTTCACCTCACCGCTGCGGGTGGCCTGCTGGTCATGGATGTAGGCCAGGTTCTGGGCGCGGAAGGCGCCGTGATGGAACCAGTCGTCACCCCGCCAGCCGTCCACCATGGGGTTCATGGGCACGGCCGCCTTGAGCGCGGGGTGCGGGTTCACCAGGGCCATGAGGGGCAGGAACCCGTCGTACGAAATGCCCAGGATGCCCACCCGGCCGTTGCTTTCGGGCAGGTGCTTCACCAGCCAGTCGATGGTGTCGTAGGTGTCGGTGCTGTGATCAACCTCGGTGGGGTTGAGGGGTCCCCGCAGAGGCCGGTTCATGACGTAGTCGCCCTCGGAGCCGTATTTCCCACGCACATCCTGCACCACGCGGATGTAGCCGCCCTCGACGATGAGGTCGGTGACATTGTCGTAGCCCTGGAGGACCGGTCCCAGGTGGGCACTGTGGGCGTGGCCCGTCAGCTCGGCGGCGTTGTAGGGCGTGCGCGTCAGCAGGATGGGGGCGGCCGCTGCTCCAGGTCGGGCCCCCTTCGGTACCAGGATGATCGTGTGCAGCTTCACCCCATCGCGCATGGGGATCATCTCCACGCGGCGCGTGTAGTCCCAGCTGTCCGCGGCCACCTTGAACGCGGCTGGCGTCTCGCTGGGCCCTGTTTCCATCTTGGGCGCCTGGGCGAACAGGCCCCCGGCCAGCAGGAGGGCAAGGAGGCTGAGGGAACACGGTGTGGGCATAGGACCTCCGGGGGCGCCCCCTGAATTCAGAGCGGCCGAGCCCTGGGTGCGGAACTCGGATCGGGCAGAACGGGGAGGGGATGCGACAGTCTAGCCTGGGCCGAGGGGGGGCCTGGGCTGGGTTTCAGAGAACCGGAGTCGAGGGCTCCCCACCCGGCACCGCCTGGAGAAAGCTCAGAGCGGCCGCAGCTGCTCCGCGAGCGTGCGGGTCTTGTCGGTGACGACGGTGCCGGTGTGAAGCGTCGACTTGCGTTCGATGAGCAGCAGGTGGCACTCCTGCTCCGCCACCGGATTGTGGCGCACGCCTTTCGGCACGACGAACAGCTCGCCTTCGCTGAGTTCGACGGAGCCCTCCTCCAGCTCGATGCGCAGGTGGCCCTTGAGCACGAGGAACAGCTCGTCCTCCTCTTCATGGCTGTGCCAGGCGAGCGATCCGTGCACCTTGGCGACTTTGAGGTAGGCCTCGTCGACCTCGCCGATCACCCGGGGCGACCAGAGCTCCGTCAGGGCGGCGGCGGCTTGCGTGGGCGATACGACCTTCAGCATGGGAATTCCTGTGGGTTCACGAATGCCGTTGACGGATCCAAGGTGGACGAAGGGTCAGGTGGCAGGCGACTCGGGAATGGCCGTGATCTGAACCTGACAGACCACCCATTTGCCCTTGTGGCGAATGTAGGTATCGACATACCGGTAGTGCGACTGGAAGGGTTTACCTTCATACATGCCCGTCATTTTCGTTCTTCCACTCAGCAAGGCGCAATCGCCGTAGACCCGGATATCAAACTCTTCGACCGAGTAGGGATGAATGATCAGGTCCGGGGAGATGATTTCTCGCAAAAACGTCGCTTTATCGGAAACATCGCCAGTCTTGCCAATGTGCCTGAAATCAGCACTCATGTTGTCGGCTATTTTATCTAGGTTTTTACTGATGATGGCCCGGTCCCAGTCATCAGCCTGGGCCTTAAGCGCCATTGAAATCGTTTTAAGATCCGATTCGGAATGGTTGTAACTGCAGGACACCAAAAAGGACATCAAGACGATCGCCATGGCCGCAAGCCCGGGTGAACCGCCCAAATGTCGATGCGTGGTCATGGGGTGCCTCCGGGTTTGATCTGCGACGGGATGAGGGTGCGGCGACCGGGTGAAAACCATCCCCCGCCCCAGACATGTGCGCCCGGGAGCCGAGGGGTGCGAGCGGTGAAGGGGTCAGCCATGGGCGTCAGGGTGACAGGATGGCTTGAATGATCTGGCTGTTTTGAACCTTAAAGGTGTTTTCGATTTCTTGGCGGACCTTGGCTCCGTGAGCCTGGTGGGTCACCATCACCCGGGCTTTGACCACCCCCTCCCGAAGGAGGATCGAGGTGATTTCAACGGAATACTGGGGATCCCGGGTCCACCCCTCCACGCGCTGGGCGACTTCTCTGCCCTTGCCCCAGGCCTTGGAACCCACCATGACCTGGACCTCCTCGGCCAGCAGGTTGGCAAGGGCGGCTTGGCTCTTGGCATTGATGGCTGCGTAGTAGGCCCTGACCACATTCATGTCCGTTTCTGCTTGCCGGGAAACACCCGGTTCCACCAGCTTGGGACGGACGCAAGCGCCCATCAGACAGCAGAAGATCGCGAGGACAACAGGAGAAGTCCGCATTCGATGGGCCTCCGATACGAGTATGGACTGCATTCCAGGGCGGATCCCATGATCCTTCCGCGTCCTACCCCTTCAGCAACCGCTCCTCCGCCAGCCGGAGCATGTGCTCGGTGGTCAGGACACCATCCTGGTGGTTCATGCGCTGGAAGTGGCCCTTGAGGTGGCGCAGGGTGCGGGGGACGGCGGGGGCGAAGTGGGCCTTCTTGCGGTGCACGAGCTGGTGACCGAAGGTGCCCAGGGCCTTGAGGTTCCGCTGGAGGGCGCTGAGGTTGAGCTCCTCCAGCAGGGCCTCGTGGCTCCAGCCCAGTTCATGCTGCAGGGGATCGATGAGCGCCCGCCCGGCCTCCTTGGACCAGTCCCAGTAGGCGTCGTAGAGGAGGCTGGCCAGGTCGTAGGTGGCGGCCCCCCGGCGGGCATCCTGGAAATCAATCGCCACCAGCCGGTCGCCGTGGACCATGAGGTTGCGCACATGGAAGTCGCGGTGGGCGAAGAAGTGGGCCCGGGTCTCCAGGCTGCCGTGGATCTCTTCCATCATGCGGTCCAGCCAGCGGGGCGGATCCTTCTGCAGGAAATCCTGGAAGAAGTTGGTGCGGCAGTAGTCCCACTCGAACTGGAGCTTGGCCTGGTCGAAGGTCCGCTGCATGAAGAAGGCGTGGCCCGGCGCGCCCAGCGTGAGGGGCCCGGCCAGCGTGGTCAGCAGCCAGCCCGCCCGCTGGGCCCAGACCAGCTCCTCTTCCGGGTGCTCCATGAGGCGGCGTTCCAGCGGGGTGTCGCCCAGGTCCTCCACCAGCAGACAGCGGTCGGCATCGTCGCTCTGGAGGATGGTTGGCACCCGCAGCAGAGGATCCAGATAGGCCTGAAGGGCGCGGAACTCGAAGTAGCTGTCGTCGGTCTTCTCCGGCGTGTCCAGCGGATGCAGCACCACCAGGGCCGAGCCCAGCTGCGGATGCGCCACCCGGAAGTACTGGCGGGCCCCGGCATCACCCGCCAGGGGCTGCGGATCCTTCAGATCCCAACGGTCCAAGGCGCGTTTCAGGCGGGGTTCCATTGGACCAGAGTAATCCCGGCCCCCCGCTCCGGCCATGACCGTTGATGGGAGCCGTGGCTCAGAGCCCCAGCCGCACCTGGTGGCCGCCCTCCTCGAACCAGAGGGCGTCGGCGTCGGTGATGGCGGGTGGCGGTGCGGCGCCAGGGCCCAGGACGCTGCGGGTGAGTCTTCCGGCGGGTCTGGCGGCGGGATGCACGTAGCAGCCGGCCAGCCGGCCCTCCTGCTCCGGTGCCAGCTCGGCAGCGGCCTGGATGAGGGCCGCTGGTGTGCCGATCTCCCGCCAGGGGAAGGGCTCGACCACCACGCCCAAATGGAGGGGCAGGCGGGGACGCAGCTCATTCACCTCGCTGGGCCCCTCGGGCAGCAGGGCCAGGGCTTCCGGCGACCAGGCGGCGGCTCCGGTGAAATGGAAGGGTCCTTGTGGACCCACCACGCCCTTGGGCAGCACGCGATCCTCCGCATCCATCCAGACCGGGTTCCAGTCACCGCCGGGGTGGGGGATGAGCAGCCAGCTCAGGGTGGCGCGGGACGCACGGTGGCGGTCCCGGAGCTGATCGAAAGGGACGGCCTCCGCCCACACATCGGCGTTCCAGGTGAGCAGCTCGGAAGCCACCCGGCCCCGCGCGTGGAGCAGTCCTCCCGCGCTGCCCAGGAGCCGCGGCTCCTCGAACACCAGGAGGCCGTCCGCCACGGCACGAAGGCGCTCCGGGAACAGGTGCGCATTGCAACCGATGGCGCAGATCCCATGGATGCGCAGGGCATCGGCGCCCCATTGCAGCAGGGGCCGGCCCTGAATCGTCCAGGCAGGCTTGGGCAGGCAGCGGCTCAGGGTGCCCATCCGCACGCCCAGGCCCGCCGCGAGGAGGAAGCCCTCCAGAGGTTCAGGCCGCAGGGATTCAGGCATCCCGGGGTTCCGGGGCGCTGGCTTCCTGTGGCAGAGGCTTGAGCAGGAACTGGCCTGGGGCCAGGCCGCGCATGGAGAGCACCCGGATGCGCCAGCCTTGGATCCGCAGTTCGTCGCCGGGCCGCAGCACGCGGCCGAGGCGCTCCTGGAAGAAGCCGCCGAGGCTCACGGAGCCCGCCTCGGTTTCGAGGTTGAGCCGCAGATGGTCCACCAGTTGCTCCAGCATGACGTTCCCCTGTGCCAGCCAGGCGCCGCCCCGGGTCCGGCGAAGCTGGATGGCCTCGCGGTCGAACTCGTCCTGGATCTCGCCCACCAGCTCCTCCAGCACGTCCTCCAGAGTCACCAGGCCGTCCACCCCGCCGTGCTCATTCACCACGAGGGCCAGGTGCTGTTTGCGCTGCTGGAATTCCAGCAGTAGGCCCTGGATGGGCTTCATCTCGGGGACAAAGAAGGCGGGCCGGGCCAGTTCCCGCAGGTCCACCGCGCCGTCCGTGTCCTGCATGGCCCAGAGCAATTCCTTGAGATGGATGACGCCCACCACCCGGTCGAGATCCCCCTCCACCAGCGGAATGCGCGTGTGGGGCGTGGTGCGGGCCAGGCCGAGGTTGGCCTCCAGGCTGCGGGTCAGATCGAAACAGACGACCCGGGCCCGGGGCACGGCGATCTCCTTCACCGTGCGGCGGCTGAAATCGAAGAGGTTCTCGATGAGTTCCTTGCGGTCCAGTTCGAGGTGGCCTTCCGCCTGGCTGCGCTCGAGCATCCGCCGGAACTCGGCTTCGCTGGGCAGCAGGTCCTCTGCGTCGGACTCCGGATGCACGCCAAAGATCCGCAGGACGAAGTGGCTCAATTTCGTGAGCCCCCAGGTGAGGGGCCGCACCATGCGCGACCAGGCCAGCAGCGGCGCCGCGGTGCGCAGGGCCCAGGGCAGCGCGGACCGGATGGCAAGGCTGCGGGGCACCAATTCTGCCAGCACCACATGGAAGGTGGTCATGATCAGCAGCGCGACGCCGGAACTCAAGGGCACCACCAGCGCAGGCCAGGGCAGGTGGCCGAACAGGGCCTTGAAGGGGTGGCTGAACAGTTCCTCGCCCACGGCACCCAGGGCCAGGGCGCACAGCACGATGCCCGCCTGGATGGCGGACAGATGGTGGGACAGGCCGCGGTGAATCTCGAGCGCCCGGGACGCGCGTGGATCGGTGTCCGCCAGGGCTTCGAGCTGCGTTTCTCTCACCCGTACGGCCGCGAACTCGGCCATGACGAAGAAGGCGCTGATGGAGATGAGGGCGGCGCAGATGAGGGCCGCGAGGAGGGTCACGGCAGCTAGCCTCGCGCGAGGTCGGAACCGCGCCGGAGCTTGTCCTGGATTTCCTGCAGCAGGCCATCGAGGTTTTGCAGGCGGTCGCGGTGTTCGGAGAGCTGGCCGTGAACGGATTGTTTCTCGCGCTCAAGCGCCCCGTGGGCCTCCTGCTGATCCGCCAGCGCCTGGTTCAGGCGCTGGATCTCAACCTCTTTCTGATCCAGGCCATTCATCAATTCGAGCCGTTCACCCTCATGCAGGATCTTGGCTTCGTCGTGCTCCTGAAGGAGTCCGGCCAACTGGGAGGTCAGACGCGTGATCTCCTCCTGGCGCTGCTGGACGGTTTCCTGCCCGGCAAGGATCTGCTGATCCCGCTCGAGAACCTTGGCCTGACTGGCCTCTAGTTCCGCCTCCCGCTGCCGAAGCTGGGCGCCCAGTTCCGCCAGATCCCGGCCCTGGCCCCGCATGGTGGCTTCCAGGCCCGCGATCTCCAGCTGGTACGTGTGGGCCTTCTCCTTGTAGCCAGCCACCTCGTTCTGCACGGCCTGGTGGACGCCTTCAAGCGTGGCCTGCTGCCCGACCAGCCCCTCGATGGTGGCGTTGAGCTGCTCCTGGGCCACCTGGGTCGCGGTCAATTCCTCCTGCTTGGCGGCAAGGGCCTGTTCCTGGGCCACCAGTGCCTCCGCCTTCGCTGCGAGGGCCGCCTCCAGTTCCTGCGCCTTCACCCGGAAGGGCTCCAGATCGATGGTTTCCCGCAGCAGGCGGTCCCGCTCCTTGAGCAGTTCAATGGCCCGCTGGGCTTTCTCTCCAACCTGATGGTTGAGGGTCTCCACCTGCTGGATCATCTCCGTCCGCTCGGTGAGGGCCTCCTTCAGCTGGGCCTTGAGCGTCTCTGTGTTCTCGCCTTCGCGCCCCCGGCTCTCTTCCAGGCCGCGAAGGGCCGCTTCGGTCTCGGTGAGCCGCGCCTTCAGGGTTTCGGATTCGCGGTTGCTGCGCTCCAGCTCGTCCAGGTTCAGGGTCACCGAATTCAGCTGCCGCTGGATCTGCTGGGCCTCCGCCTCTGCCGCCGCGAGACGCTGATCCTTGGCACGCAGTTCCTCATGGAGCGCCGCAACCTGTTCCTCCAGGAGCCGCAGGCGGCTCGTATCCGGGGGGGCGGTGGCCTTGGCGTCCAGCTGAAGGGTCTGAGCCGGCGAGGAGGGACGCACCCCGAATACCGGGGCCGAGACCGGGCTCGGGGCCGGGGCCGGGACCGGAACATCCAAGGAACTCTTGAGGCCATCCAGCCAGTCGTCCCCCAATTCCGTGTCCACCAGTTCCCCGAGCGGGTTATCGGGATCCAGGGTCCGGCCCGGGACCAGGGGCGTCAGGGCGGCCACCAGGGCGCTGGGCGCGATGGGCTTGTGCAGGTAGAGATCGGCCCGCCCCTTCAAGCTTTGGTGGCGCCGGTACTCCTCTTCCGTGGCCTTGGCGCTGATCAGGATGATCTTGATGCCGTCCAGTTTCGGGTTCTTGCGGATGGTGGAACACAGGGAGTAGCCCTTGTTTTCAGCCACCTCGACACAGATGAACACCGCAGCGCAGGTCCCGCTCTCCAGCCGCGCCACCACACCGTCCGGCGATCCGGCTAGCTCAAGATCGAAAGCCGCTTCGAGGCTGACCTGATGCTCCTTGAGGAAGCTCCGATCGCTGTCCACGAGGAGGAGGCGCTGGCCCATGATCGATCCTTAGCCCTGGTTGAACCTTCGACTTTACCCTGAACGGCCTGTCCACCGTCAGGCCTGAACGGCGGGAACCCTGGCGAACCAGGGCTCCCGAAGGTCAAGGGCTCCAAATCAGCGGGGTGGAATGGCCAGGGTGAACTTCTGGCTTCCGTTGGGCGCCTGGATGTAGAGCAGCAGGGTGCGGCCCCCGGCCTTTTTTACCTGGGCGTTGAATTCCGCAAGGTTGTTCACGGACTGACGGCCCACCTCACTGATGACCATGCCGACGGCCAGGCCCCGGTCAGCGGCCGGGGAGCGGGGATCCACCGATGTCACCACCACGCCCTTGAGCCGGTTCTTGAGGTCCACCGGTTCGACGGCGAAGCCGTAGCTCTTTTCCAGGTTCAGGTTTTTCAGGTCGCCCTTGGGTTTCTGACCCGGCTCCTCCTCGGGCTCTTCGCCAGCCTCCCGGCGCCGCTGGTCTTCGATGGCCTTGCGATCCCCCAGGGTGACCGCGAGGGTGAGGCTCTTCCCGTCCCGCCAGATGGTGAGTTTCAGGGTTTCGCCCGCCCGTCGGCTGGACACCGCGGTGATCAGCTCATCGGCACTGCGCACCGGCTGGCCCTCCACGGCGGTGATCACATCCAGCCGCTGCACGCCAGCCTTGTCCGCGGCCTGGCCTTTCTCCACAGTGCTGACCACCACGCCTTCCTTGATCCCGAGCGCATCCTGGTAGGCCTGATCCATTTCAGGGGCGGGACTGACCCCCAGGTAGCCCCGGCTCACGGGCTTGCCGCTGCGCAGGTCCTTGAGAATCCGGTTCACCTGGCTGATGGGCACGGCAAAGCCGATGTTCTGCCCGGCGGGATTGATGGCGGTGTTGATCCCGACCACCTCGCCCTTCAGGTTCAACAGCGGGCCCCCCGAGTTGCCCCGGTTGATGGCGGCGTCCGTCTGGAGAAAGGAGCTGACACCCGTGTCGAGCTTGCGGCCCTTGGCGCTGATGATGCCCTGGGTGACGGTGTGTTCCAGGCCGAAGGGATTGCCGATGGCCACCACCCATTCACCGATGCGCAAGGAATCGCTCTCGCCCAGCTTGGCGAACGGCAGGTGGGCTCCGTCGATCTTGATGAGGGCGATATCCAGTTCCTTGTCCTTGCCCAGCACTGTGGCCTTGTAGCTCTTCAGGTCACTCGTTTTAACTTCCAATGTGTTGTCCCCGCCACCCATGCTGGCGATCACGTGGTAATTCGTGAGGATCTCGCCCGAGGGGGAGATGATCACGCCCGAGCCGGATGAGGCGGCCCGCTGCTCGTCCTCCCCGCCCCGGGGCATGCGCCGCTGCTGAGGCCCGCCAGGCCCGAAGAAGAAATCAAAAAAGTCCTGGCCGCCGACCTGCGGGTGATCGAAGCGGCGGTTCTTCACGAAACTGGTGTTGGTGATGGCCACCACCGTGGGGTTCAGCTTTTCGGCCACATCCGCGATGGGCGGCAGCCGGTCCAGGCCCTTCGCGTCCACCATCACGGGTTTTTCTTCCTGAGCCGCCACCACCCACCCGTGGCTGAGCCCCATTCCCAGAGCCATGCACCCGGCTGCGAACGCCGACAGCCCTAGAACCTGCTTCACCTGACGTTTCATGGAACTCCTCGCTGTGCCGGTTCCTCCGGCATGTCTTTCGATGACCGCAGCCCCCGGAAGGTTCCCGCTGGCCTTCCCAAGTGGCCCAGGATAATCTGAATGGTCCGACGGCGGCTGTAGCTCAGTTGGTTAGAGTACTGGATTGTGATTCCAGGTGTCGTGGGTTCGAGTCCCATCAGCCGCCCCAAATGCCAAAGGCCCCCGCACGGGGGTCTTTGGCATTTGGGGTAGACCGGGCTCGAACCCACGACAGGGGGCTCGCGGAGACAGCGCAGTGCGCTGTCGGGAGGGAGACCGGCAGACCGCACAGCGGGATGCGGTGGGTTCGGGTCGCCACAAGAGCGGCTCACGACATTGCGTCACGGCTCGAATCCAGCGCAGTCGGACCCCGGGGAAGCCCCAGGCCTTTTCCATTATCTAAAACAGGGCGAAGTATTATTTTAGATAATTGCACTTTTCTAAAACAAGGCTCATCCTTGTTTTACTTTCCGGGGGCGCCATGAAGCGGGACATCACAGGCCGCTACGTCGTGCAGACGACCCAGGGTGAACCCGTCCGGGCCTTCGTCCCACACCCCCTGCCACCTGATCCCCCCATCCAGTGGACCCCGGGGTTGCTGGCCGCCCAGCAGCGGGCTGCCCTGGCCCTGGGTCGGCTGGATGGAGTCACGGCCCTGCTGCCAGACCCTGCCCTGTTCCTCTACAGCTACGTCCGCAAGGAGGCCGTCCTCTCCAGCCAGATCGAGGGGACGCAGTCCTCGCTCTCGGACCTCTTGGCCTACGAGAACCAGCACGCCCCCGGTGTCCCCCTCGATGATGTCGTGGAGGTGTCCAACTACGTCGCCGCCTTGAACCACGGGCTGAAGCGTCTCAAGGAGGGCTTCCCCCTCTGCCTCCGACTGATTCGCGAGATCCATGAGGTGCTGCTCACTACAGGCCGGGGCAGCGGGAAGCAGCCCGGGGAGTTCAGGACGAGCCAGAACTGGATCGGCGGCAGCCGCCCCGGCAACGCCAAGTTCGTCCCCCCTCCCCACGAGGAACTCCCCGAGTGCCTGAAAACCTGGGAGACCTTCCTGCACGGGGACACCACCATCGCCGACCCCTTGACCCGGGCAGCCCTGGCACACGTGCAGTTCGAGACCCTGCACCCCTTCCTGGACGGCAACGGGCGCGTCGGGCGCCTGCTCATCACCCTGCTCCTCAGCGTGGAAGGCGTGCTTCGCGAGCCCCTCCTCTACCTCAGCCTCTTCCTGAAACAGCACCGGGAGACCTACTACGAGCTGCTGCAGAAGGTCCGCATCGAGGGCGATTGGGAGGCATGGCTCGACTTCTTCTTCCAGGGCGTCACCGAGACCTCCGACAGCGCGGTCTCGACCGCCCAGCGGCTCCTCCAGCTCTTCTCCGACGACCGGAAGCGCATCCAGGCGAATGGCAAGATCGCGGGCTCCGTCCTGCAGGTCCACCACTACCTCCAAGGGCGCCCCATCGCTTCCGCCTCCGCCATCGGCGACGCGGAGAACCTCTCCCCCGCCACCGTGAACAAGGCCCTAAAGGCCCTGACCGAGCTGGGCATTGTCCGCGAGATCACCGGCGGCCAGCGGAACCGACTGTTCGCCTACGGCCAAGTTCTGCATGTGCTATCTGAGGGGACGGAGACATAGCCAGTGACCACGGCGCCTCTTCACTGAACCAGGCTGCACGTGAGGCAGAGCTATTTACCGCTCTTCTTTCGATCGTAGGGGGACTGGTTGGTCGGCTTCAGAGAGATGTTCTCCTGGCTGGCCTTGGAGTAGATAGCTTCGGGGGTGCGCTGCATGTGGAGGGCGATAACCCGGGTGGGGGTGTTCCCGGTGGCTGCTTGCTTGAGCTGCTTTACCTCGGCTGGAGTCCAGGTTTTGCCAGCGTTCTGCGGGGTTTTGGGCATGGAGTCCTCCTTATTTTTTGGTGGGTTTTTTGGCCACGGCTTTAGGCACCGAGGCCGCGACCTCTTTCTCTGTAGCGGGCTTGGCTTGGTTTGGCTCAATGCGGAGAAGGGGAACGACCACTTCGGGGTAGCCCATTCGAGTCGCTGCCTGATGGGCGAACTCCCGGAAGTAAGGCCACGCGTTGATGAGGCCATTGATCCGGCTGAACGCAGTGAAGAGGCTCTCGCGCAACTCAACAGGCGGAGGAGCAGTCATTAGTTGGTAGGTCAGGATGAACCCAGCGCCGAGGTCCATGCCGCTCTCTCCAACCCTGGCCTCAGCGGCGGAGTGAACATCCTCAGCCGTGATAGCGATGGAGACCTCCAGGGTGTTGGACCCCTCAGTGAACCTAGTGCTGAACTGAAAACCAAAGGGGTCCGATCCCTTTTTCCGCTTACCTTTCGCTTTGCCCGAAGGCCCAAACTGCCCCCCGACCATACGGAGGTTGACCAGTTCGACCACCTTGGCAACCCGACCAGACTGCTGGATCTCTTCTAGCGTGACATCAGGGAAGATCAATTTTTGCATGTATTAAGTCCCCTATAATCCAGCAGCCAAAGCCAAGTCATGGTCCTGGTCGAGTTCAAAGTTGTCGTTGGCCGCTGTGAGACCCCAGACTGCCTTCTTGGCCACCGAGCCGGGTCGAACGTTACCGCAGCGAAGTGTCATCGTTCCAAACCAGTCGTCGGGGTCGGTCACCCACTTCCCGGCGGACAGAGCGCGATTGGGACGGAGCTTGAGAGAGACTTTCATCTCCAGGGTGGTCCCCAACTCCACCATGGTCTTGATGGTGAGGTTCTGATCCTGGGAGAACAGTTTGGAGATGTAGGCCCGACTCTTCCCCAGCGTGTAAGCCATGTCGGATTGGGACATATTCAGCTCTACCATCCGAGCCTGAATGGACTCCATGAACTCCTTGTTCAGCCGGATCTGCTCGGCCGTGAGGATCTCCTCGAACACCTGGATCGCGCTCTTCTGCACTTGGTCCGTGTTGTTCATATCAGCGCCTCTTCTTGTTTGTCTGCGTCTGCGCCTTCGGTGGCGTTGGCGGCGGGCATGCCTCTAGGTATCGTGCACGCTTGAGAATTGCTCGCTCTTCTTCTTGGCGAGTGATGTCATCTGAGTCCTTGATGGTTCCAAAGGCGACCATGAACCAATTTTCCGAGTCAGGGGACCTAGCGCTGAACGAGAGCAGCCTTACTCCACTTCTAAGATCCTTGAACTCATAGATTTCATTTCGAGGTGACTTCCCCTGCCTCCAATGGCCAAGCTTCCCATTCAGGCGTCCAACATCTGCGAATCGTTGCGCGGACCTCTGGAGGCGCACCTGAACAGTGAGTGGCAGGCCAAGCACAAAGGCCCTGGGGTCCCAACGGTCGTCCTCAAACATCCATCGGATCTCATACATCGCACCCCTGAGCCAGACTTCAGTGGTGATCGCCACTTGCCCTCCGTTAACCTATAAGTTAACACTTCCCCTCAACCTTGCAAGACGAAAGTTCAGCGAACCCCAACCCGTGTGGTGTATGTGTGGGGTGGCCCCTGGGGCACCCCCGCGAACCCGCACCACGACTATCTCCAGTAGCTTCGATACCTTTCTTGTGATTCCAGGTGTCGTGGGTTCGAGTCCCATCAGCCGCCCCAAATGCCAAAGGCCCCCGCACGGGGGCCTTTGGCATTTGGGCTAGACCGGGCTCGAACCCACGACAATGGGCTCGCGGAGACAGCGCAGTGCGCTGTCGGGAGCGAGACCGGCAGACCGCACAGCGGGATGCGGTGGGTTCGACGAGTCCGCGAGATCACCGGCGGCCAGCGGAACCGGTTGTTCGCTTACAGCCAGGTCTTGCAGACCCTGTCTGAAGGGACGGAGGCGTAGCCCGCAACCATGACGCCTCTTCCCTGAATCAGGCGGCACGTGCAGCAGGGCCGCTGGGGTGAGGTCCCGAGCCCCCGATGGCTGGGTCGCGGTGATGGGGGGCCCACGGCCCCTCCCCAGGGGAGCCCAAGGGTCCTAACCGAACCTTAACGCCCTCGGCCGAAACCCTAACGCCGCGTTAACGCCCATCGTGGACATCCTGGCGGGCCGGTATATCGAACCGGGTCTTCGGGGCCGCCATGGGATTTCGTCTTTTACTGCCGATGCACACCGGTATGCCGACCCAGGCGCAGACTCCCTCCGCGGGTGCGCCGGGGACCGGGGTGCACCGATGCTGACGAAGCATGTCCTGCTCCTGCTCCCCACCCTCGCCGTGGGCTGGCTCGGCACCCGAACGGCCCTGAGCATTCACCGCGGCCAGGGCCGTCGGAGGGACGTGTTGTTCATGCTGGTCCTCGGCTGGAGCCCCCTGCTGTCGTGGACGCTTTCCCTGTGGGTGGCCCTATCTGGATGGAATCCATGAACCCGACCCTCCTCATCGCCTTCCTGCTGGCCCTCGGCCTGCTGGGCTACCTGACCTTCGCCCTGTTGATGCCGGAGAAGTTCCAATGAGCCACGCCTGGATCCAGAACATCCTCTTCCTCGTGCTTCTCCTTGGCATTGCGGTCCCACTCGGGCCCTTCATCGCTAGGGTTATGGAGGGCGAGCGCACCTTCCTCCATCCGGTGCTCGGGCCCGTGGAACGCGGCCTCTACCGCCTCATGGGCATCCAGGGCGACGAAGACATGGGCTGGAAGACCTATGCCTGGGCCATCGCCTTCTTCAACTTCCTCGGCTTCCTGGCAGTCTTTGCCCTCCAGAAGGCCCAGGGCGCCCTGCCCCTGAACCCCGAAGCCATGGGCAAGCTGCCCACGGACCTGTCCTTCAACACCGCCGTGAGCTTCATGACCAACACCAACTGGCAGGCCTACGGCGGTGAAAGCACCATGAGCTACCTGACCCAGATGCTGGGCCTCACGGTGCAGAACTTCCTGTCCGCCGCCACGGCCATGGCGGTGCTGGTGGCCCTCATCCGGGGCCTGGTGCGCCGCACCTCTCCCGGCATCGGCAATGCCTGGGCCGACCTGGTCCGCAGCACCCTCTACGTGCTGATGCCCCTCAGCGCCCTCATCGCTCTTCTGTTGGTGTCCCAGGGCACCATCCAGACCTTCTCGGCTTATATCCATACCGTCTCCGGCCAGGTCATCGCCATGGGGCCCGTGGCCTCCCAGGTGGCCATCAAGATGCTGGGCACCAACGGCGGCGGGTTCTTCAACGCGAACTCCGCCCACCCCTTCGAAAACCCGAACGCCCTCAGCAACCTCATCCACATGCTGGCCATCTTCGCCATCCCCGCGGCCCTCTGCCTCACCTTCGGAAAGATGGTGAAGGACCGCCGCCAGGGTTGGGCCGTACTGGCGGCCATGGCGGTCATCTTCGTGATGGCCCTGTCGGTCACCACCTGGGCCGAGGCCAAGGGCAATGCCGGCCTGAAGCACCTCCCCGTGGACCAGGTCGCCACCCTCCAGCAGGGCGGCGGCAACATGGAAGGCAAGGAAGTCCGCTTCGGCACCGGGGCCACCAGCCTCTTCGCCACCATCACCACGTCGGCTTCCTGCGGTGCCATCAACGGCTGGCACGACTCCTTCACGCCCCTGGGCGGCCTGGTGCCCCTTTGGCTCATGGAGCTGGGTGAAGTTGTCTTCGGCGGCGTGGGGTCGGGCCTCTACGGCATGCTGATGTTCGCCCTGGTGGGCGTCTTCATCGGCGGCCTCATGGTGGGCCGCACCCCGGAATACCTGGGCAAGAAGATCGAAGCCTTCGAGATGAAGATGGCCTCCATCGCCATCCTCCTGCCCTCGGCCGCCATCCTCATCGGCACGGCGGCGGCCGTGCTTTCAACCACTGCCACGGCCTCCATTTCCAACCCCGGGCCCCACGGCTTCACGCAGGTCCTCTACGCCTTCAGCAGCGCCTCGCAGAACAACGGCAGCGCCTTCGGCGGTCTCAGCGTCAACATCCCCTTCTACAACTACGGCCTGGCCTTCGCCATGCTGGTGGGCCGCTTCGGCGTCATCTTCCCCGTGCTGGCCATCGCCGGTTCCCTGGCCCGCAAGAAGGTCACGCCTGAAGGCCTGGGCACCCTGCCCACGCACACCCCGCTCTTCGTGGCCGTGCTGGTGGGCGTGGTGCTCCTGGTAGGCGCCCTCACCTACCTGCCCGCCCTGGCCCTGGGTCCCATCGCCGAACAATTGGCCCTTCGTTGATTCAGGAGCTGACCATGGTTTCCCATTCACGGCAGGATATCCCCCACCTCGCGCATGCGCGCGGTGAGATCCATCGTCAAGCCCGCCCTCTTTTTGAACCCAGCATCGTGCGCCGCGCGGTGCTCGACGCCTTCCGCAAGCTGAATCCCCTGCACCAACTTCGCAACCCGGTCATGTTCACCGTGTGGATCTGCAGCGCCTTCACCACGGGCCTCTGGATCCAGGCCCTCTCAGGGCACGGTGGCAGTCGGCCGGCCTTCATCCTGGCCATCTCCCTCTGGCTTTGGTTCACCCTGCTCTTCGCCAACTTCGCCGAAGCCATGGCCGAGGGCCGCGGCAAGGCCCAGGCGGATTCCCTACGCAAATCCAAGCGCGATGTGAAGGCCAAGCGCCTCAAGGGGACCGACCGCCAGGGTGCCTTTGACACCATCGATGCCCCGGACCTGCGCATCAACGACCTGGTGTTGGTGGCGGCTGGCGAAACCATCCCCGGCGACGGCGAGGTGGTCGAGGGCGTCGCTTCTGTGAACGAAAGCGCCATCACGGGCGAAAGCGCCCCCGTCATCCGCGAAAGCGGCGGCGACCGCTCCGCCGTCACGGGCGGCACGCTGGTGCTCTCCGACTGGCTGGTGATCCGCATCTCGGCCAACCCCGGAGAAAGCTTCCTCGATCGCATGATCGCCATGGTGGAAGGCGCCAAGCGCCAGAAGACACCCAACGAGATCGCCCTGGACATCCTGTTGGCGGGCCTCACCATCGTCTTCCTGCTGGCCGTGGCCACCCTGCTGCCCTACTCCATCTTCGCCACCAAGGCCGCCGGACAGGGTAGCCCGGTGTCCCTCACGGTGCTGGTCTCGTTGCTGGTCTGCCTCATCCCCACCACCATCGGTGGCCTACTCAGCGCCATCGGCATCGCGGGCATGGATCGCATGATCCAGGCCAATGTCATCGCCACTTCGGGCCGGGCCGTGGAAGCCGCGGGCGACGTGGATGTGCTGCTCCTGGACAAGACCGGCACCATCACCTTGGGCAACCGCCAGGCTGTGGCCTTCCTGCCCGCCGAAGGCGTGGACATCAAGCAGCTGGCCGATGCGGCCCAGCTGTCGTCCCTGTCCGACGAAACACCCGAGGGCCGCAGCATCGTCGTCCTGGCCAAAGAGCAGTACGGCCTCCGCGAGCGGGACCTCCACGCCCTCGACGCCCACTTCGTGCCCTTTACTGCCCAGACCCGCATGAGCGGCGTCAACCTCGCAGGCACGGCAGGCGAGCGGCAGATCCGCAAGGGCGCCGCCTCGGCCATCGAGGACTATGTCCAGTCCCAGGGCGGCACGTTCCCCGACGACCTGCGCCGCACGGTGGATCAGATCTCCATGGCGGGCGGCACCCCGCTCGTGGTGGCCGAAGGGGCGCATGCGCTGGGTGTGATTCAGCTCAAGGACATCGTGAAAGGCGGCATCAAGGAGCGTTTCGGCGAACTCCGTGCCATGGGCATCAAGACCGTGATGATCACCGGCGACAACCCCCTCACCGCAGCTGCCATCGCCGCCGAAGCCGGCGTGGATGACTTCCTCGCCCAGGCCACGCCCGAGGCCAAGCTGAAACTCATCCGCGAATACCAGGCCGGTGGCCGCCTCGTGGCCATGACGGGCGACGGCACCAATGACGCCCCCGCCCTCGCCCAGGCCGACGTGGCCGTGGCCATGAACAGCGGCACCCAAGCCGCCAAAGAGGCCGGGAACATGGTGGACCTCGACTCCAATCCCACGAAGCTCATCGAGATCGTGGAGATCGGCAAGCAGATGCTCATGACCCGCGGTTCGCTCACCACCTTCAGCATCGCCAACGACGTGGCCAAGTACTTCGCCATCTTGCCCGCGGCCTTCGTGGGCATCTACCCGGCGCTGGGCGCGCTGAACATCATGGGCCTCCACAGCCCCGAAAGCGCGATCCTCTCGGCCGTCATCTTCAACGCGCTCATCATCGTGGTGCTCATTCCGCTCTCCCTGCGCGGCGTGAGATACCGCCCCGTGGGCGCCGCCCAGCTCCTGCAACGAAACCTGCTGATCTACGGCGCGGGTGGCCTGGTGGTGCCCTTCATCGGCATCAAGCTCATCGACTGGCTGCTCGTCGCTTTGCACCTTGCCGCATGAACCAAACAAAAGCATGGAGCCACGGATGAACACGGATGGACACAGATCAACGGCGAATCAAGGGCCCCTGCCAGCGTTTTCAGTCAGTGCTTTCCTCTGTGTCCTCTGCGGCTCTCTGCGTCCTCTGTGTTCCGCATTTCGTCCCTCTGAATTCGCGAAAGATCCAAGTTTCCAGTAGGAGCTCCCATGAACCTGCAACTCCGCCCTGCCCTTGTTTCCTTCATGGCTCTAAGCGCCATCACGGGCCTCGCCTACCCCTTCGTCATCACCGGCCTGTCCAAGATGATCTTCCCCAAGCAGGCGGCGGGTAGCCTCATCCGCGCGAACGGCCAGGTGATCGGCTCCGAGCTCATCGGCCAGCCCTTCACGGCCCCCAAGGATTTCTGGGGCCGGCCCTCCGCCACCGTGGACGCCAGTGGCAAACCCTTGCCCTACAACGGGGCCAACAGCGGGGGGTCCAACCTGGCCCCCAGCAACCCCAGTTTGAGGACGGCCGTGGAGGAGCGCATCGCTGCCCTCCGGGCCGCGGATCCGGAGGCCACCGGCCCCGTGCCCGTGGATCTCGTGACCACCTCCGCCAGCGGCCTGGATCCGCACATCAGCCCGGCCGCCGCCGCCTTCCAGGTACACCGTGTGGCCAAGGCCCGGGGCCTGGACGAAGCCAAGGTCCGCGACCTGGTAGCCGCCCACACGGAGGGCGCCCAGTTGGGCGTCCTGGGCGATGCCCGCGTGAATGTGCTGAAGCTCAACCGGGCTCTCGAGCAGGCCAAGTAACTCCGGTCCCATCCAACGCACGCCGGGAACCTGCCCGGAGGGCCTTGCCCTGTCCACCCTTCCACTTTTTTAGGTTCAATCATGCACAAGGTCCTCCTCTCCTTCCTGGCCCTATCGGCCCTCTCTCTGAGCGCCCAGGCTGAGCCCCCCAAGTCTGAGTGGACGATCACTGGCAACGCGGGCCTCTTTTCCGACTACCGCTACCGCGGCTTCACCCAGACCGCCTACAAGCCCTCCTTCCAGGGCGGTTTCGACGTGGCCCACCGTTCGGGTGCCTACTTCGGAAGCTGGAACGCCAATGTGGAGCAGGCCCTCTACCGGGGCGCCAGCCTCGAGATGGACCTCTACGGCGGCTACAAGTTCGCGACGGGCCCCGCGACCTTCGACCTCGGCGCCATCACCTGCCGCTACCCCACCCGCGCCAACACAGGCCGCATCGGAGAAGTCCACCACGACGAGATCTACGCCGGCCTGAGTTACGGGATTGTCACGGCCAAGTTCTCCTACGCGTTGAGCAATTACTTCGGTCTCGGCGACGGCACGGCCGGGGACACCAAGGGCAACTGGTACCTCGAGCTCGGCGCCGCCTACGACCTGGGGAAGGGCTGGAGCGTCAACGCGCACTACGGCCACCAGTCCATCCCGAACGCTGCGGCCCCCATGATCGGGCTGAAGGACAAGGCCGTGGACGACTACAAGGTCGGCGTGACCAAGGATCTGAGCGGCTGGATCCTCAACGCCTCCTACCTCGGCACCAGCCGGAAGGACTTCTTCACGACCGGCGTCAGCGCACCCGAGGCAGCCGGCAAGAGCCGTGTCATCCTCGGCCTCTCCAGGAGCTTCTGATGCAGGCCTTCGGAGAGTCCCCGGCCCTAACAGCCGCCCAGATTTCCGGGTAGGTTTACTCCATGGCACCCGAGCGCCCAGATCCTGATGCCCTGCTCCGCAAGGTCCAGGAGGAGGAGGTGCGCGCGGCCCGGGCGAAGCTGAAGCTGTTTTTCGGCGCCGCGCCTGGCGTCGGGAAGACCTACGCCATGCTGTCCGAGGCCCGGGAACGGCGGGCTGAGGGACTTGATGTGGTGGCCGGCGTGGTGGAAACCCACGGCCGCAGCGAGACCGCCGCCCTCCTTGAAGGGCTGGAGATCCTGCCCCGGAAGGAGCTGGCCTACGCGGGACAATTTCTTCCGGAATTCGACCTGGATGCGGCGCTGCAGCGCCGACCCGGCCTGATCCTCATGGACGAGCTGGCCCACTCGAACCTGATGGGATCCCGCCACGCCAAGCGGTGGCAGGACGTGATGGAGCTTCTCGACGCGGGCATCGATGTCTACACCACGTTGAACGTCCAGCACCTGGATAGCCTGAAGGACGTGGTGGCCCAGATCACCGGTGTGATTGTCCGGGAGAACGTCCCCGACACGATGCTGGAGCGGGCCGATGAGGTCGAGCTGGTGGACCTCTCCCCAGACGAGCTGCTGATCCGCCTCAAAGAGGGCAAGGTCTACCTTCCCGATCAGGCCCGCCATGCACGCGACCACTTCTTCCGCAAAGGCAACCTCCTGGCTCTGCGCGAGCTGGCCCTCCGCCACACGGCCGAGAGCGTGGACGCCCAGATGCGGCGGTACATGGTCTCCGAAGGCATCCGGAAGACCTGGGCGGCGGGGGATCGCCTGCTCGTGTGCGTCGGTCCCGGCGAACTGTCGGAGCGCCTCATTCGCGGCACCCGCCGCATGGCCGGGGCCCTGGGTGCCCCCTGGTTGGCGCTCTACGTGGAATCCCGGCAGCATCTCGGATTCACGGACGTCGACCGTGCGCGCATCGAAGGCAACCTCCACCTCGCAGACAAGCTCGGTGGGGAGACCGCCGTCATCGAAGGAGGAGGGAGTCTCCAAGAGGACATCCTCGCCTTCGCCCAGGACCGGAACATCACCAAGCTCGTCGTGGGGAAGCCCTCCCGCCCCCGCTGGATGGAACTGCTGATGGGCTCCACCGTGGATGAGCTCATCCGCCACAGCGGCAGCATCGATGTCTACGTGATCAGCGGGGAACCCGGCCGGGAACCCGCCACCCCCCTGATCCGCCGCTCCATCACCAGCCCGCTGCGCAACTACCTGCTCAGCGCCCTGGCTGTCATCGTGGCGAGCGTCGCGGCTGGCCTCATCTTCCGGCGAACCGAACAGGCCGACATCATCATGGTGTACCTGCTGGGCATCCTGATCGTGGCCACGCGCTTCGGTCGCGGTCCGTCCTTCCTGGCGTCACTCCTGAGCGTGGCGGCCTTTGATTTCCTCTTCGTGCCTCCCTACCTCACCTTCGCGGTCACCGATTTCCGCCATGTGGGCACCTTCGCCGTGATGCTCCTGATGGGTGTGGTCATCGGCAACCTCACCGAGCGCATCCAGGCCCAGGCCCGGCTGGCCCGGGGCCGGGAGCAGCGCACCCACGCCCTCTACCGCCTGGGGCAGGAACTGGCCCGCAGCGCGGGCTCCGCAGCCCTGGTGGCCTCCGCCATCCAGAATGTGGCCACCCAGTTCCAGAGCCAGGCGGTGGTCCTCCAGCCCGACGAGCACAAGCGGCTGCAGACGCCGGACCCGCCTCTGGCCTTCCCGATCAACGAGCGGGAGCTGGGGGTGGCCCAGTGGGTCTTCGATCACGCGGAACCCGCGGGCCTCGGCACCCTCACCCTGCCCGGCGCCCGAGCCACCTACCTTCCGCTCAAGGGCGCGGCCGGGACCATCGGCGTCATGGGCGTGCTTCCGGAAGGAGCCCCTCGCTGGGTCGAACCCGATCAGCGACAGCTTCTCGAGGCCTTCGCCAACCAGACTGCCCTGGCCCTGGAACGCTCCCTGCTCGCAGAGCAAGGCGCCCAGGACCGCCGACGGGCGGATGAGGAGCGCTTGCGGAACGCCCTGCTCAGCTCCGTTTCCCATGACCTCAGGACGCCCCTGGGCGTCATCACCGGCGCCGTGAGCACAGCCCTGGAGACCCCCGACCTTTCTGAAGCCGCCCGGCGGGACCTGCTCGTTTCCGCCCAGGAGGAGGCCCAGCGCCTCCATCGCCTCGTGTGCAACCTGCTGGACATCACCCGTCTGGAAGCAGGGTCTCTGGTGCTGCACACCGAATGGATCCCCATCGAGGAAGTGGTTGGAGCGGTCCTGAACCGCCGGGAACTTGGGAACGAGGTCAGCCGGATCCGCACCCACCTGCCCGAGCAGCTTCCCCTGGTGGCGATGGATGCCGTGCTCATGGAACAGGTGCTGTTGAACCTCTTGGACAATGCCCTGAAGTACTCCCCGCCCGGCACCCCGGTCGATATCAAGGCGTGGGCCGCCGGAAAATCCTTCACGCTCTCGGTGGCCGACCAGGGCCCTGGCATCGCCCACGGGGAGGAGGAGCGCATCTTCGAAAAGCTCGCGAGGGGCGAGGCCGCCACCAGTCGTCCAGGAGCCGGTCTGGGCCTGGCCATCTGCAGGGGCATCGTCACCGCCCACGGGGGCCAGATCCAGGCGGCCAACCGCCCCCAGGGCGGCGCCCAGTTCCTCGTTTCCTTGCCCCTGGGCACGCCCCCTCCCATGCCGGTGGAGGCCTCGTGAACGAGCCAACACCCCTGATCCTGCTGGTGGAAGATGAGCCGCAGATGCGCCGTTTTCTCCACGTCGCCCTGGAAGGCAGCGGCTACCGCTACCTGGAAGCCCCCACGGGCAAGGAGGGCCTGGCCCTCGCCGTCCAGCACCGACCCGACGTGATCCTGCTCGACCTGGGCCTTCCCGACATGGATGGGCTCGAACTCATGCTCCGGCTTCGGGAGTGGAGCCAGACTCCGGTCATCGTGATCTCTGCCCGCGGCCAGGAAACCGATAAAATCGGCGCCCTGGATGTGGGTGCCGACGACTACCTGACCAAGCCCTTTGGCACCGGTGAACTCCTGGCCCGCATCCGGGTGGCCCTCCGCCACGCGGATCCCTTGGCCACGGAGGACCCTGTGTTCGTCCTCGGCCGCTGGCGGGTGGATCTGGCCAAGCGCCAGGTCCTGGTGGACGGCCAGGAAGTCCACCTCACGCCCCTTGAATACGGACTCTTCACCACCCTCATCCGCCATGCCGGGAAGGTGGTCACCCATCGCCAGCTTCTGAAGGAGGTGTGGGGAGGCGTCGCCGGAGCCCAGCCGCTGTATCTCCGGGTCTACATGGCCCAGCTCCGGCACAAGCTTGAAGAAACCCCCTCCCACCCCCGGTACCTCCAGACCGAACCCGGGGTGGGCTACCGATTGAAGACGGACGATTAATCGCACCCCAACCGCTCAGCAGAGTGTCTGCCCTGGATGGCCGACATTCTGCTGGCTTTCATGCGTCCCCAGGCGGCTCTTACCCCCCCTTTTCCGGTAGGCGATCTCTGCGCATCGGTTTGGCGCCTACCACGTCTTGGTGTTGTGGCAGCCGGCGCCGCTCCCAACCGTGGGCGTGCAGCTGGGCGCGTTGTAGGTGAGGACCTTGGTGGTCCCTCCGCCCACGGACTGCCGGGCGGCAGCCGTATCCATGGCGGTGGTCTTCAGGCCCGTGAAGTGGCTGGTGGCCAAGGTGACGGTGTTGTGGCACTGGACGCAGGCGATGCCCTTGTCGACGACGTGCTTGGTGTGCTCACCCGAGTTGTACGAGTTGTACTGGGTGGTGCCCAGCGCATGGCAGGAACTGCACTGGGTGTTCACGTCGATGATCCCGCTTCCCCAGGCCGGAGTCGTCTGCCCCCCGTGGCAGCTGATGTTCGAGCAGGTCAGCGCCGCGGCGCTGAAGGAGGCGGTGCCGCTCTTGGCGTTGTACAGGGTGCCCGGGAAATACACCTCGCCCGGGGGCACTCGGAGCGTATCCCGGCCAGGCCTATTGTTGGCGTGGGTGTAGTGCAGGAGGTTGACATTCCTCGGCTCGGCGCCACTGTGGCAATCCACGCAGGAGCCAGCGAGTTCCGGCAGGGCGTTGTGGGCGGCATGTCTGCCCGCAACATTGGGGAAGGTCGTTCCCGTCGGCGGCTTGCTGTGGCAGGACGCGCAGTTCGGCGTGAGGAGCGGTGAACCCGAGGTGTGGCAGGTGGTGCAGAGGGGCGCCAGCGACATGGGCGAGGTGCCCGTGACCGCGTGGCAGGCTTTGCAACTGGCATCGAAGGCGGCCTGGGTCTGCACCAGATCGCCGTGGTTGGCGTAGGGGACCGTATGGTTCGCGCCGCCCGTCCATCCGAAGGTGATGTGCGAGGTCGGGTTCCCAGCGCCGTCATGACAGGCCACGGTGCAGGTCTGGTTCACCGCATCGTAGATCCCTCCTGCGGGAAGGACGATGGTGTCCTTCGATGGGCCTTCCATCTGAGAGGTGGCCAGGGCGTTGAAGTGGTTCAGGGCCCCGGGCGTGGCCACGGTCATGCTGTGGCAGTCGACGCACTGGGCGCTGATGGGAGCGGCCAGGTGGGCCACGTGCAGCCCGGAGTAGGCGCTGTTCGCCTCCGGAACACCGGGCGTGGCGGGATCCGTACCGAGGGAATGGCAGGAACGGCAGCCAGCATCCGTGTTGATGAGGATGGTCCCAGTGCGCCAATCCGGCGCGGTGATGCCGCCGTGGCAGCTGATGTTGGAGCAGGTATAGGCCGTGGGGTTGAAGGCCGCGGTGCCGGACTTGGCGTTGTAGGCCGCGAGGAACGAGGTCTCGCCGGGCGGCACGCGCAGGGCATCCATGCCCGTGCGGGCATTGGCGTGATTGTAGTGGACGAGGTTGGCGTTGCCGGGTTCGGCGCCGCTGTGGCAGGTCGCGCACAGGCCCGTCACGCCGGTCAAGGCGTTGTGGATGGCATGCTTCCCGGCCACATCGGGGAAGACGGTTCCGATGGGGGGCCTCGAATGGCAGGAGCTGCAGTTCGTCGCCGTGAGCGGCGAGGCGGCCTGATGGCAGGTGGTGCAGGACGGTCCGGCCTTGGTGGTGGGCGCGGCCACATCGTGGCAGGCGGCGCAGCTGCTGGTGAAGGCCGTCAGGGTGTTCACGCTCGTGTGGGCGGTGTCGGCGTAGGGCACGGCGTGGCTGGCGCCACCCCCGGTCCAGGTGTAGGAGGCCGGGTGGGCATGGCCGTGACAGCTGAAGGCACCGCCGCTGCCGCAGGACTGGGTGGCGATGTCATAAATGGCGACCGGCGTGGTGGTGTTGAACGCCACGGTCTGGCCGGCGGGGCCCTCCATCTGGGAAGTGTTGAGGAACTTGAAGTGATTCAGGGCGCCGGTGCTTCCGTTCGCCATGGCGTGGCATTCCACGCACTGGAGGCCCGCCGTGGAATTGAGATGCAGGGCGTGCAGGCCGGAATAGGGGCTGTTGCCATCCGGCGTGCCCAGGGCCGTCCCCAGGGTGTGGCACTGGCGGCATCCGGATTCCTGATTGGAGAGGATGCTGTTGGTGGCCTGCCAGCCCGGCGTGGCGATCCCGCCGTGGCAGCTGACGTTTGAGCAGGTCTGAGTCGTGGCGTTGAAGGTCGCCACCCGGGTCGGAGAGGCGTTGTAGATGACGCCCAATTTGACCTCACCTGGCGCCAGTCGGAGGGTGTCGTAGCCGGGACGGGCATTGGCGTGGTCGTAGTGGGTCTGACTGCCGGAATCGGAGCCTTCGTGGCAGGCGGCGCAGGCCCCGGTGACACCGGTCAGGGCATCATGCTTCGCGTGCACCCCGGCCACGTTCGGGAAGGCCGCGCCCGCGGGGGGCTTCGTGTGACAGGAGGCGCAGTTCGTCTGGGTGAGCGGGGAACCGGCCTGGTGACAGGTCGTGCAGAGCGGCGCCCGGCTCGGCGAGGTGCCGGAAACGGCGTGGCAGATGGAACAGTTGGTGTCGAAGGTGGCCTGGACGGCGCCGGTGTGGAGGGCGGTCGTGAAAGGTACCGCGTGGTTCGGCTGGCCGGGCCCGTTGAAGTGGCAGGCCACGCCATTGTTGGCCGTGGCGTAGCAGCTGGGCGCAGCCGGATCAGGGGCGGTGCGGCCCTTGGTGAAGTCGTGGCAGAGATTGCAGGTCGTATCCATCTTCAGGGCGTTGCGATGGGAGGACACGAAACCGGGGAACACCACCTGCGCCGCCTGGTTCCAGACGGTTGGATGGGCCTTCGCCTGGGTGTGGCACGTGGTGCACTTGGTCGGTGCGGAGCCTCCGTCGAATTTCGGCGATCCCGGTGTGCCGTGGCAGGTCTGGCAGGCCCCGAGGTCTTTCTTCGCCTCCAGGCCATGGAAGGCGAGGCTGGTCGCCTCCTTCCAGACCACACCCAGGGCGTGGGGCGCCTGGGCATTCCCGTGGCAGAGGGTGTTGTTGAAGCAGCCCGGTGCGGTGCCCGTCGGGGCCGGGCTCGTGGGATGGCCCGCCGGATTGACCGTGGAGCCAGGGAAGTGGCACTGGGCGCAGACCGGGGCGTTGGCCGGATCCGCGGTCGCATGGTTGGAGAGCGCCGTGTGCCAAGGTTTCGCGGGATGGGGTGCGGCCGTGGTGTGGCAGGCCCCACAAGCGACGGCAGAGCCGCCTCCCAGGAAATCCGTCCCATGGCAGATCTGACAGGAGGCGAAGCCGCCGCCGCTGCTGTCAGGCGCCCGCTTCGCCCGCAGGCCGTGGGTGCCGGGAAGGGCCCAACCAGGAACGGGATTGTGGTGGCAGGCGGCGGTGAAACAGGAGGCCTTGGAGATCCCCCCTGTCAGGTCCTGGCCGTGGCAGGACCGGCACTGATCGAGCGCGGTCGCGGCCAGGCCGGGATGGGTGCCGATGAAGCCCGCGGGATGGGCTCCCTGGGCGTTGACAAGGCTGAGGGCGCCGCCACTCCCGCGGCTGGTCGAGCAGCCCAGCAGAACCGCCAGACCAAGGAATACAGCGATGAGACACGAATGGCGAAGCGTCCTCGGTTCCCTCATGGTGTCCATCCTTCAGCTGGTCCGTGCGTTGAAATCCTGAGTGGGGGCGTTTCGCAGGCTACCGGTGGCAGGCGGCGCAGCGCTGGTTGTTGGCCCGGCCATGGCACGTGTAGCACCGCGCGGGATCCAGCTTCCCCTCGATCTGATGGGTGGACAGGTACGCAGCCGGATGGGGCATGGTCCGGTCCGGCCGATTCCCGAGCAGGACGGCCGGTGGGATCATCGTTTTGCCCGAGTGGCAGTCCGCGCAGAAGGACTGGCCATGGCAGGAGGCGCAGGTGCCCGCGTCCCGTCCGGCGGCCAGGCCGTGATCCTTGAGAAAGGCCGGGGTGTGGTCGAAGGCCGAGTAGGGCTTGCGTGCGCCGGCGAAAGGTTCGCTTTCGTGACAGCTGGAACACATGGGCCGACCCGGGCCGAGTTGCTCGGGATGGGTGGGAGCAAAGCTGGTCTCCGGCGACAGGAGTGAACAGGCGCTAAGGAAGCCCAGGCAGAGCGCCAGGCCGAAGACCAGCAGGGGAGACGACTTCCAGGCCTTCACTTGCCACCCCCCTTGGCCCCGACTCCGAAGCGGAAGTCGAGCCTCAGAAGGCCGCGGACCTCCTTCTTGTAGAGCGGGTTCATCCCATAACTGACATCGCCGGAGATCGTCACACGCTTGCCCGGCCGGAAGCCCAGCGAGGCCACCCCCAGGTAGGACTTGGACTCACCATTGAGCATGGGGTTGTTCTCATCATCGAAGGAGTAGCTCACCGCATCGAGGCTGAGGAAGTACCGCCCCCCGTCGTGCATCAGCCAGAGGCGAGCCTCGGAATGCGACAGGCTGTAGAAGGCCACGGTCCCCCCGGTGAGGGGCACGTCGGTGGCGGTGACACGGTGATAGGCCAGACCCGATTTGAGCTTCAGCCGCTCCGAGGTCATCCGGAATTCCGCCCCTGCGCGGGTGCTGTCCCCGTTGCCCTCGCGGCGGGCCTTCCGGTAGTCCACGTTGACTTGGAGGGGGCCACTGATCCCGAAGGAGAGCAGGCCGGAGTGGGCTTTGTACTTTTCGGTCTCGATTTGACGGAACAGGGCGGGGAGGTTGGTACCTGCGTAGTAGTCCTTGAAGTTGCGCTCGATGTAGGTCCCTGAGAGCTGGATCGTCCGGGTAACCTTCCAGCTCATGGCGTAGTCCTGCCCGGCCAGACGGGCATTCTTGCTGGTCGCCGACAGCGGATCTTCCTTCTTCTGGTTGTAGATCACACGGCCGCTGATGTCGAAAGAGGCATGGGGCGAAAGCCGCAGATCCCCGCCCAGCAGCTTCCGGGAACGGTCTTCGAGGATCGGCTGACCGGGCTGGTCCTTGGGCGCGGTGCCGTCCTGCAGGTAGGAAACGCCGATCTCCCCGTACCGGGCGGCCCGCCAGGCGAGGCGCCCACCCGCGATGAAATCCCGGGGGGCCGCCTGGGGGGCGCCAACGGGGTCGTAGATCACGGGCTTGCCGCCGAAGAAGGCGAAGGTGAAGCCGCCCCGAAGGTCGGCGCGGGCGCTGAGCCCGTTCACCATCTCCAGACCGGCGGCGCCCTGGGCGGCGAACCGGCCGAGCTGGACCTCGGCATTGGCCTTCGGAGCGCGGTACTGGAGGTAGCCGAAGGTGAGGTCGCCCTCCCCCTTCCCGCCGGGTGAGCTCTGATCCGCCAGATCGGTCTTGCCCCATCCGAACAGGTGCAGCGACCAGGGCGTGTCCCCGAGCCCCGTGGCATCAATTCCCACGAACTGGGTCAGGGGAACGTAGCGGTTCTTGCTGAGGTCCGGGTAGCTCTGGTTCCAGTACCGCGCCAGGGTGGTGCCGTAGGCTTCCACCTCCGCGGCGAAACCCACCGACGCCGCGGTCGAGGCGAGCAGGACGACGATGGAGGCGGGGCACATCCTCTTTCGGGCCATGGCGGGACCTTTAGCTGAGAAGAGCGGGGTGAATTAGAAGCATATGTAAGTCCCCTGTGAATCGAATCACAAGTCCAATCTTTGATTGATTTGAATTCTCAAGATTGTTAGACACAAAGATCTAGGGCCGAAATCAGATTTCGATGGCACAACCTCTAAGACCCCTTTTTTCAATCACCCGTTGAGACGGGAATCCACGCCTCCTCCGGTTGGGTAGCTTCCTGAATCGTCCATATGTGACGCCTGCATCGCCGTCGGGACCCGCCGGATCCCGCGCATCGCCTTGGACCGTTTCAAGGTATCTGGGGTTGTGGACCTGGCGGTGACCCTGCATCCATCTTTCGAGATGAAACCTCACGGAACGAAGGAACAGCACCCCATGGACGGAACTCGGTTTTGAAGCCCCGTGAAGAACCAGAAAGCACGTATGGATAAGGATCCCCGCGCTCCTCAGCGACACGCGCCTCACCGACCCCACGGCGCAGCTGCAGGTCCACTTCTGAGCCGACCCGCTAGACTGTAAAGGCGCGCCTATAGCTCAGGTGGATAGAGCAACGGCCTTCTAAGCCGTAGGTCGCTGGTTCGAGTCCAGCTAGGCGCACCAAGTGCGCTTGGCTGGACTTGGACCAGCGGCTGGCATAGCCAGACGCCGTTCGAGTCCAGTGCCAGATGCGGCATAACCCACGCCCCGCCCCACTCCTCACCGCAAGCCTCCAAGTGTGCTTCAATCAAGGGTGTGTTCGGGCCGACATCCCGGCTGCTCGGCGTATGCGGTGTGTCTTGGACTCCAGGCACCCCCTGGCCGCTGCGGTGATACCGGAGGGTACGCCACGGATCACGTCGTGCCCGTTCCTTTGACCCCATGAAGACCAGAGACCCGACCAGGAGCATCCATGGACACCCGCAACAAAGGCTTCAACACCAAGCTCGTCCATGCGGGCATCCAGGAGGACGCGCACGGCAGCGTGGTGACCCCGATCTACCAGACCTCCACTTTCGCCTTCCGCAATGCCAAGCAGGGGGCCAACCGCTTCGCTGGCACGGAGGACGGCTACATCTACACGCGCATCGGCAACCCCACCACGGCCGCCCTGGAAGAGAACGTCGCCCAGCTGGAGAACGGCTTCGGCGCCACGGCCATGGCCAGCGGGATGGGGGCTGTCAGCACCGTGTACCTCGCCCTCCTCAGCAGCGGCGACCATATGGTGAGCACGGACTCCGTGTATGGCCCCAGCCGCGGCCTCATGGAGAAACACATGAGCCGCTTCGGCGTGGAGAGCTCCTATGTGGATACCTCCGACCTGGAGAACCTCCGCCGGGCCATGAAGCCAAACACCAAGGTGGTCTACGTGGAATCCCCGTCCAACCCCGCCATGTCCGTCACGGATATCCAGGCGGCGGCCGAGATCGCCCACGCGGCGGGCGCCCTGCTGGTGGTGGACAACACCTTCGCCAGCCCCCATCTCCAGAAACCTCTGGACCTGGGTGCGGACGTGGTGTTGCACTCCGTCACCAAGTTCATCAATGGTCACGCCGACATCGTGGGCGGCATTGTCGTGGCCAAGACGGAAGCCCTGCACAAGCAGATCCGGGCCATGCTCATCAACCTCGGCGCGAACATGGATCCCCATCAGGCCTACATGGTGAGCCGTGGCCTCAAGACCCTGGCACTCCGCGTGGAGCGGGCCGAGGAGAACGCCCGCAAGGTGGCGCCCTGGCTAGAAGCTCACCCCCAGGTGGCCTGGGTCCGCTACATCGGCCTGCCCAGCCATCCCCAGCACGACCTCGCCAAGCGCCAGATGACGGGCTTCGGCTCCATGATCGCCTTTGAACTCAAGGGTGGCCTCGAGGCGGGCGTCGTCGTCATGGACAACGTGCACCTCGCTGGCCTGGCCGTGTCCCTGGGCGGTGTTGAGACCCTCATCAGCCACCCGGCTTCCATGACCCACGCCGGCATGGCCCGGGAGAACCGCATCGCCGCCGGCATCACGGATGGCCTAGTGCGCCTCTCTGTCGGCATCGAAGACCTGGAGGACATCCTCTCCGATCTCGAGCAGGCGCTGGGGCGCATCGGATAAGCCTGTCCTTCCACTGGTCGCGAACCCCATCACAATTCCGCATAGGTACCGAAGACATCGCGGAACGACGCGTGGTTTTGCTGAAATGCATCGAGAATCACTGGATCAAAATGCTCCGGCATGGTCCGCCCGTCACCGCGCGTCATGATGTCCATGGCCTTCGCATGGTCCATGGCGGGCTTGTAGGGGCGCCTGCTTCGAAGGGCGTCGTAGATATCGCAGATGTTCATGATTCGCGCCGTCCGTGGAATCGCCTGACCCCGCTTGCCATTCGGATAACCCCCACCGTCCCACCGCTCATGATGATTGAGCGCAATTTCTGCACCCATCCTCAGGTAGGGTGAGTTGCTCTTGCCCAGGATCTTCGAGCCCATCAAGGGGTGCCCCTTCATGATCTCCCACTCATTCGGCGTGAAGCCGCTGGGTTTCAGCAGGACGTGATCGGGGATGCCGATTTTACCGATGTCGTGCATCGGGCTTGCGATGAAGATCATGTCCGCGAACGCCTCGTCCTCGCCCAGCAGCCTTGCCAGGGCGCGGCTGTAGTAGCTGATGCGTTTCACGTGAGCACCGGTATCTTCATCCTTATGCTCTGCCGCCCGCATCATCGTGAAGATGCTTTCCAGGTAGCTTTCCTGCAGATCGGCCGTCCGCTCCCGTACGCGTTGTTCCAGCACGTCCGTGTAGCCGACCAACTCTTTATGCAACAAACGCACTTCCAGCATATTGTGAACGCGTGCCAGCACCTCGGGCAGCTCAAACGGCTTGCTGACAAAATCCTTCGCACCGGCCCGGAGCGCACGCAGCTTCTGGCCCGGTTGGGCGGTGATGACGAGCACCGGAAGGTAGTCGTTCGGTGCCACTTCCTTCAGTTCCTCCATGACCTGGAATCCATCCATACCTGGCATCTGGAGATCAAGAAGGATCAAGTCGTAGTGGTGCTCAGCGTGAAGGCTGCAAACCTCACAAGGGTTCAGGGTGGAGGTGAGGGACAGGTACCCGGCGCCGCGCAGCATGCGCTCGAGCAGGATGACGTTGGCTTCCTGATCATCAACAATCAGGATCTTGCCGCGAAGAATATCGGCGGGATTCATCATGGGCTTGCCAGCGGAGTGGTGGCGCGGGGCGCCTTGGTCTCCACCCATCCCAGCGCCCCGTCCACCGCCTCCATGAATTCATTGATCTTGATGGGTTTGGTTAGATAGCGGAAGAACCCTGCCTTTCGCGCCCGCTCGATGTCGAGCGGCATCGCATTTGCACTTAGGGCAATGACGTGAATGTGCGCCGTGGCCGGATCCGAGCGCAGGGCTTTCAAGGCTTCGAAACCATTGATGCCAGGCAGATTGATATCCATCAAGATCAAATCCGGCTGGAATTCGTGAGCCATGTCGATGCCCTTATCACCGTTCTCAGCGGTCAACAGGTGCATGTCGGGGTAGCGTGCAATGATCTGCTCGACCAGCACCAGGTTCGCTGGGTTGTCTTCGACATAAAGCAGGGTGTGCAGCCGCGATCCGCGAGTCACCTGGGGACTCGCCACGTTCATGGCGTCCACGCCGCCCAGCGGAAGGAACGGCTCAGCCACCGCGATCAGTTCAAACCAAAACACACTTCCACCACCCACAATGCTGTCCACTCCAATGACACCCCCCATGAGTTCGACCAGGCGCTTGGCCACCACCAGGCCAATACCCGTGCCTTCCTCTCCGCCTGTCTCCCGGCCGAGGCGATTGAACGCCTGGAAAAGTTGCGCCACCTGTTCCGGATACAGTCCCGTGCCTGTGTCCCTGATGCTCACGCGCGTATGCCCGGATGTGCCCTCGGTGCATTCCACGGCGACCGATCCCTCTTTGACGTTGTACTTGATCGCATTGGACAGCAGATTGATGACCACCTGCTTCACCCGGGTATGGTCGGCGCGGACAAAGCAGGGTTCGTCGAACCGGGGGAAGGTTATGTGGATGCCACGCTGGTGCGCCTGGTGTTCAGTCATGCTTTGGCATTCGAGCATCACTTCGGCCAGCGATACGGGCTCCTGCGACAGCGGCACCCGCCCTGACTCGACTTTCGCAAGATCCAGGATTTGATCAATCAGCTTCAGCAGATGCCATCCTGCTCGAAGAATCTGGCCAAGGCTTTCCTGCTGTGAGTTGGTGGGTGGCAGGGCATCGGATTCCATGAGCTGGGCGAATCCGAGAATGGCATTGAGCGGGCTCCGCAGCTCATGGCTCATGCTGGAAAGAAACTCGGATTTCGCGAGATTGGCCCTTTCTGCCGCGGACCTGGCGCTCTCCAACTCGACATTCTTTTCCTGCAGGACCAGGTCCAGGCGCTTGGCCTCGGTGATATCCCGCGCAGCGGCGTACACGCCCTGAAGGTTCCTGTCCCGGTCGTAGAAGGTGGTCGCATTGAAGGACACCACTGTTTCCTTACCATCCCTGGCGCAGGCCGTGAGTTCATAGTTCGTGATTCTCTTTTCGCTCAGCACCCGCTTGATGCCCGCCTCGGCCCGATCTCGATCGGTGAAGTAGCTCTTGAACTGCGCGCCAATCAACTCATCGCGCGTGCAGCCGGTGAGTTCCTCCATCTGCTTGTTGACATCATTGATGAACCCGGATGGATCTGTGGTCATCAGCGCGTCCACGTTGGATTCAAAGAGAGAGCGCGTATAAAACTGACTGTCACGCAGGCGCTGGCTCAGCCGCTTCTGTTCTTCCTCGACCTTCTTGCGGGCCGTATTGTCCGTGCCGATCAACAGGTAACCGATGATGACATCCTGGGCGTCGCGCAGCGCCGTGACCGACACGACCGCCGGGAACCGGCTGCCGTCCTTACGGATATAGGTCAACTCATAGATGTCTTCGATTCCGCGGGTGGCCTTGAATACCAGGGCCTCGAAGCCTGGCGTAATCGGCGTAGAGAACTCGGCACTCAGTGTCTCGGCGCGGGCGATCACTTCCTGGGGATCGGAAATGTCCGCCGGAGTGATCTTGTTCATGACATCGGTGGCGGCATAGCCCAACATGCGCTCGGCCCCGACATTGAAGATCTGGATGACGCCCATCGCGTCGGTGGCGATGCTCGAGAAATAGGCGCTGTTGAAAATCGCACTCTGCAGGGCGCCACCCCTGAGCAGCGCCTCTTCCGCCACCTTGCGCGCGGTGATGTCACGGAAAAAACCCGTGAAGTAACGCTCTCCACTCGACCCCATTTCACTGATCACCATTTCCAGCGGGACGTTGCTGCCATCCTTTCGACGGCCCATGACCTCATGGCCCAGGCCGACGATCCTCGCGTTTTCGCTCGCGCTGTAATACTCCAGGAAACCATCGTTCTGATCTCGATCCAGCTCGGGTACCAGCAGGCTGAAGTTCCGCCCCATGAGTTCATCGGCCTCATACCCAAACATTCGCTCGGCCGCCGGGTTGACCGATTCAATGATCGCGTCGCTGGCGCGAAGTGTAATAACGCCGTCCACCACCGTATTGAGAACCGCCTTGATCAACTCGGCACTGCTGCGCGCGGCCTCCTGCTGATGCTGCGCTTCGCGGTTGACCAGGAGGATGAACGAGAAGGCCAGAAGCAACCCAAGCAGGCTGATGGAAACGATGAAGGTCATCAGACCATCCGCCGAACCAAGGACCATGTTGATGTGCGCCCGAGCCTTGGAGGCTGTGTTCATGTGCATGAATGCCCAGGTCGAAGCCACCACCAGCGCGATCAGCAACACCGCACCGGCCATCGAGGCAATCGTTCTCTGCTTAGCTTTCATGGCCAATCACGCCTCCGCCGAAAGCAATGCCCCGCGGTTTCGGATACCTGTGATCCCACCGCCCTGCCCCAGATGCCCGGCCAGCCACCCATGGGTGGCTGGCCGGATGAACCGTCAGTTCACGTAGACCGTAATGGCGATTCGATCCATGGGGTGCCTGCGGTTGTGCAGGTAGTAGCCGCCCTCCCAGTAGTCGATATACATATCGTCGTTGCCGTACCAATTGTCCGACCAGTACTCGGGCCAGGGATCCATGACGCTGAACCAGAAGCCGCCGAACTGAAAGCGGGGAAATCCGCCCACCACCACCAGGGGAAAAGTGAACATCCGGAAACCGAACTCAGGCCCAAAGTGACCACGGTAGCGAGCCTCGGGTATGCGGTAGCCCTTGTAGCCGCCTCGGTCCTGCCAACTGCGATGCTCAGCCTGCCAGTTCTGGGCGCGGTGACCCTGCCAGACGGTCCGGTGTTCGACTTCCCTTCTTCGCTGCACCGCCGGGGTGGGGCGCTTGGCCTGCTGCAGCCGCTGCTGTTCTCTCTGCGGCTGCTCTGGCTGGCCCCGAAGGTTTGAGGGTCGTTCCGCGCGCTGCTCCCGGGCCTGGGACTGTTTTCCCTGGCGCGTGGGCCTGGCCTGCGGCTGTGGTCTCTCGGGCCTGGCTGCCTGCTGGCGCTGGGGTTCCTCCTGGCGCGCGGGTCTGGCCTGCTGCCGCTCCTTCTCGGGCTTGGCGCTCTGTTCCTGATTCGGTCGCTTCGCCTCCCGTTCGCGTTGATCATGCTGAGCGTAGGCCGGAACCATGGCCTCCAGCAGAAGGGGCAGAACCCCCATATTGATCAGTCCAAAGGCTTTCATGGTGTTTGCCTCCAACAAGGTGATTCCCATGCCCCACGGCTCGGCACTGGCTTCAGTGGCTGGCCTTGACGGGTCAGGTGGCCAGCCAAAGCCTAGCTATGGAGCATTTTTTATGCCTTGACCTAACTATATTTATTATCAAATATTTGCAATGAAACATCGCGTCGAACGAGATAACGAATGCAATCAAGACGACGCAGCGACTCCTTCAATTCGATGGATGGAGACAGGCGATGCAGGCGCACGTGTGGTTATCGGTCGACGTCACACCCACGCCGGTCCTTGGGGGCGGGAGGCCACCCCCGTTTTCTCGCCGACCAGGAGATGGTTACCAAAGCTGTCTTCGCCGGCTGCCGATGTGGGAAGGAACACAAAACCAGCGTCCACCCCATCGGTCTGGACGGCGGAAAGGGGCCGCCAATACACGCGCGGCGCCCGATTCCATCCCAACCGAACGGCCACCCGCTCACACAATCGAGTCAGTATCGCCGCACCCCCGGCACGCGCGTCCATCACGCGAACCAGCAGCCGGCCACCTTCAGGCAAGTGGGCACCGATTCGGAACAACAGGGCCCGCTGCTGTTCGGGAGGGAGGTAGTGAAGCACATCCAGCACCGTCACCACCGTGCATTCAGGCCAGGGCTCTGTGCACAAATCACCGCACACGACCCGGATGACCGGATTCCCCTGGGCCAACCGCTGGGCAAAGCGGGCTTTGGGCGGATCCCATTCAATGCCGTGGATGTCATTCCCGAGGCCCCTCGCATCCAACAGCATCCCGAGAAGGCCCACGCCGCACCCCAGATCGAGAACGCTCGCCCCCGAGGGGATCCATGGGAGGACGGCCTGGTAGAGCCGATCCCGCCGCACCTTCCCCTTCGCATAGCCCGCGAGCCAGCGTTCACCCGGGCCCGCCGCAGACGTCAGCCTCGCGACCACCTCCTCCACAGGATCCCTCCGCCGGGCCGTGGGAGGGCCCGTGGTACCGGTGGCCTGGGATGGATTCACGGCAAGTCTCCTCACTCTGGCGGCCTGAATGATATTCGGTTGCTCCCGCGCCGGACACACCTCATGCCTCTGCCGTAGGAAGTGACCGCCGGCGCAGGGCCTTGACCCCTTCGAACCAGAGGATGCTCCCGAAGCCTGCGGTGCACGCCAGCAGCAGGTCCCAACCATGCACGGGGGCAAAATGGAAGAGGCGCTGAGCCGCCGGCCAGTACAGCGCCAGGGCCAGGAACGCGCTCGTGCCGCCCAGCACCCACCAGAGCGCAGGGTTGGGGTTGCTCAGACTGCCGAGAAGGCTCAGGGTCCAGGATCGGTTGGCCAGGATGATGGCCAGGAAGGACACCACCATGGCCGCGAAGGTCAGGGCGCGGGCGGCCTCATTCCCATGACTGGGACGCGCCAGGAGATACACGGCCGCGCAGGCCAACAGAGCCGTGCCCCCTTGGGCGAGGGCCAGACCCATCGATTTCAGGCTGAACAGGCGCTCCTCGGGATTTCGGGGGGGCCGCTGCATCACATCCGATTCGGCTTCCTCCGCCTCGAACACAAGAGAGCAGGAGGGGTCGATCACCAGCTCCAGGAACACGATGTGAACCGGAAACAGGAGCAGCGGCCATTCAGGGAAGAACAGCGGAAGCATCGAAAGCCCGGCGATGGGGATGTGGACCGCAAAGGTGAAGGCCACCGCCTTGCGAATGTTGTCGAAGATGCGCCGTCCCAGTTTGATGGCGGCCACGATGGACGAAAAATCGTCGTCCAGCAGCACCAGGGAGGCGGCCTCTCGCGCCACGTCCGTGCCGCGCCCTCCCATGGCCACGCCGATGTGGGCGGCCTTGAGGGCGGGGGCATCATTCACGCCGTCCCCCGTCATGGCCACCACTTCGCGATTCGCCTTGAGCGCGGTCACGAGCCTGAGTTTCTGTTCCGGAACCACGCGGGCGAAGACATTGACCTCGCGGATCCGCTCGGCGAGCACCTCATCGCTCATTCCCTTGAGTTCGCTTCCGGTGATGACCCGTTCCGGATCGGCGATCCCGGCCTGACGGGCGATGCTTTCCGCGGTCGCGGGGTAGTCACCCGTGATCATGATCACGCGGATGCCGGCCGTCTGACATTCCGCGACGGCGGCGGGCACGGTGGGTCGAACCGGATCCTCCAGTCCGAGCAGGCCGATGAATTCCAGTTTCAGGTCGCGCTGTTCCCCGGGAAGATCCGTGACGCTGGAACGCCCCTTGGCGACACCCAGGACGCGCAGGCCTTGGGAGGCCAGCTCCACCACCCGCGCCTTGATCTGAAGGCGCTGGTCCTCGGACAGGTGGCAAAGCTCCACCACCGCTTCTGGGGCGCCCTTGGTCGCCACCGTGACGTGGCCTTGGCCGTCCTTCCAGGCGTGGGTGACCGCCAGCACTTCGGGCGTGAGCGGGAATTCCTTGGCCAGGACCCAGTCGGGGTGCAGGTGTTCCGTCTCCTTCAGCCAGCTGGCACCGGCGGCATGGAGGGCACGCTCCATGGGATCGAAGGGGTCCCGTTTGCTGGCCAGGATGGCGAATTCAAGCAGCTCTCGAACCTGCCCTGGCAGCTCCGAACCAGCTGCTGCCAACTCCTGGGACTGTCCCTCCACATCCACTCGCTTGAGCGTCATCTGATTGAGGGTCAGGGTCCCGGTCTTGTCGACGCAAAGCACGGTCGCGGCCCCAAGGCTCTCGATGGCCGGCAGGCGTCGGGTGAGGACCCGACTGCGGGAGATGCGCCAGGCCCCGAGGGCCATGAACACCGTCAGAATGACCGGCAATTCTTCCGGAAGAACCGCCATCGCCAAGGCGATTCCGGCCAGCAGGCCCTCCTTCCACACGCTCGCCCCGCCGCCCCGGGTCAGGGCATAGAGGACCACCACCACTGCACACGCACTCAAGCCCACACCGGCCAGGATCCTGACCAGTCGACCCGTCTCCCTCTGGAGAAAGGTGGTCTCGGGTTCCACCAACTGCAAGGCTCGACCGATCTTCCCGAGTTCCGTCCGGATGCCGGTACTCAGCACTTCCGCCACACCTTGGCCCGCTGTCACCAGCGTTCCAGAAAACAGGGACGGCAGGTCGTCCCCACCCGGTGCATCGAGGGCCTGAGCCTGGGTCGAGGCGGTCTTGCGCACGGGGACGGATTCCCCGGTGAGCAGGGATTCGTCGACCGACAGGTGGACTCCGGCCCGGAGGATGGCATCTGCGGGGACCCGATCCCCCTCCACCACCCGCAGCAGATCGCCAAGGACCACTTCCCGGCCGGGGATGCGGTGCTGCTTGCCATCCCGAATCACCAGGGCTCGGGGACTGGAGAGATCCCGCAGGGCTTCCAGTGCATGTTCCGTCTTCCGCTCCTGGACGATGGTGATGCCCATGACCACGAAGACAAAGCCCAGGAGCAGCAGGGCATCCTTCGGCTCTCCCATCAGCAGGTAAAGTGAGCCCGCCGCCACGAGCAGGAGGAACATGGGCTCCCGGATCACCTCCCACCCAATGGCCAGCAGGCCCCGGTTCTCGTGGGAGGGCAGTTCATTCGGCCCGTCGCGCCCCAGGCGGAGCAGGGCTTCCTGTCCGGTGAGGCCAGTCAAGCCCTCCAGAACCAGGTCGGAGGGTGGGGGGCTTG
>JAVBYJ010000070.1 GCA_030824075.1 Geothrix sp.
GCGGGGGGGCGGACCCGGCGATCTCTTCCTTCAGATCAGCATGGAGCCCGACGCCCGGTTCGACCGCAAGGGCCCGAACCTCTATGTGCGGCTGCCCATCAGTTTTTCGGAGGCGGCGCTGGGGGCCAAGGTGGACGTACCCACGCCGGAAGGTCAGCAGACCATCAAGGTTCCTCCTGGGACCCAGACTGGCGCACGTCTGCGGCTCAAGGGCCAGGGCATGCCCATTCCGAGGGGCAGTCAGCGGGGCGACCTCATTGCCGAGGTGGCGCTGGTGACGCCGGTGATCCAGGACGAGCGCAGCAAGGAGCTGCTGAGGGAGCTGGCGGAGATCAATGATGTGGAAGTAAGGAAGCAGCGGAGTGCCACATGAGTTCCCGGGATCCCAGAATGGGTGCCTACATGATCGGCGTGGTGTCGGTGCGCTACGCCGTGCATCCGCAGACACTCCGGCTCTATGAACGCGAAGGCCTGCTCACCCCCAGCCGCACGGAAGGCAAGACGCGCCTTTACAGCGATGAGGATTTGGAGCGATTGGAGTTCATCCTCAACCTCACCCGTGATCTGGGAGTGAACCTGGCGGGGGTGGAAGTGGTCCTTGGATTACGGGACCGCCTGAGCCGTATGCAGGAGGACATGGAGCGCCTGGTCCAGGCGCTGGAGGCCGCGGGCCTCAAGGACGTGCCGCGGCCCGCCTCGGCCACGGGGCTGGTGAAACTGGCGTCACACGGGCTTCGCAAGCGCTCCTGACACGAGGTTCCTGGTCGTGCGGATCGCTTGCTATGCTGATCCCTCCCCTTAGGTGATCTGTGCCCCTCCGGCATCTCGAAGAGCGTTCGCTCGACAAATATTTCGATTCGATCCGCCACCTGCCCTTGCTCACGGCGGAGGAAGAGCGCATCAACGGCCGCCTGTGGCAGAACGACCGCAACCCCGAGGGCCTGCGCAAGCTGGTGGAGGGGAACCTGCGTTTCGTGGTGAAGGAGGCGCGCAAATTCGAAGGCATGGGGCTGGACCTGCTGGATCTCATCAGCGAAGGCAACCTGGGCCTCATCGAGGCCGCCAAGCGCTATGATCCCGAGCGCCTGAACAAGTTCCTGACCTACGCTTCGTGGTGGGTGAGGCAGGCCATCTTCCACGCCCTGGCCGAGCACGGGAACAAGATCCGCCTGCCCCAGAAGGTGGCGGGCCATCTGGTGCAGCTCAACCGCGTGACCCAGAAGCTCAGCCAGGCCCTGGGCCGCCCTCCCATGCTGCAGGAAATCGCCACCGCCACCGGCCTGAAAATCGAGGAGGTGGAGCGGCTGCAAGTGCTCCAACAGACGACCTCCACCATTTCCACCGAGCAGGGGCTGGGGGATTCCGATCTCACCGTGGGCGACAGCCTGGAGCAGGAGGTCGAGCCCTCCGCCATGCACACCCTGGATCAGGAATCCTTCCTGGAACAGATTGAGGCAAGCCTGGCGTCCCTGAGTGACAAGGAGCGCACGATCATTTCGCTGCACTTCGGCATCGGCGGGGAGGATCCGCTGACCCTCGAACAGATCGGCAAGCGCTTTGTCCCACCCATCTCCCGCGAGCGGGTAAGGCAGCTGGAGGAGCGGGCCTTCGCGCGCATCCGTGAACGCCGACGCGAGATCCTCGGCGGCTTCCTGCGCGGGGGAGACGGGCCATGAAGGGGCGTCCCGACTGTCCCCGCTGCCAGGGCAAGGGCCTGGTCTTCGATCCGGATCCCCAGAAGCCGGTGCTCGTCTGCGGCTGCACGGCGGACCTGGCGCCGGATGCGGAAACCCTGGGTCTCCCGTCGCGGTACCGGGAGGCGGATTTCGCCCGCTTCTGGAAGTGGTGGAACAACATCCAGGCCAGCAGCGTGCGGGCCCTTTTGGATCGCGTGCCTGACCTGGAGGAGCTGCTGGCCCGCCCGGTGGAGGAGGTCGGCGAACTGGAGGGCCGCGAGGACCTGGTGAAGCTGCTCCAGGCCCTGCGCAAGCGGCCCGAGCATGGCATCCGGCCCGCCGGTGCCGAAGGCCTGGCCCAGTGGGCCACGGCCGGAAAGCACCGCTTCCGCCATGGCTGGGAGCTGTGGTGGATCCAGGGTCCCGCCCAGAGCGGACGCAGCACCCTGGCGGCGGCGGCCCTGCGGGCGTGGACCGAGCGCACCGGGCGAGGCGGGAGCTTCGTGTCCGTGCGGACCCTCAGCCAGGCCATCAAGGACGTTTATCACGACGTGCGCAGCTTCCAGAACCAGGCCTTTCAGAGCGTCCGCGACCTCATCGAGCCGCTTCAAGAGAAGCCGCTGCTCGTGCTGGACGACTGGGATCGCATGGATTCGGACATCCGCGTGGCCCAGGCCCTGGCTCAGCTGCTGGATCACCGCTACAGCGAAGAACTGCCCACCATTCTCACCGCGTCCTATCCACCCGAAGCCATGGACCGCCGCGAGAACCACCCCCTCGTCCGGCTGGAGGACAGCAGCCTCTTCGAGCGGCTGCGGGGCGCCGAGCGCGTGGAGATGGTGCCTGCCCTCAAGCCCTGGATCGATCGCATCGAGCGCGGCTAGGGGATGAAAGCTCTGCTGCGCGGCCTGCTCCGTCTGCACCTCTCCCGGTCGCGGGGGCTGTGGTTTCTGGTGGCGGGCCTGACCATCATCCTGGGCTGGGGCACGCTGCGGGTTGAGCGGGCCCTGGATCTCATGAGCCTCCTGCCTGCGGAGCATCCGGCGGTGCGGGCGAATCTGGAGGCGGGTGTCGGCCAGCAGGAACTGCTCTGGCTGGTGGCCGAGGGCGGCGAAGCGGATCTGGAGGCTCGGCGCACCTGGGCCGAGGGCCTGGTGGACCGGCTGCTCACGGAGGGGAACCTGCCCTTGAACGGCCTGGCCGCGGAGGGCCGTCTCTCGGACCCCATCCCGGTTCCCGGTCCTGGGGGTGTGAGTCCCTGGCCGGCCCTGCTGGCGGTGGGCGCCATCGCGGAAGGCGATGCGGCCGTGAGCCGCCTCACCACGGAGACCCTCTACACCTTGGCCCCCGCCTGGCTCGGAGACCGCCTCGCCCCATTGAAAGACCCGGTGGAACTTCAGCGCCGCATGCAAACCACAGCCAGGGCCCTGGCCTCGCCCGAACCCCTGCCTGCGGCCCTGGCCCGGCTCGACCCCTTGGGCCTGCGGGATCTCGCACCGCAGAATGGCGAGGGCATGGCCAAGGCCACGGAACTGGGGCGGGCTTTCACGCTGCGGATACGTACCGGCTATTTCGAAACCAAGGATGGCCGCTTCGTGATGCTGCCCCTGGTGGCGGGTTTTCCGGCCACGGACGCGAAGGCCACCACCCGTGCCATGGTCTGGCTGGGCCGTGGGGCCCGGGGACCCCTGCCCGCTTCAGCCAGTCTCCGGGAGGCCGAAGCCGCGCTTGGGCCCACGGAGGGTCGGGCGTTCTCCCTGCAGATCACCGGGGCCCACGCCATCACGGCCTGGGAATCCCATCGCCTCACCGTGGAAGTGCTGCTCAGCCTCGGCCTGAGCTTCCTCCTCATCGGCCTCGTCTACTGGCTGGGCTTTCGGACCCTGGCGGGCTATGGCTTCGTCATGGTGCCCCTCCTTGTCGGGATGGTCTGGGCTCTGGGCCTCACGGGTTGGGTACTGGGCCGGGTCAATCTGATGGCGGCAGGCTTCGGCGCCGTATTGCTGGGTGTGGGTGACGACGTCGGCATCCTGCTCTTCAGCCGCTACCGGGACGAACGTCGGGCGGGCAGGTCCAAGGCCTGGGCGCTCCGGGCGGCCCTGCTGGGCACGGGACCCGGGGTGGTGGCGGGGGCACTGGCCACCGCCCTGGCCTTCCTGGCCCTGGCCTTCGCCCCCTTTCCGGGCATCCGGGACCTGGGCCTCACCACCGGGCTCGGGCTGCTGGCATGCCTCGTCGCCACCTTCCTGGTGTTGCCCCCCCTGCTCATCTGGCTGGATCGCGGAACCGGCACCTTCACGCCAGGGCGGAGCGAGCCCCCCAGGGCGCGTCGCCGATGGGCCCCCTGGGTCGCGCTGGCCATGCTGGCTTTGGCCCTGGTGGGCGCACCCCGCACCCGCTGGGAAGAGGACCTGCGGCGGTTCCGCGCCCAGGGGAACCCCGCGCTCACGTTGCAGGAACGGCTGACTAAGAACCTGGGTGCCAGCCTCCAGCCGCTGGCCCTCCAGATCCCACTGGAAGATCCCGACCGGTTGCCCGCGCGATGGAACAAGCTGAGCCCCATCCTGCGGGAGGCCGGACTCCCGGTTCCCGACTGGAAGACCCTTGATCCCGAGCTGCGCCACGTGCTGGGCTCGGAGACCTGGCGCCGGCAGGTGCTGGAAGCCGCCGCCACGGCCGGTCTGGATCCCGCCGGTCTGGAGGGCCCGCTGTCGGCTCTGGCCGCCGCCGCGGCCGATCCGACCCAACCCGTACGGGCCCTGCAGGCGCTGTTGCCTCGGGCCACCGAGCCGCCGGAGCACCATGCCTGGAATCTCTGGGACGGCTTCCACCAAGGGCGGAAGCTCCCGCCGCTGGCGCCCGCCCTGACGGTACCCCTTCGGTTGGACGAGGCTTCTCTGTTGCGGCTCACGCCCGTGGTCGAAGCCGCCGGGGGTCGCTTCGTCGGCACCCAGCCCCTGTTCCGCGTGGTGAAGGGCATCGCCCGGGAGGCCGTGCAGGATGCCGTGCTGCTGGCTCTGGCGGGCATCTTCGCCGTCATCGCGTTGTTCGGACGCAATCCGCGCTTCGCCGTCTACGCCCTGGTGCCCCTGCTGGCCAGCCAGGCGGGGGTTTTCGGCGCCCTGGGCTGGGGGGGCGAGCCGCTGACCTTCTTGTCCCTCATGGCCATCCCCATCGCGCTGGGCGTCAGCGTGGATACGGCCTTCAACCTGCTGCACCGCGCCCGGGGTGAGGTCGACGCGCCCCAGCGCGTGGCCCGCGTGAATGCCGTGTGCGCCGGTACGACCCTCGCCGGGTTCGGTGGCATGGTGTTCAGCAGCTACCGCGGTCTGCGGGGCCTCGGTCTCGCCTGCCTGGGCGGGGTCGCCCTGGCCCTCCTGCTCACCCAGTGGCTGCTGCCCGTGCTGCTGGAGAAGTGGCCCCTGGAGAAGAAGTGAATCCGCTGAACGAGCTGCTGCAATCGCGCCTCGCCCGAGGCCCCGTCTCCGCGTCCGAGGTGATGGCCCTGGGCCTCTACCACCCGGACCATGGCTACTATCGCCGGGCGGAAGGACCCTGGGGCTTCGCGGGCAAGGACTACTACACGGCCCTGGATCTGGGGCCCCTGCTGGGACAGACCCTCGCCCTGCGGCTGGAGGCCGCCTGGGAGCGGCTGGGCCGGCCCGCGCGGTTCACGGCGCTGGAGCCCGGCGCCGGCCGGGGCTGGCTGGGCCGCGACCTGCTGAACGCCGTGTCCGGTCCCTTCGCCGAGGCCCTGGTCTACGTCCACCGCGACGACAACCCCGCAGCGAAAGAGGCGGCGGAAGCCGCCCTCATGCCTTTTCTAGCGGCAAATCGCGCGCGATTTGTGGCTGAAACGGAACCACTGGAACCCTTCACCGGCGCCATTTTCAGCAACGAGCTGTTCGATGCCCTGCCCGCCCAGCCCTGGCGCTGGGATGGCGAAGGTTGGACACGGGAGGTGCTCACCGCGGCGGGTCCCGTGTGGCAGTCGGCGGATCCCGGTGAGGCCGGGGTCTGGTTTGCGTCTCAGACGGACGGCCTGGAGCCCCGCGACGGCAGCGTCTGGTGCGAGGCGCTGCCGGGCCTGGTGCGTGAATTGGCGACACCCCTGGAAGCGGGTCTCTTTCTCGCCGTGGACTATGGCGAATCCGCCGACCGCCTGCTGGCCAAGGGGGCGGATCTTCGCCGCTTCAAGGCGCATGGCGTGGATGGCAAGTGGCACGAGGATCTGGGTGAGGCCGATCTGACAGCGGATGTCGATTTCACGCGCCTGGCCACCCTGCTTGAAGGCGAGGGCCTGTCGGATCTCTCTCACGTGGAACTGAGCAAGTGGATCCGGACCCACGCCCCGTTGGATCAGTGGGGTGCCCAGTGGATGGCCCTGCCCGCCTCCGAGCGCATGGCCCGCACCGAAAACCTCCTTCAGCTCACCCTGCCCGGCATGATGGGCAGCCGGTTCCGGGTGCTGGAGGGGTGGAAGCATTTCAGCCAGGGTTAGCCGAGTCCAGCCATCAGTTGTTTTTGGTTCGCTCGATCTCGAGGATATAGGGATAGTTGGCCTGGCCGTAGAGCATCAGGGCTACCTGGTAAGGCTTGTCTGTGATGTTGGTGATCTCGATCTTGGAAGCACGCACAGGGGCTGGCAGCATGTTCGCTCGCCGCACCTGCGAAGTCATGCTGTCTGCGGTTTTCTTCGGGAGAAACTTCATAAAAATCCGCCCCTGAGTATCTCCTTTGAGCCGCAGGCGGAGCCTTTCTCTGGCTGCCAGGACAAACCCGTAGCAGCGGAGGGCATTGGGCATGTCAGCGGTCCTCTCAGTCATATCCGAGTTCCCGCCCACCGGGCGACTCCCTGGACGAGACTGGGATTGGACCGTTCCGAGAACCCCGGACTGGAAGACGAGGCTTTTTTCTTCGATGACCTTTTGGTCATCCGCGACCGGCACCAGCTCGTATGGACTCCCCGCAGGCTGAGGGGTAGAGGGGTCCACGGGTGTCTGGGCCCATCCGGAAGGTTGGAAGATCGCCAGAGAAATGAGGGTGATGAGATAACGGTACACGGTTCCCTCCTTGTGTTGCGGAACGGTCATTGAAATAGGGATGAGCAAAAGTCATGTGTTTGGTCATACGACCTGCTGAAAACCGGTGTAAACCAGAACCGGCTCGCTCTTTGGGAACGAAGGTCTAACCTGGATTTCAAAGCTGACGTATGAATCGATAATTTGCAATCCATCTTTTCTGGTCCTCCCCTCCGCGTCAACTTGATCAAGGTGGGGTGGGGTGCCTTACTCTATCTGGCCTTGCCGATCTGCAGGTCCTCGGCATCAACCCTCCGTACCGACAGGCTGCTGGGTCTGGTCGCGTCGTGAAACACGGTGTGGATGGCTTTTTTGTAGTCACCGATTCCCGCTTTGTTGATGTCCATGAAGACCTGCGGGTTGCGGTCCATGAGGGGGAACCAGGTGCTTTGGAGCTGCACCATGACGCGATGACCCTTCTGGAAGGTGTGGAAGATGTCATTCATGGACCAGGCCACGCGGGTGGCTCGCCCGGGCAGGAAAGGCGCGGGCGTTTCGAGGCTGTCGCGGAACTTGCCCCGCATGACTTCGCCGCGCACCAGCTGCTGGTAGCCGCCCATGGGATTGGCGGCGCGGTTCCAGGGTGAACCGCCCTCCTTGAAATCCGGGTTCTTGAACTCGTCCGGATAGACATCAATGAGCTTGACCACCCAGTCGGCGTCGGTGCCCGTGGTGGCCACGAAGAGTTCGGGACGCAGGGGACCGGCGAAGGTCAGATCCTCCGCCAGGGGTTCCGTCTGAAACACCAACACGTCCGTGCGCCGCCCGGCGAAGCGCTGATCGGCGGTCATGTATTCCTTGGGCATGCCGATGGCGACTTGTTCAATGAAAGGCACCGGCTTGGCAGGGTCGGAGATGAATGAATCGGCACCGCCGTCCGCCGCTGGCGGCGTGAAGGACAGCGTTCCACCGGGTTGAAGGTAGAGCTTCGCGTCCTTCGCCTGTTTGGGAGGCCAGGCCTCCAGCTTGTGCCAGCGGTTGGCGCCGGTTTCGAAGACGGTGGCCTTGGGTAGGCCGGGATCCTTCGCGCCCTTCAGGTGCTGCATGAAGAAGGGAAATAGCACCTCGGCTTGGAACCAGTCGGAGGTGTCGGCGCCGAATTGCACCGGACCGAGCTGATCGCCCTTGCTGCGCTCCCAGCCCCCGTGGAACCAGGGGCCCATGACCAGCCGGTTGTCGGTGGCGGGGCTTTGACGGTCCACCGTCTGGAAGACCTGGAGGGCGCCGTAGAGGTTTTCCGCGTCGAACCAGCCGCCCACGGTGAGCACGGCGGGTTTCACGTCCTTGAGTTGGGGCCGCAGGTTGCGGGCCTGCCAGAAGGCGTCGTAGGTGGGGTGATCCAGCATCTCGTTCCAGAAGGCCACGTCCTTCGTGTACTGCCGGGTGGCGTTCGTGGGCCCCAGGCGCAGGAACCACTCGTAGCCATCCGAGGTGCCGTGGTTCAGCGTGGGGGGCCAAGCCTTGGTGGGTGCGGGCCGGGGCTGGCCAAAGGAGGTCATGAAGTTGAAGGCGTGGGGCAGCCAGAGGGCACCGTTGCGATGGAAGTCGTCCCCCTGGAACCAGTCCACGATGGGCGCCTGGGGAGAGACGGCCTTGAGGGCCGGGTGGCCCGAGAGCATTCCCACGGCGGAGTAGAAGCCGGGATAGCTGATGCCCCACTGGCCCACGCGGCCGTTGTTCCCAGGTGTGTGGGTGAGCAGCCAGTCCAGGGTGTCGAAGGTGTCGGTGCTCTCGTCCACCGCCGTGCCGCTGACGGCCCGCTGGGGCCGCATGTTCACGAACGTGCCCTCGGACATCATCCGGCCCCGCACGTCCTGGTAGACGAAGATGAAGCCCTCCTCCTGGAAGCGCTGGGAGGGTCCCAGGTGGGGCGGGAAAGCCTCTTCGCCATAGGGCCAGACGCTGTAGGGCGTGCGCTGCATCAGGATGGGATAGGTGCGGCTGGTGTCCTTCGGCGTGTAGATGGCCGTGAACAGCTTGACGCCGTCCCGCATGGGGATGAGAACCTCGCGCTTGGCGTAGCGTTCCCGGATTGCCGCGACTTTGCTGTCCGCCTTGGCCCGGCTCTGTTGGGCTGGGAGGGCGGTGCCGCTCCAGCCCAGCAGCGTGAACAGCAGGGCCGAGACGCGCAGGACGCGAAGCGAGATCATGGGAACTCCGGGATGTAGGCATCATCATACGCTGTATGCTCTCTAGGAGCGTCCCTTCGGATCCGGTGTTCATTCCCCTCGACGGGGCGATCAGCTTTTGATGAACTGGAGGGTGCGCCCCGTGCCGGGGCCCTTCCTCGCCAGGAATGATGTCGATATGACCCATCCCGTTGTCCATCAACCCGCCGAATGGGACCGCCACAGCGCCTGCTGGCTGGCCTGGCCAAGCCACGGCCACCTCTGGCAGGAGAACCTGGCCCCGGCCCAGGCGGAATTCGCGGCCCTCTGCCTCGCCATTGCGGAAGACGGTGGCGAAGCCCTCGACCTCCTGGTGCAGGATGCTGCCGCGGAAGCCGAAGCCCGAAAGGCCCTGTCCTCGGTGATCGGCCAGGTGCGGTTTCATCCCGTGCCCGTGGGCGATATCTGGCTCCGGGACACGGCACCGATTTTCGTGAAGGACGGTGCGGGTGCCCTTCGGGCGGCCTGCTTCCGCTTCAATGGCTGGGGCGGCAAGTACGTGCTTCCCGACGACGATCAGGTCGCGGGGCGCGTGGCGGATCGAAGTGGCCTGCCCCGTCAAGGCCACGACTGGATCCTCGAAGGCGGCTCCGTGGAGGTGGACGGCGAAGGCACCGTGCTGACCACTCGCCAGTGCCTGCTGAATCCCAACCGCAACCCCGGCATGTCCCAGGCCGAGATCGAGGCCGCCCTGCGCGAAGGCCTGGGCGCTGAGAAGGTGCTGTGGTTGGACGAGGGGCTCACCAACGATCACACGGATGGCCACATCGACACCCTGGTCCGCTTCGTGGCGCCGGGGGTGGTGGTGTGCATGGAGGCAAAGGATCCCGCCGACCCCAATGCCGCGACACTGGATCGCCTCGCCGAGGATCTGGCCACGTTCACCGATGCCCGGGGGCGAAAGCTTCAGGTGGTGCGCATTCCCTCGCCGGGCGTGGTGCTCGACGAAGCGGGCGACTTCCTGCCCGCGAGTTTCGTGAACTTCTACATCGGCAACCGCAGCGTGGTGGTGCCGATCTACGGCACACCCTACGATGAAGCCGCCGTGGCCGCGCTGGCGGCGTTGTTTCCGCGGCATCGCGTCGTGGGCCGTTCCGCCCGTGCCATCCTCAGCGGGGGCGGCGCCTTCCACTGCATCACCCAGCAGCAGCCGGAGGTTCTGTGAGCACCCCAAACATCGTCCGCGTGGCTGCCACCCAGTGCGCCTTCACGGACAACCTGGCGGAAAATGTGGCCCGGGTCGAGGCCCTTGTGCGTGAGGCTGCGGCCAAGGGCGCCCAGGTGATCCTGCCCTCGGAATTGTTCGAAGGCTATTACTTCTGCCGGGAGGAAAAGGACGAATTCTTCGACTGGGCCAGGCCGGTGGAAGGTCATCCCACCCTCGCCCGCTTCCAGAAGCTGGCCAAGGAACTGGGCGTGGTGATCCCCGTCTCCTTTTTCGAGCGGGAGGGCCACGCCTTCTACAACAGCCTGGCCCTGGTGGATGCGGACGGGTCCCTGCTGGGCATCTACCGCAAGAGCCACATCCCGGACGGCCCCGGCTACGAAGAAAAGTTCTACTTCCGGCCCGGCAACACGGGCTTCAAGGTGTGGGACACCCGCTTCGGCAAGCTGGGCGTCGGCATCTGCTGGGATCAGTGGTACCCCGAGTGCGCCCGGGCCATGATGCTGCTGGGTGCGGAGATCCTGCTGTACCCCACGGCCATCGGCACGGAACCCGAGAATCCCGGGCTGGATACGAAGGACCTGTGGCAGCGCGCGATGATCGGCCACGCGGTATCCAACGTCGTGCCCGTGGTGGCCTCCAACCGCATCGGCCTGGAAGGCGACCAGACTTTCTACGGCCACTCCTTCATCGCGAACCACCGGGGCGACAAGGTGGCGGAACTGGGGCGGACGGAGCCAGGCGTCATCACGGCGGATCTCGACCTCGACGAGATCCGCCGGAACCGGGCCTCCTTTGGGTTCTTCCGGGACCGGCGGCCGGATCTCTACGGGCTGATTTCTACACCTTGAATTGCCCCACCAGGTGGTTCTGGTCCTCGGCCACGCGGGCCAGGTCGGCGGCGGTGCGGGCCACCTCGGTCACGGTGCGGGCCATCTGACCGGTGGCCGCGGCGTTGCTCCCCACGCGGGCCAGGTTCTCGTCCACCTGCTCGGCCACCTCGGCGCTGGTGCGGGCCTGCTCGTCGGCGGCGGCGCCCACTTCAAGGATCATGGCGGCCAGGCCCTGGATGTTCGTTTCGATGCTGCCCAGGGCCGACACCGTGGCGGTGACCATCTCGGCGCCCCGATCCACGGAGGCGTTGCTGCGCTCGATGAGCTCGCCGATCTCGCGGGCGGCGGCGCCACTGCGCTCGGCCAGTTTGCGCACCTCTTCGGCGACCACGGCGAACCCCTTGCCCATGGCTCCGGCCTTGGCGGCCTCGATGGCCGCGTTCAGGGACAGCAGGTTGGTCTGCCGGGCGATGTCCTGGATGAGACGCACGGCAGCCACCATGCTGGCGGCGGCCGTGCGGATGTCCTCCATGGCCTGGGTGCTTTCCCGGCCCGCCTCGGCCCCCTGGTTCACGGCGGCCACGGCAGCCTCGGACTCTTTCTGGGAGCGCCGGATGGTGCCTGACACCTGCTCGATGGAGGCAGAGAGTTCGGTGACGGCGGCGGCGACGCGCTCGAACGCAGCTCGCTGGGCCTCGGAATTCTGGGCGAGGCTGGCGCTGGTCGCGGCCATCTCCTCACTGGAGGCGGAGAGTTGCGTGGCCCCGCTGGCCACCGAGCCTGAGGAGCCGGTCAGGTTCTGGAAGACGCCCCGGAGGCGGGCGTTGTAGGCATTGAAGGCGGTTGCGGCCTGACCGATCTCGTCGTGGCTTTCCACGTCGAGCTTGAGGGTGAAGTCGCTGCGTTCCAGGCCATCGGCCAGAGCCTTCAGGGGCCGGGTGATCCATAGGCTGAGGCGGTACACCACGATGAAGGTGATCATCCAGACGACGAAGGACCCCCCGATATCGAAAGCAAAAGCCCGCCAGGGAGCCTGGGTCAGATCAATTCCCCGCTGGACCAGCCCAAGTGCCTGGAGGTTCTGGAAGGTGGTCCAGGTGTCATGGAGGTTGAAATAGGCATAGCCCAGCATGGGAGGGAGCAGCATCAGCAGGAGTTTCCCCCGTACGCTCAGGCGATCAGACAGCGACATGGATGAACTCCGGCAGGGGCTTTGAAGCCAGTACCCCTTCTGCATCGGGACTTGCGCGCGGGACCTGTAATTCAGCCGAAGAGCTTGAGGGTCCCATCCAGGGTGCGGATCACGCCCAGGACATGAAAGGGTTCCACCACCAGGTGGTCCACCGCGCCCGCGGCCATGGCCCTGTTCCGCTTGAGGTCCGCCTCTTCTTCGGAGCCCGCCAGAAGGACCGGGAGGGGACAGCCTTCTTCCTGGGTGAGGCGCCGACACCGGTCCAGGGCCGAACCCGAGCGCAGGTGGTGGTGGATCAACACCAGCCGGAGGCGCCCCCAGCCCTGATCGCTGACGCCCAAATCTGAGAGCAAGGGCTTCAAGGGTCCAGGCCCCAGATCCAGCGCGGCGATGCCGAACTTCCGGCCCACTGCCTCGGCCAACCGCGCGGGGAAGGCGTCCCCCTCGGCCAGCACGAGGATCATCGGGTCGCGGTCCACAAGGATTCGGGGGTGGGCCTTCGGGCGGAGGGCCTCGCGCCGGCCAGACAGGCTTGGGGATTCCAGGCCGCCCGGGTTGAACCGGGACCGGTCGCGTTGGGCCTGCAGGTGGCGGGCTTCCAGCAGCCATTGGCGGTAGCGGCCCACCGCCAGCTTGTCGGCGGAATCCGCGAGCCGGAGGCCCCAGACCTTCTCGCCGAAATAGGCGACCCTCACGGGCAGGACCAGGCTGTCTCCCGGCGCGACCCGCAGCTCCACCGTGGACGTCGCGTTGAGCCTCAACATATCGCCCAGGATCCGGGTGCCTTCCGGTGGAGCGAGCTCCAGACCGTCCTCCCCAAAGGCTGTCGCCAGGCCGTCCTTCACGTTGTTGTGCTGGTCCGAGAAGGGACAGGGGAGGGGGCGGTCGGGCACGAAATCCGCCAGCCGGTGGGTGTCCAAGGCGCGCAGCAGGCGCGGCATGGTCACATGGCAGGCCTCGGTGCCGTGGAACTTCCCGTGGCCCTGGAAGTCCACCACGGCTTCAAAGGGCAGGCCCCGGTCCAGCAGCTTCAGGGTGAGGCGGGATCCAGGCTTCAGGCGCCACTGCCCCCGCTCCAGGTCCGAGATCCCAAGAATCACCCGGTCCGGCGCTTCCCCCAGCACCCGGAAGTCTCCCTGGAAGGGACCGAAAGCCAGCTGGAGCACGCCCTCGTCTTCGCACAACCGCTGGAAGACCATGCGGATGGCCTGGGACTGATCCTTGCTTAGGTTGCGATCCCCCATGACCGCCCTATCGGGTGCTAGGGCCAGGACTCAAGCTTCACCGAGGATCTCGGCGACGGCGCTGTAGGGGTCCAGCGTCCGGTTGGCGATGCCCTGGAGGGCCGCCTCCAGGCGCACCGGCCCCACCCGGGCCTTGGCCTGGCGAACGGCGGCTTCGGCCAGGAGGGAGTCGAACCGCAACCGGGCCCGCTCCCTGGCCTTCCGGGCCAGGCCGCCATGGTCCCGGAGCCAGCGGCCATGGTTCCGCAAACCGACCAAGAGGTCAGCCACTCCCTCACCCCGCTGGGCGACGGTGCGGAGCACGGGTGGATCCCAGTCCCGGGCCATGGCGAGGGACTTCATGGCCTCGATCTCCTGCTCCACCTGATCGACCCCCTCCCGATCAGCCTTGTTGATGATGAAAAGATCGGCCACTTCCATGATGCCGGCCTTGAGGGCCTGGATCTCGTCTCCCATCCCGGGCACCAGCACCACACAACAGGTCTGGACGCAGCTCACCACGTCCACCTCGTCCTGGCCCACGCCCACCGTTTCCACCAGCACCGTATCGAAGCCCGCAGCATCCAGAAGGTCGATGGCATCCTGGGTGGCCCGGGCCAGGCCCCCGAGGGCCCCACGGGTGGCCATGCTCCGGATGAAGATGCCGGGATCCGCCGCGATGCGTTGCATGCGGATCCGGTCCCCGAGGATGGCGCCGCCGCTGAAAGGCGAAGTCGGGTCCACAGCCAGGATGCCCACCTTCTGCCCCTCGGCCCGAAGGGCCCGGGCCAATTGATCCGTCAAGGTGCTCTTGCCGGCTCCAGGGGATCCCGTGATGCCGATGACCGCCGCCCGGCCCAGGTGGGGCCAGAGCCGAGCCATGAGGTCCCGGGCGCCCGGATGGCCGTTCTCCATCCAGGAGATGGCCCGGCCCAGGGCGCGGGGCTCGCCGCGGCGCAGGGGCTCCAGGAGGTCGGCAGGGAGAGGCATGCGCTCAGGATGCCAGACTTCAGGCCACGAACTCGCGGCCCATGCCGGGATGGGGTACCCTGATTCCTCGGCTCTGGCCGCATGGGAAGCCTCACAAATGACAAAAGGGCGCAAATCTTCGAACGATCCCGTCTCCGGGGATGCGGTTCCAGGTCCAGCCCCGAAGCCTCCC
>JAVBYJ010000053.1 GCA_030824075.1 Geothrix sp.
CGGGCCAGCTCCGACACCAGGACGCGCTGGAGGTGGGAACCAGAGGCCAGGCCCGTCTCACGCACGAGGGAAGCCGGGGGGGGAAGCCGGCTCATGGCCGCACCTCCGAAGGCAGGGCAAAGGGAAGCGGAAAGCCCCGATCGATGCGGGCTCTCGTTTCCTGCAGCGTGGACCGCAAGCCCTCCAGTCCGGCATCCCGGTGCAGATGCAGTCCCAACGCGGCCTGGAGCGCCACCGCATCGGCCACGGCCGGGCGGAAGTCCCTATGAGAAGCGCCGCCGAAGATCCCCTGCGCCACCGCCAGGGCCTCGGCGCGATCCGCCACACGCAAGGCGTGACGGGATGGAGGGGTGAGGCCCAGTTCCCGGGGCACCAGCACATGGGGCGAAGCCACTCGGCCTTCATGCACCGCCAGCACCGTGGTGGGCCCCTCGATGGACGCCTCGTCGAGCCCCTTCCCTTCGGCATCCTTCCCGTGGATCACAAAGGCCCGCCGCAGGGTCGACCTCCGGGCGAGGGCCCCGGCCATGGGCGCCAGCAGGTCCTCGCGGGCCACGCCGAGCAGTTGCAAGGGGGGCTGGGCGGGGTTCAGGAGCGGCCCCAGCAGGTTGAAGATGGTCGGGATTCCCAGGCGCCTGCGGATTTCCCGGAGCCGACCCAGCAGGGGATGGTAGGCGGGCGCGAAAAGGAAGGCGAAGTTGCGGGTCCTCAGGTCCTCCGAGAGGTCGGCGCTGGCCCGGGCCAGGTCGTAGCCCAGGCCCTCCAGCAGGTCCGCGCTGCCGCATACGCCCGTGGCGGCGCGGTTGCCGTGCTTGACGATGGGCACCCCGAGATGGGGTAGGAACAGGGCCGCCAGGGTGCTCAGGTTGGCGGTGGAAGAGCCATCGCCGCCGGTACCGCAGGTATCGAGGGCCGAATCAGGCACCGCCGGAAAGGGTACGGCCACGGCGGACAACGCGTCGGAAAACGCCGCCAGCTCGTGAGCCTCCGGCACCCGCTGGGCCAGCAGGGCCAGACAGGCCCCCACCAGCAGGGCGTCCGTGTCCTGGTCGATGAAGATGCGCATCAGGTCCGAGGCGGTGGCTTCGGGGAGGGGGCGAATGGGGTTGTGGGTCGTGAGCAGCGTCATCGACGGGATTCCTTAGAGACGGCTTCCTTGGCCAGGCGGAGGAAATTGGCGAGCATCGCCGGACCGTCCGGCGTGAGGATGCTTTCGGGGTGGAACTGCACCCCCCAGCGGGGCAACTGGCGGTGGGCCATCGCCATGATCTCGCCGCCGGGGCTGCGCCCAGTGATGCGCCAGCAATCGGGCAGCGTGGCCGGATCCGCGATGAGGCTGTGGTAGCGCCCCACGGGCAGGCCCATGGGCAGGCCCTGGAACAGCCCGGTACCGTCGTGTTCGAGGGCCGTGGCCTCGCCATGCAGGGGTTCGACGGCGCGGGTGACCCGGCCCCCGGTGGCGGCGGCGAGGGCCTGGTGTCCCAGACAGACACCCAGGAGCGGCACGGCCCACTCGGAGGCGGCCAGGGCCATGTGGGCGGGACTTTCCGTGGGATGCCCCGGCCCCGGGGACAGCACCACCGCCTCGGGCCGGAGGGCCTTGGCTTCCTCGAGGGTGATGACATCGTGGCGGATGACGCGGACCTCGGTTCCGAGCGTCTCGAAGGCCTGCACCAGGTTGTAGGTGAAGGAGTCCAGGGCATCAATCAGGAGGATCATCGGGCACCTCCGTCCAGCTTCACGCCGAGGGCCTGGGCGATGGCGCCGAGCTTGTGCAGGGTTTCGAAGTATTCAGCCTCGGGCCGTGAGGCGCGCACCACGCCCGCACCGGCCTGGATATGGGCCGCCCCGTCCGTATAGACCGCCGTGCGCAGGATGAGGGCGGTATCGAGCGCGCCATCAGCCCCCAACCGCAACAGGACGCCGCCGTAGGGGCCCCGGACCTCCCCCTCCAGCTCCGCAATGCGCTGGCAGGCGCGGAGCTTGGGTGCGCCGCTCACGGTGCCTGCGGGGAAGGCCGCAGCCAGCACATCCAGGGCGTCCAGGCCAACCTTCAGCCGCGCTTTCACCGTGGTGGTCAGGTGCAGCACATGGCTGGTGCGCTGGAGGGCCAGGGGCAGCTCTACCCGGACGCCGCCGGGTACGGCCACGCGGCCCAGATCGTTGCGGGCCAGATCCACCAACATCTGGTGCTCGGCCAGCTCTTTGGGATCGCGTTTCAGAGCCTCGAAGCGGGCTGCGTCCTCTTCGGCATCCGCCCCTCGGGGCACGGTACCCGCGATGGGCAGAGTCTCCGCTTCGCCGTTCTGGACGCGCACCAGCATTTCCGGGGAGGCTCCCACCAGGGCGAAGTCGCCCCATTCAAGCAGGAATCCGTAGGGGCTCGGGTTGAGGCGCCGCAGGCGGCGGTAGGCCTCCAGGGGCGGAGGCGGGTCTTCGATGCGGAATCGTTGGCTGGGCACCAGCTGGTAGATGTCGCCATCCAGGATCAATTCCTGGGCCGCGGCCACGGCGCTTTCGTAGGCCTGGCGGGACATCTGGGGGTGCACAGACGGCACAGAATGGCCCGGGCCGGGATCCTTCGCCCCTGACCGCAGCCGCGCCCGCAGAGCGGCCAGACGGGCGAAACCGGCTTCGGGATCGGCGTCCAGCGTCTGCAATTCCGCCACCTGGTGCAGGTGATCAAAGACCAGGGCCGTATCGAACCGACGCACCCACAGGCCCGGCAGGCCGAGGCTGTTCCGGGCGGGAAGCGGCAGGCTGGGTTCCAGGGCACCCATGGCCTCGAAACCCAGGTATCCGGCACAGCCGACACCCACGGGGAGCCCCTCCCGAAGGGCGGGCAAAGCCGAGTTCGGATCGTGCCTGGCGCCTTCGGGGGCCGGACCAGCAAGGTCCCGGAGGGCCTGCACCCAACCCGAGGCTGGGGCCTCCATGCGACATTCGCCTGGGCCTTCGAGCAGCACGAAGCTGTGGCGCCCCACGCGTTCGCCCTGGTCGCAGGATTCCAGCAGCAGGCTGGCACCCGCTGGCCGGAGGGCCAGGTAGGCCGCGAGGGGGGTCAACAGGTCCGCGGGAAGCGGGTGACGGAGCAGATACCTGGGTTTGTGGGGCATGGTGTCATCCAACAACGAAAAAGCCCGACCATGGGGTCGGGCTCGGAAGGTCCGGAATGGCGTCGGCCGCTAGGCCTCGCACAGGGAGCCGTCCGAGCCCACACGCCACCAATAAGCCCCAAAAAGGAGGCCCTGGCGCAGGGACGGAACGGACAACGGCATGGAGCGATGAAACCCGGAGGGAGCCTTCCCTGTCAAGTGTGGTTTGATGGGAGATTGCTTGCGGACGGCCATGGACACTCGCCCCACCACCATCCACACCGAGGAGCCCCTGGCGCCACGAGGCCCTTGGGCCTTCCTTGCAGCGGCCCTGCCCGGCGGATTCACGCGCTGGGGCTGGGGCTTGATGCTTGGCTGGGCGCTGGTGCTGCTGGGACCCGCCCTCGGATGGGCGGGCCATCTGCGTCGGGCGGCGGGATCGAGCGCCCTACCGGCCCATTGGGGTGAACAGATCACCGCCCGCGACATCTGGGAGATCTGGGAAAACGGCGGCCTTCAGCACCGCCTGACGAATTCGCCCACGGTCCACCTCTTCGGGCTGGGCCTCGTCGTCGTGCTTTGGTGCGGGTGGCGCATGCAAGCCCACACCGCTGGCCAGAGGGCCCGGCTGGGCACCTGGCTTCTCGGCGCCCTGGACACAGTCCTGATCGGATTCCTGCCGCTGGGGCTCGCCGCTTGGGTGGTAGATCTGGTGCTGGCCCGGGCGGGAGCCATCGGCCTGGACGGCCTGGGCTGGCTGGCCTTCTTTGGACGCCCCCTCCTGTGGATGGCCCTGGTGGCGGCGCTCAACCTTCAGTGGTGGTTCTGCCGTCTGGGGCGCGCCCATGGGCTGAGCCGTGGCTACTTCATCCACCTGCGGGATTGTTTCCTTCAGCTCTGGTCTCATCCCATCCAGTGGGGCTTGGTGAGCTTCGGGGGAGCCGCCCTGCGGTCCCTCCTGCCTTTCCTGGTGCTGCTGCTGGCCTGGCGCATGGGCGGAGGCACCACCTTCCGCGTGTGGCTGTTCCTGCTGCTGCAGCTCTTCGTCACAGCGATCAACGGCTGGCTGATGGGTTGGCTGCTTCGTAGTGCGGCCCTTTTCTGGAACCACGACGCCGAGGTGCGGGAAGTCCGCGCGGCCCTGAAGGATATCCCCCGTGAAACTGAAGCCATCTGACCTCCTTCTCGCCTTCGCCTTGCTTTCAGTTCATGGGGCGGCGCAGCCTCCAAACACCAAGGCCGAAGTCATTCCCATCACCTCAACGATCCCCGAGGCCGAGGATATCCAGAAGGTCATTGCCCCGCTCGCCGCCGAGATCAAGGCCACCTTCGATCTGCCCCTGGTGCAGGCGCCCCAAGGCCTCTTCAGGGGCCGCCGCGGTGAAGAGAACCTGCTGGGCTACTGGGTCTCTGATGTGATGAGGCAGACGGCCCAGGGCGTCATCGGCACACCGGTACGCTTCGCCATCACCAATGCCGGTGGTTTGCGTTCCAACCTGCGTCCGGGACAGCTCAAGGTCGCCGACATCTTCGAAATGATGCCCTTTGAGAATGAGTTGGTGGTGGTGGAACTCACCGGGGCCGAAGTCATCCAGGTGTTGAAGGAAGGCCTTGTCCGCCGCGGCGGCGAACCCTGCTCGGGCGTGAAGGCGGTGGTCGAGGGCACACCGGAGGCGGCGACGCTCACCATCACCTGGGATGACGGCAGCCCCATCGACCCCGCAGCCACCGTGAAGGTCGCCACCTCCGATTACCTCTACGGCGGCGGGGACTCCATCCCCACCCTGAAGAAGGGCCGCAAACCCTTCACCACAGGGATCACGCTTCGCCAGATGCTGCTGGACCAGTGCAGCAGCATCGCGAAAGCGAAGGCGGACCTGGTTCCTCCCAAACCCGGTCGCTACACCATTCCCGTCCCAGTCCAGGCAGCCATCCGCGACAAGACATTCAAACTCTAAGGATTGATGATGGAACGCCGTGATTTCCTAGCCTCCCTCGGTGCCGCTGTGGTCGCCTCCCAGGTGCCGTTGCGGGCCACAGGCGATCCTGCAGCTGCAACGGCATCTGGTCGCATCACCCTGTTGCACACCAACGACACCCATTCCCGCATCGAGCCCTTCGGTCCCGGCAACGGCGCCATCAGCGGCCTGGGCGGCATCGCCCGACGCGCGACCCTGGTGCGGCAGCTGCGGCAACAGCTGGGCTCGGTGCTGCTGCTGGATGCCGGTGACACTTTTCAGGGCACGCCCTATTTCAACCGCTACAAGGGGCGCCTCGACTATCAGCTCATGCGCATGGTCGGCTACGACGCGGGCACCCTGGGCAACCACGACTTCGACAACGGCGTGGGGATGCTGGTGGAGGCCATGGAGTCCATGGAGCAGCTCAAGCACGCCAACCCGCCCTTTCCCTTCGTGAACTGCAACTTCGACTGCAAAGGCGCACCGGCCTTGAATCAACGGGTCCGCCCCTATGTGGTACGGACATTCCCTGGCATCCGGGTTGGCATCACCGGCGTGGGAGTGGCCTTCGCCGGTCTGGTGGCCCCCAAGAACCATGAGGGAATCACCTGGAGGGACCCCTATGAGAGCCTGAAACCCATCGTGAAACGCCTGCGCGAAGTCGAAAAGGTCGATCTGGTGGTGGTGCTCTCCCATCTGGGCTACAACCTGCATGGCAGCGCACCAGATGACCTGCAGATGCCAGGCCAGGTGGCGGGCATCGACGCCATCATCGGCGGCCACAGCCACACCTTCCTGGAGGCGCCCACCAAGGTGCCGCAGGCGAAGGGTGAGACGCTGGTCTTCCAGGTGGGTTTCGGAGGCGTGAACCTGGGGCGACTGGATTTCGCCATGGCCCGTGGCGTCATCAAGGCGGCCTCTGGAGTTGCCATGCCGGTGCTGGGATAAACCCGGAGGCGTGACCTAAGTCCCAAACCGCCATGACCCCGGGTGAAGCCGCTTGAAGCAAGGCTTTTCCCGTGGGAGTCTGCCTTGTTACCCGTTCCTCGGACACGCGTTCGCCGCCGGTCGTCCGACCCAGGCGGAGCCTGAAAAACAAGGAGAAACCATGACGACGCAAAAGATCATCTGGACCGAGATCGACGAAGCCCCTGCCCTTGCGACCTATTCCCTGCTGCCCATCATCCAGGCCTTCACCAAGGGCACCGGCATCGCCGTCGAAACCTCGGACATCTCCCTCGCGGGCCGCATCCTCGCGACCTTTCCCGACAAACTGACGGAAGGCCAGAAGATCCCCGACAACCTCACGCAGCTCGGGGAACTCACCCAGAAGCCCGAAGCCAACATCATCAAGCTGCCCAACATCAGCGCCTCCATTCCCCAGTTGATCGCTGCCATCAAGGAACTGCAGGCCCAGGGCTTCGACATTCCGGACTACCCGGAACAGCCCAAAAACGACGAGGAGAAGGCGCTCCAGCTCCGGTTCACCAAGGTCCTGGGCAGTGCCGTGAATCCGGTGCTGCGCGAGGGCAACTCCGACCGCCGGGCCCCGCTCTCCGTGAAGCAGTTCGCCAAGAAGCACCCGCACAAAATGGGTGCCTGGACCCCTGATTCGAAGTCCCGCATCGCCCATATGACCAGCGGCGATTTCTACGGCAGCGAAACCTCCATGACCGTTGCAAAGGCGACAACGGTGCGGATCGAGTTCGTGGCCGCCGACGGAACCGTCAAGGTCCTCAAGGAAAAGACGCCCCTGCTGGACGGTGAAATCATCGACACCGCCGTGATGAACATCGCCGCCCTGCGCACGTTCTACACCCAGCAGATCGAGGCTGCGAAGAAGGACGGCCTGCTTCTGTCGCTGCACCTCAAGGCCACCATGATGAAGATCTCCGATCCGGTCATGTTCGGCCACGCCGTGTCAGTCTTCTACAAGGACGTGTTCGAGAAGCACGCGGCGGTGATCAAGGAATTGGGCGTCAACATCAACAACGGGCTGGGCGAGCTCTACGCGAAGATTCAGAGCCTTCCGGAAGCCAAGCGGGCGGAGATCGAGGCCGATATCCAGGCCGTCTACAAGACCCGCCCCGCCCTCGCGATGGTCGATTCCGACAAGGGCATCACGAACCTGCATGTGCCCAACGACATCATCGTCGACGCCTCCATGCCCGTCGTCGTCCGCGACTCCGGCAAGATGTGGGGACCCGATGGGAAGCTGCACGACACGGTCGCGATGATCCCTGATCGCTGCTACGCGACGATCTACCAGACGGTCATCGAGGACTGCCAGAAGCATGGCGCTTTTGATGTGGCAACCATCGGCAGCGTGCCGAACGTCGGCCTCATGGCCCAGAAGGCCGAGGAATACGGCTCCCATGACAAGACCTTCTACGCCCCCGCCTCCGGAACCATCCGCGTCGTCGATCCCTCCGGCACGACGCTGCTGTCCCAGAAGGTGGACACGGGGGACATCTTCCGCATGTGCCAGGCCAAGGACACGCCCATCCGGGATTGGGTCAAGCTGGCCGTCACCCGGGCCAGGTTGACCGGCGCCCCGGCGATCTTCTGGCTCGACCCGAAGCGTGCGCACGATGCGCAGGTCATCCTGAAGGTGAAGACGTACCTGAAGGACCACGATACCAACGGCCTGGATATCCGGATCCTGACTCCAGATGAGGCCATGAAGGTCTCGGTGGAACGGATCCGCGCCGGCAAGGACACCATCTCGGTCACCGGAAACGTCCTGCGCGACTACCTCACCGACCTCTTCCCCATCATCGAACTGGGCACCAGCGCGAAGATGCTGTCGATCGTGCCTCTGCTTGGCGGCGGCGGGTTGTTCGAGACGGGCGCCGGCGGTTCGGCTCCCAAGCACGTCCAGCAGTTCCAGAAGGAAGGCTACCTGCGGTGGGATTCGCTCGGCGAGTTCTCGGCGTTCTCCGCCTCGCTGGAACATCTGGCTCATGCGTTCAAGAACGTCAAGGCGGCTGTGCTAGCCGAGACGCTCGACCAGGCCATCGCCAAGTTCCTCGACAACGACAAATCCCCTGCCCGCAAGGTCGGTCAGATCGACAACCGGGGTAGCCACTTCTACCTCGCGCTGTACTGGGCTCAGGCCTTGGCCGCGCAGACCAAAGATGCGGAGCTTCAGTCTCGCTACGCCAAAGTCGCCCAGGCTTTGAGTGAGCATGAAGCGAAGATAAACGGCGAGCTGATCGCGGCCCAGGGCAGCCCGGTGGATATGGGTGGCTACTACCACCCCGACAGGGTGAAGACCGCCAAGGCCATGCGGCCCAGCGCGACCTTGAACGCGATTATCGATGGGTTGAAGTAGGCGGTTGCTCTGGGATTTCGCCCCAGAGATAGGGAGCGGCCCGCGGTTGCGGGCCGCTTCTAACTTGAGCAAAGTGGACTGTCCGATGCGATGAAACAGGACAACGGTTTTGAGGTGTCAGGATCCCGCGTCATGCTTGTTGAACCATCTCCTGAATGGATAAACCACCATGGCCCATGCATCGCTTCCCGTTGGTCTGATTTTGTGGGCCGGCCTGTCGGCTGGAACCCCTTCTCAACCTTCAAAGGTGGTAAATGCAGCAGCCATCGAACCCGCTTTCATTCGTGAGACGGTGGAGGCCCTTAAAGGCGCTTTGTGCCGCGAGTATTTCGATCCGGCAGTGGCCTCCAAGGCTTCAGAAACGTTGCAGAAGCACCTAGCCGATGGCCATTACCAGAAGACTCCAACCCTCGAGGCATTGGCAAAGGCCTTGACCGAAGACCTCTATGCAATGACGAAGGACAAGCACCTCAGGGTTTCGCCTGTGGTGAAAGCCGCGACCATCCCGACCGTGACCGCTGCGGTGGATGACACGCCGCGTGAAGTGGCGGCGCGGCGGATCAATTTCGGCATTCAACGCATTGAAATCCTGCCGGGCAATGTGGGATATCTCCAATTTACAGCTTTTTATCGCCCCAACGAAGCCCGCGAAGTCATTGCTTCGGCCATGGCGGCCCTGCGCCACACCGATGCGCTCATCCTTGATCTGCGCGAGAACGGCGGGGGGTCAACGGAAACCGTGGCGCTGCTGGCGAGCTACTTCTACGAAGCGCAGGGGCTTCCTCTTTTCGAGGTGTTCCCGAGACCACCCGCCAAAGTTGCCAAATTCAGGACCGAAGCCACCCCCCTTCCCTACCGGAATGAGCAGAGGCCCACCTACGCTCTGGTTTCCGGGAACACCTGGTCAGGCGGTGAAGGGCTCGCATTCATCCTTCAGGATCGCCACCGGGCTGAGGTGATTGGTGAAACGACGCCAGGAGCCGGGAATCAAGCGCGAACGTATCCCCTCAACGCACAGTTCGAAGCAACCATACCAAACGGGAGCGTCCGTTCGGCCATTCGCAACCAAAGCTGGGAAGGGGTCGGCGTGGTGCCGGACATTCCAGCTGCCTCCTCGGATGCGTTGCGGGTCGCCCATAGGCGTGCGCTCCAGAAACTGCTGAAAAACACTCCCAATGGAACCTGGCGCGATGCCCTTGAGAGACATCTGGTCCTACTCGGGGATCCGAAGAAATGAAGGTGACGATTCCCTCCGGGACTGCGTCCCGGAGGGAAAAGGGGGCCGGTGATCAGTTTCCAGAGACGAAGTCCCGTTTTACGAAATTCGGGTCGCGAATGCGGGCCGAAGCTCAGACATCAGAACAGCCCGACGATCCTTCCCGTCTCCGGATCGATGTCCACATCGTAGAACCCCGGCCGCGTGGGTAGGCCAGGCATGGTGGCCATCTTCCCCAGCAGCGGATAGAGGAAGCCTGCGCCAACGCTGGCCCGGACTTCCCGCACGGGGATGCGGAAACCCGTGGGCGCACCCTTGAGGGTGGGATCGTGGCTCAAGCTCAGGTGCGTCTTGGCCATGCAGATGGGCAGGGTGTCATAGCCCAACCGCGTGTAGGCCTCAATGTGGGCCTCGGCCTCAGGCGAGTAGTCCACGCCGTCGGCCCCGTAGATCTCCCGGGCGATGGTCTCGATCTTCTGCTTGATCGGCTCGTCCAGATCGTAGAGGAAGCGGAAATGGGAAGGCCGATCGCAGACACGCATGACGGCCCGGGCCAGGCCCAGGGCTCCTTCCCCGCCCAGGGCCCAGTTCTGACAGACCACCGCGTCGTCCGCGCCACTCTCCAGCGAGGCCCGGCGCACCAAGTCCAGTTCAGCTTCGGCATCGGTGGCAAAACCGTTGACCGCTACCACCACGGGCACGCCGAACTTCCGGGCGATGCGGATGTGGTGCAGGAGGTTGGGGAGGCCCTGGTGCAGGAGGTCCAGGTTCTCCTCCACGTAGACCGGATCCAGGGGCTTCCCGGCCACGACCTTGGGTCCGCCACCATGCATCTTGAGGGCCCGCACCGTGGCCACCAGTACCACGGCGTCGGGCACCAGGCCCGACATCCGGCACTTGATGTCGAAGAACTTCTCCATGCCCATATCGGCTCCGAAGCCCGATTCGGTGATCACGTAGTCCGCCAGCTTGAGGGCGATCTGGTCGGCCAGGATCGAGCTGTTGCCGTGGGCGATATTGGCGAAGGGCCCCGCATGCACGAACACCGGCGTCCCTTCCAGTGTCTGCATCAGGGTGGGCTTGAGGGCATCCTTCATGAGCACCGTCATGGCGCCGGCCACACCCAGGTCTTCGGCGGTGATGGCCACCCCTTGCCGGTTGAAGCCGACGACCATCGCGCCCAGGCGATGTCGCATGTCTTCCAGTCCCGTGGTAAGGGCCAACACGGCCATGATCTCGCTGGCCACGGCAATGTCGAAGCCAGTTTCCCGTGCGAAGCCCTGTTCCCCCTCGCCCGTGCCCACGGTGACGCCCCGGAGAAAGCGGTCGCTGGTATCGAGCACTCTGCGCCAAGTGATCCTGGCCGGATCAAGGTCCAGGCGGCAGGCCTTCCGGCGTTCCTCGGTCGTGAACGCCTCCGGATCGCCATGGGTGATGCCGAGCTTGGCGCACCGAAGCTGGAGGGACCGTGGGAACTTGCGCCCGCCCTTCCCTTTCGGGAAGATCCGCTCGAACAACTGTTCATCCGTGGCGTCGGCCTCGTGCAGGATGCGGGCGTCAATGGCCGCCGCGCAGAGGTTGTGGGCTGCGGTGATGGCGTGGATGTCGCCGGTCAGGTGGAGGTTGAAGTCCTCCATGGGGATGACCTGGCTATAGCCACCGCCCGCCGCGCCGCCCTTGATACCGAAGGTGGGTCCCTGACTGGGCTGCCGGATGCAGGTGATGACACGCTGCTGGAGGTGGGCACCCAGGGCCTGGCTGAGGCCCACCGTGGTGGTGGTCTTGCCTTCTCCCAGGGGCGTTGGCGTGATGGCCGTGACATCGATGTAGCGACCGTCGGGACGGTCCCGCAGGCGTTCCAGAACCTCCAGCCGGACCTTGGCCTTGGTGGGGCCGTAGCGTTCCAGTTCGTCCTCCCGCAATCCGAGTTCCGCCGCCAGGAGGCCGATGGGCTTGAGCGAGGCCGCCTGGGCGATGGCCAGATCCGAGGGCACGGGACTCTTTCGCTGCAGAGCCGTGGCCGTGAAGGGTTTCGTGACGCTGTCCATGCCATTTCCTCGGAAAGATCCAGGTTCATGATGATGACGCATGGCCTGTTGTGCCCTACCTACCCTGGGTTTGTTGATTCCAGTCACAGCCCCATCCATGCTGGATCCATGCGTCGATTGAAGGAAGTCGCCATTCACCGTTTCCGGGAGAAGGCCTCGGTCTTCCTCACGGAGGTGCACCCCGCGCGCGAGGCTTCGGAACGAGCGACGGTGCTGGCTTCGCTGCGAAAGCGAGACTTCGACGCCACCCACCACTGCAGTGCCTGGCGGGAGGGTGTTCCAGTCACGGCCTTCGGCGCCGACGATGACGGTGAGCCCTCGGGCACCGCCGGACGCCCCATGCTGGCGGTGCTGGAAGGCGCCCAGGCCACGGACCTCATCGCCATCTGCATCCGGTGGTACGGTGGCACGAAACTCGGTACCGGCGGCCTGGTGCGTGCCTATACCGAAGGGGTGCAGGGCGCCTTGGCTGAGGCGGATGTCCAGGGACTCTGGGAGGAGGTCCGCATTCTCCGCACGGGTGAGATCCGGGTGCCCGCGACCCAGGCCCATCTGCCCTTCGCGCTGCTGGGAGCCTTCCCGGCCGCGATGGTCGTGGCGCAGACCTTCCATGGGGACACGGCCGTTTTGCGCTTCGAATGCCCGCCGGACCTGATTCCTGCCCTTGGCCGCGCCTGGCAGGAGCGCAGTCGTGGCGGCGATATTCACTGGGAATGACCGCTCGCCGGTCCCCTCCAGCCATTCGCCGATCCCTGCCTGAAATGGCGTGGGGATGCCCGTAGCTTGGTCATACGGAAGGAGACGGCCATGGTCCATGCAGGATGGTTCATCGACAGCCCCTGGTGGTGGTTCGCTCTGTGGTTACCCAGCCTAGCCTTCGCCATCCCCTTCGGCTCAGGACGAAAGGAACACCGTTCATGAACCCTCCGGCCCGCTCCCCTCTCTTTTCCACCAAGCTGGTCTTTGGGCTAACAGTCATCGTCCTGGGGCTCATCCTCATGGCGGACAGCCTCCGTTGGTATGACGCGTGGCATCTGCTGACCTGGTGGCCTCTGGCTCTGGCGGCCTTTGGCCTCGCGCGGCTGGTCCAGGATGGCCCCCTCAGCCTTCGCGGCCACGTCTGGCTGGTGTTTTCCGTCGCCGGATTCATCTCCCAGTTCGGCCCCTGGGGCCTGTTGGAACGCTGGTGGCCGGTCTTCCTCGTCTGGGGCGGCGTCATCGTCACCCTTCGGGCCATCTTCCCCCAACCCAAGCGGACTCGAAAAACCAAGGCAGATCCACCATCGCCAACGCCCGCCGATTCCTGTGATCCTGAACCCGATACCACCCAGGTGAAGCCATGAACGCCCTCGACGACACCAAGGCCCCGAGCCCCTTCAGTCCCAAACTGGTGGTGGGCGTGGCCATCATCGTGGCGGGCCTCGTACTCACCCTGGACAACCTCGGTCTCATCGAGGCCCATGTGATCTTTCGGCTCTGGCCACTGGTCCTGGTGGCGGTGGGTGTAGCCAAGCTGCGCCAGGACCGGCCCCACGGTGGCATGGGCGGCTGGTTCCTCATCCTCGGAGGCGCCTTCCTGCTGCTGTTCAACTTTGGGCGTGGCCGCTTGACCGAGGCTTTCGCACCCATGCTGGTGGTCGCTGTCGGGATCCTCATCGTCATCAAGGCGCTCAAGCAGAGCCGTGGCGTCCCGCCGGAGCTGGCCGGCTCTGAGGACTTCCTCCAGGGCACGGCCATCTTCGGCGGCTTCAAACGGCGCGTGTCGACCCAGACCTTCAAGGGCGGCGAGCTGACCGCCATCTTCGGCGGCTACGAGGTGGATCTCCGCCAGGCGGTTCTCGAGAACGGGCAGGCCCGCATCGACGTCTTCGTGCTCTTCGGCGGTGGCGAGATTCGCGTGCCCGAGGGCTGGGAGATCGCCAACCGCGCCACCGCCATCGCCGGTGCCCTGAACGACAGCACCCACCATGGCCCCAGCCCCACGGAGGGACGCCCCCGCCTCGTGGTGACGGGACTGATCCTCTTCGGGGGGACGGAAGTGAAGTCCTGATGCATCCACTCCTCGCCAGCCGGGCGCGGTTGGGGGCCTACCTCCTGGGGTGGGCCCCCATCGCCTTGCTGCTCACCGGAATCGCCCGGCGGCAAGGTTGGACCTGGGCCGAGGCCGCTTCCCTGGCCCTGCCCCTCTGTCTTCTGGCCGCCTTTCTGTTCCTGTCGGCTTGGTTCCTCTGCCGGGCCCTGCCCTTGGGCCGGACCGTGGAAGGCCTCGGCGCCCACGGGGCGGCCTGGGGGAT